>CAMNRM010000027.1 GCA_946553025.1 uncultured Clostridium sp.
TAAAGATCTTCCCTCCCCCTGCAGAGCAGGGGGTTTATTTTTACTGTGACACAAAGAACAGGACAGCCCTGCCACCTGCGTGTAAGGTCTGTCCTGTTTTAATCTTTTCTGGGGTGTGGTCAAAGGAAACTCGGAATCCACTTCGTTACTTCCTCGTAATCCTATGCTGCTATCGCTGCTTGTCAGATGTGACTTGCACCCCACCTGACACAAGTAAGTCCCCCAACCCACAGCTTTCGTCTTTGCGACTTAGAAGCGGGGGACTTACTTGATAGGTTAAAAATTCATTCCCGCCTTAGTCCACAAACACCGAATTATACCGATCAATACACTTGCCCATACACTCGGAGAAATGTCCAATCGAGCCAAGAGGTGCTCCTGATCCGCTTAAATCCAGCGGACGTCCGCTGTCTACCTGTTTCATCATCCACTCCAGCGCCTGGGCCAGTCCGTCGTAAAGGCCGTCAAATGGACGGGAATTGCTGATGGATTCCTTCATTAACTGGTCATTGTCGGAAGTAGCAGCGTCAAAATCAGCAACTACCTTCAGCAGTTCATCATATAATGGACGAATTTCGGTCAGATCAAGTTCCGTAATATTTTCATCCGTAATTTCCTGTGCATCGATAACATCCAATACCTGCCTTGCAATCGTAAGCGCATGGCTTGCATTGTAGATAATCAGTCTTCCTTCATCTAAAAACTTCTGCTCTTCCTGGGCTGTTCTCTCCGCCCCCATCTGGGAAATGGCATCCATAAACTGATAGCCGAGATCGATAACCTTATCCGCGGATGCATAGACAACGGCATGGTATTCTTTCGCCTTCTGGTACTGGTTATCCGCATAGTCATAGCTGTCGCTGATATCGGAAAACGTCGTCATAATATCCCGCAGAGGATCGGCAATTTCTTTTACCAGCGGGTCTAATTCTTCATATGCCGGCTCCATATCGGCCAGCATCAGACAGTCTTCAACAATATCCGTGTTCTTTCCGTAAACCCGGTAGCCATAGGTAAGCCCGGTATCCGGAAGCAGGGAAAATTCCTCTTCACGGCCGACAACTTCAAAATAATAGCCGATGGAATCAATAACTTCAAAAATATCATTGTTCAGTTCCACATAGTAGTTGTACTTCACCAGATCCATATCCTCCGGCGAGAGGGTTTCCTCTTCCGGCTCGGTTTCCGTTTCTGTTTCGGTTTCGACTGCCTCCGTCACTTCCTCTGAGGGCAGGCTGCGCCCTTCCTTTTCTCCGCAGGCCGTCAATGTAAGCGCTAAAAAGGCTATGGCTGCGGATTTTGTCAGCATACTCTTTCTCATTTCATCCTCCTCAAATTTTTTTGCAGCAATACAGTTTTTATGTATTTTCGCAAATAATAGCAACGCCAAGGATGATTATAACAAAAAAACAAAGGATTGTACAGATTGAATGAATCATTTTCTCGTTATTTTTTCATAAAAACCGGACGAAAAATCCCGCAAAAAACCAGTACTATTGTTATCCTTTAGTTCTTTAACCCGTTAAATGGACATAAGCATTTTGCAGTAATCTTCCGTTTTATTTTTCATGATCCGAAGCCCTTTTTCCAACTCTTCCATCGAAAAACGATGCGTAATTAATTTTTCCGGTGCAATCCGCCCATTTTCCAGCCGTTCAAGTACATAGTGCCAGTCATCGTCCGCAGAATGGGTGAATGAAGAATTCCAGGTTCCATAAATCCTAAGCTGATTGCGCAGGATTTTCCAGTAAATATTCTTTTCCAGTTCCATATCCGAATAAGGATTGCCCACGAGGACGATTTCTCCCCCCGGCTGTGTGCAGGAAACGCCAAGACTCACCGTTTCCTTCTTTCCCACGCACTCAAAAAAGACCTGCGGCCCCATGTTTTCGGTACGCCCGGCAATCCAGGCCGCCGCATCCCGGGTTCGGATATCGCAGTAATTTTCCTTAGACAGCCCCAGATTCATTACCGTTTTCTCCTGAAACTCCTTATTTCCCAGGACAAGCACATTTTTAACTCCCGCTTCCAGCAAAAACATCAGCACCAGCATCCCAATCGTGCCCAGCCCGCAGACCACCACCGAGTCCAAAAAACCTTGCGAAGAAAGAGAAAGCTGCCGGACAGCATGGACAGCTACAGCCATCGGCTCTAACATCGCTGCCTGTGCATAGGTAACATTCTCCGGAAGAGAAAGAAGATTCTGCACGGGAACCGAAACCAATTCCGCAAATCCTCCGTCCCTGCGCGAGCCTAAGTAGCTGTAATTCCTGCACATTTCATACTGTTTTTTCCTGCATGGCATACAGTTTTTGCAGGGGATGAGTGGAAAGATTCCCACACGCTGATTCAGCCAGGAACTGTCCTTTTCATCCTGCACCTGCACCACCTGTCCGGAAAACTCATGCCCCGGAATCAGAGGGTAATGGTAGGCCCCTGTGCGGTAAATCCTGGGGATGTCCGAACCGCAGATTCCGGCCGCCTTCACAGCCACCAAAACTTCCCGTTCCCCAAGAGATGGCATATCCTGCTCTTTATAGCAAATCCTTCCCAGATCCTCCAAAACCCAGGCATTCATTTTTTGTTCTTTGTTCATTGGATTTTCTTCTCCTTTATGTTCTTATTTCGTTTTTATGTTTTAAAAACAATAGAGTTCCTTAGAGCATGTTCGAAAAATAATTCTTTGATTTTGGCTGCACCTGTCATTGTTTCTAAATGACACTGTTTCTTATCTTTTCGCTACAGTATACAGCAGTCCTGATGCCAACAATTTCCCATTAAGCTTCCCTTAACACTCCATTCGTCACCATCTGTTAGCATATAGGTCATGGATTTGATAATTTTTTCTGTAGAATAACGCTTAAACCGCATCAGATACATTCTTGTTTTTTCATCCGTAATCTCATCTAAATCAATTTTATGTTCTTTTATTGCGTTCAAAATATGTTTTCGCATTTCAACAATATCTTTATGTCCCGTCCCTGTCCATTCAACCAACTTAGAAAATGCAAATACAATATGTTCAAAACAAATCATATCCAACAAAATAATCTGTTCCGGATAATTTACAGCTATTTCCTGTAATTCCAACAATTTATTTACAATATCCATATTATCATAGACAATATCAAATGCCAGATAATAAGTATCTTCTTTCAGCGGTTTAAGTTCCCTGACAGCATCCAAAATCCCCTGATTGCTTCCTTTACTCTCAATAATCATTTTGTTCTGATACAAATAGTTATTGACCAACTGCCAAAAATGTAATCCTGCTCCCCTATCTTCTGTCCATAAATACCTCATGCCTTCACCAATTCTTTCTGCAATGTGATATAATTTCCCTCTTCATTTAACTGAGTAAAACTGTCAGCAGATAAATTCAATCCATCACAGTTTCTTAAAAATAATAAATATTGATTACTTTTTTCAAAATTAATAAACTTCTTATCCTCCTCTTTTAAAATTGTATCTGCATTATCAATTACAATAAACTTCTCCCTGCATGAATATAAAGAAGTATGAAAATCATCTGTTTTATAATTGAACAGCTTTATCTTATGATATTCATCTGTCTGCTTAATATCTTCCAGCATTTGATACAAAAAAGTCTTCCCTGTAGCGCTATCTCCACGCACCAGTGTAATTCTGTTTGTAAAAATTAATTGATAATAAAATGGATTTGCCTGGAACTCAATACGGGAATAAATCATCTTCGGCTCTCCTCTCATATTCTTTGTTCCACCATACTTCATAACCACTTTTTCCAATAACAATATCTTCATCATTAAACTTTATTTTAACCTGATTGCCTATAGTAAAACGCTCTGGGTAATCCATAAAAAGCTTAATTTCATCCAGACGAAAAAGCATAGTCAGCACATTCCGTCCACATTCCTTTGCACTTACCACTTTCCCTGGATTTTTAATAACATTTAAATACGTTTTACATCCACTGGAAAGGTTACGCACAGTTCCCACACCATATTTTGTTTCAATATAATTATCCGCCGTTAATTTTGCGTGATCAATTTGAAAAATAGCTTCCTTATCCTGCTCGGTAAATGGCTGATTACTGGTATACAGATTGAAATACCAATCATTTTTTAATATCCAGTCTTTAGATTCCAGTTTTTCTGTATATAAATAAATCAATAAATCCACTCCTTCCACAATTGTATCATTATTGGCTGCCTATTTACCATTTGATTTTAGCATAATCACAAGCATGGTAATATATCAAAATATTTTTTATTGTTACTTAAATCCCAAACTTTGTAAACACATCCGGCAAAGTTTTTGTTTTGCTGTCCAGGTAATTCTGGAAATCCTCCTCGGTATAGCAGTATTCCAGTTCATGGTCAAACCGGGATACCGACAGCCTTCCCTTATAGCTGTCCACCCGCGATACCTCAGAAAAATCAAACAGCTTATCCATCAATCCTTCCAGACTTTCCGCCTTATACAGCCGCAAAAAATCATAGGCATAAAATAAACCGCTCTCCCCCACGGCAAAGGGCAAAGGGGCAAAGCTTTTCCTTGCTTCATAAGATTTCCCCCAGCCAAAATGCCCGACCACCAGATGTTTTTCCCGGATTTTCTGCGACAATGCCCTTGTCCTGACATTTAAGTCCCCGGCAAATTCCGGTGACTGGAAGGATAAATCAAAGCCGAAAATATTCATCTTTGTATAAAAAATCCGCTCAAAACAGGGGTTTTTCCTGCTTCCCATCTGTAAAAGGACATAGCTTTCCGTCATCCATCCCCCATCCTCAGCAAAAAACTTACGGACAGCCGGGGTGATCTCCTCCGGCGACCAGGGCCAGCCTGGGATGTAGGGAACCGTTCTTTTGGCTGCCTTGCGGTACTGCTCCTGCTCCTTTAGGGCATCGATAATCCTGCGCATTTTCTCCTTATTTTCCATCCCTTCCAAGGAATAGGAAGCAAGCAGAATAGGTTTCGGCTGGCGCAGGGAAGACAGCTTTTGGACGGCAAACTGCTTCTTTCCTTCCAGATCCAGCGCCTTTGCCGCCTTTCCTTCTCCGGGGAGCAATGGCAGATCTTCCCAGCCAAAACAGGTTTTCCGATAGGTTTTTATACTGCGCATCCCCACCTCTGCCTTAAAGCAGAAGCGCTCCTGTTCTTCATAAAAGACAGCCTGGATACGCCTTGCATCATTTTCCGGAACCGGAGGCCAGGCGTTATCCGCCGCAAGCATCTTTGCCAAAACCGGAAGGGTTGCCGGGGCTAAGGGAAGGTATTTAAGCCAGGTAAGAATGATGGCTTCGGCCTCTTTCCTCTCCTCATCACGGATTGCTGTCGCTGCTAAAAGAAGGAAAGACTGCCCTGTTGTCAGATGATTTTGGGGACAGGTTTCTGTTTGGCTTTCCTGGAAAGTTTCAGGGCAAGCTTCTGTTTGGCTTTCCCGGGAAGTTTCAGAACAAGCTTCTGCATAGCTTTCCCGAGAAATTTCAGGACAGGTTTCTGCGATTCTTTTCCATTCTTTAAAGGTAAATGCCGGGTAAATTACGGGTTCTTCATCGATAAAATAATGGACAACATGCAGGTGAAATTCCGCCCTGAACCTGCGCCTATCCGGCAGAAGAAATTCCAGGCTTTTGGGCGATAAGACGGCATTTTCCTCTTCATCAAACCCCACAAATGCCTTTCTCCACCCCATGGAAGGCATGTAAACCGTCTGCATATAGGCCGGAAGCGACCATACATTGCCCTGAACGTAGTCTTTCGTGCTCTGCCGGTCTGCGACACAGATAAAACTGCGGCAGCCAAAACCGGTCATCAGGAAATATTCCCAGAAATCCCGGTTATCACCGTCAATCGCAGAAAGTTCTGTGTTCTTCTCTTCCCGGAGATAACGGTAATCCATTTCCAGCAGGTTTCGGTGAAACGCCATGGAAATAGCCAATCCCTCCTGCATCCTGTACACATCCTCGGGCCGGGGCCAGGGATAATCTTCCTGATAAAAAGCAGAAAGCTTCTTTGCAAGCGTTTCGGGCAGAACCTTTCGCGGGGCTATCTGAAGCATCATTTTATCGAATAAATCCGGCTCATAACGGATTTTTTTCCATTCCCGGTGCTGAAATAAAATCTCAATCCGAGAGCGGATTTCTTCGGTTTCATCGTATTCCCGGCGGTCATAGCAAGAGTGATAATCGGAAACAATCTGCATTAATTCCTGATACCATTTCCTGATCATCTGCTCTGTGCTGTCCTTATCAAACAGTTCAACTTCGATATTGGGGAAGCGGGATAAAATCGCTGTTTTTAATGGCAGATAAATGGCTTTCCGGCTGCTGTGATCCAGATTTTTAAGGTCATATTCGCGGTACATATAACGGTAAATGCAGTCGGGAAGGTTATCTGTATTTACCCAGTGCGCGTACAGCAAAAGAAGGCTTGTACTCCTGGTTTCCGGGTAAATGTCTTTTCGCCCGTTTTTCTCATACAGATGATTCACCTTTCCGCCGTCCAAAATGCGTTCCCACACCTCTTTTTCCTTTTCGGTAAGAAGCCCCCTCTGGTTCATCGTGCGCAAAGCCAGATAGTCGGAAAACGAGCGCAGGCGCACCAGGTTTTCCGCACGCATTAAGATCCGTCCTGTCCCGGAAATCCTGCTCATCATCAGCTTTTCCATCAGTTCCGGGCTGTCCTGCACACGGAAATCTTTTGGGTTAAGTTCCTCACCCCCGGTATTTTCTTTAGGAGATTCCCAAAAACTGCTGTAAATTTCCCACAGTTTCCCGGCAATCACCCGATTATAAAAACTCCCCTCGACATTCACCTCACCGAAACTGTCCGGGTGCAGACCGTAGGCAATGGCAAGTTCAATGATCAATGGTCTGGGCAGGGATTGCAATCCGATATCCTGTAATCCTGCATCCTGCAATTCTATCCCCTGTGAATTAAGATATTTTTCTTCCACAAACTGCATAAGCCCTTTGCCAAACTTGTCGTCAAACTGCTCATTTAAAAATTCTTCCGACAGGAAATAGTTTCTAAAGACCTCTGCCTTTTTTGCATTTTTCTCATCTTCAAGAAGTGCAATTAACTTCCCTAATGCTCCCTTTTCCCTGCTCTGTTCAATGGCTTTCTGCTCTGCCTGTGCTAACTTTTCCAGCAGGGATTTTTCTGTTTTTTCTTTTCCTTTTTCTATTCCTTTTTCTTTATCCTGAACACCTGACTTTTCTGCCAGGTCTGCACCACTTTCTTTGTTGTTCAGGTCTGTGCGGTTTCCTTCAACTTCCTGGTCTGCATCACATTTTTCGCCATTCAGGTCTGTGCGGCTTTCTTCATCTGCCTGTCCTGCACTGCTTTCTTCGGTTCCCCGTCCTGCACCACTTTCTTCATCTGCCCGCTCTGTTTTTCTTCCTCCATCTGTCCGTCCTTCGACCGCTTTCGCATACTGTAATGCCTGCTGATAAGCACGATTTAACTCGCCAAATGCCTGGGGATCTTCTTCCAGATGATGAGATTTTGCCTGCTGTGCATAGGCTTTTCGGATTTTCTGCTTATCATAGGTCGGCTCGATTTCCAATAACTCCCATATGCTTTTTTCATTCATCTTCACTGCCCTCCATTGCTTCCCCGTTTTCTATTTCGTATTCATCCTTCTCCTTTTCATCCTCGTTTTCTATTTCGTATTCATCCTTCCACTCCCACTTATTTTTCAATTCCCCGTTAAATAACCATTCTTCCCTGTGTCCGCTCTCTTCGTCCAGCCATGCAAGCTGCTCTTCCATCTCCTGGACGGCTTTTTTTATCTTATAGCGGCGACGGCTGTTTATTCCGGCAACAAACCAGTCAATCATTTGCCCAATCCATTCCCGCTTTCTTCCCATGCTCTGCTCGTAATATTCCCTTGCTTTTTCTATAAGTTTTTTATTCTTTTCCTGCTCCTGCGGCGGAATCATCTGTTCTTCCAACTGCTTTTTATAGTACTCTAATTCGGCTGGGGAAAGCTGCTGATTGGCAAGGAGAATCTGGTTTTTCTCCTGCCGGGAATTTACGACTTCCACATGGAGGATTCCATTGATATCATAGGAAAAATACACGTCAATCCACTCTTTTCCCGCCTTTTTCGGCTCCACATTTGCCGTCACTTCTCCCAGATAAATATTGTCCTTGGCATAATATTCTTCCCCCTGGTAAATCTTTACGGTCACTTTTGACTGGTAGTCATATAAGGTCACCAGACGTTCACAGCGAAAGGCGGGAAGGGTGGAATTGCGCTCAATCATCGGAAGAAGATAACCCTGCTTATCCCCCTGCCGGCGAAAGCTCTCCACCCCCAGCGTGAAGGGGCCGACATCGGTCATTAACATATCGCGGATATCCTTATTCCTGCTGCGGATTCCGGTATAAACCCCGGCACCCATGGCCACCACCCTGTCCGTTTCCCCCAAAACGACGGGTTCCCTGCCCAAAAGTTCGGTTAAAAACCGCTTTACTACGGAAAGCCTGGAAGAACCGCCCACCATAATCAAATCATCCAAATCCGCGACACTGTGCCCGGCATCTTCCAGCAGATGGAGGAACAATGCCCTGATTTTTAAAAACAATGGC
The DNA here is from genome assembly GCA_946553025.1 of uncultured Clostridium sp. Classification (GTDB taxonomy): domain Bacteria; phylum Bacillota; class Clostridia; order Lachnospirales; family Lachnospiraceae; genus Caccovicinus. The sequence continues at coordinate 8,581 of CAMNRM010000027.1, forward strand.
ATACAGAGTTCAAACAGCAAATCTTCATCAAATTCTGCGGTATACTCTTTTCCTTCATATTCCAGCAAAACCCTTACACTCTCCCGCTCTTTAAGTTCCCGCTTCGCCTGTTCTGTCCGGCAAAGCAGCTTCGCCCATAGAGCAGGGGCAAGTTCCTCTTTTTTTATAGAATGAATTTTACAGAAATGTTCTGCCATCAAATGATCGATATCATCCCCGCCCAGGGCATTATCCCCCGCCACGGCAATAATTTCGATAACATTGTCAAAACACTCCACATAGGATAAATCAAGCGTTCCCCCGCCAAAATCAAAGACCAGAAGGCTCTGATCCGAAAGGTTGTTCTTGTATTCGCTTGGTTCGGTTTTATCTGGATTCATCCCCTGCCCCATCCGATAAGCAAGGGCTGCAGCAGAAGGTTCATTAATCAGGCGATCCGCCTTTAATCCGGCAATCTGCGCCGCTTTTTTGGTATCGCTCCTCTGCTTGTCATTAAAATAGGCCGGTACGGTAATGATTGCCTCATCGATCGGCTCGCCCAGAAAGGCTTCTGCACAGTTTTTGATGTGTTTTAATACCATTGCCGAAAGATTCATTGCCGTATAATTGCTATTTCCCAGATGCCAGGTCTTTTTCGTTCCCATAAACCGTTTAAAGGAAAGAACGGTTTCGCCCTTTGAACAGGCGAGCAGTTCCCTTGCCTCGCGCCCTACAAAAAAATTCTCCTCATCTTCCGTACAAATACAGCTTACGGCACTGGGAATCAGGTAATTCCCCGACTCATCCGGGATAAACTGTACCCGCCCGTCCTTCCAGTAAGCCGCCAGACTGTTTGTTGTTCCCAAATCAATCCCTATCATTGCCATCGTTCATTCTCCATCCTTGTAAAAAATGATACCTTATCCCCCATTCTTCCATAGCCATAATGATAGGGCGCATAGACTGCCCCAAGTCATTTAAGGCATATTCCACACGGGGCGGCACTTCCGGGTAAACGGTACGGGTAATAATTCCGTCTGCTTCCATAGAGCGCAAACTGTCCGTTAAAACTTTTTGGCTGATACCCTCTAAAGATTTTTTTAATTCATTAAAACGCCACGGACGCTGTAAAAGGTTGCGCAAGATAAGTAATTTCCATTTGCTTCCGATAAGCTGTACGGTTGTTGCTACCGGACATTTTGGCAGTTCTTCTTTTGTCAGCATAGAATATCTCCCTTCAAAAGTTCTTTCAAAAGTTCAAAAAAGAATGTTGCACCACAATTATAATATAACCATCGCTTCCATTCAAGAGGAGTTACAAAAAGGTGACTAAGTAATAGATTTGTGCGTACTTTTTTTCGTTTTCATCATGACGTACAATGTACTCAAGGAACAAGAAAGTTCCTGAATTCACAATGGAGGTATTGAAAAATGGCACTCTCAAACTTAACTGGTTGGAATGAAAAATCTGCTCCATCGGCCTGTGGCGCTGCTGACAAGCCGGAAGAAAAGCCTGCTGCCTGCGGTTCTGCTTGTGGCGCTGGCGACAAGCCGGAGGAAAAGCCTGCTGCCTGTGGTTCTGCTTGTGGCGCTTCGAACAAATAAGGAGTTTTTATTCCAACAATCTCCGGCGGGGCAGTTTTCCTGTCGGAGATATTTTCAAAAAACCCCGACCTTATCGGTTTTCAGATAAATCGTTAATAACTGTCAAACAGAGGAAATCAAACGGAGGAAAACAACATGAAACAATACTTTGCTTTTCAGTGGCATATTACAGATGAGTGCGACCAGCGCTGTAAACACTGTTATATTTTTTCCGAAGATAATTGTAAAAATCTGGATGCAATGGATTGGGCGCAGATGAAGGAAACTTTTTATAATTGTCTTGATTTTTGTGAGGTTTATGGGCGGCTGCCTTATTTTTATATCACCGGCGGTGACCCTATTTTGCACCGGGATTTTTGGCGGCTTCTTGCGCTGATAAAAGAGCATGAAATCCCCTTTACAATTTTAGGAAATCCCTTTCATTTATCCGATGAGGTTTGTCAGAAATTAAAATCCTATGGATGTCAAAAATACCAGCTTTCCCTTGACGGAATGAGAGATACCCACGACTGGTTTCGCAAACCTGGGTCTTTTGATTGTACGCTCAAAAAAATTGCCTGTATCAAAAAGGCAGGGATTCGTTCTGTCATTATGACTACGGTATCCGGCACGAACATCAGGGAAGTTCCCGATATCATTGATACCGTTGTTTCTGCCGGTGCCGATGTGTTTGCTTTTGCCCGCTACTGCCCCACCAGTGAAGAAAAAGACACCGGTATTTCTCCGCTTGCCTACCGGGAATTGCTTGCTCTATGCGATAATAAATTTCAGAAATATGAAGCGAATGGCTGTCACACTTATTTTAATAAAAAAGACCACCTCTGGACGCTCTATGAGTATGAAAAGGGAATTTTCAAAATCCCGGAGGACGCACAGGACGGCATGATATACGGCGGCTGTAATTGTGGTAACTGTCACATGACAATCCTGCCAACGGGGGATGTTTACGCCTGCCGCCGGGTACAGGGCAGCAAGGTCGGAAACGTATTTCATGACCGTCTTGCAGATATCTGGGTTTGCCAGATGGAAGCCTATCGCGATTATACAAAATTTGAAAAATGTTCCCAGTGTGAGCTGCTTGCCTTCTGCCGTGGCTGCCCCGCAGTGGCAAGCGGGAAAGACGGGAATTTTTATGCGGTTGATCCGCAGTGCTGGAAGGAGGTTGTTTGATAATGAATGAAACCATGCAGACGATTTTACACCGCCGTGCAATCCGGCGTTTTGACGAAAGGCAGATAGAGGAAGAACTTTTACAGCAGATAGTACAGGCAGGGCTTTACGCTCCGAGTGCGGGCGGGAAACAGGGAGTGATTTTTGCCGTATGTCAGGACAGAGAAGTGAATGAACGGTTAGGGAAAATCAAACGGGCAAACTCTAATCCCCATATGGCAACAGCGAAAAACTATGTATCGAAAGAACAGCCAAGCATTGCCGACGACCCTAAGCTGGTAAATGCTTTTTATGACGCGCCAACGGTTATTACCATGTTTGCCCCGAAAAATTTTCTCTTTTCCGCAGATGATTGTGCAGTCGCCGCCGAAAATATGATGCTGGCCGCGGACTCTTTGGGCATTGGCTCTTGTTATATCGGACAGGGCTGGACAGCTTTTGCCGACAGCTACGGACAGGAAATTTTGCGTAAATGGAAAATCCGCACCGATTATTATGCCGTTATGCAGCTTCTCTTAGGCTATCCAAAAGCAGATGATAAGCACCCCGCAGCAAAAGCACGCAGAAACGACAGAGTTTTAAGATTTTAGATTAAGACCTTTTTCAGACGTAATCAACGAAGCAACCAACATGTGAACAGTAACACACACAAATAAGGCATTGACAAATGGACACTTTCTCCTTAAAATGTGAATAGCCGAATAAAATGCTTTGCCCAAGTATCACAGCCAATGGCAGAATTAAATGATACAATACTTGAATCGTGCAATAAAAGCATCGGATGAATGGAGGAAAAGACATGTTGATTACCTGTTTAGATTTAGAGGGCGTTTTGGTACCGGAGATATGGATTGCGTTTTCCCAGGCCAGCGGTATACCGGAACTTAAGCGAACCACCCGCGACGAACCCAACTATGAAAAGCTGATGAACTGGCGGCTGCAGATTCTGCGCGAACATCACCTGGGATTAAAGGAAATCCAGGAAACCATCGCCACCATCGATCCGCTTCCCGGCGCAAAAGAGTTTTTAGACGAACTTCGCTCTTTTTCTCAGGTCATCTTAATCAGTGATACCTTTACCCAGTTTGCCTCCCCGTTAATGAAAAAGCTGGGCTGGCCCACGATATTCTGCAATACCCTGGAAGTTGCGGACAATGGCGAGATTACCGGTTTTCGGATGCGGACAAAGGATTCCAAGCTGGCCACGGTAAAAGCGCTCCAGTCCATCGGGTTTGAAACCATTGCCAGCGGGGACAGCTATAACGATTTAGGCATGATTCAGGCCAGCAAGGCGGGCTTTTTATTCCGCAGCACTGAAAAAATCAAAGCCGACCACCCGGAACTGCCCGCTTATGAGGAGTTTGACGATCTGATGGCGGCAATTAAACGGGCGATGGGGATTGCATAGCCTACATAAGAAGCAGCAAAAAACGGAGTAAGCCTTACATCCTGCTCCGTTTTTTCTTTTCAACCGGAAGGAGAATGTCATCCATGTACTATTTTCATAAGCTGATTGCCATCACCCTTTATTTTACTCTTTTTATCCATAATCCGCACAACGCCTATGATAGAATTTCGATAAAGACTACAGATGAACTGCCAGACAACGATATTTTTAAAGAACTGCCAAAAAACTTTACATTCAGCAGCGTTGCCGGAGGCCGGGGGATATCTTTTGCCTTAAATCCTGACGGAACTTTTACCGGCAGCTATGAAGACCTTGAATTAGGAGCTGCTGGTGAAGGCTATGCCAACGGCACCATCTATGTCTGTACTTTTGAAGGCCAATTTTCTGCGCCAAAACCAATCCATGATGCTCTCTATTCGACAAAACTTGAATACTTCCATCCTCAGGAGATCCCCGGCGGAGAATATTATCAGGATGATGTGCGCTATATTTATTCCGCGCCTGTTGGTTTTGAAGATGGAGATACTTTTCTGATTTACCTTCCTGGCTGTCCGTTAGAAAAAATACCGGAAAGCTTTTTTTCTCTCTCATCCATTAATCCTGAAATAAGAAAAACTCTTCCTTTTGGCTATTATGGTATGTACAATATAAGAGAAATGCGGGGTTTTACCGGCATCGCAGAAAACTCGCCCTGGAATAAGCAGTACAGTTATCATTATCAAAACAATTCCTCGCAGCTTTGGCCGCGCAATTCCATGATCGATTTAACCTTCTGGCCCGAAAAAGGCCCGTCAAGTATCGATTTATCTTTCCTATGGTCAGAAGATAATCAGACGGAATTTTTCGCTTCTGACAGCAAAGGAACCGGCGATTATTCGATAACACTGAAATTTCAGGAAGACTACCAGTCTGTTTTCGTTTCCGTAAAAAGCCAATCCGGGTATGATCTTCGCCCATGGGGAGGGACCGTTGATGGGATGTTAAAGGCAGAATTTCATGTAGAATAACCGTACTCGTATTATTTCAAATGGATATAAAATAAAGTTTCTGACCTTCAAGCTGGCTTTTCAGCACTGCGGACTCCTGCCCGGTATCTGTTAAGCACCATATTTTCAAGATTCATGCTGCCGTCATCTGTACCCAAAAACCCTAAGGCTGCAGAAAAAAACTTTTTGACACCCAGGACATGGCTGCCGCCAAAATTCCTCAGTTAAGGTCATCAGAATAAAAAAACTACAATTTATACTCAGATTGTACCAATCGATCATTTAATCCAAACACACCTGAACCAATTAAACTTTTCATAAAGTTCCTATCCGGCAGATAACCAAAATATTTATGTAATGCCTCTATATAACTCGTTGTTATATTATCTTTTCTACAACCTAAAAATAAATTATCCCCCTTATGCACTCCCGCATACATATCATCACACCTGCTACATCCACAATGAAAGTCTAAATCCTTTAAAATATCCATCCCCAACAGAACATTACCTGTTGTATCACAAGTAGTTCTAACTGTTGCTAAAGAAGATAGATAATAACCTGCCACAACAAAATCAAAAGAATTACAGATAAAGGCAACATCATCACGTTTCATTGGCGGTGTATTTTTATTATACTGTTTAACATTAGTGACTCCCCTAATAGGATGCCACTTATACTGCTTTTTTACCAAATCTTGTTTTCTGCTTTTATAAAAATCATCAGTACTATTAAAACTAGATGTATCACAATAAGAATGAAAACTTATAGTTCTAAGCGGAATTAAGCTGTAAACTGCACCTGTATCTATCTTTACCTCACCATATGAAATATTAACTCCGAATAATCTACACTGTAATAATGTTCTAAATTCATGTCTATCACTCAATTTAGCCATTAAAAAGTCAGCCAAAAAAGGCCACCTCCTCATCTAAATAATCAGCATCTTTATATGCAGTACTGATATGTCCTTTATACTCTTTCATTATATTATACGTATTTGGATCATCTTTATCTGTAGTAAAATATAAAAGTTTACCACCTTTTATGGGACTATAATCTTCTAAAAACAAATAAACCCCGCATATATTATAAATCTGATCCGGCGTAAGAAACATACCAACTGCTAAATTTTCTTCTTTTAACATATTTCCACCCTTCCTTTCCAATGCACAAATAAATTATGAAAATTTTATCAGATTCTTTTACCGTTTAACCCATTATATAAATAACCCTCATCAGTTCCACTGATATTATATCAAAATTTTGTCCACATTACTACCAAATTTATTTCTTACCCAATATAGGATTATAACACCATCATCTAACAAAATTAACACTTCCAAAGACAGTCCTTCAAGTTTACACAACCATTATCCTTAAAAGAAACCCCTTCTTGAATCAGCAGAAACTTTTGTTCCGGCCATCCGGGAGCCAGCCGCCCTGCATGGTTTACCACCCTATGGCAGGGATATTTTCCATAAAATTCAGCCATGCTAAGTACCTTCCCCACAAGCCTTGCATTTTTATCCCTGCCGATTAAGCGGGCAATCTGCCCATAGGTCGCCACACATCCTTCAGGAATTTCTTCCACGACTGAAAGTATCTCATAAATCAGACTTTTCGTTAAAACCTGTCCCATTACTTTTATTCTGTCCTTATTCCAGTGATTAACTTTTTTGTTTCTTTCACTCCAATGTCCAATTTCACCTCTAACTACATAAAAGATAAATTTAAAGAAATCGGATTGCTTATTTGCTTATGTTCATCCTTATTTATTTCAGGGAATTTTTGAAAATCATCGCATGTCCAAAAACCATTCTTTTTTCTAAGTTCTACAATTTTAGGCGGAAAAAGACCTTCAGATTCTTCTTGCTTTTTCTGTAATTGTCTAAGGTCAGATTCTGGATGAATAAGGCGTTCTTTAATTATTTCACAATCTCCAAGTTCACAACCTATCCATTTACGTTTAAGCAGTTGTGCCACAGCAAAAGTAGTTCCGCTTCCTCCAAAAGGGTCAAAAACCGTATCGCCCTCATCTGTACTCATTGCTATTATTCTATCCATAAACTTTACGGAAAGCTCATTATATTTCCTATTTTTATCTCCTTTATGACGAACAGGATAAATATCTGTCCATACGTCAGAAACATTAACTCCTGACACATTCATCTTATTTTTATAGCCGCCGTAATCTTTTAATTCTCCGCCACAATGACGGCATACCTGCAAGGGAATCCGCTGATTATGGAAAGTATTTGCTTTTCTTCCTTTAACAAAAGATAGCAAACCATAATGTGCCGGATAAAGCCGGTTTTGGATAGGAAGACTAAATTTCATATCCACCGCAATCCACGCCCAAAAGGTAAGCGTTTCTGCCAAATAAGAGGCAATATAAGTGCACCATTTAGGAATATTATAGACGAAAATCCTTCCTCCAGGTTTTAATAATCTAACGCATTCATCCAGCCATTGATAGGTCCAGTTTATATATTGGGACATCGTTAAATGATCATTAATGCCAGAATCATAGGCTTTGTTTAAATTAAATGGCGGATCGGCAAATACCAAATCCACACATTCCTGCGGAAGACTGCGCATAACTTCAATACAATCGCCATGATAAAGCTGACCATATTCATTCTCATAATATGGATGCAATGTACTGGATTTATCCGGTTTCTTTATTTCTTCAGGTTCCAGAAGTGCAGCAATATTCTTAATATTTTCAAAGTAAGAACTCCTATAGGCTAATGGGATTCGCCCCATAGCAAGCTCGATTTCCAGTTCAGACATGTTAAGAAAATCATAAATGGCTTCTTTAAAATTTTCGTCGGAAGGAATGTATGAAGTCTGCTTTAAACCTTCTATATCTGCTTTTTTTATTTTTCTCCCCCGGAAAAACAAATACAATTCGTTCAAATCCATGCCCTGATTTTCTGCTTTGCTTAAAAGTAAATCAAATATCGAAAAGAACTGCATGGTTAAAAACCTCCAATGTCACTCATCGTCTGTAGACTTATCGTCTTGTTTCAGTATAACATGAGAAGTACAATAAGTCAATCAAAGAGGAAAATACCATGACCTATTCAAACTCACTCCGAGAAATTTTAGCAAATAACATGCGTATGCTTCGGGCTAAGGAAAATATATCACAAGAAGATTTTGCCGACAAATGCGGCCTTCACCGAACCTATATTTCTGATGTTGAGCGATGTAATCGAAATATATCGATTGATAACATCGAGCGCATTGCAGAGGCATTTGAGATAAGCGCATCCGAATTACTAAAGGAGAATCTGTTATGCTGATTGTAAAAAAATATATTTCCCCTCTTGCCAAAAAACTTATAAAAAATGATCCTTTAGTCAAACAGGCATATGATGAAATTGCTGATTCCATTGTGCGCAATGTTTCACCCGGACAAGATATTTTTATTTTAAATAACACAAAGAAAAGCGCTAATGGCGTTGGACCAGTTAAAGAGCGATGTTATGAACTGCTTGAAAATACCTACGGCTGGTTTCGTGAAAAACCACTCCACTATTTTCATAACGATGCAAAAAAAGGCGGCCCTATCGATGTTTATAAGGAGTTTTCTAAAAATCAGCACATCATTAGAGTTGGTTTAGAGTTTGAAACCGGAAATATTTCTTCCGCACATCGCTCAATGAACAAACTATGTGTTGGCCTATGCAAGAACGAACTTGACATTGCTTTTCTAATGCTGCCTGTATTGGATACATCATATTATTTAACCGACAGAGTAGCTAATTATGAAGAATTATTTCCCTATTTAGAACCGCTTTTACATCATTATCCATTTGTTGTATTTGGTTTTGGTGCCGAACGCTATGATAAAAATGCCGTATTGCTTCCTAAAGGAAAAGATGGCATGTCTTTGCGGACAATCCGAAAATGGAAAACAAAAAATACATAAAACTTTTGAGGCTTCTATCATCCGTCCCGTGCCCATCACTTTAACTGCTGCCCCGCCTTCCTCCAGGCCCCCGGCGGCACGCCCTCGGCCTGTTTAAAGCTGCGGAAAAAGCTTTTTGTCGTCCCATACCCGGACAATTCGGCAATCTCTTCCATCTTTTTATCCGTTTCCAGAAGATAGCGCTTGGCCCGTTCCAGCCGCAGGCCGTTGACAATATCGATAAATTTCCTCCCCGTCAATTGTTTCACGGTCCGCGACAAATGCTCCGGTGAAATTTCAAAATGCTCTGCACACATCGAAAGAGAAAAATCAGGATTTTGATAGCCCTCCTCAATTACCTGCAAAATCCGCCCTTTTAATTCCTGTTCACCTCCGGTTTCGCTCCGCGCCTCACAGAGTACGGCCAAAAGCTTTCCAAGGGCTGAACATGCATCGGGAAGGGTGGTGCTGCTTAATATCCCGGCAACCATATCCTGGCATACTTCTGCTGTTTCCTCTGCTGCATTCGACTGCTCCACAACCCGCATTGCCATATCGGATAAAAGCATATGAATCCCTCTGCCCTCCTCCACAGAAATCCCCTGTGCTAAAATCCCGCGGTAGAAGTCCTTGAGCAAATCCCGGCAGCCCTCCCCATCCTTTTGGCAAAGCCGTCCCCAAATCTGCTTTTCCAGACGGCTGGTGCAGGACTTTTTCTCGAAAAAACCGCCTTCTCTCTCCCCCTGTTTAATCCTCTCATAACTGATGAATGAAGGTCTGCCCAGGATAAATCCATAGTCTAACGCCTGTTTTGCCTGTTTAAGACTTTGATTTAACTCCCTGATTTCATCGCAGGGCAAGCCCAGTCCGATGGAAATGGTCATCTGCAGTTCACGCTGTAAATATTCCATCATCTCCTGCAAAAGCCGTTCCAAATAAGCACACAATTCCCCGTTCACTTCATCCGCGCAGCAAGCCTGCTCATCCCTTCCTTTCCCATCTTCCGCCAGATTAATCACCAGATAAATCTGCTCTGCATCCGCAGATACCGGAAAAGCAGGTCCTATGGGAGCTAAATATTCCTGCGCCACATTTTTTAATACAAACAGCCGAAGATCCCGTTCCTCCGCAGAGATGAATTTCCACGCATTTTCCCTTCCCTCTGCCTGCAATTCCCGTCCTGCTATATTTATTTCATTTATTGCGTTTGTTCTATTTATTACATTTGTTTCATTTATTGTGTTTGTTCCATTTATTACGTTTATTGCGTTTGTTCCATTTGTCAGATTTTCTTCCACCCGCACAGCCGCCAGACAAAACTTCGGATAGGGAAAAACAATGCCCATGCTGCAAAGCTTTTCTTCCATCTCCTCCCCGTCCCGCCAATACCCGCCAATCAGCTGAAGCAATATCCCCTCCCCCAGCCGTTCCCGGTTTTTTATCAGCTTACGGGACGCGGAATCAAATGCCAGCCTTGTGCTGTTGTATTGCAATTCCAGTTCCTCATATTTTTGCTTTAAACGGGAAATCCCGGATTGAATATACTCCAGTTCATTTCCATGTTCTGCGCCCTCCCCAAGCCCAATCGCTTCGATATGCGCCGTAAGCTGCCGGATAGGCTTATAATTCCACACAGCCAGAAAAAAACAGGCCGGAATCCCCAGAAGAAGATAGAAAAACAAACCCAGACGCATCGGACTTACCGCCTCATGAGTCTGCTCCGCAATCGGTGCATAGGAGATCAATGTTTCGTAAATCCAGCCCGTTTTCTCTGCATTCAGCCTGGTTAAAAGGTAACGCCCATCTAAAATTTCCTGATAATCCTGTGCATTCCTTTCAACTTCCCCATTATCCTTGTCAATATCTTTACTGCCTTCCTCAACTTCCCCAATATCTTTTTCAAATTCCTCCCTTGGAAAACCTTCACCGTAAGCACTATACAATTCTTCCCCGTTATCGGCACGCCAAATCGTGGTTTTTCCCATCCCGGACATGGGCAGAATCATTTCGTCCATCCATTCCTTTTTCAGCAGAACCACCAGCTTTGCCGCTTTCCCTTCACGGTTTCCCATACTGTGTCCAATTTCATAAAAATAGGCAATGTTTTCCGTCCTCTTTGCCCCATTCTTCATCCACGCCACAGGCAGAAAAAAACTTCCCTTCTGCCGCAGAAGTTCCCTCCCCCGGCTCTGCATCTGCGCATCCTCAAAACTCCACTCCATCCGATAAAAATCTTCTTCCCGGTAAAAACCGTTGGCATTGGCAATGCGCCCGCTGTTCTCATAAAACAAGTAAATATCTTCAACAAACGGATGATCCGTGTAATGCCTGCGGATACTCTGCAAAAGCTTCGTCGCACTCTCCCGGTCATAACGGCTCAGCTGACTGCCCACAAAAGGAAAATACTGAACATACGGCTCCTGGGCAATGGCAAGGCACATCTTCCGCACCGCCTCCACCTGCTCATCCACCGCAAGCATGGTCTGATGCATCACTGCCGTCTGCCTTTCCCTGTATAATTCCTTAAATTTCTCTTCGGTCTGCCGCTGGATCGCCAGGTAAACTAAAAGAAAAACCGCCAAAACCAGAAAATACGAGCCAATCATCCAGCACTTTACCTTCTTTTTCATTTCCTTTCCCCGCCTTTTCGTTGCTTTTTTCCCGAATACGTCTGATCATTCCTGCAAAATTCATCACGCATATACCAATGATCATTCCCGCAAAAGTCATCATCCCCTGCAGTCAATAACTCCATTATAATCGATCCTGCAATTTTCGTCTATTTTTGTTTAAGCCAAATAATAAACTGACTAAGCCAAATAATAAACCAAAACAACACCCGGAAAGGACTGCTGCAAGATCTGCACCAGCCCTGTTTCCTACATTTCTATTCTATCCTGACCATCGTCATTTCTATTCTTTCCCAACCATTTTCAATCTCTCCTGCAGCCGGTCATAAGCCGCCTGTTTAATCTCTATCGCCCGGTCAATATTCATGCTTTTAATGGTTTCCACGAACTTATCATAGTTATCAAAGCTTTCCGTTCCCAAAATATAGCGGATGGCATTTTCATCCCGATAGGTTTCAATATCACTCATAATCGCGGCAAATTCTGCCCCTTCCTCCGGGGTCATGCTCACCGTCAGCGGATAACGGTCATTAAAATCTGTGTCATCCCATTTTGCCGAGGCTTCCTGCTGTGCCGGCCATTTCCACATGCGGACGGCGTAGACATCATCGCTCTGCTTATAGGCTTCCATCTGTGCCACCATGGCATATTTGCCGATCGCTACATCCACGGATAATCCATCAGGATCGTGCAGCACCTGATCCGTAAAATGCGGTGTTTTGTCCTCGCCCAGTTCATAGCTGACACCTTCCACACCCCAGTTTAACAGCATATCGCCCTCATCGCTGTAATGGTAATCCAGCCATTTGCAGGCCGAATCAATGTCCTTACAGGAAGAAGTAATAGCCACTCCGATACCAATAAAGGGGAAGTTGCTGGCATTATTAAACTTTGGCCTACTTCCCTTTTCCACCACCGGGAACCGCACGCCGCCTACCTTGGAATCGTCATCGCCAAGTGCAGAGATATATACGCCCATCCCCGCGCCCAGGCCGGAATGCCAGACACCTGCCCTGCCGGAGGTAATTAACGCATCGTGCTCCTTGTCCCCGTAGGTGGCAAACTCCGGCGCAATCAGTCCTTCATCGTACCAATTCGCCATTGTCTGTAAATATTCCTTAAAATCCGCCTCCATCGGCCCGAACTTTACCACGCCGTCCTGTACATAAAAATCATAATCCAGCCCGTCCCAGGCATTGGCTAAGGTGCGGACAATGCTGCTTCGGGTGGAAAGCTTGCGGGAAACCATGGGGATAATCTCCTCGCCGCTTTCATTCGTCCCCTTTTCCTTAAATGCGGTTAAAACCTGATGCCACTCCTCGATCGTTTCCGGTTCCTCAAGTCCCAGCTCCTTAAGCCAGTCTTTGCGGATCTGGTCGCCGCGGATACATATGATTTTCGGGTCATCCGTATAATAAGGATAGAGATTGGGGAAACAGTAAATATTTCCGCTGTCCGTCATCATCGCCGCTTCCACCTCCGGGTGCTCGTCCAGAAAACCGCGCAGGTTCGGACAGTTTTCGGCAATTAATTCATTCAGCCGCAGAATCACCCCGTCCTCAATCATCTTGTCCGCGCCGCCGGATACCTTATTGCCCCAGTCATAATAAATCATATCGGGATATTCCCCGCTTGCCAGCAAAAGACTGAATGCATCGGCCTCCTGCCCAATCGGCGGATGGATAAATTCCACCGAAATCCCCGTATTCTTTGCCATCTCCTGATAGCAGAGGATATTGGCATAATTATCCGTCGTCGGGGCAATGCGGGAGGAATCCATATTGGTCCAGTAGGTAAGGCTTGCCGCACCATTTGCGTCCTGATTTGCACCACCCTCTGCGCTGCCTCCCGCTCCGGTTTCACCTCCCGCACTCTGCCCGGATGCCCCCGAAGCATTGGCCGAACCGCCGCTGCCTGCATTAGAGGCGCAGCCTCCCATCAGCCCTGCCGTAAGGCAAAACGCCGTAAGAAAACAGGCCGTTCGTTTCATTTGTTTTCTTCTGTTGGTTTTCGCATTTTCTGTTGCTTTTCGCATTCCTTTTTCCTCCATTTTTCTTTCTACTCCTTGTTACTGTTCAGGGGGTTGCGCAGGCGGGGCATGTTCCGTGAGGAATCTATTCCTTAACTGCTCCCACCATAACGCCCTTGACAAAATGCTTCTGCAGCATGGGATAAATCACCAGGATCGGTACGGTTGATACAATAATGGTTGCATATTTAATCACTTCTCCAATTACCACGCTCTCCCCGGAAGAATCTGCGCTTCCCGCGGACATGCTCTCAAAAGAGTTGCCGATTAAAATTTCCCGAAGCACCAATTGCAGGGGATATTTTTCCCTGGACTGAATATACATCAATGCCTGATACCACTGATTCCAGTGCGCCACGCCGTAATACAGCACCAGCACGGCTATCGTGGACTTAATCAGCGGAACGACAATCCGAAATAAAATATCAAAATCATTTGCCCCTTCAAGAACCGCGGCCTCCTCCAGACTGTCCGGCAGACCTTCTATCGCCGTGCGCATAATCACCAGATTAAACACATTGATTGCCGTGGGAAGAATCATTGCCCAGCGGGAATCATAAAGTCCCAGTTCTTTAACCACAAGGAAACGGGGAATAATACCGCTGTTAAAAAACATGGTAAAGACAATCATCATCGTCACGGGCTTTTTCAGCAGGAAGTGTTTTCTGGATACCGCATAGGCCGCCAGCAGGGTCAGCATAATATTTATCGCCGTTCCGCCAAACAGATTGATTAATGTCGTAGTATAGCCAGTAAAAATCGACCGATTCTTAAACACGGATCGATAACCCTCCAAACTAAACCCAAGAGGTTTCCACAAAAATCCTTTGTGCTTCACCAACTCCCACGGATCGCTGAATGAGGCAAAAATAACATATAAAAATGGGTAAAGGGCAAGCAGCATTAAGGCCAGCATAATTACCGTATTAAAACAGTCAAAAGGCTTTAATTTCACGTTTATTTTCCTATCCATAGCTAGATTCACACTCCCGCTTTTATCTCGATTTTTCTTCCCGGTTTTTTACCTGGTTTTTCTTTGGTTCTTCATCCGAATATATCCAAATTTATCCAAATTTTCCTACCATAATCCATTCCCGCCAAGCTTTTTGCACAGCTTATTTGCCCCGACTAACAGGATGCAGTTGACACAGGAATTAAACAAATCCACGGCTGCCGAATAACTGAAATTGGACTCCAAAAGCCCCTTGCGATAGACAAAGGTAGAAATAATATCCGCCGTTTCATAGATGCTTTCACTGTACATTAACAGCACCTTATCCGCCCCGACCGTCATCATTTTCCCCACACGCATAATAAACATAACCGTAATCGTCGTGGCAATGCAGGGCAGGGTAATATAAAGCATTTTCTTCAGCCGTCCCGCGCCGTCGATAGAGGCCGCCTCATAGAGCTGGCTGTCAATGGATGTAATCGCCGATAAATAGACTATCGAACCCCAGCCGATTTCCTGCCATATCCCTGAACCGACATAGAGCGGGCGGAAGGCATGACTGTCCATAAAAAAATTAAATTTCGTCCCCATAATCTGATTCACCAGCCCGTCCACGGCAAAAAAATTTCTAAGCAGGGCACAGACAATAACGATGGAAATAAAATGCGGAAGATAAGTAACCGTCTGTACCACCCGCTTAAACCCAGTATGATTGATTTCATTAATTAAAATCGCCAGGATAATCGGTGCCGGAAAGCCAAAAAGGATATTTTCCACACTTAACACCAATGTATTGCGAATCAGCCGCCCGAAATAATAACTTCCAAAAAACGTTTTAAAATGCTTCACCCCCACCCAGGGACTGTCCGCAATCCCTTTGGCAATGCTGAAATCCTTAAATGCAATCTGGGCGCTCAGCATTGGAATATAATGAAAAACCACAAAATATGCCACAACCGGGAGGAGCATAAGGTAAATATATTTATTCTTCTGCACATCCCTTTTTATTCTCTTCACTATCGTTGTACTTCTCACCGTCATCTCCCCTTTCTGTCTTTCTCCGCTACGTGAACAGCAGCTTTTCTTCACATGCTTTTCCCGTAATCTGATTCTACTACCCGGCATTTGTGCTGTAAATTCCCAGTTTTTGATGGGAAATGACATTCTTTGATTCTCTTCTGCCAAAGGAAAACCACCAGTGAACACATGCAAACCGCAACCTGTCCTATTTTTTGATTATCAAATTTATGGAATTGTCTTTTACAAGCAATGCTGTTATGGTAAAAAGCAAAAGAACAGATAAAGGATGTTACGCAATGGACTGGCTTACACCATTTATGGACGTGACAAACGAAAAAGATGCATTGACAAAAAGAGTCCGGCTTTCCGGACTCTCGCATTAAAATACAGTTATTAGAATACAGTTATTAAAATACAGTTATCATTACAATAAAGCATAAAAACACAATTACAGTTACCATAAATATTCATTACAAAATCACACACTCACATTCACATTTTCCCCAATCGCCTCTGCTGCTTCTGCAGTTTCTCCGGACTTATCATACGTTACATCCTGTGTGCGGTTTGCGCTGTTCGTACCGGCAGAAGAATCCTGCACCGCCGCTTCTGCCTGCTGTTTTCCTTCTTCGCTGATCTCGGCAGAATCAAAGCTGCTTTCGGGTTCTTTGGTTTCCCCTTGTTTCTTTTCCTCTATCCGTTTTTCCAGTTCTTCCCGCTCTTTTTGCCTTGCGCGGATGAGTTCTTCCTGCCGTTCTTCTTCCTTCTTCTTTGCTTCCTGGGCATCTAACTTCATGCCTTCGCTGCTCTTTTGGCTGTATTCTCCCGCCTGTTCGGTCAGCCCGGCTGCATAACTCATCGCCCGCTTCATCTTATCGGTATCTCCCTTGCGCTCTGCCTCTTTGGCCACGTTCATTGGGGTAGATAGCAGCTGAATACTTGCGCTGGCTCCTGCCAGTCCCTCCATCGTCTTTGCGTGCATATGTTGTCCTCCTTTTTTTATGTACGAACCACGCTCCTGTTTACCGCTTCCTGTATAATTCCAAAAAACACAAGCCCTGAATGCCCATGCCTTCTGTCTATTATATCGATCGTCGAAAAAAAAAGATTAGAACAATGTCCTCAATGGATTGTTTTCTGTTATGAGATGTTTTACATTGAAAGCGGAGGCAAACTATGCTAAAATGATTAAAGACATTTTTATTTACACCCTTGTAAAATACATCAATAATTACAAAAATACCCATAAAAGGGAAGGAGCAAAAACTAGTAATGAAAAAAGCAATGAACCAATCCAAACTCATCCTGATATTAAACGGGCTTTCCATTCTGTCACTTTTATTTATGGTGATTCTCCTGTTTATTGCAGGAAATGTCAACCGCGGATTAAATGCAGCGAATGATGACCGTTTTAATCTCACGTACAATGCCAACCGTTTTATGAACGGATCTGCCTACTTAACGAACGAGGTTCGGGCTTACGCCTCCACGGGAAACCAGGAACACTATGACAATTACTGGAATGAAGTCAATAACTTAAAAAACCGCGATATCGGCGTTACTGCCATGCAGGAAATCGGCATTACCGCCAGTGAACAGAGCATGATTGACAGCATGTCCTCCATTTCCAACAACCTGGTTCCCTTAGAAGATGAGGCGATGAAAAACGTCCAGGCCGGACATATGGAGGAGGCTCTTAATTATGTCTATGGAACGGATTATAATACCTCCATTGCCCAGATTAATTCCATCAAGGAACAGTTTTTATCTGCCCTGGATGCCAGAACCAAGGCCGAAGTTGATTCATTATCCCTTCGTTCCACCATTATCCAGGTGCTCATCGTCCTCTCGGTAATTGTTGTTGTCGTACTTCAGCTGGTGATTAATGCCATCACCAAAAAACGGATCTTAACGCCCATTATCCGCGTTAAGGATCAGATGGGTGAAATTTCCCAGGGCAACTTGTCCGCCAGCTTTTCCTTAGAATCCGATACCTCCGAAATCGGTATGCTGGTAGAATCCATTCACGAAACCAAGAGGGAACTGAAAAAATACATTGACGATATCGACTCCAAACTTGCACAGATGGCAGACGGAAAGATGGATTTGTCCATTGACCAGAACTACCGCGGGGAATTCCTGCCCATTCAAAACGCCATGCGCCGGATTTTAGATGCCTTAAATGCTGCGCTTTCCCAGATTAACCGGACAGCCGCTGAGGTTTCTGAGGAAGCAGAAAAGATGGCAACCGATGCCCAGGTGCTCTCCCACGGCGCAGTCGAACAGGCTTCTGCTGTCGAAGAATTATCCTCCAGCATCCAGTCCTTGTCCAGTCAGGTCAACCGCACCTCGGAGGACGCAGGAAATGCCAGAAAATGCTCTACCGACGCTGCAGCCCAGCTGACTGCCTGCAACCAGAAGATGAAAGACTTAACCCAGGCCATGGAAGATATCTCCACATCCTCACGGCAGATCAGCGGAATCATTAAGATTATCGAGGATATCTCCTTCCAGACCAATATCCTTGCCTTAAATGCCGCGGTCGAAGCCGCACGCGCCGGTTCTGCCGGAAAAGGCTTTGCCGTGGTTGCCGATGAAGTGCAGAGCCTTGCCAATAAGAGTTCGGTCGCTGCACAGGATATCACCAAGCTGATTGAATCCTCCCTGAAACTGGTCGAGCATGGAACCGCCCTCTCGAACGACACCACCCAGAGTCTTGCCACAGGCGTTGCCGGGGCACAGCAGTCCACGGAACTAATCGAGCGCATCGCCGACTCCGCCGTACAGCAGGCAGAAATGCTGCGGCAGCTGACCGAAGGCATGGAACAGATTTCCAATGTCGTACAGACCAACGCTTCCACCGCAGAAAAGTCCGCAGCTTCCGCCGAAGAACTGCACAGCCAGGCCCAGGAACTGAAAGAATCCGTACAGAAGTTTAAGCTTCGCAGATAATATAATATAACCAGCAGCCGGAAAGTCCTCCAAATAAAACGACTTTCCGGCTTTTATCTGGACTCGGTTAAAACCCCCTTAATACGGATAGTATACAACCTGATTTCCCAAAGATACGGCAAAAGAAAGATTCGCTGTATCAACATCCGCAGGTACCTGGTAAAAAATTTCGCCTTCCTTGGTTTCTCCCGGATCAAGATAGCTTCCGTTTAAGCATTTGCCATAGGAAAGCAGGTCTACGCAATCATAGGTATCCCCCGTAACCGTGTCTACAAGTTCAATAATGGTATCTTCACCGACACGATAAATCATGGGAAGAAAGCCTTCCTCCTCTGTGCTCTTATTGGTAATGGTGAAATAGCCCCTGGCAAAAGTGCTTCCCTCGTCCGGGTCATAGCGGAACATCCCCGAAGTAAACCCGCCGGTCAGTTCACCGCCGTGATAGGTAATTTCCCATTTGCCCAAAATAATCGACTCTTCCTTTTCCAACTGCGATCTTCCTGCAAGATTGTCCAGCAGCGCCACATAGGTATCCGGCGTATTTAGATTGTGATAAATATAAGACAATACATCTGCTCCCGTTACCTCCGGATACTGTGCGTGTTCATCGCCATAGCCGGCAATAATCCTCTCCGGCGCATCTTCCAGAATATTTCCCACATGACAGAGAAGACTTCCTGATGAAGCTTCATAAAGATCGATGGACGTGCTGGAAGAAACCGCCTGAATCTTGCTGTCGCTGTCCCCGGACATCTGGTAATAGTCGCCGTAGGTATAACTTGGTGTCAGCACCAGATAATAGTCGGCTTCTTCGGCTGACGCCGGAAACTCCCCGTCCGAAAGCCCGAACATAAAATCACCGATAACATACAGCGGTGCCGGAGAACCTGGAAATTCCTCTGCCTGCGTATTCCGGTAGAAAGCAATCACCTTTTTCCCTTCCAACGCAATACCGTCTGTCGGTTCGCCTTCTGCAGTTTCTGCCGGTTTATCTTCTGCGGCTTCTGTCCCGGCTGCCTCACCGTCTGCACCTGGGTTTACTGTGCCTGCCTCCTCTTCACTGCCTGCCCCGTCCTCTCCCGTACCTTCCTTCAGATCCAGGACAGACTTCACGGAAACCATCATCTTCGTATTATAATAATCCTCACCGCTCACCTGGGAAGCCATACGAATCGTACCGGACTCCTCTTCCATCTGCGGAAGAATCTTCTTCATATAAGCAATATAATCTAAGGCTTCCTGAACCGAATCGACAACCACTTCCTTCTCGTTATCATAATCGAGGAAATAGGTATTCAGCCAGTCCATATAGTTCCAATCCTCATAGTATCCCGCTTCCGTCAGCGCATCTCCGACACGGACAATCGCCTCCGGTTTTTCCTGCACCCAATGCTCAATCACATCTTTTATCTTACGCCCATAAACCTCATCCGGAGCCCCCTTCCAGATAGCCGCCAGAGCCTGTCCCTCCAGATCGTCAGCAGCAGCAAACAAAGACCAGAAATAATCATAGGGCGTATATGCGTCCTCAAAAGAAGTCCAAAACTCCTCACCGCCAGTCATCACCTGCGAAAGAAAACTCACCGCATACTCCCCGGTCTGCGGATAATCCACGGCAAATGCACCATCCGTCCAGGAATCCTCACTGTCCGCCGCACGACCGGCCTGATATTCCTGTGCACAGAGAAGGGCAGCCGCCTTAAATTTCTGACTGTAGGAACTGTCCGCAGAAGAAACCTCCTGCTTTAACGCCTCCAAATCAAACCCCGCACCGTGTTCGGCCATGTAGCCTTCAAAACTCTCCGCTTTCCGGGCCGCACTCCAGTACTCCTCTCCCTTGCTTGAAGCCCCCTTACCCTGGCAGGCCGTCAAGCCGACACAGGTAAGAAGACAGCACAACAAAACAACACTCTTTTTCATAACCTTTCCTCTCCTTTTCTGTCAATGCTTCTCTTATTATACAACAAAAATTTGCGATTGGCAACAGTTTATCGAACAAATGTTCATTTTATTTCGAGTTGCATAAATCCAATTTCTCAGAGAAAATCTGAACTATTTCAGGACAAAAACAGAGCGGCAAGCACGAAGACTTTACCGCTCTGTTATGCTGTTTATGTAGCTTTGTAATTCATCTTTTAGAAATTAAATCTTAATTTCCGGGAACCCAGGCTCCGTCAGCGCCTACATAGTATCCGTCAATCACCGTATCCGCAAACAACGCACCCTGTCTGCCGTCGGAAATCGGGTTGAAGTAATACCACTTATCTGCTACCTGATACCATCCGGTTACCATAGCACCGTTTGCATCTGCGTAGAAATAAGCATTGTAGAACGGATCAAAGATTACTCCGGTCAGCATAGCGCCCTGGAAGCTTCCCTCTGCCGGGTTTAAGTAGTACCAGCGGCCATTGATAAACATCCATCCGGTCACCATATCGCCTGCTTCGTTGAAATAATACCACTGATTATTGATGTAGCCCCAGGTGTTTACTGCATATTCGCCGTTGGTCTTTAAGAACTTCCAGCCGTTTTCACCCATCGTCCAGGTTCCGGTCATGCTGGTAATCGTTGAAGAACTTCCGCCGATAACATGTCTTCTCGAACCGCCACCGGAGGAGCTGGAACCGCCGCCGTTGTTGTTATTGCCACCCTGGTTGCTTCCTTCTTCTTTTCCAATATAAGGTTTACCATCTTTTTCAAAACGTGCTACGGCATAGAAATAAAAATCATCTCTGTTTTCTGGTACAAGACGAGTACTGGATTCATATTCTGCACAATCCAGTGTCTGCCATCCAGCAAACTTATAATTATACATTTGGGGGGTAAAATCAATTGGCATAGTCTTTAATAATTCTTCAATTTTACTCCAGTTATCACCATTCGTATAATTAAACCGACGGAAACCATAGTTAGGTATTTCATCAAATTCATTTTCAACAACAATTTTACCATCATACTGGAATAATCCAGGAACAAAACTCATCCCTGCACCAATTTCAACAAACAAATATACGACTTGTTCCTGTTCTTCATAAGTCAAAATCATTGGAAGGTCATACCAGCCCAATTTTAACTCGTCTTTACTTTTTACCTCATTAGTTTCCGCAACATAGTTAAAAAGATTCCAATCATTTTCTCTATCACTTAACCATGGCCATCTATCTGCATCCTCTTCCGTTGGAATACGAAGCTTCGCCCCCGTTACAGTTTTAAATTCTTTTGCTGTTGCATCCCATTCTTCTACGCTTATAACACCATTATATCTTCCTTCAGTGGTTACTAATGTAGGCTCTAACCAGGCATCAATATAACCTTCATCCTCATAATCATTATCGCCAAAGTCATATTCTTTAAATGTAGGTGCTATTTCACAACTATTTTCAAGAATCAGTTGATGACTCCCTCTAACAACTTCTTTGCTTGAAGTTTCTGTATTTGTTATAGTATAAGATTCACAATACTTATTACCATGAGCTATTCCATCATAATAAAGCATGGTTCCCTTATCAAGTTCCACTTCTTCATTAACTGGCAGATAAATCACACTATATTCATCCGTTGTTTCATCTTCTGTCCAGGCAGCAATGTAGCCGTCGTCCGAACCAGTTACTTTAACCTTTACTTTTT
The DNA here is from genome assembly GCA_946553025.1 of uncultured Clostridium sp. Lineage (GTDB taxonomy): Bacteria > Bacillota > Clostridia > Lachnospirales > Lachnospiraceae > Caccovicinus. Next base: position 30,858 of record CAMNRM010000027.1, read on the forward strand.
CAACATCCGGTTCTTTTTCTGAAGCTTTAACTTTTACAAAGAAGAACGGGCTGAATCCCTGCGTTAAATCTAATGCAAAACTCATATTCCCCGTATCCGGATCTACTTCAACCGGAATAATGTAGGTATCTTTCTCTGCAAAATGAATAGCAATAATACGCTCGCCTGCTTCTTTATCCACATCTTTTAAATCATCCGGAACAGGAAGTACAACCGTAACAAACTTCTTATCCCCGGTAAGATCTGCACTGTTAAAGTTTTCAATCTTAATATCAATAGGAACAATCGGTGTATCTTTCACTAATTCATAAACGTTTTCACCTGGTTTAACTGCAGCATTGATCTGCACTAATTTTTCAGTCAGTTCTGCATATTCTTTTTGATCTTCCTCTTTTACTTCATTAAGCTCTAATTTCGCATCCTGCGGCATACCTACAGCAACCAGATCATCAAATGCTTTGTCAACAGTTGACGGAAGATTCTGCGGATATTTCCATCCTGCATCCAGTACTGCACCATTATAAATCTCTTCCTTCGCTCCTAACACTTTTGGCACTGTTCCGGAATTATCATACCAACCTGCAAAATTCAGACCTAAGTTTTCTTCAATTTTTAACATCTCTGGCTGCAAATTAGTTTCATCTGCTGCCAATTCTGCAAACCAATGATCAGCTTCTTCAAGATTTACATAATAGCATCCATCTTCGTTTTTAAAAAGCTGTTCACTTTCCACATACGCATCAAATTCTTCACCATCCATCTTAAAGGTTCTGGTAATGGAACTCTGGGTGGCTATCTTGTTTTCATCCTGTGTCAGTTCTGTTTTTTTTGCATTACTGAACGTCGCCACAGATGATTTGGAAGCAGTTTCAAAATATCCTGCTCCGGAATTAAAAGTTACGGCAACTTCGCGCATTGTGCTCGGTTGTCCGACTCCGCCCGCAGCAAACGCCGATAACACATTCGTCGCAGTCATTGCAACGATTAAGGCGGTTGCCACTTGTTGTTTGAGTTTTTTCATACTCATGTTAATCCTCCTTGCATTTTTATTATTTAGTTTCAGGAATTTCCCCAAAACCATAAAAATAATACTGTCCCGACAGAAATGTAAGAACAGTATATTTCTCAGGATTATAAATGTTCAAAAGCTGTAAATGAATGGTCAAAATCAGCTTACCCCCCTCATAAATACAGGCTTTCTCGGCTTTTGCAAAATGTATAGGTTTTGCAAATATTTTATCAACTCAATTTTTAATATAATCTTAATGTAAAATTACTAAAAAGTCAATAAGATCTCAAGCCTTTTTTAGAATATTTTAATATAAAAATTTTTTTTGCAAAACCTATACATTTTGCAAATATTTTTTTTTGTAAATAAATAGCATTTTGCCCCATATTTTTCCAAAATCTTTATATTTTTCCCAAAAAACAAAAAATACGCAGAAATATCCCATGAAAAAAAGCGAATGGCCGTTAAAAACCTTCGCTTTTTTCTTCCATCTTCCAAATATCGAACAGAAATCACTCTTCAAACACACACTAAGAAAGTAAATTGGCAATTTTAATACTCAATTCTTTACAGATACAAGAAGTAATTTCAATATCAAAGCTGTATTGTCCGGTTTTTTCATTGTTCTCGAAATCAAAGACATTCACCGTTCTGTTTAAAGGATTTACAATCCAGTATTCTCTTACCCCTGCCGAGTGGTATTTAAAAAGCTTTATCCCATAGTCCATACGTTCCGTACTGGGAGAAATAATCTCAATAACCCAATCCGGGGCACCATTGCACCCTCTGTCATCCAGTTTGTTTTTATCGCATATAACCGATATATCCGGTTCAACATAAGTTTTATTGTCAGCATTTAAAAAAACAGCAAATGGTGCAGGGTAAACTTCACACTCTCCATGTTTTGCATCAATATAATTTGTAATTACCTGCGAAAGACGATTAATAAGTTTTTGATGAATCCGCATAGGCGGAGCCATATTATAAATTTGTCCGTCAATTAATTCTGCTCTTTGTCCATCTGGCAGAGCATAAATATAATCAACAGTACAGATAGCCTTATCTTTTACTGCGCTATTCATCGCACTCCCCTTCCTGTCAAACTTATGTTAATAATGATTTCTACTCCCCCAAATCAAACCCCAGCATATCTTCCAGCACAGCCAGATGCGTTTTTGCGCACTGGACAATATCCACAATCTCCACATCCTCATTATAGGACTGTACTTCCTTATTATTCGACGGGCCGAACTGAATGGTCGGGATTCCTTTTCGCCGATAGTACTTTGCATCGCTGGTCGCCCACTGGTAAGCCGGGGTCATCGTTCTTCCGGTAATTTTCTCGGCATTATCCTTCACGGAATGTACCAGAGGATTATCCCCGTCCGTTCTCTGTCCGTCCTCCCAGGCCAGATACTCAATCTCGCAGGCCGCACCGGACGCCTTGATAATATCCAATAACTTCTGATGTACCTGCTCTTTGGTAATCATAAAGGGAACGCCAAGAGCCAGACGGGCTTCGCAGTACTCGGCAGTCATGGCGTCAACATCACCACCATCAATGGATAATATATTAACGTTGACATGATTAATCGCCCCGCCCACTTCCTGGCGGTTCATGGCTCCCCGGATAACTTCCTGGGAAGCTTCGACGATTTTCTGCTCTTTTTCGGTCACACTCCCCTCCAAATCGCCCAGTTCCTGGATGTGGGAAAGAATATTAATCATATGATGAATGGCACTTTCCCCCACATAGTTCATCACACTGCCGTTCATTGCCTTCCGGTAGGTGCGCAGCAATATTCTTGCCCGGCCTTTCTGCCCAATCTCCACATAGTCATAGGATGTAGGTTCGGTAATAATGCAGAATTTTGCCCCGTCGGCATAGCCGTTTTCGGTCAGCCATTTGCTGCCCTGCTCTCCGCCCTGTTCTTCGTCGTGCACCAGATGCAGCGCTAATCTTCCCTGCAAATTCAGTCCTTCTTCGACGATTAATTTTAATAAAAACAAGAGCACCGCACAGCCGCATTTCATATCCGAAGCGCCGCGGCCTAAAACCTGGGTATCGGTGATCGTGCCGCAGTAAGGATCATAGCTCCAGCGGGAAAGATCCCCCGGTCCCACAATATCCAGATGCCCGTTTAAAATGCCATATTCTCCGCCGTCTTTCCCCAGTTCCGCCACAATACAGGGAATCTCGCCCCATGGACGCAGAACCTTATAGGAAATCCCAAGTCCGTCCAGAAAATTACAGGAATAGCGCAGAATTTCCTCAATTCCCTTCCACTCTACACTGGGAATCTGTATCAGTTCCGAACAAATCTGCAGCAGATCGTCCTGATGTTTTTCCACTAATCCCCATAAAAATTCCTTCTTCTCCCAACTTCTCATAAAATAAAAACCTCTTTCTTCTTTTTGTTTCTTTATCTCTAAATAGATCTTATCTTTCCATTACCTGTCCGTTAGTTATTCACTGCCGATAAAACACTGCTGTTCCTTTTTTCTTATTTTCCATTCCAAAACATAACTTTCCAATCTTAATCATCGTACCACAGCTGTCGAAAAATATTGAAAGGCATACCATAGTATGATATGATGTAGACGGAACAATCGTGTTACAAGGTGGTAAACCTCCCTAACCTTGAAAAGAGGGGAGGTGGTGCAGATGGATACATACCAAGTTCTCAGCCTGTTACTTTTAGGCGGTAATTTCCTGATCGCGCTGCTTGCCTATATAGATAGGAACAACAAGCGAAAATAAATAAGCCTACCTTGTAATCTTGGCGGATTAGGTAGGCTTTTATCAACCTAGGAGGTCAACCACTTTGTGGGCGGTTGTTCCTTTGTATTTTTAATATAGCACATCCAGCAAAAGTATTCAAGGGTCAAACACACGTTCGTCATCCTAACCTGGAAAGCAATATAAAAATAAAAACCATTTCCGCCAAAAATAACGGGCATCCCATGAAGTTCATCCTCCATAAAATGCCCTGCTCTTTTGTTCCTCTTATCTTGCGCGGAAGCTGCTGCACTCGGTCTGTGAGGCTTCTACAGCGCCGTCACCGGCAATGCCGATGTGCTCGGCCTGGCAGTGCCGCTGTTCATTATACACACAATTTACAGCTTCACAGCCTACCTCCAGATTCTTTTCCGGGGTTTTAAACAGGTTGGTAAATGCACCGCCCTTGTTCTCGTCAAAACTCCCGCAGCAGGTTTCGCAGCAGTCCTTTGCCTGATGGCCGTCCACAATAATCTCGCTCTTGCAGCAGCAGTTATCGGCATTATGCATACAGCTGGTAACATTGCAGTCTAACTTTGTCATTTGACTTCCTCCTTTATCAATGCTGTTTTCATGACAAAGCTAGTATGGCTTAAAAAAATTATTTTATGTATAAATGTACAGACAGAGAATCGTCAAAAAATCTACAGCCATTATCCTATCCCGCGTTCCGCAAAAAACGGCATGACCAGCTTCTGATATTCTCCTTCATGGCAGCACCATTCTCTGGCCCGCAGAAATACCGGTTCTCCGCAGAGGCTGTGTCCCTGGATATAAGGGGCATTTTTCAGTTCTTTTTTCTCCAGTTCTTCTTTTGAAACAGCAATAACCTCCGAAACCTCCTCCCCGGGAGCAAAAAAGGGAATATCCAGATGGTAAAGATAAACCTGAGCAATCTCCCGGTCATTGCATCCGTTTACGTCCATTTCCTCCTTTACGGTTCCCAGATAATGAAGGCGGTCTTCTTCCATGCGGATTCCCATCTCTTCCTCGGCTTCCCGCACTACGGCTTCCTGTGCCGTTTCCTGATCGGCCACATGCCCGGTTGAGCCAATATCATAGTACCCCGGAAAATCATCTTTTATTTCCGACCTCTTCTGGAAATAAAACCAAATCTGGTCGTCCTGCTTTGCATACATCCAGCAGTGTACCACCGGATGCCAGAGTCCCTTCTGATGAATCTCTTTCCGATCCGCCCGGCCGATAACCTCTCCGGCCTCATTGATGACAGGAAGGATTTCCGGCTTCTCTTTGCCTGCCTGCTTTCCTTCACTCTCCGGCTTCTTCCCGTTTCCCTGCTTTCCTTCGCTCTCCGCTGTTTCTCCATCCTCCCTCATCCCGCAATTTTCTTCAAGGAGTTCCGGGAATGTTTCTTCGATAATCCTTGCCGCCGTGGCAACAATCCGGGCACAGGGACGTTTCTTATAATATTCGGCTGTGCGTGCTTCCGGCGAAGCGCTTTCTTCCGCCTCCAAAAGCCCTAATATTTCCCGGCAGATTATGGTCTGATGCTCCTTTTTAAATGCATCTGCCATCTTCCGCACCGTTTCATAGTTCTTTGTCTTGGCGTCCTGGTTTGTCGGGTCGGTATTCCCGCAGACCAGCCCGGCAATCATAGCCATACCGGACACGGTTCCGCAGACCTCACGCATCCGGCCTATGCCGCCGCCCATCGAACAGGACAGCTTCAACGCCGTTTCCCTGTCTAAGCCAAATAAATCGCTGTAAGCACTGAACACGGACTGGCAGCAATTATAACCGCTCATAAACAGATTTACTGCATCTTCAACTCTGCTTTTCATCTCTTTTCTCCTCTTTTATATTCACAGATATAACGCAACAGGTTCCAGTACTGCCTTGCGCAAATTCACTGGAATTTACGCAAGGCAGTACTGGGCTGTGCTACGTCAGCATCACCAGGAGCAAAACCGTCATCACGACAATGCTGATTAAGATGGACATGGAGTTGCAGGCACTCGAAAGCCCCACATCTCCCCCCATCTCCCCGGTAAATGCCGGACTGGAAGAAGATATCGGCGCAAGGGTAATCAGCACCATGGCCTGCCGGGTTTCCAGGGCAAAGGGAAGGCAATAGTAAAAGCACAAAGCAAACAACCCTGCCGTTATATAGCGGAGAAGAAGGTACTTCAAAAGCTTTCCCGTATATTCCCGGTTAAATTCGATGCGAAAACCCACACCCAGCATCAGCATGGCTAAAAACGCATTGCCGTTTGCAATTGTTCCGACAAAGGAAAGAATGAACGGCGGCAGCGAAATATGCCAAAGGCAGAGGGTAATCATCAGAAGGTACACCAGAAAAGGGACGGATTTTGCCAGAGATTTTACAATACTTTTCAGCGGATTTTTATCCCTGGACACGCCTGCCACACTTGCCGCTACACTGTAGGCACCGCCCAGGCAGATCAGTGCATTTCCCGAATCATAAAGACTCGTGGCCATCATGCCCATCGGCCCTAAGAAACTCTGTACAAATGGAAGGGCAAAGTTTCCCACATTATAGCCGGACACATTCAGGATGGCAAAGCCCTGCTCCTTCCTGCCCCGGTTTATGTTGAGCAGATAACCCAAAAACATCATCACCGCGCCGCTGCCAAAACCAAACAGTGCCAAAACCAGCATGGAAGGTGATAATTCCATGCCGGTCAGGCTGCTGGCTATGGCAGCCGGAAGGGTTATTTTCAGAACGATTTTTGACAGAAGAAAGAAATCCTTTTCCTGAAAAAATCCCACGCGCTTTAAACCATAGCCAAGAAATATAATGGATACAAAAGTTATTGCCTTAATCAATATCGCTGCCATATCTGCCTGCGTCCATCCTGTATTTATTTTGTTGCTGTTCACATGCTGCCCGGGCAGAACCTGCGCCAACCTGGTTACAGTTCACGGGGGTGCGTAGGCGGGGGCATGTTCCGTGAGGAATCCCCTCAAAAAACACCGGCGCTTAACGAGGTCTTTTCGAGTTTAGCGTCCGCTGTGTTCTTTTGCGGAGCGAGAGCGCGGTGACGACGGAATATGCCCCCACCGCAGCAGCCCCGTGAACTGTAACCCAACCTGTGTAAACAGCAATCATTTATTTTACTTCCACACTCCAGCCCTCAGGCCCCTCAATCCGGCCAAGCTGAATGCCCGTGATGGTATCATAAATTCTCTGGGTCAGTTCACCGATCCGGTTTTCTCCAATCGGCATCTTTTCCTGCTCAAACCGAAGTTCTCCTACAGGAGATACCACAGCAGCCGTGCCTGTCCCAAAACATTCTTCCATCTCGCCGCTCTCTGCCGACTTAATAACCTCATCGACAGAAATCCTGCGCTCTTCGACCGGAATTCCCCACTGACGGCATAAATACAGGGCAGAATCTCTGGTCACACCGGGAAGTATGCTTCCGTTTAACTGAGGAGTTACGACGGTTCCGTTAATCTTAAAGAAGATATTCATCGCGCCTACTTCTTCGATATACTTTCTTTCCACACCGTCTAACCAGAGCACCTGGGCATAGCCCTCGTCGTGCGCTTTTACCTGGCTGGCTAAGGAAGCCACATAGTTGCCGCCGGTCTTGGCCTCGCCGATACCGCCCTTGACTGCCCTTACATACTCGTCCTCAATCCAAATCTTAACCGGATTTAAGCCGCTCTCATAGTAAGCGCCCACCGGCGAAAGAATAATCATAAATTTATACGTATGGGACGGACGAACGCCTAAAAACGGATCGGTGGCAATGATGAACGGACGGATATAAAGGGAGGTTCCTGGTTTTGTGGGAATCCAGTCCGCATCGACCTTAACTACGGTTTTTAATGCTTCCATAAAGATATCTTCCGGAATCTCCGGGATACAGATCCGGCGGTTGCTACGGTTCGCACGCTTGATATTCATATCCGGGCGGAATAATAAAATCCTTCCGTCATCCGATTTATAAGCCTTTAATCCCTCAAACATCTCCTGACCATAATGGAAGACCATGCAGGAAGGCTCAAGTTCCAGTTTCTGGTAGGGCACGACTCTCGGGTCTATCCAGCCTTTTCCCTCCTCATAATCCATCATAAACATATGGTCCGTAAAAATCGTACCAAAAACCAGAGGATTATCTTTTCCTGGTTTCTCCTTTGGACAGGTTGTTCTTTCAATTCTTATCGTCTGCATTCTTCTCTCTTCCTTTCCTGCAATCTATTTTTTATCATTATCTTCCAAAACAGGAAATCTGTCAATAATAAGTTTCCGTGTTTTCGGACGATAATATCGCTGTTTGGTTTTTGTAAGATTTGCATAAAAACTCATTTGTTTTCTTGTGCAATAAAGAAATTTTAAAAAATATCTCAAAAAATATTGTCAACTGCTTTTGACATGATTATAATAAAAACATAAGTTGAATCGTTTCATTTTAAATTCAATTGTGCATCTTCTATAATAACGCTCAACACCTGTGCAGTATTTACCATTTTTTCCCCTACTGCCATCGGACGGATTTTTCATTCTTTTATAGAAGGTGCTTCATTAAAAGGATTGGATGAAACGTTTCAAGTAGACAGCAAGAGTTTCAAGCAGACAGCAAGAAACCAATTAAAAACAAAAACGGAGGAAAGAGAACATGAAAAAGACAAACAAACGAAACAAACAGGCAGTCAGCCTCTTATTGGCCGGCAGTATGGCGATGGCTTTGCTGACGGGCTGCGGCGGCACTTCTTCCAGCCAGAAAACAACCGAAGCCGAAACAGCGGCGGACGGTTCGATGGAACTGAGCATCTGGGTCCATGAAACGGACAGTTCGGACGAAGGCAAGCACTACGCCCGCCTGATTGAAGCCTTTAATGAACAGTATGCCGGCAAATACCACGCCAATCTCTCCCAGATTGCCCGTTCCGGCGATGCCGGCGGCTATGACGATAAGATCAATGCAGCCATCTCCAACGGCGGGCTTCCCGACGTCTACACGGTTGACGGCGTTACGGTTGCCCAGTATGCGGACGCCGGAGCCATTGTTCCGATTGATGCGTATTTTACGGAAGAAGAACTCGCCGACTTTAACCCTTCCATTATCCAGCAGGGAACCTATGACGGAAAGCTTTACACCTTAGGAGCCATGGATTCTTCCGTGGGTATCTTCTACAATAAGGATATGTTTGAAGCCGCAGGAATCACCCCGGCGACGGCAGAGAATCCCTGGACGCTCGACGAGCTGACCGAGGCTGCCAAAAAGCTGACCACGGACGACTGCTTTGGGATTACGATGTCTTTGGACGCCAAGGATGAAACCATGATTTACTTCTTCCTTCCCTTAATCCAGTCCCAGAAAAGCAACATCCTCTCCGACGACGGCCTGCTTACCGACGGCTACTTAAACGGAGAAGCCACCATAAATGTCTTAACCTGGATTAAATCCATGGCGGACAATGGCTGGGCAAGTGCTACCCCGGCGGAAAACAGCTTTGAACTTGGGCAGGCAGCGATGGCTTTAACCGGCGCATGGGAACCGGCAAACCTGGCAAAGTTTCCTGACATCAACTGGGGATTAATGCCGATGCCCAAGTACGATGCCGGTGCGGATGCTGTGTCTGCCTGCGGTTCCTGGACCTTTGCCATCTCCGGGCAGTGTGCCGAGGAGAAAAAAGAAGGTGCGGCAGAACTTCTCCGCTTTATGACCAGCACGGACGCCGCAAAGGGAATGTATGAAGCAAACTCCATGCCGCCTTCCAGACAGTCCGCGTTTTCCGAGATTCCAGAGTTTAATGAAGAACCCTTAAGCGTATTCCAGTACCAGCTTTCCAACACGGCACAGGCCCGTCCGGTATCGGTCAATTATGCGGTAGCCAGCAACCAGTTCGCCACGGCGGTTCAGAACGTGCTGACCGGAATGGATGTTAAAGAAGCGCTTGACCAGGCCGTAACCCAGTATAACTTCCAGACGGATACGGAATAAACCTTCATGCGCCCGCAAGCAGTCGCACCACCATGAATAAAGTAAAGCCGGGCGCATTGGGAATACCTGAATTAGCGCCGCCTAATCGGCGGCGGACTTATAAAGTAAACAAGGCAAAAAGAAAGGGAGGCCACGGATGAAGGTAAAGACCGTCACAACAAAGAAAAAATTAACCAAAGAAAACCTGACCGGACTGGCATTTATCACGCCTGCGGTAGTTCTGCTTTCGATTTTCTTACTTGTTCCGTTTATTCTTACCATTGGGAACAGTTTTACCAACTACAATATCTTAAAACCGGGCGCAACCGAGTTTACCGGGCTGAAAAACTTTGTAAAGCTGACCAAAGACACCGTATTTATCAAGAGCATCATTAATACCTTTGTCTTTGTTATCCTGGTTGTTCCGCTGCAGGTGGGGCTTGCCCTGGGGCTGGCGCTCTTGGTTAACCGCAAGCTTAAAGGGATTTCCATTTACCGGCTGGCATTCTTTGCCCCGACCGTACTATCCTTAGTCGTTGTATCGATTTTATGGTCCTATATTTATAACCCGAACAACGGACTGCTTAACTCCTTACTCGGAAGCTTTGGCCTTGGGCCGTTTAAGTTTTTAAATGATCCGAAAACCGCCATGCTCTGCATCGTAGTCTTATCCGCCTGGCAGGGCTGCGGCTTCCAGATGATGATCTTTCTCTCCGGCCTGCAGGATATCCCACAGTTTCTTTACGAGGCCGCAGAGGTTGACGGCGCTACGCCTTTCCAGCAGTTTATCAATATCACCCTGCCCGGTTTAAGCAATATCGCCGTGTTTGTTTCCTTAAATATCGTGGTCAGCGCCTTCCAGTTAATTATCCAGCCGATGATGATGACCGCCGGAGGCCCGCAGAACGCCACCATGACCATTGTCTACGAAATTTGCCAGACCGGCTTTAAGTACAACCAGATGGGCTACGGCTCGGCAATGGCTCTCGTATTTACCATTATTGTATTGACGATTACGCTGATTCAAAATAAAATAACATCAAGGCTTAACGCAGACTAAAGGAGGGGAAGAAGAAAATGAAAAAGATGAGTTTATCCAGAAAAATCCTGATGTATATTCTTTTAACCGTGATTGCCCTGGTCTTTATGTTCCCCCTGATTTGGATGCTTGTCAGCTCATTTAAGGACGACGCCGGAATCTTTTCGGATATTACAGGGTTAAAAGCCTTCCTGCCTTCCTTTAAAGCCGAAGTATTCTTTAACTATCAGGAAGTTCTTGGACGTATTCCCCTGGTAAAGGCCATGCTGAACTCGCTGTCCTATATCGTGGTGGTGATTGTCCTGGGATTAATTGTCAACTCCATGGCAGGCTATGCCTTTGCCCGCCTGGATTTCCCGCACAAGAACCTGATCTTTTCCATGCTGCTTGCCGTTATGGTTATCCCGGCACAGACCGTTATGCTGCCGCAGTTTTCCATTATTTACAAGATGGGCCTGTCAAACTCCTACCTGGCACTGATTCTTCCCGCCATTGCCAGTCCCATGTACATCTTCTTATTCCGGCAGAACTTCCTTGGCATCCCGGAAAGCATCGAAGAGGCGGCAAAATTAGACGGCGCAAGCGCCCTGCGGATCTTTTTCCAGCTGATTATGCCGTTAGCCAAGCCAATCTATGCCACCGTAACCATCCTGGTCTTTATCGCCCTGTGGAATGATTTCGTATGGCCGGTTATGGTTATCTCCGACACCGGAAAACAGACGATCCAGATGGCGTTAAGTAGCCTGTTCAGCATCTCCCCCGTAAACTACGGCAATGTTATGGCTGGACTGACCATCGTCACCATCCCCGTGCTGATTATCTTCTTATCCCTGCAGAAATACTATGTCGCAGGTGTTGCATCTACGGGGGCAAAGAACTAACCTAAATTAAACAAATCTGCCGGACGCATTGGAAATTTATGAACAAAATCGCCTCCGGCAAGGAATTAAAGCAAACAGGAGGAAAATACCATGCTGCTGCATATCAGCGAACCCTATTTATGGCTTCCCGTAGAAAAGGAAAATCCCGAAGTCAAACTCCATCTCTACCTTCATCAAAACAACTGTCCGAACCGGGAAAAAATCCAGGAAATCGATATTCATCTGGGCGGCAAGGATAAAGATTTTTATACCTCCATGGATGTCAGCCGCTACCTTGGACAGGAGATTGAAATCTGCGGTGAGGTCGAGGAAGATATGCTCTACGGTATTTTCTGCTATCGGGAGAAGGTGCAAAACGTCTACCCCTTCCGCCCCAAGCTGCATTTTTCCCCGGAAATCGGCTGGAATAACGACCCCAACGGCATGGTCTTTGCCGACGGCGTCTACCACCTCTACTACCAGTGGAATCCTTACGGGGTTGTCTGGGGAAATATGCACTGGGGCCACGCCGTAAGCCGGGATCTCCTTACCTGGGAGCACCGCCCCATGGCAATGGAACCGGACGAATACGGAACCGCCTTTTCCGGCTGCGGCTGGCAGGACTGCGAAAATATCACCGGTCACGGCAAAAACGCCCTGCTCTTCTACTACACCGCAGCCGGAGGAGGGAATCTGTGGTCTGCCGAAAAGCACCGCCGCTTCACCCAGCGCCTGAAAGTATCCACGGACGGCGGAGAAACCCTGCACCCTTCAGATAAGTTTTTCCTCGACCATGTCGCCGGAGAAAACCGCGACCCAAAGATATTTTACCATAGGGAAAGCAAAGCCTACATTATGCTGCTCTACTTAGATGGTTCCGAATTTGCCATCTACCGCTCAGGCGACCTTCTCTCCTGGGAGGAAACCAGTCGTCTTTCCGTCAAAGGCATGTGGGAATGCCCGGATTTATTTGAACTTCCGGTAGAAACAATCGGGGACGCTGATTCTGAAACACTTGAATCACTTGAATCTCCGGTAAACGCTGCCGGCGATACTGCATTCAATAAAAAAGAAAAGAAATGGGTATTCTGGTCCGCCGACGGCTACTATGTCGTGGGAAGCTTTGACGGCTGGCGTTTTACCCCGGAAACTCCCATGCAGACCGCCTACAGCACCAAGCTTCCCTACGCGGCACAGTCCTTTGCCGGGGTAGATGACCGGACAATCAGCATTGCCTGGCTGCGGATGGATAACTGCCGCGGGAACTACCGGGGGCTGATGTCCATCCCGGCAGAACTCTCCCTGGTTTTTAAAGACGGACAATATCATCTGAAATTCCGTCCTGTACATGAACTACAGACCGTTTTAGGCCCGATAAATCAACTGGAAAAAGGGAAAAACCACACCCGGCTTCCCCTTAACGGAACCCCGCTGGATGTCCATATTTCCTGGAAGGCGCAGAACAAAGGAACGACAAAGCTTTCTCTGGGCAATTATGAAATCATTGTTGACTTTGTCCGGGAAACCATCCGCTTTAACGATCTGGAAAAACACGCAGACACGGCACTTATTGCATTCAGCCATAAAGAAAACCTGGATTTGCAGTTAATTATTGATCAGGAAGTTCTTGAGTTTTTTGGAAATCATGGTATAATTTATGGTGCGGTGGAAATGGAAGAAAACATCCTCCGCAGCACCCTGACCGTTGAATCGAATGCAGAGATTGCTTCCATGGAATGGCGCGAAATCAAAGTTCAGGCTTAAACAAAGCAAAAAATAAAAAACCGGCATCATAAGCCGAACAGAAACAACAGAAAATAAAAAACAAAAAAATAATAGAGCCCGAACAGGAAACTTTATTTATGGTTACTGTCCGGGCTTTTAGGAGTAAAGGATTATGGCAACAATCAAGGATGTGGCAAGCGATGCCGGTGTAGCGGTGGGAACCGTTTCCAAGGTATTAAACGGGCACTATGTCAGCCCGGAAAATAAGCAAAAAGTAGAAGAATCCATAAAGCGCCTGGGCTACCAGATGAACTATTACGCCCGGGGATTAAAAACCAATTATACGTACACGGTCGCCGTGATTGTCCCGGATATTTTAAACCCCTTCTTTACCCGCCTGGTCTATGCCGCAGAACAGGAACTCTACAAATCCGGCTACCGGATGTTCCTCTGCCAGTCCCAGAGCGACCCGGAAAAAGATTCCTACTACCTCCGCCTTGCAAGGCAGAATAAGGTGGACGGCATTATGGGCATTACCTTTAACGAAATGGAACTCTCCCTCGCCGGAGATATTCCCGTTGTAATGATTGACCGGCATTTACAGCATAAAGTATGCTGCGTATCCTCCGATAACTTCCACGGCGGCGAACTCGCGGCCAAACGTCTGATTGACGGGGGATGCCAGAAACTGCTCTTTATCCGATCCGGCTCGCACCTAAGCAGCGAAACCCTAAAACGCGGCGAAGGCTTTGCTTCCATGTGCCGGGAAAAAAAGATTGCTTACGAAATGTTAGATTCCGGGGATGACACAGGTGCATTTGATGACGGAATAATCCGAAGCTATCTTAAAAAACGCATTATCGATGGCAAAGCAAGCTTCGACGGTATTTACACCAGCACAGACAACCTGGCCCTGATCGTGTTGGATCTGCTGAACCACCTGCACATCCGCGTACCGGAAGAAGTTCAGCTCATCGGTCACGACGGCTTGCGGCAGATGAACCGAGGCCCTTACCTGGTTTCCTCCATTGCCCAGCCCATCGAAGAAATGGCGCGGGCCGCAGTCAACACTTTGCTCAAACTCATCCGCAAAGAACCCGCCAGGGAAATGACCATGCTTCCGGTAGAATTTGTGGAGGGCGGAACAACCAGGAAAAATTATGGCTGATGTACAAAATTTCTATTGATTTTTTTCTAAAAATCGCATATACTAGAAACACAGATAGCAATATCTGTAGAGCGGTTAGATTGTCCAGTTAAAACAATCGTTTAAAAGCGGTTAGATTGTCCAATTAAAACAATCGTTTAAAAGCAGTGGGTGATAAATCACCCACTTTTTACTTTACGGAGGCTGTATGGATTGGTACGTTATCGATAAAGATTATATTAAGTTCTTATTACAATTTGATTCTCGTGTAGGTTATGTTGATTATGGTGAAAAATTAAAATTACATATCGGCGTTATACTTATAGTAAATAACCATTCCTACTATATTCCTGTTTCCTCTGCCAAACCAAAACACCAGCACATGTCAAACAGCCTGGATTTCCATAAACTTCAAGATGAAATCACTGGTTATTTGTATGCAGTCCTCAACCTCAATAACATGATTCCTGTACCGAATTCCTGCCTTACCCAACTAAAATATAACCAAATTGAGCAATTTCGCACATTCAATAATGACAAAGAAAAAATTGATTACATTTATCTGCTTCAAAAAGAAAAAGCCATTATTGATAAACTTCAGCCGTTATTACAGCGAAAAGCAGAAAAATTATATGCAAAATGCCTTCAAATGCCTAATTCTTCTCTTTCTTCCAGATGCTGTAACTTTCAATTACTTGAAGAAAAAAGCAATGCTTATAAGAACAATAAAAATAATAACGTAATTATTAACATTCCTTAAATGCAAACGAACCAAAACCAACCGCCAGGCAATATACTTCCTTCGCCTGGCGGTTCTGTTTTTTCTTTTTCTATTCCATTTCTAGTCAAAGGAAACTTCTGTCCTTACGTCCAGCCTCTTATGCCATCATCCCCGTAAGCAGTTCAGCCAATACTTCATAAAGCGTATCATCAACTTCCATAGCACTTAACTGAGAGAGCAGAACAGGAACCCTTCTCTCCTTCTTCACCAGTTCATAAATCTCATCCTTCTGCACAAAAGAAATCTCCGCCTGGTTTAAGAAATCAAAGATTCTCTTATCCACACCATTTTCCCGTGATCTATCCTTCAGCGGCAGAGAAATTTCCAGCTTCTGTCCCATCCTTACCGCTTCAATCCAAACCACAACCGCCTGCTTTTCCCGATCATAAGCAACACTTCTGCTATCCTCAGCCAGAACAGCTCCATCCAGCATTATCGCAGCATCCTTAACCGCCTCCGGCAAAAACCCGGTAAGTTCCACGGTAATCTCCCGCTGCGCCGGAATCAGGCTTAAATCCCCTTCTGTCGGCTCCATAACAAACACTGCCCTGCCATCTCTGCCTTCCAAGTCTTTTACTTCCTTAACTTCCCGGCTCTCCAAGTCAGCTTCCCTGCTTCCCTGCCCGGCTTCCCGATACACCATCCTCGTCTTTGCACAGACACCGTCTGCATAGGCCGAGGTGAGATTATCATCCTCATAGAGCATAAACTCCCCGTCCGCCCCCGCATACACGCAAATCTTTAACGAATCCGGGTTCTTTCCCGCCTCCGGTGCAGAAATCTCTTCCGTCAGCGGTAAAATTCCCCCGGCCTTCGCCAGCACAGGAATACTGTTCAAATCCCGGTACATCCGAAGACTTCGACCGCCCTCATACATCATCCCGGTATAAATATCATACCAGACACCCTCCGGCAGCCACACCTTCGTCCCCGCCATATTGATCCCAGCGGCTCTCTTTTCCGTAATCGGAGCAACGATCAGCTCACTTCCAAAATAATACTGATTCTTAACCTGATACGCCTCTTTTTCCTCTGGATACTCATAATACATCGGCTCAACGATCGGCATATCCTCCTGAAAACTCCGGTAATTCATCGAATACAGATAAGGCATCATCCGATGGCGCTGGCGCAGGGCATCTCCCATGACAATCTCTGTTTCCTTCTTAAACCGCCACGGCTCCTTCCCGTTAAACTCACTTCGGGAACTGTGCAGACGCATAATCGGCGAATACACCCCAAACTGCGTCCAACGCGCTACCAATTCATCATCCTTACAGCCCATCATGTGCCCGCCGATATCATGGCTCCACCAGCCATAACCGATATTCGCCGCATTCACGGTAAAATACGGCTGAAAATCCAAAGACTTCCAGGTAACAATCGTATCCCCGGAAAACCCAACCGGATAGCGGTGACTTCCCGGCCCGGCATAACGCGAAAACGTCATCGGCCTCTTCCCGCCCTTTGCATTATCCAAAAAATGATAATGATTCAGTATCCAAAGCGGATCAAGCCCCTCCACCTTACAGCTCGTTCCCTGCTGCCAGTCAATCCACCAGAAGTCCACACCCTCCTCTTCCCTTGGATGATGCAGATAAGTAAAATAATTCTCAATAAACTTCGGATCAGCCAAATCACAATTCACCGGATCTTCATTGGCATAATCCACACCCATGGCCTTCGCCATATCCACATACATTTCCTCATGCGCCTTCACGCCCTCTGCCGGATGAATATTTAACGCCGTATACATCCCCCGCCGATGAAGTTCACCAAGAAACCTCTCCGGTTCAGGAAAATACTCCCGGTTCCAGGTATACCCTGTCCACCCGCTCCCGTACTTCTCATCAATATCCATCACATGCCATTCGGTATCGATAATCGCCACCGTAAACGGAAGATTCTCCTTTGCAAAACGATCCATCAGTTCCACATAGCTCTCCTCCGTATACGGATAAAACCGGCTCCACCAGTTCCCCAGGGCATACCGCGGAAGCATCGGCGTTTTCCCGCAGAGAAAATAAAAATCCTTCAAAGCCTGCTTATAATCATGCCCATAGCCAAAGAAATATAAATCCCAAATCCCCTTCTTCCTCGGCTCCAGCCACCCGTCCTCCAAAAGTACCTGCGACTGGCTGTCATCCAGAAGCGAATAGCCAAACTGCGAAACCACGCCATGATCCAGTTCTACTTCTCCATCCGCCAAATCCAGCGTCCTTGCCGTTCCGCCCAAATCATGAACCTCTTCCCCAAAACGCCAGATACTGTGATAAGCACTTAAATTCCCCTTAACCTGAATGCTCAATCCATGGGCAGAAAACACCTCTTCATTATAAATCAGCTGAATCCTCGACGTATGAACCTCAATCCCGTCCGGCCTGTGAATCAAATGAAACTCCGTCTTAGGAAAATCCCGGTTCAGCGCCATCTGTGTAGGCCGATCCTCAAAAACCCCATCCTCACTATACTCCAGCCGAACCAACCCCTCCGTAAGCATCGTAATCCTATACTTTTCCCCCCGGATTTGATTTTCCTCTATTGAAACTGGGCGTGTACTAATCCTGTAAATATCCTTCATGCCAAACGAACCCTTTCTAAAAAAATAATATAATAAAAAATAAGTTAATCCACCAGCGAAAGCGGAGCCATGTTCCGTGAGGAATCCCCTCAAAAAACGCCGGCGCTTCGCATTGAGCACTTAGCGAGGTTTTTTCGAGCTTAGTGCGAAAGTGGTTCCTCTGAGCAAAGAGAAGAGGAACTTCTTAAATGTTGAGTTTAGCGTCCGCTGCGTTCTTTTGCGGAGCGGGAGCGCGGTGACGACGGAACATGGCTCCGCTGTAGCGGAAAAGCATAAAAGACTCCTCAAAAAACACGTAGTTATCCCTTAACCGCCGCCGAAGCCACCCCGGCAATAAACTGCTTCTGGAACACCACATAAATCAACAGTACCGGAATAATCGAAATCGCCGTCGCCGCAAACAATGCGCCGTAATCCGTAGAATACTGCCCGCTGAACATCTTCAGTCCCACCGACAATAACTGCTTTTCCTTCGCACTAATCACCAAATACGGCCACAAATAATCCTCCCACGTCCACAAAAACTGGAAAATCGCAATACTGGAAATCCCGTTCTTTGCCATGGGGAAAATAATCCGGTGGAAAATAAAGAACTCATCCGCCCCGTCAATCCTAGCCGCCTCTAAAATCTCATCCGGCAGCGTCGCAATATGCTGCTTCATATTAAAAATCCCAAACCCGCTGAACAATGCAGGAATAATCAATGCCTTATAACTATCCAGCCATCCAAAATTCTGAATCATCGAATACTTGGGAATAATCGTAACGCACCAGGGAATCATCATGGTCGAAAGCACAAAACCAAACAGCAGATTTCTCCCCTTAAACTTATACTTGCTCAATACAAATCCGCAGATCGTACTGGTATAAATCACCGCCAGCGTTACCACAACCGTCACCAGCAAGCTGTTAAAGAAAAACCGCATAAAGTTAAACCGGGCATTCATCGTAATATAGTTCTTCACCGTAAAAATCTGCGGCAGAAGGTGCTGTTCCAATGCCATAATCTCTTTATTCTGCTTAAAGGAAGAGCTTAACATCCAGACAAAGGGATAAACCGTAACCAGTCCCAATACAATAAGAAGCACATTCAGCGCAATGGTACTTATTTTTCTTCTCATAAGACTCCCTCCTATTCTTCATTGCCTGACACCTTAAAGGAAAGCCAGGTAAAGATTCCCGTGATAATAAAGAGCACAAAGGACAATGCCGACGCATAGCCGAAATTATATTTTACAAACGCCTCGTCGTAGATAATGTACGAGGAAAGGTAGGTTGCCGTTCCCGGGCCGCCCTCGGTCATAATCAGGATCTGCACGTAAGCCTGAATATAAGAAATAATTGAAGTAATCGTAACAAACAGCGTCATCGGCTTTAACAGCGGAAACGTAATGTAACGGAAGTTCTGCCATGAATTTGCCCCGTCCACCTTCGCCGCCTCCAAAGCATCGGAGGGAAGGGAGTAAAGCCCTGCCATGTACATAACCACCGCATAACCAAAATCCTTCCAGATGGTCATAATAATTACGGCAATCAGCGCCGTTTTCGGGTTCATCAGCCAGTTAATATCCAGGCCGAAAATCTGATTAATCGTACCAATCTGAGGGTTATACATAAACTTCCAGACAAAGGCCACCGCAACCATCGGCGTAACCACCGGCATGTAGAATACGGTACGGAAAAAGCTTTTATACTTCACTAATGAGGAATACACGGCATAGGCAATGGCAAGACCAAGGCCCACACGGAAGATAATGACCACAACCGAGAAAATCACGGTATTCCACAGGGATTTCCAGAACAAAGAGCTGACCAAAACCTCTTTATAGTTTTGCAGACCTAAAAAACGATAGGTTCCGCTTAACGGATTCCACTCATGAAAGCTTCCTGCAAAAGCGATGGCAATGGGAGCAATTAAAAATACGGAGAAGAATAATATCATGCCAAGGACAACGATATTCCGCAGGGCAATTTCGCTTTTACTCTGCAAAGGATGTGATTTTTTAAACATAGCTTTCC
Organism: uncultured Clostridium sp.; assembly: GCA_946553025.1. GTDB lineage: Bacteria > Bacillota > Clostridia > Lachnospirales > Lachnospiraceae > Caccovicinus. The sequence goes on from CAMNRM010000027.1 coordinate 50,713, forward strand.
CTCCATTCTTATTTCGAGAGCAGTTCTGTAAAACTGCTGTGTTTAACAGAACTGCTCTTTTGCATACAGCTTTACCTTTTCAGCTTATTTTGCATACTTATATAAATGCTCCACCGATGTAAAACTGCTGCTGCTCATATCACGGATAATGGACTGCTGTGCTTCCTCTAATGCGGTATCGATATCCATGCCGTTAAAGAAAATATTCTGTCCTGCGGTCTTTAAGGAGGTTTCTACCGTAGAAGGCATCGGGCCCGGCCAGATATAGTGGTCAATGTGCTCGGATAAGATGCTTAAGGACGGATTCTCCATAATGGCTTCGCTGTCTGCTAAGGACTTCTTTGCCGGGAAGGTGCTCATCGCCAGGTTAAAGGCAATCTGTGCGTCGTCATTGGCAAGGAAATACTTTACAAAATCCTGGGCAACAGCCTGCTGCTCTGCCGGAGCGTTCTTATTAATGCCGAAGGTTGATTCGCCGTTATAGCGGTTGTAAGCATAGGGATTGCCGTCAAAGGTGGGAATCTCAAACACGCCGAAATTAATGTCGGTCCAGGTGGTATTTAAGGTATTGTAGTAATGGCCCCACTGCATTACCATCGCTGACTGCCCCTGGCCAAAGCTGTCTGCACATTTCTCGCCGAAATCCTTCGAGCCTACACCGTCAACCTCGTACATATCCACTAACATCTGCATCACCTGCTTCATGGCGTCGGAGGTTACCTTCGGTGTTTTGCCGTCCTCCTCGAAAAGATTCTCGCCCAACTGATAGTTTAAGCCTAACAGGTAGTTCTGATGAAAGTCATCGTTAAAGTTTAAACCGGCCTGCATTAAACGGTCGCCGTCCTTAATGGTCAGCTTCTTTGCCACTTCGCGCATCTCGTCCCAGGTCTTGGGAATATCGGCATCCGTAAGACCTGCGGCTTCCCACATATCCTTATTATAATAAACCGCACCGGTCATCATGCCGTAGTCAATATAGTAAACCTTTCCGTCAATCACATGCGCCTCAACACCGGTGAAGTCAGCTTCCAGATCTTCTAACGGAATCTCTAACGGAGCCATGTAGTTAATCAGGTTTTCATGATAGCTGTTATGTACGTTAAAGATTGCCGGGCCATTTGCCCCATCCAGTGCCAGAGGAAGCTTTGTCCAGTAATCCTCCCATGGGTTGTTGACCAGCTTAATCGTTACATTGGGATGAATCGCCTGATAGCCGTCAATCACCTGCTGGAATAACTCGTCGCTGCCCCATTCCCAGAGTTCAACGGTAATATCCTTGCCGTCATTAATTGCCACACTCGGGTCATACTTCACGGTGTCGCCAAACGGTTCGGTCGGTGCCTCTGCCGCCGGTGCTGCTGCTCCCCCGTTTCCGCCGGACGCCCCGCCGTCGGAAGCGCTCCCGCCTCCTCCGCACCCGGTCAATGCCGTAGCTGCCACTGCTGCTGCCATCACTGCTGCTGTTAATCTTTTCTTCATGATTCTCTTACCTCCATATTTTCTTATTTTTCTTTTTTATCTCCTTTTTATTGCCTAGCGCTTTGTTTCTTGCCTGCCTTTTAAGTTTAGCGCTAAATCTATTAATAAACTATCATAACCTGTCATTTTTGTCAACAGTTTATTCTTGATTTTATGTTTTTACTAGTTTTTTCTCTTATTTTTTATGCAGTTTTACCAGTTTCTTTTTCTGCAAGGCCAGTTGCAATTTTCTTCCAATTACGTTATAATAGATTTAACAATAAAATATAAATCTATAGCATCACCAGTTATAAACCTTTTGCACCTGCAATTAAAATTATTAAACCTTTAGGAAGTACATTTATGGAAAAAACAACATTAAAAGATATTGCCGACAGGGCAGGCGTCAGCATGATGACCGTATCCAATGTTATCAATGGAAAATCCAGCCGTGTTTCGGCCCAGACCACAGAAAAAATCAATGCCATCATTAAAGAATGCGGCTATGTTCCCAACCTGACCGCCCGGAGCCTGACCAGGAAAAATTCCAATATTATCGGCGTGATTATCTCCGTAGACAACCAGGACGAAAATTACCTGGAAAATCCCTATGTCAGCACGATGATTGGGATTATCGAAAAGGAACTCGGGAAAAACGGCTACTATATGATGTTCCGCTCAGTAACCAAAGAAAAGGATATGTCGCAGTTTTTAAAGAACTGGAATGTCGATGGGATTATCTTTCTCTACCCGGACTTTTTAAAGTACGCGGAGAACTTTATCGCTAAACCTCCCTGCCCCTTTGTCGTCTTTGACCAGCCGTTTAATGCGCCGAAAGTTATCAATATCTGCGCAGACGATCGAAAAGGACTCTACCTGGCAACCAAATATATGATTAACCGGGGACACAACCATATCGCCTTTGCCGCCGATTACCAGGGCAATGCGATTCTTACCGAACGTTTCCTTGGCTACCGCCAGGCTTTAGAGGAATGTTCGATTCCTTTCCGGGAGGACTATGTCATTGCCTGTGACCCGTCCTATGAAGGCGGTTTATCTGCGGGAAAGAAAATTGCCGCGATGAGCAATAACTTATCCGCCGTAGTCACCACGGCAGATATCTGCGCCATCGGGGTGATGGAGGGCGCAAGGCTGGGCGGGCTTCGGATTCCCGTGGACTTATCCATTACCGGGTTTGATAACTTAAACCTCTGCCAGTACACGACCCCGAAGCTTACCTCGGTATCCCAAAACATTGCCCAGAAGGCCAGGATCGCCGCGCAGAAGTTAGTGGAAAAGATTCAAAACGACAGTGACGCAGACGACTCCCCCTGCCAGATTACGCTGGATGTGGAGATTGTGGAGAGGCAGTCAGTAATTGCGCTGTTTTAGTGATTTTTCACACATCCTTCCAGGTGTTTTTGGGCAAAGGGCGAAAAATTATTAAAAAATTCTAAAGAAATCACAAAGAAATCATAAAAAAACAATTGACATTCCTGTGAAAATCTGTTAAATTAGACTATAGATAAAAACTGAATAAGGAATGGATTGTTACTGTTAAGCAGGCAAAACCAGTTTTGGACCAGGCTCCCGTAAGCTTGATTGTTCAAGATTGGTTTTTTGTGTTTAAAGGGTGTTGGTGTAATGAAAGTCGATAAGGTAATCAACAATAATGTAGTAAGTGCCATGGATCAGGATGAGAATGAAGTGGTCATTATGGGACGGGGTGTGGGCTACCATATGAAAAAGGGAATGGAAATCCCGGAGGAAAAGATTGAGAAAATCTTCCGCCTGGATAACCCGGGAACCATGACGAAGTTTCGCAGCCTTTTAGCCCAGATGCCCCTGGAACATTTACAGATTTCTTCCGAAATCATTGACTATGCAAAAAACGTGCTTAACCGGAAATTAAACCACAATATTTACCTGACGCTGACGGATCATATTAATTTTTCCATTGAACGGATGCAGAAAAAGATGATGTTTGCCAATCCCCTGATCCGGGAGGTTAAGAATTTTTATAAGGAAGAATACCTGGTTGGCGAATATGCCATTACACTGATTGAAAACCGTCTGGGCATACGTTTTCCCGCCGACGAAGCGGCTTCCATTGCCCTGCACATCGTCAATGCGGAATATAATATCAAGATGCGGGATACCATTGACATTACGAATTTAATTCAGGAGGTTATGGGGATTATCCGGGACTATTTCCATATGGAATTTGACGAAAGTTCCTTAAGCTATGAACGCCTGGTCACGCACCTGCGGTTTCTGGCAGAACGGATTTACTGCAAGGAACTTCTGGACGGGGAAAACCCGGAATTTTCCCAGGTTATCTCCAAAATGTATCCCATGGAATACCAGTGCAGCTTAAAGATCCGGGAGCACATCCAGAAAAACTATGAACACTATGTAAGCGATGAAGAAGTATCGTATTTAGCCGTACACATTAAGCGTGTGCGCGTATAAAGAAAAGGAGGCGGTTATTTTGTTTGGTTCACTTAAAAAGTTATTTGGTGGACAGGAGGCAGCAAAACATGAGATTCTGGCACCGGTGGCGGGAAAGGCCATTCCCATGAGCGAGGTGGCGGACCCCACATTCAGCCAGGAAATCTTAGGCAAGGGGGTGGCGGTTGTTCCCAGTGAGGGAAAGATTGTGGCACCGGCGGACGGTGAGGTCGTGGTTATGTTTGAAACCAAACATGCGGTAAGCCTTAAGACAGATTTCGGTGCCGAGCTGATCGTCCATATCGGACTGGATACCGTAAATTTAAAGGGCCAGTTCTTCCAGGCGCACGTCGCCCAGGGCGATAAGGTGAAGGCCGGAGATTTGCTGGTCGAGGTGGATTTAGAGCAGGTAAAGGCGGCAGGCTACGATGTAACTACCCCCATTATTATCTGCAACACACCCGCCTTCCCCAACATGGTCTGCCGCAGCGGCATGGAGGTGAAGGCATTAGATCCCATTATCACACTCTGATGAAAACAGACGCTTATGGCAAGAAAAACGGTTACTTTAATGGATATTGAGGGGATGCACGCAAGAAACTGTGCAAGAGTTTCCATGCTGTGCAAAAAGTCTATTGTCCGGGTCAGTATCAGCTTTGGGGGAAAGACGGCGGACGGAAGGGATATTATGGAACTGATGGCGTTGGGGGCATTGTACCGAGATGAACTTACGCTTGAAGCCATTGGCCCGGGGGAAGAAGAAATGATTACAGCGCTTGAAATGGCGCTGAACGGAACTTCGGTTTAAGAACTTTGGATTAAAAACTTTAGTTTAAAAGCTTTGGTTTAAGAACTTTGGATTAAAAACTTTAGTTTAAAAGCTTTGGTTTAAAAATTTTGATTTAAAAACTTTGATTTAAGTCCGAAAGGATTTAGATAAACCATCAATGCAGCGGTCATTTGACCGGGAGAAAGGAGTTTTCTTATGTTAATGAAGTATTTTCAAAAGCTTGGCAAGTCGCTGATGCTTCCAGTAGCATGTCTGCCCATCTGCGGTATTTTAATGGGTATCGGCTACATACTGGCTCCGGCTGCCATGGCAGGGGAGGTTCAGGGATTTACCGCAGGGGGATTTCTCTACTCGGTAGGTTTGTTTCTGATTAAAGCGGGCGGTGCCTTAATCGACAATATGTCGTGGCTGTTTGCCATCGGTGTTGCCGTGGGTATGGCTGACGACAGCGACGGCGCAGCGGCATTATCCGGTCTGGTTTCCATGTATATGATTACCACCCTGCTCAGCAGCGGTACGGTAGCGGGTATTACCGGCAAGGAAGCCGATCCTGCTTTTGGCAAGATTGTCAACCAGTTTATCGGTATTATCTCCGGTATTATCGGTTCCACCTGCTATAATAAGTATAAGAGCGTAAAGCTTCCCGATGCCCTGGCATTCTTCAGCGGCAAGCGTGCGGTAGCGATTTTTACGGCGCTGTATTCTATCGTAGCTGCACTGATTCTGTTCTTTGTATGGCCCATCGTTTACGGTGCACTGGTTGCTATGGGCAAGGCATTTATCGGCATGGGCGCTCTGGGTGCCGGAATCTATGCATTCTTTAACCGTCTGCTGATTCCGTTCGGCCTGCACCATGCGTTAAACTCCGTATTCTGGTTTGACGTGGCAGGAATTAATGACCTTGGAAACTTCTGGGGCAATACGGGTGTATTCGGGCAGACCGGTATGTACATGACCGGATTCTTCCCCTTCATGATGTTCGGTCTTCCGGCTGCTTGTCTTGCGATGTATCACACGGCAAAACCGGAAAAGAAAAAGATTGCCTACGGTCTGTTATTCTCCGCAGCCTTCTGTTCCTTCTTTACGGGCGTTACCGAACCCATCGAGTTCGCGTTTATGTTCCTGGCTCCCGGACTATACGTGGTTCATGCCCTGCTTGCCGGTATCACCGCAGGCATTACCGTAGCTCTTCCCATCCGCGCAGGCTTCTCTTTCTCCGGCGGTGCGGTAGATATGGTACTCAGCTCCTTTACGCCTCTGGCACAGAACCCATGGTTCTTGATTCCCATCGGCGTAGTTGTCGGCGTTATCTACTATATCGTATTCCGGGCTATTATTGTTAAGTTTAACTTAAAGACCCCCGGACGCGAGGACGACGAGGACGAAACCCAGGTCGTTCTGTCCAATAACAACTTTACCGAAGTGGCAAGAATTATCCTGGAAGGTATCGGCGGCCCGTCGAATGTAACCTCCATTGACAACTGTATTACAAGACTCCGCCTGGAAGTTAAGGATTACACGGCTGTCGATGAAAAGAAAATTAAGTCCGCAGGCGTTGCCGGTGTAATCCGCCCGGGAAAGACTTCCGTTCAGGTTATCGTAGGTACACAGGTACAGTTTGTGGCGGATGAATTTAAGAAGCTTTGCAAATAAAGGCGGATTGATGTAAAAAACAGACTGCTCAGCGCAGGGACTGCCGGTTAAACGTTGTGATTAACCGGCAGTCCTGTAATTTTTTCTATGATAGTACCTCTTGTTTTACTTGTTTTCTTTTCCATTCATCATTTGCTTTTTCTTAAAATACCCATCAATCCTGTTCTTAATTTCAGTTGGTGACAAATATTTTAACATATAACCTTCTGGGTTCAAATTCAATACCCTGTTCACACTTTCTGTATCTCCTCTGCTGGTCAAAAAAATCACGGGAATAGAAGCAAATTCTTCTTCTGAACGAAGCATCTCCAATGCATATCTTCCGTCACAGACTGGCATTTCGTAATCCATCAAAACTAAATCCGGCTTTTCTAACGTAATTGCCCGAATAGCCGCCACCACCGAATTTGCCAAATTCACATCATAATCTTTACTCAAAAGATTTTTAAGCCCCTGCCTTATGGTCACAGAATCATCGACAACCAGTATTTTGGGCTTGCCTGACCTTTCTCGCTTTAAAAGATAGCGCTCAATCTCTGTCATTGCATTATCTACTCCTATCGGCACTCCGACCCCTTTTTCCAGCAAATGCGGAGCAATAACACAATAGGAAAAATATCCCGCTCCGGTGTCAAACAGTAAACTAACCTGTGGGTGTTTATTTTCAAATACATCTAAAAATTTATCATAAGTCAGAAGATTTTCCTCCCGCATTTCATAAATCTTTAATGACGGAAAATACTGCATTACCCGCCATACAAATTGTTTTACAATATAACGTGATGCATTAATCAACATGATATCCAGTTCATCGGACGAAAAGCCCATGATTTTCCCAACAGTATTAATAAGAAATTTTTCTTCTAAAACCAAAAGGATTTCCCACTGCTTATCCTGAACATCTGCATCATAAACCAACCGATAATACACACTTTTTCCAAGTTTTTCTCCCCCGTAAGCCTCGCTGAGCACTTTGGATTCCAGTTGGAACATATCCCGGATAAGGCTGATAATCACCGTCTGCATAGCCTTAATCTCCTCATCCGGCAGCAAATCCTCCCACTTACTCAGCTTATCTCCTACGATAGCCAGATCTTCGGTTCGGGTATGTCCAATCAGCCATCCGGCACAAACACCAAGAAAATGTTCAATAGATGCTTGAGAATAAGCTTCCCGGATCAATTCCTCTTCAAGTGCCGGAAGTGTTTCTTCCCGAAAACCCTTATGTAAACGGCGGTGTGTTCCCAGTCCTTCATAATTCACTGACTGCATGTACAATTCTTCATCTTCAAAATGACTCATTGCATGTTCTTTTAAAAATTTAATGCCATCCTGATAGGCTTTAGGATTAGTCTTTTTTGCTCTGCTCAATGCAAAAAGATTGTTAATTATCTGAAATAATCTCTGATGCTCATTATCAATAATATCCACTCCAATATTATACTCATCTTTCCATATCAATTGATTATTCATGTTATCTTCTCCTTTTTATGTTTGACCGATTGCAAAAATTTATAGAATATCTTAATCATCATCAATATTCCCGAAAAAAATACAATCACAATCAGCCACGCTGTATTATCCCCTGTTTTAGGAAAGGCTGATATCGCAGAAGAGGAAATATGTTTTTGTTTATCTGGAATATTGTAAACTTCCGGGCTGTCAGGACTTTCAGATACCTCTGCATTTTCTGGAAAAATATCATTTTCCAGAGGTTTAAGAACACTTGAATCCCCCATTGAACTTTCTGCATTTTCAGGTATGGCATCCGAATTTAAAGCATCACTTGCATTACTGATTGTACCAGAAATACCTGTAGCAGATGTTCCTGAATACCCGGAAGCTGCGCTGTACACACCAGAAATTTCTGAAGGATGAGAAATTTCGGGTTTATCCAGAGAACCCGGCGGATCGGTATTTCCAGAATCATCCGGGGGACTCGGCAGGTCGGTATTTCCAGAATCATCCGGGAGGCTCGGCGGATCGGTATTTCCAGAATCATCCGGGAGGCTCGGCAGATCGATATTTCCAGGATCATCCGGGGGATTTGGCGGGTCGGTATTTCCAGAATCATCCGGGGGACTCAGTAGATCGGTATTTTCAGAATCATCCGGGGGACTCGGTGGATCGGTATTTCCAGAATCGTCCGGGAGGCTCGGCAGATCGGTATTTCCAGAATCGTCCGGGGAACTCGGCGGATCGATATTTCCAGAACCATCCGGGGGACTCGGTGGATCGGTATTTCCAGAATCGTCCGGGGGATTTGGCTGGTCGGTATTTCCAGGATCATCCGGGGGATTTGGCGGGTCGGTATTTCCAGGATCATCTGAAGTTTCTGGTTCATTGAAAAGGTTCAGTTTTTGTTCCGACTTTGCTTCTCCTGCCTGAATAAAAAGGCCATTATCGGTTACAGCTACACCTTCAGGGAGTTGTTCCCATGCAAGTACACTGCTGTAGCCGGGAATACTTTTCGTTTCAACCAGTTCATACGACGCACGGGGTTTTACTTTAAAAGAAAGTTTTCCCTCTGCATCGGTTATCCCCTGTGCAAAAGGAAGCCCTCGCACCTGTTCTTCATGGTTCCACTGGTACAGGGTAAATGTTACACCTGCTAACGGCATTTGATTCTCGCTGTCTTTTTTAACAATTTGTATATCGGCTTTCCGTGCGGCTACACCACCGCCTCCGCCGCCACCCCCGCCGCCCACGAATGCATTATTATTTTTATTTCCGCCAAGAAGCATCGAGCCGCCATCAAAATATACGCTGTTGCTGTAACCTCCTGTCTGGCGTTTTATGATATCTGCTGTATAAGTTAACACATAAGCTTCCCGGCTGCCCTCATTAATGGGAAGCTGTACAGTAAAAGCATTTGATGACGGATCATAATCGGCAATACTTAACGGCTGCCCGGTTCCCGTCTTTTGATAAGAAGGCTTCTGATCCTTATCTACGCTTGTACCGGACAGGTCTGCCGGATAAAAATACAGGGTATCTGTGTCCAGTTGAAGCCGTTTATCCAGTGTATCTACAAGCGCAGGGTTTTCGGGAAGAGCAAGCCCAAAGGGATTAATTAAAACCTCATACCGGATAAGTTCCTGCTGGTTATCTACCCCGCTTGTTTTAAGCAGCCCGTGATTAGAAAATCTCTGTTCCACCTGATGCGAAACTTCTGCAAATTCAACACCATCTGCCCAGCCCTTCATGCGAATCGTATTTTCTACCACAACCGTCTGATCGCCGCCAAATCCCAGAATCTCCGGATCAACCTCCGTTTCAAAAGTAACCATCGTTTTTTCGTCAACACGACCTAAATTCATGGTCAGTTCCTGCCCTGATAATGACGCTTCGAGCTTTTCTGGATCTGGTTCCGCCGCCAACGTTCCTTCTTTATAGGTCAGTCCCAGGGGCAGGTTATCGCTCAAAACCACATCGGTCATTGGAAGTCCCGCCGCATCAACTTCCACCGTCCATTTCATTGTCCTGGCAGAGTAATCGTAAACCGGAGGTTTTTTAGCCAGGACCTCACTGCTGACCTTAACTGTGCTGTCAGCGCTTGCGCTTCGTTCCTCATCCATATTTCCAATCTTCATATTCGTGGTGGAAATCGTATTTTTAAGCATCACCTCTGATGTATTATTAGAAAAAAGACAGGGATCGCAAACCTTTGTTGTATAACGGAGGGTAATCTTCCTCCTGCCTATTTCTCCGACTTTAATACTAAGGTGTTGCGAGTCATTATCATAAACGAAACTGACCAGATCTTTTTCATTTTCCTCTGGATTTTGATTATCAAACAAAACCAAAATATCCTGAATATCCCCTGCCAGTTCCAAACCGCTTCTGTGTCCGGCAATTGTGCACCTGGGACCGATAATGCTTAAATTATCGCTAAAGTCCCCGCCTAAAAAATTTGCTTTATGAGGATTGATTTCTACTGTCCATGAAATGGTACGGTCTTTTGGGTGAAAGCCATCATTGGTTTTCATCAGCACAGATGTGCCGGAGGTTCCGCTGCCATCCCCGCTTCCAACAGGGACAGTAATCTTAGGTGTGGTATACTCCCTGTCCTTGTAGTTAAAAGTAAAAAAGGCAACATTATTACCCAGGCTCGTACCGCTGTTATACATTTCTTCAGGAACCACCGTCTGATAGGTAATGTTCACCGGCTTATCTGATACTTCAATAGGCGAAATGGTAAAAGTATTATTGCCGACATTATACCTCTTCATTTCCGCCGCAGTCTTTCCCTCTATCTGTATGGAATCTTCCACCAAGCTGCTGCCATCGGGAAGCTGATCGTGGAGTGTCAGTTCATTATCCTCAGTAAAAGAAAAACCATTGGGATTCATTGTAATAGTCCAGTCCGTGGTGGAACCTGTGCCATCGGTGTGCCGTGTTGTTTTTCCTGTTTTAGTTATCCATACCGGCTGAGGAATAATTACTGTACTCTGGCTGCTGATACCCAGAGCATTCCACAGGCCATCCTTCTCAGCAAACACATCCGCGGTATTGCTTATCTTTTTGCCGCCACTTCCCGGCAGAAGAAGTTCATCCTTAATCAAGGTCTGATACGTAATTTTCAGTTCCTGTGCCGGATTTGCCTGTGTTGCTTCTCCTGCGCAAAACCGGGTTCCGCCAAAAACTAAAACGGTTTCACCTTCGTTAACCAGAGGTTCTATAAGCGCATAGGTATCTGCATCAGCAGGAATGTCATCGCGGGATGCATAGACTGAAACAAAACTTCCATCAATTTTTATGCTGTTCTCCACATATTGGTGCAGGGAGGTATCTATTTTATCACGCAATTCTATCGGGGTGTCTAAAGAAATAGCATCCTTCCCGTCAGGATTCTGATGGGGCGTATAGTCTATCTCCCAGGTGATGGTTTTATCGTTGACTTCACCGCCTTTTTGGATTTTTGCCTTTGCATGTATTGGCTCATTTTCTGCATAGCCAAAATTAATTTGAGAATTATCTTCAAATTTCATTGCATAAAGATTGTTCTTTCCCTCTACAGGCATTTCATCCGGCGGCACATCCCCTGCCCGGGTACAGTTCAGATAAAAGAAGGCATCTTCAAGTCCCTCATAGTCGGATAACACTGTGTCCGAACTGTCTGTTTTTGCATCAAATTCCACCCAGGCCCTGCCACTGCTTCGTTCTGCATAAAGTCTTCCAAATTGTTCTTCTCCATCTTCCGTTTCAATCGTCAGCGGAGAACCATTTAAATCAGGCAGAACCAGATGGGGAGAAACCTCCAGATAATAGCTTGTATCAGATTTAATGTTTTGACATTGTTCTTCATTAATCTCATAAGTGTAGCGCAGTACCAGCTTCTGATCTTTTTTAATCAATGCGTTATCCTGGACAACATCGCCGTCAAGCTGATCATCTGTACTGGCATAATGAAGAGTAATACTCTGAAACCGTACTATATCTGAAAATTTTCCTTGCTTTTTTGCATTCGACGGCGTCGCTTCACTAATCGCAGATGTCCATGATGTGTCAACTAAGGCATAAACCGGAATACCATTGCTAATAAGAAGCGCAAGGGAAAGCAGTAAAGGAAGAGTATGGTTCGTAATCCATCGTTTCATTACAATTATTCTCCTGTTCATTTGGACAAAATTATTGTTCACAGCCGCAGGTTTTACAACATAATTTTTCTTATGTTGTAGA
>CAMNRM010000028.1 GCA_946553025.1 uncultured Clostridium sp.
CTGCTTTTCTTCATCCTCCGCAATCATCTTCAAACACTGCTTTTCTTCATCCTCCACAATCATCTTCAACACTGCTTTTCTGCATCCTCCGCAATCATCTTCAAACACTGCTTTTCTTCATCCTCCCAAATCCCCCGGCAAAACCTCTTCATCCCAGACATTCACCGAAAGCCCCTCAATAAAGCGCACCAGTTCTTCCGCCATCTCCTCGGCTTCCGGAATCCTGATATGCCCCGGCGTCCCGCACCCATTGCGCGAATACAGAAAATGAAACACCCGCTCATCTCCATCCCGCCGCAGTTCCTCACAGACCTCGTCAATCGCCAGATCCCAGTTTCTATGATGTTCCAAAATCGTCGTCGCCAAAAGAATCACTGCCTCCGGATACTTCCCACGAATATTTTCCACCAGCTCCCTATACTTCTTCTTCCAAAACCTTGCCCGCTCCCCATCAATATCTTCCTTCATCACATCCACCGGATGGCTGTCATTCTGCCCAACAGCAATAAGCACCAGATGCGGCTGAAACCGTGAAAAATCCCATTCCTTCACCTTGCCAAGCCCCGGATGATAATGCAGCTTATCCCACATAAACTCCATCCCCGGATACGTCGGCCCCACCCATCCGGTTCCGTTCAGCAGAGGAATTCCCCCCTGGGCAATATCATAAAGTTCTGCTCCAAGCTTCCTCGCCGCTATCCAGGCATAAGAATACCAGCTGTTGGAATACTCCCCCTCATGCTCCGGATCGGGCTTTCCCACATAATCCACTGCCTCCGAAACCTCCCCGGCCGACACCGAATCTCCGTAAACCTCCATGCGTCGCGCCGGTTTCAGCGGTCCTTCCAGCAAACATCCGTCTTCCGAAAGCTGAAGGGAACAGAGAGAAAAACTGTGGCAGCAATCTTGGCGCTTAAAAAAAATCACCTCATGCCGTTTCCTTCCTCCTACGCCTTCTCCCATATTCATCCCTTCTCCGGCATCTGCTGCTTCTCCCATATTCACCCCTTCTCCGGCATCTGCTGCTTCTCCCATATTCACCCCTTCTCCGGCATCTACTTCTCCCATATTCACCCCTTCTCCAGCATCTGCAGCTTCTCCCATTTCTCCTGCTTTCTCAGCGATCGCCCTTCCTTCTTCTCTTTCCCATTCCTCATCCAAAAGCACAATCTCTGTTCTTCCCTCTGCCTTTAACTTCCACTTCTTTTCCTTCCCGTCAACCCACGCGCCCACATAATTATCCCAGAAAACCCGATGATTTTCCACCACAAGCACGGCCCTTTTCCCATAAAACCAAAACGTCAGCGAAGAAGCCGGAAAGATAAACACCGGCCTTTGGGGATCTTCATCATCAATTCTCCCACTGTACAAAAGACGTTCATCCTGCAAAGAAACTGAAACCATTCTGCCATCCCTCATTCAAACCAAAATTCCACTTCCAAGCAACAATTTCAAATCCACTTTCCAAAACATCAAACCCACTTCCAAGCAACAATTTCAAATCCACTTTCCAAAACATCAAACCCACTTCCAAGCAACAATTCCAAATCCACTTCCCAAAACATCAAACCCACTTCTAACAACAGCCAAATCTGCTTTCCCAACAACTCCAAATCTACTTCCCCAACAACGCCAAATTCCTCGCAATCAAGGCACACCTCTGCTTCACACAATCCGGCGACCGAAGCGCATCCTCCGGCGTATTAAACAAATAGTCCTCTAACTTATCAATGGAAGTCGTCGCCACATGCATTCTCGTATCCGAAGCCGCGTAGTAAATATACACCTTTCCCTCATCGTCCGCAACCGCTCCATTCGTAAACACCACATTGGACACATCTCCCACGCGCTCCCAGCCAAGAGGCACCAAAAACACCCCCGACGGCTTAGCAACCACCTTCTCCGGATCATTAAGATCTGTCCCAAACACATAAAGCACATACCGAAGCCCTGCCGCCGTATTCCTCACCCCATGGGCAATATGAATCCAGCACTTCTTCCCCTTAATCGGAACAGCCCCCGCCCCGTTCTTCGCCTCCGTCAGCGTATGATAAATTCTCTCACTGATAATCTTCTCCTCATCAATCACCGCATGGCAGATATCCTCACAAAGCCCGAAACCAATTCCGCCGCCGCTTCCCGTTTCAATAAACCCATCCATCGGCCTCGTATAAAACGCATACTTCCCATCCACAAACTCCGGGTGTAGCACCACATTCCTCTGCTGCGGCGACCTGCGCGTCGTCAGATTATCAAGTCTTTCCCAGGAAACCAAATCCTTCGTCCTGACAATTCCCGCCGCCGCAACTGCTGCCGACAAATCCTTATCCGTCTTATCCTTACTCTCCGAACAAAACACCCCATAAATATACCCGTCCTCATGCTGAGTCAGCCGCATATCATAAACATTCGTTTCCTCCGCACAAGTATCCGGAAGCTGCACCGGATAATCCCAGAAATGAAACCCGTCAACCCCCGTTTCACTCTCCGCCACAGCAAAAAACGACTTCCTGTCCGCTCCTTCCACCCGAACAACCAGATAAAACTTCCCGTTCAGCCGAATTGCTCCCGAATTCATCACCGCATTAACGCCCAATCTCTCCATAAAATAAGGATTCGTATCCGCATCCACATCATACTTCCAATGCACCGGAACATGCTCCCTGGTCAGCACCGGGTCCACATACCGATCGTAAATCCCATTATAAAAATCCGCCTTCCGATTCTTCTTCCCAATCAACTTCAAAAGCCTATCCTGCTCCACAAAATACTGCTGATGTACCATTATTTCATCCTCCTTACAATCTCACAGAAATTCTCTATAAACTCTATAAATCCCCCGCTACTTTATCCTCCGAATCACCTCAAAACACATCCGCCCATTATGATAAGGACATTTCCAAGGTTCCACAATCGGCTTTTCACTCTCCGGCTTCCCCTCATCACTCAAATCCCAGAACCACTCCGACCCGTCCCGCGGATCAATCACAAACCTCTTAATATACTCCCAAATCTCCTCAACCGCCCGCAAATACTCCATATGCTCCGGTGCCTTCTCCCAGGCATTCAAAAAGCCCACCATAGCTTCCGCCTGCACCCACCAGACCCTGGTCTTATTCTCCACACCCTTCTCACATTCATTCCAAAGCGAATGCCCATGATAGGCCCTCCGATAAACATTCGCCGCCAAATCCTTCGTAATCTTCAATAACCTCTCCGTAATCTCTGCATCCCCCAAAACCTCGCACCCCCGGTCAATCAGCCAGGCCGTTTCAATATCATGTCCATAAGAATACAGATCAATCAGCGAATTCCACTCCCGGTCAAAAAACACCTCCTGCCGATGAAGCCCCGGATTATAAACCTTACCCGCAAACAAAGAAAGCATCTCCTTCAGCGGCTTCACCACCCGCGCATCCCCCGTCACCCGGTAAAGCTCCGTATAAGCCTCAAACACATGCAAAAGCGTATTCATCGTCCTCTCCGCCATCACTCCATTCTCCGACAGCTTCTCATTCCCCGCCGGCGTCCGAAAATCCCTGGCAAACGCTTCCAGATACCCCCCTTCATCCTTCCCTCTCTCCTCAATCAAATCAAACAAATCCCAGGCCAGTGAAAGCGCCTCCAAATCCCCCGAAGCCGCATAATACGAAGACAAAGCATACACCGCAAACGCCTGATTATACACATGCTTCGTCCCGTCCTCAACTTCCCCGTCAAACCGAACCGACCAAAACACCCCGCCAAACTCCCGATCCAGGCAAAAATCCCGCAAAAACAAAAACGCATGCCGCGCATAAGAAAGCAGCCTCTCATCTCCAAGACACAGAAAAGCATTAGAAAAAAACCACAAAATCCTGCTGTTCAAAATACACCCCTTCACCGCCCCCTTATCCACCTGCAGATCATACCCCATATATCCATAAAACCCGCCCTGTTCCTCATCCTTAAGATTCATCCAAAACGGGAGAATTTTCGTCTTCAAATGTTCAAGCACTTCCTGTTTAACACGTTCCATTTCTATCCTCCATCCCTTTCCAAAACCAAACAATCATTATCTCACATCAAAAAAAACATCACCAACCAACCACTTACACCCTACCAAAAAAGAAGCGGAGCTGCCCCAACCAAAAAAATCCCAAATAACACCCCGCTTCCCATCACAATACAAATCCCCACTGCCAACCAACCAGCGCAGGCGTGGGGATGTTCCATAAGGAATCCCCTATAGAACGTCGGCGCTTAACGAGGTCCTTCACGAGTTTAGCGTCCGCTACGTTCTATGCGGAGCGAGAGCGTGGTGACGATGGAACATCCCCACGCCGCAGCGGAACAGCATCACCACTCCCCCACGCCACAGCAAACCACCATCACCACCCCCACACCGCAGCAAACCAGCATCAGCACCCCCCCTTAACCGCAATTTACCGAACCCCAACCTCCACATCCGCCTCTCTCACCACACTGTGCTCCTTAATATACTCCACCAATTCATCCGCATAAGCAAACGCCAGCCCCACATAACTATCCGCTGCCCCATAATAAATCGCCAACCTATTCGTCCCCGCATCCTGCAAGGTCGCGCAAGGAAACGTCACATTCGGCACAAACCCTCTCTCTTCATACCACTCTTCCGGCGTCAGCAGATAATTCTCGCACCGATACTTCACCTTCGACGGCTCGTCAATATCCAAAATTGCCCCGCCGATACTGTACACATACCCATTGCACGTATTCGACACCCCATGATAAATCAAAAGCCATCCCTCGCTCGTTTCAATCGGTGCTGCCCCTCCGCCAATCTTAAGGCTCTGCCACCATTCCTCCGACTTCCCCATCACATGACGGTGTTTCCCCCAGTAAACCAAATCCGGGCTTTCCGAAACAAAAATATCTCCAAACGGCGTATGCCCGCTGTCACTCGGCCTGGAAAGCATCATAAAATTCCCGTGAAGCTTCCTTGGAAACAGCACCGCATTGCGGTTAAACGGAAGAAATGGATTCTCCACCCGCACAAACCTCTTAAAATCCGTCGTCTTTGCCATCCCAATCGCCGCCCCGTAAAAATCCTGGCACCAGATAATATAATACACATCCTCCACCTTCACCAGCCGCGGGTCATAGGCGTACACCGGCATAAAGGGATTTCCGTCCTCATCCTCAAAAGGAATCTTATTCTTATCAAACGTCCAGCAAATCCCGTCCTTACTTCTCCCCAGGTAAATATAGGGAATCCCGTTAATCTGCTCCCCGCGGAACACCCCGATAAATTCCCCCTCATAGGGAACCACCGCACTGTTAAAAATCCGCGCAACACCTTCCGCCGGGTTCCTTCCGATAACCGGATTCTGGCTGTATCTCCAGATCGGGGCACCATTTAATTTTTCCGGCCTATCCTGCCAGGGGAGATTGGAAACTCCCTGTTCAATCAAATGAAACTCACTCATTGCTCAATCCTCCATATTCTTTCGATAAAAAACACTCCCGGACGTTTTCGATGTGTGTGTTGATTATCCGGGAGTGCCCATGCATCACAACAGAATTCCATAAATTTTAAATTGATAACGCAGCAGCGCATCCTCCGGTGACGCACCGATACAACCTTATCCCTTCACTGCACCCGCAGCCAGTCCGCCGTAAATCTGCTTCTGGCAGCACAGGAAGATAATCAATGCGGGAAGCAGGGTAATTAACACGCCCGCACAGATATAATTGTACTGATTGCCCATCGGGCCGGTAAAGGTGTAAAGTGAGGTCGCCACAACCACAAGCTTGCTCTTATCCTGAAGATAGAGGTTTGCCATATAGTATTCATTGTACGTACCCACGCCCTTTAAAATCAATACGGTAACAATCGCCGGTTTTAACAGCGGGAATAAAATCTTATAGAACACGCCAAAGTATGTACATCCGTCCATAATCGCCGACTCATCCAGCGAAACGGGAAGGTTTTCAAAAAACTGAATAAATATCGTGACGGCAATAATGTCCGTGCCCATCATAACGATAATATAACCATACAGATGATTGATCAAGCCCATACTGTACATAATCTGGTAAACCGAAACCTGCATGGCAATGCCCGGAAGCAGGCTGGCAAACAGAAAGAGGTTCTTAATCAAACCGTTTCCAGGGAATTTAAACCGGTTAAGGATGTAGGCCAGCATGGAACTGAATAAAATCGATCCGCCCAGGACGAAGACCAGGACAATCAGGGAGTTTCTAAATGCCAGACCCATATTTGCCTTACTCCAGGCATTAATAAAGTTGTCAAAATACAGCCAGCTTGAAGGAAGCTGCATAACGTTCGTATTGGCATACTCCTCGGGCGATTTAAAGGCCGTGATCACACAGCTTGCAATCGGAAGCAGTGCCACAAAGGCGGCAAAGATTACCGTAAAATACTTAAGAAACGTCAAGGTATACTTTCTTATTTTCATTCCCAGTGTCATACCGCTGCACCTCCCCGGTTTAATTTCTTCTCGCGCTTCATCCTTCTTCTGCGGATGCTCTCCTCCGACTCGTCATTGGGGAAAAGCTTTGCCATAACTACCTTCTGGAAGATGGTAACGATAAAGATTAATACCATCAGCACAATCGCCATCGCCGAAGCCAGGCCGACCTTCTGGTTTTCATGGGCAATACGGTTCATAATAACGAAATATGTACCGGTTCCAAAGCTTCCGTTCGTGATTACGTAAGGCGGTTCAAATGCACTCAGCGAACCGGAGATGGACATAATCATATTTAATACGATAACCGAGTTAATGCTGGGCAGCATAATGTATCTGAACTTATTCCAGGCATTCGCTCCGTCGATGGCGGCTGCCTCGTAAAGCGTCTGGTCAACCGACATCATTGCCCCAAGGAAAAGCACCATGTTCTGTCCAAGGTAACGCCATAATGAGGTAAATACCAGGGAAATATTGTTGATTCTTGTATCCTTTAACCAGAAGGGCAGGTTCTCTAAAGGAATTCCAATCCATCCAAGAACGGTATCTAAAACAAAGCCTCTGGTAAAGAAGAACTTGAAAATAAAACCAATGGCAATACCGCAGACCAGGTAAGGGAAGAACAACAGGCCCTTAAAAACCTCTTTTCCGTGCAGCTTAAAGCAGAAAATCGTGGCAAAGTACAGTGCCAGGCCAAGCTGTACAAAGGATGCGGCAATGTAGTAAAAGGCCAGCAAAAGGGATTTAAAGCAGTCATCCCGGCTGAACACTTCAATGTAGTTTTTCAGTCCCACGAAGGTTCTCGGCCCGGAGTATTTCATATTGTAAAAGCTGAACTTAAACATTTCCAGGAAAGGAATGTAGGTAAACAGCATTAACAGGGCTAACGGCACGGCCATAAACGTTACGATAACAAACAGACGCTGTCCTTTTCTCGACTGTGCCCATTTTTTAAATTTCTGCATGGAAGTTTGTTCCGATTTTTGCGCTGACATTCGACTGCCTCCTTTTTTATTTGATGTAAGTATTGGTTGCCGGAAACGTGTAAACAGTAACGTTTCTCACAGGTGCAGACGAATCTACTGGGAAATCGCGGCGATATAATCATAGGCTTCCGGCGTCACACCATTATTCTCCTGTGCGGAAGTCCACTTCTGATTCCACTCGTCCATAATCTCGTCAAAGGTCATTGATTTAAGCAGAGCAGCCTCAACAATGGCCTGTTTCGGCTCATTGGAATTATTCAGGCCGATTTCCGAGTCATTATTAACCAGGTTAAATAATTCTTCCTCACCCTCTAACGGAGGATTATCGATAATAAAGTCAATTCCCTCAAACGGCTTTAATACTTCCGGATATTCCGCACCCTGAACGGTAGGAATGGCACCGGCGTCAAAGGCATAGCCGGATTCCTCTACCAGCCACTTTACATATAACATGGAAGCAATCTGATTGTCGCTGTTTGTCTTGCTGTTAATGCCGTAGCAGTAATCCGGGCCGGCGGATGCGTACTGCTTTCCGTTTACCGTAATCGGGAATGACATGTAGGCGATATCTTCAGGATGGCTTCCGCCCTCCTGCATCTGTACAACGGCCCAGGAGCCAAGAACCATACAGCCAATCTGCCCGTTGTTAATCATTCCCTTGCTGCCTTCCCAGTCGGTTGTGGTCGGGTCTTCCTCGGTTAAGCCTCTGGCCACGGACTCATATAAGGTATAGTAAACCGCATAAGGTCCGGTCATATCATCATGCTTCTGGAAAGGATTTTCTCCGTGAACCAGGCCCATATTGGTGAAATCCGGGTCGCCGGTTGCCGATCCTGCCACATAGGCATCCCAGGCTCCCATCGTCCAGCCCGCGGCAAAGTTGGTGTACAGCGGAATGGCGTCCGTATTATCTTTAATCTTCTGCAGATCTTCCAGGAATTCATCCGGGGTCTTTGGCAAATCGGTAATTCCCGCCTGCTCAAAAACTTTCTTATTATAAACCACACCCTGGGCATTTCCCATGGAAGGCATACCATAAACCTCGCCGCTGTAGGCAAAGTTATTCAACATAATGTAATCCTTCTCCAGATCCGCCGTTTTGCCAAAGGTAATAAAATGTTCCGGCAGTTCCGCCTTATCCATAGTCGTCGGAATCATGCAGACATCGCCCCAGTCGTCCGTGGTAAGACGCATGGTAATGCTCTCCGCATAATCGGTTACTCCTTCATAATTAATCGTAATATTCGGATACTTCTCGGCAAACTTCGCCTTATAATCCGCAAAGGTTGTATCAATTAAATCGGTACGCTGGGTCAGCACCTTGATTTCCGCCGTTAAATCGGTGTATTCCTCACCCAGTTTCAAATCCTGGATGGTCGGTAAATCAACTGCCGCTGCATCAACCCCCCTCCCGAACTTTTGTTCGATTCTCCTTCATTTTTGGAACCGCAGGCTGCCAGAGATGCCGCCATAATTCCTGCCAGTGCAAGTGCGCAAATCCTTTTCATTTTCTTCATAACCCATTCTCCTTTTAATTATTTTTAAGTATTTTTTACTTAAATTAATAATAGCACATAATTATTAAAATGTCATTATTAATTCTTGTTTTTAATAGACTTTTCTTGCAAAATCCGAAAAAGTTTACAAAGACCTTTTCTTTTTCGCAGAGCTTTATGGATAATTCGCAATAATTAAAATAAAAAGATTCTTTGACTTCTTCTGTTTAACAAAAAATTTTTTAGCTAATTCCCGTTTTTCTGCATTTTGTTTAATTAAATATACTATTTAAAATTTTGTTTTTTAAGCAAATTTTCTTGACTTTTTAATAGCGGTAACTTATACTCTTTCCTATAAAGTGACTTATCGAGAAAAAGTTTATGTTCATCATCGCACAAAGGAGGCCAATCATGTCAACCCCTGTTCCCAAAGAGCTTTTTCCGGCGGTTTCCGGATTGCCAGACGTTTCTTCTCCGGTAACTCTCCTTGGCTATTACCCGAAAAGCCAGCCCGAGCCTTATCTCTTCCTCCAGGCGGCTTTCTTCATCGGCGGAAAATATCCTTACCGCTACACCCAGGCTCCCTTTAATGGCTTTGCACTGCTCTATACGGAATCCGGACAGGGGATGGTTTCCCATGCCGGGAACACAGTCAGCTTAAATGCCGGACAGCTTATCTGGCTTCCCTGTGCCTTTGGCTTTTCCATCCATGCGGTTTCCTCCCACTGGAACCACTTCCTTCTATATTTTAATGGAAGGGAAAGCGAATATTTTCACACCTGTTTTACCAAAGCCCGTGCCGATAAACAGGGATTTTTCCTCTCCCCGGGTTCCCGCTTTTCCAATATCCTGCACAGCCTGGAAACCCGAGGGGAAACCACGTTTTCAACCCCCTTAGAACAGCTTTTTCTTTCCACCAGCCTGCTCACCGAAGCCCTCTCCCATCTTCAGGAAAATGCAGGCGGCCGCAACTGTCCCTCCTACCTTCTGGAAATCCGCCGGGTTCTGGAGGAAGAATATCAGTATCCCTATTCCCTGGATCTTTTAGAACAGCGCTTTCATGTAAATAAATTTCGGATTTCCAAGGAATTTTCCTATTTCTTCCAGCAGTCACCCATCGCCTACCTGACGGCCCGCAGAATCCAGGCGGCAAAAGATCTGCTGGTATCCACCACCTTACAGATCCAGGAAATCAGCCAGAGCGTGGGCTACAGCAGCCCGACCCTGTTTATCCGAAGCTTTAAAAAAGCAGAAAACATCACCCCGCAGGAATACCGCCGCCGCTATTGCCGCCTTAATACCTGAAAAAGCCATCCGGTTTTGGACTTCCATGCCCTAATGCCGGAAAAACAAAAAGAAAAAAGACCTGCATGAACAGTAACGAAAACTTCGTTATCCCAAACTGCACAGGTCTTTTTTATTCTTTCTTTATTTAACTTTTTTTGCTGATTCTTTTGTTTTCTGATTCTTTAGTCTGCTGATTCTTTTTTCTACCTTCTTCTCACACTTTCCTTCTCCACCAGATGGCCGGAGATAATTACCGTTTCCGGAACGAAACTTCCTCCTGCCTGAATCTGGCGGATCAAAAGTGCAATAGCGGTCTTTACCATCTCTTTAATATTAACCTCATAGGTCGTAATGGAAATATCACAGAGCCCCTCATAAAGATAATTATCAAAACCGACAATGGACACGTCCTCAGGGACACGGATTCCTTTATTTTTCAGTGTACGTACAAGTTCGCTGGCGGTTAAATCGCTGTTGCAGGCAAAAGCCGTCGGCATTTTTTCCGGAAGCTTTACCTCAAGAAGCTGACCGCTCATATCCCGGTCGTCTAAGACCCATTCCGGGCGCAGGGGAATACCGGCAAGCATTAATGCCTTGCAGTAGCCAAAATACCGATCCATAATGCTGTTGTTTGCCTGAACGGTTCCCACATAGGCAATATCTTTATGACCGTTATCGATCAGATGGCTGACCATGTAGTACATTCCATAATAATTATTCGTCATAACACAGCTGACCGGAAGCCCCTTTTTCATAAAATCAATATAGAGCTGGGGAAGGTTCGTCCCCTCCTTTAATGCCTTAAGATAGGCACTTGAAATCTCACCGATAACCAAAATCCCTTCTATCTTGGAATTATGGGTGAACAGGGGGAGTCGTTTGGTTGCTTCCGCTTCATGGGTGAGCATTTCAAACAAAAGCACACAGTTTTGTTCCCTTGCCGCTATCGTTAATTCCTGATAAATTTTCCAGTAAAACGAGGGATAATCCCCTAAGTATTTTTCGGAAATAATCACACCCAGGTTTAATATCTCCCGCAGGCTCTGCACCGTGCTGCCTTTGGCCTGATAACCCATCTGGGCCGCCGTCTGTTTAATTTTTTCCCGCAGTTCATCGCTGACCCCTTTTTGATTCGCCAGCGCATTCGACACGGTTACTGTGCTGACATTTAATCGCTCTGCAATATCCGCCAGCCGGACATCTTTCTTCATCTTGCATTCCCCCTAACCACATTTGCCGCTTTTCAGGAATGTTACTGTTTACATACACAGCAACTTAGGAATTTCAATTTTCCCTCACCTTGTGACCCTGGTATCATTATATAAATTTTACTTAAATTAGTCAAATAAAACTTTGTAATTAATAGACTTTTAAGCATAAAATGTTAAATTTATGTAATGAACGAAAGCTTAATAAATGCAGTTTTAGGGAGTACGGTCAATATATCATCCCGGATTAGCGGTTACTGGCGCACAAAGTGGTAGAGATGGCTGATAAAATCTCCGTTATCGCGGGGAACTAAAAGTCCTCCCTCCATCCACAGGCTTCCCTTTGCCACCTGTCCGGTTTCTTCCAGAAGGTAGTCGGCCTGGGCGTCCAGTCCTTTGATGCGGATTTTCCGGCTGCGGTGTGCGGCCTCGGCGATCACCTGCACCAGCGTAACCAGGGCTTCGGACTTATCCTTCGCCGCCACTTCCCAACAGTCAAAATGATGGTTTTCCCTCCAGGAGGCCAGGCGGTAGTAGTCGCCCTCCCGGACTAACGGCTGATATTTATGGTAGAGGGCTGTCTGTTCCTCGATTTCTTTTTTATCTTCCTCGGAAATTTTCGTAATATCCAGCTCATAGCCAAAGGTCCCGGACAGAGCAACATGACCGCGGGTGGTAAACGGCGTGCTCCTCCCCACGATGTGGTTAGGACAGTCGCTGACATGGGCACCCATGGTGCTTAAAGGATAGAGAAGGGCGGTTCCCTCCTGAATTTCCAGACGCTCGATGGCGTCCGTATCATCGGAGCACCAGATCTGCGGGCTGTAGTAGAGCATACCGGGATCGAAGCGTCCGCCGCCGCTGGCGCAGTTTTCCAAAAGAAGGTTCGGAAATTCTTTAAGAAGGCGCTCCTGCATCTGGTAAAGCCCCAGAACAAAGCGGTGGAAGAGTTCTCCCTGCTTTTTCCCCTCGGTATAAAGGCTCCCCACATCCGTAAGCGGGCGGTTCATATCCCATTTCACATAGGAAATATCGGCACTGCGCAAAATCTTGGCCACGGATTCACAGACATAGTCGATAACCTCCTGCTGGGACAAATCCAGCACATACTGACCGCGCCCCCGTGTCGCCGGACGGCCGGGAATCTGCATGGCCCATTCCGGGTGCAGGCGGTAGAGGTCGGAATCCGGTGAAACCATCTCCGGCTCAAACCACAGGCCAAACTTCATGCCCTCTGCCTTCACCTGCTCCACTAAGTATTCCAAGCCGCCCTTTAACTTGGATTTATTCACGGTCCAGTCGCCCAGGGAACAATACTCGTGGTTTCTCTGGCCAAACCAGCCGTCATCCATAACCAGCATCTCAATCCCGTGCTTTTTCGCTTCCCGGGCAATGGCAAGAAGCTTGTCCGTATCAAAGTCAAAATAGGTCGCTTCCCAGTTATTAATCAAAAGAGGACGCTTTTGGTGCAGGTAAGGACTGCGGATCAGATGATTGCGGTATAAATCATGGAAATTTCTGGTCATTTTGCCCAGACCTTCGCTGCTGTACATACAGACAACTTCCGGTGCCGTAAAATGCATCCCCGGCTCAAGTTCCCAGCAAAAGCCCTCCGGATGAATTCCCATCACCATGCGCAGGGAATCAAACTGATCCTTCTCCACCTGGGCCAGAAAATTCCCCGAATAGACAAAATGCATGGCATAGACTCTTCCCTGCTCCTGATCGGCATTGCGGTCAAGCACGGCAAGGAAGGGATGCTCCTGATGGCTGGAAATTCCCCGCTCCGAAAAAACCCCCTGTTTTCCGTGAGAAATCGGCATTTTTTCAATGTGGCGCTCCCTTGCCCAGGAACCGTTTAAGGTCAGATAGTCATAGTTTTCATCATCCATCGTCAGGCAGGCGCTTAAAACCTTCTCCAGATACACCGGCTTTGCCCCCTCATTGACAATCTCCGTGCTGCGGATAATGGCGTCACTGTCATCAAAAACACTGTAGCGCAGAATCACCTTGAGATTTAAAAACGGATCGCGGCAGGTAATTTCCAGGGTCTGTCCCCCGGCCCCGGACAAACCGGACTTTGCTTTATCTGCGCCGTTTTGTTCTGTGCCTTCGTTTGCCTTTATCCGCTCCTGCGCCCGGCAAAACGTCGCCGGAAGCCCGGAAAGCCCCGGCTTTCCCTCGGTAATCGCATGGCTCTCATAAAAAAGTTCGCATCCCCGGTAGCCCTTGGCTGTCCGGACATTTAAACAGCTTTCGCGAAAATCACCTGTCCCCCAGGTGGGATATTCATAGGGAAAGCTGTCCGTAAAAGAAGCCTTCTCTTTCCGGTTTTTTGAAGGAACAAACGGCCTCTCCCCCGTCCTTAAAAGATAGGCGCAGCGGGCATCTCCAATCTTCTTTCCATAATAAACATGTCCCAGATACATCTCGTCAGCAATACCTATCCAATACTCCGTATTCAGTGTTTCCAGCTGAAACAACTGCTCTTCTTCATGAAAAATAATTCCCATCATTTCCTCCATTCCGTGCATACTGCCTTCAGGCACTTCGGTTATATGTATGCACTATAGCATTGATTACTTAAAAAAACAATGGTTTTTTTCTTAAATTTTAAGCAGATTTTATTCATCTATATTCATCTATTTTCCCGAACAATCGAATACTTCGCTCTAAAATTCCCTGCATATAGGCAATCAGCGTTCCGTAATTGGTCATAGGAACGTTCTGATCCAGGGCGCAGTTTAAGCGGTAGTTCATCTCCCTCTCATTTAACATACATCCCCCGCAGTGCACAACCAGACGATAGCTTTCAAGTTCCCCGGGAAACTCCGTGCCGGAGGTAAAGCAAAATTCCAAATCCTTTCCCGTGTAAGCGCGAATCCAGGCCGGAAGCTTCACCGTCCCGATATCGCCGCACTGCCGGTGATGGGTACAGCCCTCGCTAAGCAGCACCCGATCCCCGTCCTGAAGCGTTTCCAATGCCCTTGCCCCGCGCACTGCCGGGAAAAGAATTCCTTTATACCGGGCAAATAAAATGGAAAACGACGTCAGCAAAACATCCTCAGGCGTTTCCTTCGACACCCGCGCAAACACCTGACTGTCCGTAATCACCAGATCCGGTTTTCGCCCCAGTTTTTTCAGGGTTTCCTGATATTCCAGATCCCTGACCACAACTGCCGAAGCCCCGGTTTCAAGGATATCCCGGATCGTCTGCTGCTGGGGAAGAATCAGCCTTCCCTTAGGTGCCGCCTTATCAATCGGAACCACCAAAACCACAAAATCTCCCGGATGAATCATATCGCCCACAATCCGGCGCTGGTTTTTTTCCGCATTCTCCTGATCCAGCAAATGTGCCATGCGCTCCTTTAATGCTTCAATCCCGGTTTTCTTTTCGGCGCTGATCCATACAAAAGAAGGTTCTGCCGCTCCTGCCTTTCGGAAGCAGTCCTCCATCTCCCTTTTCTTTTCCTTTTGTACATCTTCCGGCAAATCATCCAGAAGATCTTCTTTATTAAAAACAAGAAGACAGGGAATATTTTTCCGGCGAATCCCTGCAAACAGTTCCTGATCTTCTTTTGACGGGCCACAGGCGCAGTCCATAACAAGAAGTGCAATATCCGTCTTATTTAACACCTGGTACGCCTTTTTCACCCGAAGGCTTCCAAGGCTCCCTTCATCGTCAAGCCCCGGCGTATCCATCATCATCACCGGCCCTAAGGGCAGCAGCTCCATGGTTTTATACACCGGATCGGTGGTTGTTCCCTTCTGCTCGGAAACAATTGCAAGATCCTGCCCCGTAACAGCATTCATCACACTTGACTTTCCCGCGTTCCGTTTCCCGAAAAAGCCGATATGCATCCGCTCGGATGCAGGCGTTGAAGATAATGACATCCTTTCCTCCAATCTGTGCACGTTTTACGTTACTGTTCACATGTTCACAGCCCATCCTGCCCTTTGGGTATATACAGGCAGGATTAAAACCTGAAATCGCGGTTTCCCTTCTCAATCTCCAGTAACCGCTCCCGGACAATTCCCTGCACCTTTTCCTTGGGGATGTTTCCGATTTCCTTTTCAATCAGTTCCAGTCCCTTTTTCTTTGTATCCTCCGATGCATAATCCATCAGGTATTCTTTCAGGGTCATCAGCGCATTGGGAAGGCAGCAGTTATGGATCTGTCCGGCTTTGCACAGGGACATAAAGCGGTCGCCCGTCCTTCCCTCCCGGTAACATGCCGTACAGAAGCTGGGGATGTAGCCCATGCCCATCAGCCAGTTCACCACCTCGTCTAAGGAGCGCTTATCGCTGACTTCAAACTGTTCCGAAGATTCCTCCTCCGGCTCCGGATCGACATAGCCGCCCACGCTGGTTCGGGAACCGCCGGAAATCTGAGAAATGCCAAGATGAAGCACCCTCTCCCTGCACTTTTGGCTCTCTCTGGTGGAAATGATCATCCCGGTATAGGGAACGGCCACACGGATGCAGGCCACCAGCTTGGCAAAGGTATCATCGTCAATCCCGTTATCAAATACATCCGGATCGATATCGTCCGCCCTGCGGATTCTGGGCACGCTGATGGTGTGCGGGCCTACGCCGTAAACGGCCTCTAAGTGCTCGGCGTGCATCAAAAGTCCGGCAAACTCATAGCGGTAAAGTTCCAGACCAAAAAGTACGCCGCAGCCGACATCGTCGATTCCGCCCTCCATAGCACGATCCATCGCCTCGGTGTGGTAATTATAGTCATGCTTGGGCCCCGTAGGATGAAGCTTTAAATAGCTTTCTTTGTGATAGGTTTCCTGGAATAAAATATAGGTTCCAATCCCCGCATCCTTTAATTTCCGGTAATTTTCCACCGTCGTCGCCGCAATATTGACATTCACCCTGCGGATTGCGCCGTTTTTATGCTTAATGCTGTAGATGGTCTTAATGCTGTCCAGCACATACTCAATCGGACAGTTCACCGGATCTTCCCCGGTTTCCAACGCCAGACGCTTATGCCCCATATCCTGCAGGGCGATAACCTCCTGCCGGATCTCCTCCTGGGTCAGCTTCTTCCTGGGGATGTGTTTGTTCTTTGCATGGTAGGGACAGTAGACGCAGCCATTGACACAGTAATTTGAAAGGTAAAGCGGGGCAAACATAACAATACGGTTCCCGTAAAAATCCTTCTTAATCTGCTCGGCCAGCGCATAAATTTCCTGGTTTTTATCCTCTAACGCACAGTCAAGCAAAACCGCAGCCTCCCTGTGGGTGAGGCCCTTAAGTTCTCTCGCCTTGGCTAAAATCCGGTCAATTAATTCACGGTTTGTCCGGTTCTTTTTGGCGTAATCGAGGGTTTCTAAAATCTCCTCGTGGTTAATAAAATCGTCAGCGCATTTTGATTTTGGATCGTACATCGTTGTTTTCCTTTCTACCTCGGGTCAGAAACAGCTTTCGTTACTGTTCACATGTACAGCAAGTGCACAGACCTAAGTAAACAGCAGCCATCTTTCCCTTCAGGATTTGCTTTTTTATTTTTATATTTTTATGTCAGCGTCCTTGGGACGCCAACGAATAAACCTGCCGATAAGCACTCCGGCTTACTGATAATCTCCCCGGTCAACCGCAGCTAAATAGCCTATAGAAGCTAAAGATTCCTTCAGTTTGCTTAAACCCTCTGCCGCTTCTTTCCCCGTCGAAAGTTTATTATCGTAAAGCTGGTACTTTTCCCGCGCCTTATCAGGAGAGAGGTTTGGCATGACCACATTGGCTCCCGCCAGAATTCCTGCCTCCCGTCCTCCCAGCTGGGCGGTTCCCAGGGCCGTCGTTGCCGGAAGAAGGACGTGGGGAAGCAAAAGCCGGATTAAACTTAAAAGATACAGCGTCAATTTTACATCGCCGCGGGAATAATCACAAAAAGGGCTCTCCCGGTGAGGAATAAACGGCCCAATCCCCACCATCTGCGGCCTGAATTCCGCTAAAAACAGCAAATCATCAATCAGGCAGTCCACGGTCTGTCCCGGCGAACCCACCATAAATCCCGCCCCGGTCTGATAGCCCAGTTCCTTTAAGCTGCGCAGACAGTCCATGCGGCGGGCAAGAGAAAGCTCCGGCGGATGCAGACAGCCGTAATGCACGGGATTGGCCGTTTCATGGCGAAGCAGATAGCGATCCGCCCCGGCTTCTTTTAATATCCGGTAATCCTCTCTCTCCCGCTCTCCCACGGAAAGCGTAACGGCACAGTCCGGAAAACTTTGTTTTATCCTGCGGACAATCGCCGCCAGCCTTTCCGTCGTAAAATAAGCATCCTCCCCGCCCTGAAGAACAAATGTCCGAAACCCTATGGAAAAACCATAATGGCAGCACTGCATAATCTCTTCTTCCGTCAGCCTGTAGCGCTCTGCCTTTTGATTTCCCCGGCGGATTCCGCAGTAATAGCAGTCATTTTTACAAAAATTGGTAAACTCAATCAGTCCTCGGATAAAAACCCGTTTCCCATAAACCCTGTCCCGAATCAGCGAAGCCTCTCCGGCTAAAATTTCCTGACGCTCATCCGTCCTTCCCTCCAAAAGCACCCGCCAATCCTCACGCGAAAGGGATTCCCCCTGTTTCAGCGCCTCCACACAGGCCCGAAATCTCATTTCTTCTTCCATAGCTAACCTCACTTCATTTCCTGTGCCTTACCCAAGCCCGGGGACTTCCGTTCTTCTACTCCCCTGGGTTCTTCCTTCTTCTACTCTCCTGGGTTCTTCCTTCTTCTACTCTCCTGGGTTCTTCCTTCTTCTACTCTCCTGGGTTTTTCCTTTCTTCCACTCCCCTAGGTTCTTCCTTTCTTTTGCCTCCCTGGCTGCTTCCGGTCTTGGAATACAGAGCCTTGGAGCTGACTCCCGGAAGTCTTCCCAGCTTCCCGGAAAGGGCACTGATAACATCCGCAGGTGCATCCACAACAATACTGATAATATTAAGCTGCTTCTCCTTATAAGGAATCCCCATTCTGCCGATAATATAGCTTCCAAACTGATGCAGCAGCGCATTCACCTGCTCGGCCTGCCGCACATCCTCAATAATAATCCCCAAAACAGCAATTCTTTTTTCTTCCATATGCCTGCCTTTCTTTTTTCGGTTTATGTGTTTTTCTTTCCTGCACAAAAAAAGAGAATCCCTGAAGATTCCCTGAAATTTATCACCCGCAAAAAACCACTGCAATGCACAAAAAGGCATCACAATCACATTTAGGGCAGCCCACATTGCAGATGCGCAGACCTGAGTGAACCGTAACCATTCTTTCCATCAGAGTATCTTCCGGTCAGTTATTTTCTGTTTTTTCGCTTTGCTGCAAGATTTTCTCACAGCGCAGCTTTTATCTGCCTAATATTGTAAGGTAAGTGAAGGCAGATGTCAATAGAAAAACGATCCTGTTCCACAAAGTCAGCGGGCAGCGCGGTTACTGTTCACACGTTCACAGCAACGGCAGCGTTACTATTCGCACGTTCACAGCAAGGGGCAGCCGCTGTTCACGCAGTATGTACGGGCAAAGAAAATATCCTCTCCGTATTTTTCCTTGCTGCTTTAGTCAGTTCCTCTTCGGAAACCTTCATCCATTTTGCCAGTTCTTTTGCCACATAGACAATATTTTGCGGGACATTCACCCGTCCAAGTCCCTGTACATTCTTCGGTGTCAGATAGGGGGCATCCGTTTCAATCAAAACCCGGTCAAGAGGAAGGATACTCACCGCATCCCGCAGCACCTTTCCCCGCACGTCATCACAGATCCACCCGGTAATCCCAATCGAAAAACCCATTTCCAGGTATTTTTCCAACGTTTTTTTACTGCCGGTAAAGCAGTGCACCACGGATGTTTTACAGATTTCCGGATGTTTTTTCAATCGCTTTATAAAATCCTCTGCCGCATCCCGCTCATGAAGAAATAACGGCTTTTCCCATTTTTCCGCAAGGACAATGTGCTTTTCCAGACAGCGGATCTGGTTTTCCTTTGTCGAAAACATCCGATCATAGTCCAGTCCGCACTCGCCGACAGCAACAACCCTGGGATTTTCTGCAAGGATTTGTTCTATCTGCCGAAAATCCTCCTGCTTTGCCCGGTCTGCATTATGCGGATGAATCCCCGCCGTGCCAAATAGACCAAATGCATCATGTGCCTTTAAATATTCATGAATCTTCTTATTCTCTTTTGTATCCGTCCCGGTTAAAATACAGCCCACGCCGTTTTTCGCTGCCTCGTCGATCACCCGCTGCGGATCGGGAAACTGCCTGCAGAACAGGTTTAAACCGATATCATAGTAGTTTATATCCATATTTCTTTTTATCCTTCCTTTCTGCGGTACTAAATTTTCGTTTCTATCGTTCGGCAATCCATACGATATCCATTATAATCCTTTCTGTCTGCATTGGCAAATAAAAAAAGCATCAGCGGCCTGCGTAAATAGAGTGCGTGAATAGCAGTCGAATCCTTCAAAAAAAGTTTTCCATTTTTTCCAGAAAAAACTTTTACTACAGAAAGATTTGTGCTATACTATGGTCAGGCCGTTTGTTTTGTGGGTTTTCTTTGTGTGGGAAGAAGGTTCAAAATCAGGCGGAACTTACATGTAAAGAGTCTTTTTACAAAAATCTCTGAGGAGGAAATTAACGTATGGCAAAGAAATGGGTTTATTTGTTCAGTGAAGGCAATGCGACCATGAGAAACCTGTTGGGCGGCAAGGGCGCAAACCTTGCAGAGATGACCAATTTAGGTCTTCCGGTACCGCAGGGCTTCACCATCACAACGGAGGCTTGTACGCAGTACTACGATGATGGCAGAAAGATCAATGACGAAATCATGGGACAGATCATGGAGCACATTGCTAAGATGGAGGAGATTACCGGAAAGAAATTCGGTGATAAGGAAAATCCATTATTAGTTTCCGTTCGTTCCGGTGCAAGAGCTTCCATGCCGGGTATGATGGACACCATCTTAAACCTGGGTCTGAATGAAGAAGTTGTAGAAGTACTGGCAGCAAAATCCGGCAATCCACGCTGGGCCTGGGACTGCTACCGCAGATTTATCCAGATGTTCTCCGACGTAGTTATGGAAGTTGGAAAGAAGTATTTTGAAGAACTGATTGATAAGATGAAGAAGGAAAAAGGCGTGGTTCAGGACGTTGAACTGACCGCCGATGATCTGAAGGAGCTGGCTAACCAGTTTAAGGCTGAGTATAAAGAAAAGATTGGCAAGGACTTCCCGACCGATCCGAAGGAGCAGCTGATGGAAGCCATCAAGGCTGTATTCCGTTCCTGGGACAACCCAAGAGCAAACGTATACCGCCGCGACAACGATATCCCTTATTCCTGGGGTACTGCAGTAAACGTACAGATGATGGCATTTGGAAACATGGGCGAAACCTCCGGTACCGGTGTTGCCTTCACCCGTGACCCTGCAACCGGCGACAAGCACCTGATGGGCGAGTTCTTAATGAACGCACAGGGCGAGGACGTGGTAGCCGGTGTTCGTACACCGCAGAAGATTGACCAGTTAAAGGAAGTTATGCCGGAAGTTTACGATCAGTTCGTAAAGATCTGCAATACGCTGGAAGATCACTACCGCGATATGCAGGATATGGAGTTTACCATTGAGGATAAGAAGCTGTACATGCTTCAGACCCGTAACGGTAAGAGAACGGCTAAGGCTGCCTTAAAGATTGCCTGCGATCTGGTTGACGAGGGCATGATCGATGAGAAGAAGGCCGTAGCCATGATCGATCCGAGAAACTTAGATACCCTGCTTCATCCGCAGTTTGACACTGACGCTTTAAAGAAGGCAGAGCCGATGGCTAAGGCCCTGGCTGCATCTCCTGGTGCTGCCTGCGGTAAGATTGTATTCTCCGCTGAGGATGCAAAAGAGTGGAAGGCAAGAGGCGAGAAGGTGGTTCTGGTTCGTCTGGAAACCTCTCCTGAGGATATCGAGGGTATGAAGGCCGCGCAGGGTATCTTAACGGTACGCGGCGGTATGACCAGCCATGCAGCCGTAGTTGCCCGCGGTATGGGTACCTGCTGTGTATCCGGCTGTTCCGAAATTACCATGGACGAAGAACACAAGAAATTCACCCTGGCCGGAAAAGAATTCCACGAGGGCGACTGGCTGTCCATCGACGGTTCCACCGGTAAGATTTACGACGGCATTATCCCGACCGTAGACGCTACCATCGCCGGTGAGTTTGGAAGAATTATGGCATGGGCGGACAAGTACAGAAGATTAAAAGTTCGTACTAATGCAGATACGCCGCACGATGCCAAGAAGGCAAGAGAACTTGGCGCTGAGGGTATCGGTCTTTGCCGTACCGAGCATATGTTCTTTGAGGGCAACCGCATCGACGCATTCCGCGAGATGATCTGTGCAGAAACCCTGGAAGAAAGAGAAGCAGCTCTGGAAAAGATCCTTCCCGAGCAGCAGGGCGACTTCGAGAAGCTCTATGAGGCTCTGGAAGGCAACCCCGTTACCATCCGTTTCCTTGACCCGCCGCTGCATGAGTTTGTTCCCACCGAGGAAGAGGACATCAAGAAGCTGGCTGACGCACAGGGCAAGACCGTAGAGCAGATCAAGGCTATCTGCGACGCTCTGCATGAATTCAACCCGATGATGGGCCACCGCGGCTGCCGTCTGGCTGTAACCTATCCTGAGATTGCCAAGATGCAGACCAAGGCGGTTATCCGCGCAGCAATCAATGTAAAGAAGAACCATCCTGACTGGAAGGTAGAGCCGGAAATCATGATTCCATTGATTGGCGATATCAAGGAATTAAAGTATGTAAAGAAATTTGTCGTAGAAACCGCTGACGCAGAGATTGCAGCCGCAGGAAGCGACTTAAAGTACGAAGTTGGTACGATGATCGAGATCCCAAGAGCAGCTCTGACCGCAGACGAGATTGCCAAGGAAGCTGAATTCTTCTGCTTTGGTACCAACGACTTAACCCAGATGACCTACGGCTTCTCCCGCGACGACGCCGGCAAATTCTTAAATGCATACTATGATGCAAAGATCTTCGAGAATGACCCATTTGCAAAACTGGATCAGATCGGTGTTGGCAAGCTAATGGAAATGGCTATTCAGTTAGGCAAGCCCGTTCGTCCAGAACTGCACGTAGGTATCTGCGGCGAGCACGGCGGCGACCCGACCTCCGTAGAATTCTGCCATAAGATTGGTCTGGATTATGTATCCTGTTCACCATTCAGAGTTCCGATTGCACGGTTGGCGGCAGCTCAGGCGGCGATTAACGAGGCGTAATCCTATAGTGGTATTGGAGTGTAATGGCTACCAAATATAGCGTAATGTAAGATTTGAGAGATATCTGACAATAAAATGTTAGCTATCTCTCTTTTTAATGTGGAAATAAAGATAAGGTTTTTGTAAATGTAGTGATCTGTATTGATTTTTAATTGATATTGATATATAATTTAAGAAAAAGTGAGGTGAAAGTATGGCAAATGTATCAATTCGTGTTGATGATGTAGTAAAACAGAGAGCAGAAAGTATATGCTCTGATTTAGGTATGAGTTTATCTACAGCTACAAATTTATTTTACAAAAAATTGATAAGCTATGGTGGGATTCCTTTTGAATTGAGGGTAGATCCCTTTTATAGTGAGGAGAATCAGGCACATTTGGAAAAAGTAATTAATAATTATAACCACGGAAAATCAAATCCTGTTTATAAGAAGATAGAAGAATTGGAGGAAATGGAGGATTGATGAAAGCAACAGGATGGTTTATAAGATAGAAAACGGTATGCTGCTTGTGGCTGAATGCAGGAGTCATTATTCTGATAAATAACTAAATTGTCAGATGATAATAAAAGATAGCTATTCCAAAACGGCTGCCACACAGGCGGCGATTAACGAGGCGTAATCCTATAGCGGCGTAGGAATGTGACAACTGCCAGATATAGTATAAAGTAAAATTTGAGAGATA
Source organism: uncultured Clostridium sp. (assembly GCA_946553025.1). Classification (GTDB taxonomy): domain Bacteria; phylum Bacillota; class Clostridia; order Lachnospirales; family Lachnospiraceae; genus Caccovicinus. Next base: position 23,370 of record CAMNRM010000028.1, read on the forward strand.
TTCAATAGTAAAATATTGGGTATCTCTCTTTGCATACCTATAGATAATTGCTGCAAAGCTGTCAAAACCTTAAGACCGCAAGATAGATGAAAAGCGGAATAAAATATCCTGCTATAATGCATAGAGAAAGGAGGTAGCTGCAATGTTTGGAAATATTAAAAATGTAATGGCGGCAATTGATTATATCGAAAGCCATCTGCACGAAAAACTGGACCTGGAAACTATTGCGGAGGCTGTACATTATTCAAAATATCATTTGCACCGAATGTTTACCGGTACGGTAGGGCTGACCATCCAGACTTACGTACAGCGCCGCCAGTTGACCGAAGCCGCAAAACTGCTTGTATTTTCCGACAGACCCATTCTTGATATTGCGCTTTCTGCCGGATATGAGAGCCAGCAGTCCTTTACGGATATTTTCAAAGCCATGTATAAAAAATCCCCTAACAGGTACAGGGAGGAAGAAGAATTTTATCCATTGCAGCTAAGATATGTCTTGAATGAAAATCCTACAAATTTAGAGGAAAAAGAATGGCAGGATAAAATCGTCTTTGCAACACAGGAGGACATACCCAAATGGATAGAACTGGTTCACCTTGTCATTGACGGTTTCCCGCACTTGGACGAAAAACAATACCTTGCACAGTTGCAGGAGTATATCAAAAATAAGCGCGCATTGATTTTGAAAGACGCTGATACGGCAATCGGGATTATGGCATTTAACGAGGTGACGGGGAGCATTGATTTCTTTGGGGTACACCCACAGTATCGGAAAAGAGGGATAGCGAAAGCATTTTGTGAAAAGGCATTATATGAACTTGCACGTTCCGCACAAATTAGTGTGACGACTTTTCGGGAGGGTGACAAGGCAGACACAGGCTATCGGGAGATATGGGGAAGTCTTGGCTTTGCCGAAGCGGAACTGTTAATTGAATTTGGCTATCCGACACAGCGGTTTATACTTCACAGAGAAAAATCGGAGGGCGAGGACAATGAGTGACCTAAATCCACTATCACATAATTTTACAATAAAATCGTTGCTGAAATTTGCATTTCCGACAATTTTGATGATGATATTCATGGGGCTGTATACAGTCGTTGACACAATTTTTGTAGCACGGTTTGTAGATACAAATGCACTTTCGGCATTGAATATTGTCTGCCCTGTTATCAATCTGATTGTCGGTCTTGGAACTATGCTTGCAACAGGAGGAAGCGCGATAGTAGCACGCAAAATGGGAGCAGGAGAACAAAGTAGGGCGGCACAGGATTTTACGCTGATTATTTCAGCGGGCATTTTGTTAGGTGTATTGATTGCAGTGTTGGGAACGGTTTTTATTGACAGGATTGTATGGGGACTTGGAGCAAGCAGTATTCTATTTCCATACTGTAAAGAATACCTTTTTATCCTGCTGTTATTCACGCCCGCAAGTATCCTGCAGGTGCTTTTTCAAAATTTAATCGTAACAGCGGGACGCCCCGGAATGGGTATGGTGCTTGGTATAAGCGCGGGAATCGCTAATATCTTACTGGACTATATTTTTATGGTGCCGCTTTCCATGGGTATTAAGGGGGCGGCGCTGGGTACGGGGATTGGCTATATGATACCGGCGGTAATTGGATTATGGTTCTTTTCCGCAAAGAAAGGCCATCTGCATTTCAGGAAGCCAGTCATCGATTTTTCCGTATTGGCGGAAAGCTGTACCAATGGTTTTTCGGAAATGGTAAGTCAGGCGGCAGCAGCGGTTACAACCTTCCTTTTTAACCACATTATGATGAAACTGCTTGGAGAAAACGGAGTTGCGGCAATCACAATCCTTATCTATACACAGTTTTTGCTGAGTGCCCTTTACCTTGGCTTTTCTATGGGCGTAGCCCCTGTTATCAGCTATAACTATGGGAAACAGGACGAAAAACAGCTAAAGAATGTGTTTTCTATTTGTATACGGTTCATTGTCTTTGTTTCTATCACGGTTTTTGCAATATCTTTGATTTTGGGTTCGCCACTGGTTGGTATTTTTGCAGAAAAGGAAACGCCTGTTTATGAAATTGCGCGAAATGGATTTTTGATTTTTCCCTTTAGCTTTCTGTTTTGCGGACTGAATATTTTTACTTCTGCCATGTTTACAGCCGTTTCAAACGGGAAGCTGTCAGCAATTTTATCCTTTCTGCGGACTTTCGGACTGATTACTGTGCTGCTCTTTACATTGCCGAATATTTTGGGCGTAACGGGTGTATGGCTTGCAGTACCGATAGCGGAGCTAATTACCATGATTGTAGCACTGGTTTTTCTTTATCAGAACAGGGAAAAGTATCGCTATATATAAAAAGAAGTCAGAATTAATCTGGCTTTTTTTTACTTAAATATACTTCCATAACTATTAATTAGAATTCGACTCAAATTACCATGTTTTTTACTTTACTTGATTTTCAAGGTGATATTTTATATCATTCCATAGAAACCAATGCAATTTTAAATTCTTCAAAGATTTTAAAACAGCTTTCAAAGATTTCATCCAAATCTTCATAAGTTCCAAATATTGGTTTTTTTATTCTGTAATCAGGGGCTATTAATAATCTGGAATATTCGCTAATTGGAAGTCCTAATATAAGATTACCCCTTTCTTTAACAATCCAAACCAAATCTACCATTCCGTTATCCAGAATAATATTTGCGCTGAATGTATAATCTTTTATCTGTACTTCTTTTATTTTAAAGTATTTTTCTTTTGGTTCAAAAATCACCATATATCCATTTTGAGAAATACTTTCTATAATAATTTCTCCATCAAAATAACGTAATCTTTCGTCAGATGGGGTTCTTTTATCATCGAAATGTTTTGATATCTGTTCATATTTATTTACAAAATCAATCTTGAATAATGCTTTTTTAATTTTGGGTCTTAATTCTATCATTGCATTTCCTTCGTAGAACTTAATGTTTATTGTTTTTTAAAATTGTGTATAAGAAAAACCTTCAACCAATATATTTTCATTTCTTCTTTTTCTTTATCTACCACTGGCTCCTGGATGACAATTTTTATTCCATCCTCTTCTTACCCGGGGAAGCCAAAGAACAGGCTTCCCCTGATACCTACGCTCGTTTTCTTTTTTTTATTCTTATTCCTTCCTTACCCCAGAACAACATCCAAAACCATCATAATTAAAAAGCCTGCGCAGAATCCAATGGTTCCCAGGTCCGAATGTTCTCCTTCTGCGGATTCTGGAATCAACTCTTCCACTACCACATAAATCATTGCCCCTGCGGCAAAGGAAAGAAGGTAGGGAAGCACAGGGGTAATATAGGCGGACAAAAGCAGGGTGAGAAATGCCCCGATAGGTTCTACCACGCCGGAAGCACTGCCGCAGAGAAATGCTTTCGTCTTCTTCATCCCCACGCTTTTTAACGGCATGGAAACGATGGCTCCTTCCGGAAAGTTCTGAATGGCAATACCTACGGCTAATGCAAATGCCGCTGCCATGGTTATTCCTGTTTCTTTAGCCAGCACCCCGGCAAATACTACGCCCACGGCCATCCCCTCCGGCAGGTTGTGGAGCGTTACTGCCAGAACAAGCATGGTTGTTTTTGCCAGGGAGCTTGCCGGCCCTTCAGGGGCATCGGTTCCCAGGTGAAGATGCGGAATTATCCGATCCATCACCAGAAGGAAAAATATACCCAGGCAAAAACCGGCCACCCCCGGAAGAAATGATAACGTTCCCAGTTCCTCAGACATATTCATTGCCGGAATTAATAAAGACCACACCGAGGCTGCCACCATTACCCCCGAGGCAAAGCCTAACAGGGCCTTCTGTACCCGCGCATTCAGTTCTCCCCGCAAAAAATACACACAGGCCGCACCTGCGGTTGTTCCTAAAAACGGAATTAAAATTCCCCAAACGATATCTATACTCATCAGCCATTCTCCTTTTATAGTTTTCCAAGAATCCTGCAGACAGGCACCGGGATTTTCGTTGCCGTTCCCATGTCACAGCAACGATTATTCTTATCACTGCACCTGTTTGCAGAGTTACATTAACCGTAACTTCTCTGTACCTATAGTATGGAAAAAAATGGCTTGTGTGCATAAAAACCGTTACTGTTTACTCGTTCACAGCAACGAAAAACCAAACGCTCTTACTCAGCCCCGAACCGCTTCCCTCCGCTTAAAAAGCCGCCGGACAGCTCCTGCCGCCTGGCTGATTCCCCGCTCTAAGACAGCGATAACCATATGATCGGTAAAAACGGCAAAAACAAACGAAAGCAGGCTGCATAAGCTTACGGAGAGCAGAACAAAGAACACCTTGGGCATAAGCGGGGACATGCCCTGGATAAACAGGATATCATAGAGCACAAACCAGTGAATCAGCAATACGGAATAACTGTATTTGCCAAGAAAAAGCAAAAGCCCTTTGATTTTCTGCAGATAAGCCTCCAGGCAGAAAAACGCTGAATAAATCCCGCAGGCAATCAGCAGAACAAAGATCGATGTTCCAAAAACATAGCGGTTGCTGCTTCCTGCCGTCATGGAAAATGCCACGCCCAGCACCAGACCCAGAACCCCCCCCATCATCCAGAGGCGGTCGTAGCGGCGCATCCAGCTTCGGTTCATCAGATAACCCAAAAGGAAAACACCTGTCCATCCGCTTAAAAATGTGGAAAATGCCAGGTCAAGCCTCCAGTAATGGCTTACGCTGTAGACAGTCATCAGCACAAGGATGAACAGGGTCAGAAGCTTTTCGGTCTGTTCCGAAGCATTCTTTAAAAGGCCGCGCAGCGGAAGCACCAGAACATACATGGCAAGAAGTTCAAAAACCATCCACAGATGCGGTGCCATACGCACGCTTCCCCGAAGCATCGATAACACATAGACGATTGTCCACTCCTGCACCGAAGCCTGTGATGCAGAGAGCAGGATAATATAAACCCCTCCGTAAACCAGAAGCGGGAGCACCACCTTCGCCAGCCGTTTTTGCACAAAAACCGAAAGACTCTCCTCCCTCCAGGGCAGGAGCAATGCCCCGCTTAACATAAAGAATAAAGGATTGCAGCTTATGGAGATAAACTGACCGATTAAAAACAGAAAATACACCCCTTTTTGTTCCTGGAGAACACTCATTTTTTCCAGGACACCCCACACATGGACGACAATCACCATAAAGGTTGCAAAGACACGGATTCCGTCCATGTAAACCACCCGGGGCTTTCCTCCGCTTTCCCTTGCCTTCCCTGCTTTTTTCCCTTCTTCCCCTTTTGCGGCAAGGAATAGACTCCCGCAGACAAACAGAAAAAGAATAAGAATAAACCTTACCCCGTTTGCCTGTGAAAGCACCTGCTCTGCCCGTATCTGCGAAAAAGGAACGGACTTAACTCCCTCGATGGACTCCAGTATAAAATCTCCGTCAATCCCCAGACGATAGCTGTCCCAGGTTCCATAAGGAACGGAAAAATAAGCTTCCGTTGTCCCTTCCACAAGGTAAGCGTTTTTCTGCTGCAGCACATGGAATGCATCGCTCTGCGCGTAATAACAGGAAATATCCATCTCCTGGGCTAAAGGTTCTTTAAACCGAATATGAATATGCCCCAGATCCTCTTGAAGATGAAAAAGCATAAAGGGCTGTATCCCCGTTTTTATCCAGACCGTTCCGTTTTCCCCTACAACATAGTCATTCCCGGATTCCGCAGCCAAAGGAAAGGCTGTTTTCTCATTTCCATAGCCCCTGTTCACCCGGTACAAAGCAATAATCCCCTCGAATAAAACAGCCAGAACGATCCCCAAAACAAGTGCTGCTGCCCATTTCCATTTGTTTTTTTTCTTCATTTCTGCCATAATCCTTCCCCTTAAATCTTTTGTGCCAGTGCGTGTCTACCGTCAGAGCAGCCCTTCTTTCGCCTCCAAAGTAAACCAAATCCTCATGCGCAGCTAAGCAAAAGAGCAGACTACACATGCTCTGTATACTCTGCTCCGCATTTAACCTGTCTTTATTTATCCGTATTCCCTGCCTGGAATGATCCTACAGAAAGTCCCGGATTCTCTTGCTTCTTACGGGATTCCGAAGCTTTCTTAATGCCTTGGCCTCAATCTGGCGTATCCTCTCTCTGGTTACGTTAAACTCTTTTCCCACTTCCTCTAAGGTTCTGGGATGTCCGTCCTCCAAACCAAAACGCAGCACGATAACCTGGCGTTCCCTCTCTTTCAGATCCCCTAAAAGCGCATCGATGTGCTCTCTGAGCATTACCGATTCCACGTTCCCTTCCGGCGTAACCACGTTGCTGTCCGCCACGAAATCACCTAAGTTGGAATCATCCTCTTCGCCGATAGGTGTTTCCAGGGAAGCAGGCTCTCTGGCAATCTGCATAATTTCCATTACCTTATCTTCCGACATCTCCAGGGCGTCAGCCAGTTCTGCCACAGAAGGTTCATAGCCCAGTTCCAGGGTAAGTTTCCTCTGCATCTTGGACATCTTATTGATGGTTTCGACCATATGCACCGGGACGCGGATGGTTCGCGCCTGATCAGCCAGCGCTCTTGTAACTGACTGACGAATCCACCAGGTAGCATATGTACTTAGCTTGTACCCTTTTGTATAGTCAAATTTTTCCACACCTTTAATCAGGCCGAGATTTCCCTCCTGCACCAAATCCAGGAAACTCATCCCTCTTCCGGTATATCGCTTGGCAATGCTGACCACAAGGCGCAGGTTTGCTTCAATCAGGCGCTCCTTGGCATACTCATCGCCTTCTGCCTTTCTCCTTGCCAGTCTTAATTCTTCCTCTGCGCTGAGCAGGGGTACCGTTCCGATTTCCTTCAGATACATCCGCACCGGATCTTCTGTCCCTATACCTTCCAAAAGGTCAACGGCATCCAGGTCAATATCCAATTCTTCATCTTCTGCATCTTTCATGAAGCTATCGTCTGCGTCGTCCAGAAGCAATGAATCGTCAGATAATGCATTCTCATCCAGTATCGGAACCACGTCAATGTTGCGGTTCTCCAGATACGTATAAATCTGGTCCATCTGCTCCGGGGACAGGCTGTCGCCAGCAAAGAAATCATTAATTTCCGTTGCATCCAGGGCATTGTGCCTTGTCTTGGCGAATTCAACGAGTTTGCCCAGCTTCTCTAAAAAATTGTCCTTCTCCACTTAATACGTCCTTTCGCACTTTGGTTACTACTGCCATTAAGTTTATTCTAAGATAACAATTCCTACACAACTCTTCATTATATACGAAAAGAAATCATTTTTCAACAATTTTCTCGATTTTCATGGAAAGAAATCCTTTTATTTCCGGTTCGGGCTTTGGCGGCTGGATAAGAATGTCCATCCTCTCTTTCAGATTGACAATCTCCGCTTCCTTAAAGCTTCCGCCAAACTCCCCGTCCAGCACCCAGTCCACCGGAGTTTCGGCTGTGAATTTCAGCTTCCTGGTTTTAAACTTAAAGACATAGTCATTTGGTTCTTCTTTTAAAAACATATAGGAAATAATATTGCTTAAATCGATGGGTGTCCTGGGCCTGCGGATAAGCAGGACTTCAAACTCCCCGTCGTTTAATGCCACAGACTGCGTTACCAGCCCCTTAAAGCCGCCCACGCTGATGGTATTCGTTACCATGCCAAAAACAAACTCTTCTTCGAGCACTTCATCGTCCCATTCCACCTTCATCGGATAGGTCTTCAGCGAAACAAGGCTTTTTACCCCCTCAAGAATATACGCCTGATGCCCTAAAATATTCTTCTTATCCTGTGGTGTCTGGTAAGAAACCTCCGTAAAAGCGCCAAAAGCAGCGATATAGACAAAATGCTGTTTCTGACAGAACTGCCCGATATCAATCGAAAACGGATTTCCTGCCACTGCATTTGCCGCCGCCTCCATCATATCCCGGGGAATCCTTAAGCTGGAAGCATAGTCATTCGTGGAACCGGCAGGGATGTAGCCCAAGAGCGGAGGCTTTTCCAGTTCCACCAGCCCGCTGATAACCTCATTCAGTGTTCCGTCCCCGCCGCTGCAGACCACCAGTTCATGCTCCCCGCCGTACTTTTCGGCTATGGCTGTGGCGTCCTTGGGCGACTGGGTAATATGAACCTGTACCTGCCAGCCTTCCCTGGAAAATAAATCCAAAATTTCCAGCAGCCTGGTTTTTATCTGTTCCCGGCCGGACCGGGGATTAACAATAAAAAGCATTCTCTTCATCGAAACAACCGCCTTTTTCTTAGTTTACCTATAACAGAGCCTTCTTATACGCTAAAAATGCACTGGGAATGGGATATTTTTCTTCTAAATCCCGAATATCCGCGCAAATCCAGGTTTCAGGCAGTTCATCGGCCATCTCAATGCGGTAGCCGACCATCCTCCACTCCACATGAGAAAAGATGTGCTTAGCCTCGCCAAGCGCGTACACCGACTGCACAACCCCCGGTTCCAGCCCCAGTTTCTCTTCTGCCTGGTAGGGCGTATAGATCATTGCCGTTCCTTCCTGGTTGGGAAATTCATAGAGCGAGGCCAAAAGCCCGTGATCCGGACGTTTCTGCAGGGCCACTTTGGTTTTATTGCAGATCACAAACACGGTTTTTTCTTCAATCCGGCGTGCCTTTTTTGCGGATTTTACCGGAATTTTATCCCACAGCCCCTGCTTTGCCGACACGCACAGATGAGCCAGGGGACATTCCCTGCACCGCGGCTCCCCTTTAGGAAGGCAGAGCATGGCTCCCACCTCGAATAAGCCCTGGTTAAAGATCCCCGGCCGTTCTTTATCCATGTTTTCTTTAAGCAGCCCGGCAAAACGCTTTTTTGTCTTATCCAGACCCACATCCTCAAAGCTTCCCAAAAGCCTGGAAAGCACGCGAAGGGCATTTCCGTCAACTGCGGGCACAGGGATGCCAAAGGCCAGGGAAGCAACGGCTCCTGCCGTGTATTCGCCAATCCCCGGAAGCTTGCGCAGGGCTTCATAGGAGGCAGGAAGGATGCCCTGATAATCCTTACAGACCTTCACCGCCGCTGCCTTTAGGTTTTTTGCCCGCCGGTAATAGCCAAGCCCCTCCCACATCTTCATCAGGATGTCGTCCTCCGCTCCGGCTAACGCCTCAATCGAAGGAAACTTTTCCATCCAACGCTGATAATAAGGCTTCACCGCTTCCACCCGGGTCTGCTGAAGCATAATTTCCGACACCCACACCTGATAGGGAGAGGGGTTTTTCCTCCAGGGAAGATCTCTGGCATTTTGTTCAAACCATGCATTCATGGAAAACTTCATCGCCCGGATGCGTTCCCCCTCAGAAAGCCCTTCTTTTTCTTCCTGTTCTTTCTCTTTATGCTGCTCTCCTGCCCGCTCTCTCCGGTCTTTCTCTTCCTGCGCTTTCCCGATGCTCTCCCTATACATAGCCGTAAATCCCCCGCACGGAAACTTCACCGGAGAGAACCGTTTTTTTGCTGCCGTCGCCAAGTTCAACCAGAAGCTGTCCTTTATTATCAATGCCCCGGCAGATGCCCTTATACTCCCCTGCCGGATCTAAAACCAGAACCTCCCGTCCCAGATTTGCCAGCATCCCTTCATATTCTTCCTTTAATTCCGAAAAATCTCCGGAAAGCAAAAACCTTTCATAGTAATGCTCAAACCGCTTCATACAGGAAGCAATCAGAGCACTGCGGCTGATTTCTTCTGGTTTTTTGCTCTCCAGCTTCAGCGAAGTTGCCGTTTCCTGAATTTCCTGCGGAAAGCTGGTCTGGTTGACATTGATTCCTATTCCGGTGAAAATATAGTGAATCTCTTCCAGCTCCGTACTCATCTCGGTAAGAATACCGCAGATCTTCTTTCCGCCAATCACCAGATCGTTAGGCCACTTAATCGCAGAGTTCAACCCGGTTTCCTCCCGAATTGCCGTCACGCAGGCCATACCCGCCAGCAGGGTGAGCATAGACGCACTGTAGGGCGGAATCTTCGGGCGAAGCAGGTAACTCATGTAAATACTGCTTCCCGCAGGTGAAGACCAGCTTCTTCCCCTTCTTCCCTTCCCTGCGGTCTGGCTTTCTGCCACTACAAGCGTTCCTTCCGGACTTCCTGCCTCGGCCAGCTTCTTGATCTGGATATTCGTGGAATCCGTTTCCCGAAAATAAACCAGCTTCCTTCCCATGTACTTCGTCTTTAAAAGACTTCCTATCTGCGCCCCGCCAATCCCGTCCTCCACGGACAGCAGGCGGTAGCCCTTGTTCCGCACAGCCTCGATCCGGCAGCCTTCCTCTTCAAGCTGCTTCACCGCCTTCCAGACCGCCGTCCTGGACACGCCAAGCTGACTGCAGAGGGCCTGTCCGGACACATAGCCGCCGTTTTCCTTTAATATGGTCAATATCTTTGTCTTCATCCTCTAATCGCCCGTCCTACCTCCATATACTGAATGCGCTGATTCCCGAAAGTACAGCCAGGGCAATTCCAAAGAAAAGAAGCCCTGCCCCCCCGGCGATTCTTTTTTTATCCCGTCCGCTCTGACGAATTTTTACCCAGCCGTTGACCAGGTTTAACACGGCAGCCAGCATAAAAATCACAGGAAAGAGAACCAGATTATTTTCTGCATTCAAAAATGAAATCACGGCTAAGATAACGATAATACTTCCTATGCCGATGTGGAGCACATCCAGGAAAAATCCCATCCTCCTGCTGGTGCGGCTCCGTCCGTTTGCTCCTTGTCCCTGCATAAACCTACTTCCTTTGCTTTTAAGTATGTAGCCGTGTAGCTTTTCGGCTGAACATCAATAAAACAGCATACTAACGCAGAGTAGCCGCCATCACTGCCTTAATGGTGTGCATCCGGTTTTCTGCCTCCTCAAAAACCTTGGACTGCGCAGATTCAAAGACTTCATCGGTTACTTCCATATCCTGAATTCCAAACCGCTCGCTCATCTCTTTTCCTATGGTGGTCTTTAAATCATGGAAGGAAGGCAGACAGTGCAGGAAAATCGCCTGCGCACCGGCATTATCCATCACCTTGGCAGTTACCTTATAGGGGGTTAAAGCGCGGATTCTCTCCTCCCAGACTTCATCCGGCTCACCCATGGACACCCAGACATCCGTATAGATAACATCAGCTCCTTTCGTCCCCTCAGAAACGTCCTCGGTCAGTGTAATCTGACCGCCGGAAAGAGCGGCATATTCACGGCACTGTGCCGTAAGTTCCTCATTGGGGAAATATTCTTTAGGCGCACAGGCCACAAAATGCATCCCCAGCTTTGCACAGGCAATCATCAGGGAATTTCCCATATTGTAGCGTGCATCGCCCATGTAGACCAGCTTAACGCCCTCAAGACGGCCAAGCTGTTCCCGGATCGTAAGCATATCGGCAAGCATCTGGGTAGGATGATATTCGTTCGTCAGTCCGTTCCAGACCGGAACACCGGCATATTTTGCCAGTTCTTCCACAATCTCCTGTCCAAAGCCCCGGTACTCAATCCCCTCATACATCCGTCCAAGAACCCTTGCGGTATCGGCAATGCTCTCCTTTTTTCCAATCTGCGACCCCTTCGGGTCAAGGTAGGTTGTTCCCATCCCCAAATCGTGGGCAGCCACCTCAAAAGCACAACGGGTTCTTGTACTTGTCTTTTCAAAAATCAGCGCAACATTTTTCCCTCTGTGGCTGTCTACTAAAATTCCCTTTTTCTTCTTTTCCTTAAAATCCGCTGCCAGATCTAAAAGATACACAATCTCTTCTTTCGTAAAATCCTTCAGTGTTAAAAAATTTCTTCCCCTTAAATCCATCCTGGCTTCCTCCATTCTGTATGTGTTTTACAATAATGCTGTCTATTCTCTTTACAGGTATATCTGCTTCAAGCGTATTTTCGCCTTTGCTTCCTCTTAAATTACTATATCTGAAAGACTATGTCAAGACTTCTGTTTTGTGTTATCTCGTCTTACTTTTATTTAATCCATGATGAATCTTCATCAGCAATTCCGGCACGCTGTATACCCGCATACGGGAAATGCGGAGTTTTCCTGCCAGATGTTCTAAGACGCTCACATATAAATCCCGGTAATCCCAGTCCTTTTCCAGACCGAACTCCTGAGCAAGCCGCGGAAAAATCACCTCGGTGTACTTCCGGTAACCAAAAGGCTCTTCCAGTTCCTCCTGGAGAATTCCCCGCATAAGATAGCCCTTAAGAAGTTCTGCCTCTGACATCATCTTGTCAAAGTAATAAGCCTCACTCCCTGAAGCATCGATATAATACCGCTTTCCGGCAAGCCCGTAGAGAAGCCTTTTTCCGTCCAGATAACCCAGCTTCCGGTTTCTTCTGGTCTTCTTCTTATCAAACTCCAGGATTCCGCCCAGGTTCTGCCTTGGAGCAATATGGTAAAGAGAAACATCTTCCGGGATAACAAAGGACTTTTCCGTATCATAGCCCAGGCCGTAAATCCGGATAACAATAATGTCCTTATAGCCGCGATCCGCAAGCACATCCACAGGGACATTATTTGCCCCGCCGCCGTCCGCATAAAGCTTTCCGCCAAGCCTCTCCCGCTTAAATCCCGGCAGATAGGCGCTGGCTAAAAGCATATCTTTCATTTCCCCCTCGGCAACCTCTTTCATATTCACAATCAAAGGCTTGCGGTCGGAAAGAGAAATCGTAGAAACAAAAAATTCTTTATCGGACTGAAAAATCTTATCTTCGTCAATTGTCCGCTCAATCAGCTGCTTTAACGGGGTAATATCCAGCCCGCGGTCTTTTAAAATCCTTTTTCCCTCGGCAAGCAGCTCGTGAAGGGAAAGTGAAGAAAAGTCCCTGGCCTTCCACTGCTCAATCAGAGTATCGTCGATATCCATAACCTGTGACCAGGAAATATTATCCCAGAGTTTCTCTGCCTCTCTCAGATCATCCATGCACATCAGCGCACCGTTTAAGGCTCCCACGCTGGTTCCGGCTATCCCTTTAATCTTAATTCCCGCTTCTAAAAGCGCCGCCCACGCACCGACCTGATAGGCACCCTTCGCCCCCCCTCCTTCCAGGACAATACCATATTCTTTTGTCGGATCAAGCTGAAGTTTTATCGGAGCCGCCTCCTTTTTGTCCTAATATTTTGCTGCTGTTTATACGTTCACAGCAACAATATTTTTTCTTCTCTATATCGATATACGAAATAAACCAAAGAAAACTGTCACAAAAATCGCCGGAATGCATGTTCTGCTCCTTTCCCTCTGTGACAGTCCTCTCCTGAACTTCTAATTCCTTTTTATTTTTATAATTGCGGGAGCACGAAGTGCTACATCGTGTCCGCCTTATCCAGCACGGTTTCCGTCACGGACTTGGCAAGACCGGCAATGCCCTGAATCTCCGACGGAATAATAATCTTCGTCGCCTTTCCGTTCGCCGCAGCCGCGAAGGCTTCCAAGCTCTTAAGCTTAATCACCGCCGCGTCAGCCCCGGCCTCCCGGATATACCGGATACCGTCTGCCTGCGCCTTCTGCACCTTTAAGATAGCTTCAGCCTGGCCCTCGGCTTCCTTAATCTTCTTTTCCTTCTCTGCCTCTGCCCGGAGAATCGCCGCCTGCTTCTCTGCCTCTGCATCCAGAATCGCCGACTCCTTCTTACCTTCGGCAACCAGAATCGTCGATTTCTTTTCGCCCTCTGCGCGGAGAATGGATTCACGGCGCTCACGCTCGGCTTTCATCTCCTTCTCCATGGCTTCCTGGATACTGGACGGCGGAATAATGTTTTTCAGTTCCACACGGTTGACTTTAATTCCCCAGGGGTCAGTAGCCACATCCAGGGAAGCCCGCATCTTGGCGTTAATCGTTTCTCTGGAAGTCAGCGTCTGGTCAAGTTCCAGATCACCGATAATATTTCTAAGTGTTGTCGCCGTCAGATTTTCAATCGCCATAATCGGATTTTCCACACCGTAGGCAAAAAGCTTCGGATCGGTGATCTGAAAGAAGACAACGGTATCAATCCGCATGGTAACATTATCCTTGGTGATCACGGGCTGGGGCGGGAAATCAGCCACCTGCTCCTTTAAATTCACCTTTTTTGCCACGCGATCCAGGAAAGGGGTCTTAAAATGCACACCCACAGACCAGGTATCCAGATAAGCACCCAGACGTTCCACAACAAGGGCCTGCGCCTGGGGAACAATCTTAATACAAGACGACAATATCAGCAGGACGATAATAAAAATCAGGAGAATTGCCATAAAACCACTAAAAAAACCACCCATTTTTCCTCCATTCCGTGCGCGTTTCACAGCCTATCCCACCCTTTGGGTACAGACAGCTATGCTTTTTCCCGCACATCAAGGTATTCGCATCAGGAACAAATCATCAAAAGCGAAAAAGATATTTTGACGCTTCTGTCAGTATATGCTCTTTATGCCAAATTTATGCCTTATTGTTTCGTTATTCCGTCGATCTGGTCCTGGGCAGCAGGAAGCACAATCAGCTTCACCCCCCGGATTTCTTTTACCCAAACCAGAGTTTTTGGGGCAATGGTCAGATTATCATCTGCGGATCTGGCCGTCCACTCCGCACCGTCCAGCACAGCCGTTCCTGTTCCTTCCCGGTTATCCACCTGCTCCGTAATCCTGGCCTGCCTGCCTATCAGACTTTCAACATTGGTCTTTTTGGTTTTCTGGTTAATATAGCGCAGAGCCATGGGACGGGTCAGGGCCAGTAATGCAAAAGAAATCACCACGAATGCCCCAAGCTGAAGCTCCATGGGTGCTCCTAAAAGATAAAGAACCAAACCGGCCAGCGCCCCTCCGGCAAACCAGATCGTTGTCAGTGCCATCGTCGGTATCTCAATGGCAATAAAAAGAATAAATGCTGCCAGCCATCCAATCAAGCCCATACATGCCCCTCCTTTCTTTGCATTAAGCTGTTTTTAAGCTTTCGACAATGTATATTTCAATTATCGGTTACCTGTACATCGTACCACATTTCATCCTCCGCCGCAACTTAATGATTCCTTACAATTTTTCCCTGTAACCCTCTCTCCGCTGACGGGCAGTTTCAAACATTAAAATCGACGCAGCCACGGCAGCATTTAAAGATTCCACCTTTCCTGCCATGGGAATGCGGATATAGGTGTGGGCAAGGGAGGCAATCGGCTCGGAAAGCCCCTTGGCCTCATTTCCCAGCAAAAATCCGCAGGGAACCGTAAAATCTTCCCGGTCATAACTTTTTTTCCCTTCAAGATGGGCGGCAAACAGATGAATCCCCGCCTGCTTTATCTTCCGGCAGGCTTCCCGCAGATCCTCAACATAGACGAAGGGCACGCGGTAAATGGAACCCATGGTTGCGCGGATCACCTTGGGATTATAAATATCGGCCGTGGTTTCATCCATCACCACCCCGGTAATCCCTGCACCCTCTCCTGCCCGCAGAATCGTACCCAGGTTTCCGGGGTCCTGAAGAGTTTCCAGAATCAGGATATGGGCCTTTTCCCCCGCAGAGGAAGGGTGCAGAAGTTCATCCAGGGTATAATGCTTTTGTTTCACCAATGCCAGAATCCCCTGGGGGGTCTGTGTATCCGCCATGATTTTCATCACCGTATCGCTGACCGCCTCCCACGAAAAGCCGGATAAAAGTTCTTTCCGGGCTTTGTTTTTAAGAAAGCTTTCCGACACGTAAATCTGTTCGGTCTGTTCAGGCACAAGTTCGGAAACCATCCGGATTCCTTCAACCACGTAGAGGTCTTCTTCCCGGCGTGCCTTTGCCTTTTTGACCAGATTGACCACCCGGCGAACCTGTTTATTTGCTGTGCTGCTAATCATATGTTCTTCCTCTTCCTGTATTTATTTTCCAAGTTTTTCCAAGTCTTCCGCCCAGATCCTCTGACATGCATCACTTGGCATCCGCAGATCGCCACGCGGCGAAAGTGCTACCGATCCGACCTTTGGACCATCGGGCAGACAGGATCGCTTAAACTGCTGGGTAAAGAAGCGGCGGTAGAATACTTTCAGCCATTTTAAAATTACCTCTTTATCATACTCCCCTTCAAAGGCCAGACATGCCAGGCCGTAAATCTTCGATGGCATATAGCCAAAGCGGAGGATGTAGTAGAGAAAGAAATCATGAAGCTCATACGGTCCCACCAGATCTTCGGTTTTCTGGGAAATTTTGCCCTCCTCTGGCGGGAGAAGTTCCGGACTTACCGGAGTATCCAAAACATCCAGCAAAACGCCGGCAAGCTTTTCTTCTTTACAGGTATCGGCATAGTAGCGGACCAGATGGCGGACCAGGGTCTTGGGAACTCCCGCATTTACCCCGTACATCGACATATGATCGCCGTTATAGGTCGCCCAGCCAAGGGCAAGTTCGGACATATCGCCCGTGCCGATAACCATGCCGTTTACCTGATTCGCCACATCCATAAGCACCTGCGTCCTCTCCCGGGCCTGGCTGTTTTCATAGGTTACATCATGTTTTTCGGGGTTATGACCGATATCCTTAAAATGCAGGGAAACCGATTCACGGATAGATATTTCGGTCAGTTCGGCACCTACCTGCTCTGCCATGGCACAGGCATTCTGATAGGTTCGGTCGGTTGTCCCAAAACAGGGTATGGTTACGCAGTGAATCTGCTTCCGGTCAATCCCAAGCTGATCAAAGGCGCGCACAGTAACTAACAGAGCGAGGGTGGAATCCAGCCCTCCGGAAAGACCGATAACCGCGTGACAGCAGCCTGTGTGTTCCAGGCGCTTCTTCAGCCCCATCGCCTGAATCGATAAGATTTCCTCACAGCGCTTCCTTCTCTGCCCGGCGTCATCCGGCACAAAGGGCGCTTTGTCAACAGGTCTTTTCAGCTGTTCTAAAGAAAAACTTCTTAGATGAAAAAGAACCTCCTCATAGGCTGTTTCTCCTTTTCCGTTCTCTGCCTGCCCGGGCATAACCGCCATTCTTGCCGCCTGACTGGGCGAAGGAAAGGTATTCATCCTCCGCCGCTCGCTGTCTAAGCGTTCCAGATCCAGATCGGCAACCGTCATCCCATGAACAAAACGCTCGGACTCTGCAAGACAGGTTCCATTTTCGGCAATGATATTCTGGCCGCCAAACACCAGATCCTGGGTTGATTCTCCCTCGCCTGCATTGCAGTAAACATAGCCGCACAAAAGTCTTGCCGACTGCCCGCACACCAGTTCATGACGGTAGCTGTCCTTCCCTGTCGTTTCATTGCTGGCCGAACAGTTGACAATCACGGCAGCACCCGCCATGGCATGACTGATGCTCGGCGGGCAGGGAACCCAGAGATCCTCACAGATTTCCGCCGCCACGCAGAGCAGGGGAAGTTCTTCACACCGAAACAGCATCCGGCTTCCCATGGCAATATAGTCATTGCTGCCTTCATCCCAGGCATAGACGCACTCGTCATCTCCCGGACAGAAATGGCGCATTTCATAAAACTCGGAATAATTCGGAAGATGTTTTTTCGGTATAATTCCCAGAAGCCTCCCGCCGCTTATGGCTGCCGCCGCATTGTAAAGCTTGCCGTTCCTCTCCCAGGGCAGACCCACAAAAATCAGCATGTCCGCATCTTTTGAAGCTTCAATAACCGTTGCTAATGCTTCCTTTGCCTTACGAATCAGGGGAAACTGCAAAAACAGGTCCTGGCAGGTATAGCCGGTCAGACAGAGTTCCGGAAAAACCATGAGTTTAACCTGAAGCCTTTCTCCCTCCTTCATCAACTGAATCACCTGTTCGGCATTATAGGCCGGATCGGCTACTTTAATCTTAGGCGTTGCCGCTGCAACCCGAATAAATCCGTTGAACATATTTTCCTCCAATCTGTGCGCGTTTCACAGCACATCCTGCCCTTTAGGTACATACAGGCATGGGGATTCTGTACACCTGTATATTTGTACTTTGGCCGTTTTCTTTTTCTATTTCAATTTAAACACATTGAACTGCAACCATTCTACCATATTTATCCGTGAAAAAAAAGTGGGTTTTCATTTACATCCGGCAGAGGATCATGTACAATATGGCTATCCTATTAATCCTATAAGAATAGAGAACATTAAGGAAAGAACCGAGGAAATACACATGAAAATATCAACCAAAGGCCGCTATGCCCTCCGTATGATGCTGGAATTTGCCATGCATCCGCAGGAATGCACAAAGATCAGCCAGGTAGCGCAGCGCCAGCAGATTTCGGTAAAATACTTAGAGCAAATCGTTACCATCCTGTGCAAAGCCGGCTATGTTAAAAGTATGCGGGGTGCCCAGGGCGGCTACCGTCTGTCCAGAGATGCCGCCGACTACACGGTGGGAGAAATTCTGCGGCTCACCGAAGGCAGTCTTTCTCCGGTTGCCTGCTTAGAAGATGAAAAAAATCTCTGCAAGCGGGCGGATAGCTGTGCCACCCTTGGCATCTGGAAGCAGTTAGAAGACGCGATCAGCAATGTTGTCGATCATGCGACACTGGCGGATTTAGTGGAAGAGCAAAAGAAAAAAGAGCAAGTCAAAAAAGAGCAAGGAAGAAAAGAAACGGAGAACAGCCATGCCTGAATCAAATCTGAATGCATTTTCCCGGACGGAAATGCTTATCGGCACAAAAAATATTCATCGTCTGAACCAAAGCTGCATTCTGGTTTTCGGCGCAGGAGGCGTCGGTTCTTTCTGCATTGAAGCCCTCGCCCGCAGCGGTGTGGGAACACTGATTCTTGTCGATAACGATGTGGTATCCTTAACCAATATCAACCGCCAGTCCATCGCCTTTTTAAGCACCGTCGGACGATATAAAACTGAACTTTTAAAAGAAAGGATAGGCGATATCTGCCCGGACTGCCGGGTAATCACCAGAGAAAGCTTTGTCCTGCCCGAAAATCTGGAAAACCTGATGGAAGATCTGATCCGGGATGCAAAAAAGGTCCCTGATTACATCATCGACGCCATCGATACCGTTGCCGCAAAGCTGGCTCTGGCCGAATATGCCCATACGCATCACATCCCGATCCTTTCCTCCATGGGAACCGGGAATAAGCTTCATCCGGAATTATTTACCATCGACGATATCTTCAACACCAGCGTCTGTCCTCTGTGCCGGGTAATGCGCCGGGAGCTGAAAAAACGGCAGATTCCCTCCCTGAAGGTCTTATATTCCAGAGAAACGCCCATCACACCGCAGGTTTTCGAGGATGCGCAAAAAGAGAAAACCTGCCGCCGCAGCCTGCCCGGAAGCATCTCCTTCGTGCCTCCTGTCGCCGGGCTGATGATTGCCGGAGAGGTTATCCGCCGGATCTGTGAAATTTCCTGAATAGTCAAAACAGCTAAAGAAAAGAACAGACAAAGAAGAGAACAAATAAAGAAGAACACAGACAAAGGAGGACTGCTTTTCCCCCACAGAAAGCAGCCCTCTGGTCACGTTCAAAACCGTCACACTATAAGTTTTACCTTTTGGCATCCCCATACCAAAATACTTTAAAGAAAACACTTTTTTGTGCTTCTCACCTGGCAACTATAGCATTTTTTTACATTTCTGTCAATAGATTTTTAATCATTTTTATGAATTTTTTCCAATTTCTTTTTTATCTTTATTTCTATCCTTGTCAATTTTATCCAATTATTTCTGCCTGATTTTTATGGAAAAATTTACACTATCGGTTAAATCAACAAATGGATATACTGTCTTTTATCCGGGAAATGTACGGTTAAATGGATTATCGTACTCTATATACAAGGAGGAAGATGCATGAATACTGACGCAACCCAGGATTTTTCCGTCAGACTTGAAGAACTGAAAACCATTCTTCAGGCGGATAAATCCTTTGATATTGTTTACCGTGTAGTAGAAATCGGCGGAAAAAAGGGCTGCCTTTTCTTTGTCGATGGCATGACAAAAGACGAGGTTTTACTAAAAATCCTTCAGGTTTTCCAGGGCATAAAACCGGAAGCCATGCCCGAAGATGCCCACGGATTTTCCAAAAAATGTATCCCCTACGGGGAAATCGGCCTGGTAACGGATACGAATGCACTGATTACCCAGCTTCTTACCGGCATCACCTGTATGCTGATCGAAGGCTACGACAGCTATCTGACCATCGACTGCCGAACCTATCCTGCCCGCGGGGTAAGCGAACCGGAAAAGGATAAGGTTATGCGCGGTTCCCGGGACGGCTTTGTTGAAACCCTGATTTTTAACACGGCCCTTATCCGCCGCCGGATACGTGACCCGAAGCTGGTAATGGAGATTTTAACCGCCGGGGAAAGTTCACGCACGGACATTGCGGTGTGCTATATGCAGGGACGGGTGGATGATGAGCTTCTTGCCCGAATTAAAAAAAGAATCACCAATTTACATGTCGATGCCCTGACCATGAACCAGGAAAGCCTTGCCGAATGTATCTACCCGCATAAATGGTACAACCCCTTTCCTAAATTTAAGTTTTCCGAGCGTCCTGACGCGGCAGCCGCCAGTATTCTTGAAGGAAATATCGTTATTCTGGTGGATAATTCCCCGGCTGCAATGATTTTGCCGTCCTCAATTTTTGATATTATCGAGGAGGCGGACGACTATTATTTCCCTCCCGTTACGGGAACCTATCTGCGGCTTTCGCGGATGACTATCTCGATTTTAACCCTGATTCTTACCCCGCTCTGGCTGGCTTTTTTACAGAATCCGGATACGATTCCCTCCTGGCTGGACTTTATCCGCCTCTCCGATCCGCCGCATGTTCCGGTATTTTTCCAGCTTCTTTTGCTGGAATTTGCCATCGACGGACTGCGCCTGGCGGCCATCAATACGCCAAGTATGCTGACCACCCCTTTAAGTGTTATCGCCGGTATTGTTATGGGCGAATACTCTGTAAAATCCGGCTGGTTTTCCAGCGAAACCATGCTTTATATGGCGTTTGTCACCGTGGCAAACTACTCCCAGGCAAGCTTTGAACTGGGCTATGCGTTAAAATTTATGCGGATCATTATGCTGGTTTTAACGGCATTTTTCGACTGGTACGGGTTTTTCGCAGGGCTGATTCTCTCGGTTTGTGCCATTGTATTTAATAAGACCATTGCGGGAAAAAGCTATATTTATCCCCTGATTCCCTTTAAGCTGAGCGAGGTCAAAAAACGGTTTTTCCGGCAGAGATTGCCGCACACGGAAAAATAAATACGAAAAGTAAACAGGAAAAGAAACAGCAAAAAGACAGACAAAAGCCTCCTGCCTGTGTCTGTCTTTTTCCTGCTGTTCATTCATTTACAGCAGCGTCTTTTTCTTTTCCTACCCAAAATCAAACAGCGAAAGCTGATTGCTCTCCGGCAAATCTCCTAAAAGTCCCAGATCCGCCATTAAATCGCAGAGAGTCTTGCTGACCTTTGTCCGGTTGATAAAATCTTCCCGGGATAAAAACGGGCCGTCCTTGGCTGCCTCGGCAATTCCTTCCGCCGCCTTCTCTCCCAGTCCGTCAATGCTGTTTAAGGACGGCATGAGTTTACCGTCAATAATCTGAAAATGCACGGCCTTGGCCCGGTAGATATCGATGGGCAGAAATACAAAACCCCGGGCATACATCTCCTGCACAATGCGCATATCCCTGAGGGTATCCTGCTCTTTGTTCGACAGGCTGTCACTTCTCTTCTTATAATCCGCCAAATGAATTTCCAGTTTTTCCCTTCCAAGACACATCAGTTCATAGCTGAATCCCTTCGCCCGGATGCTGAAAAAGGCAGCATAGTAAGCCAGCGGGTAAAACACCTTACAGTAAGCAATCCGCCATGCCATCATAACATAGGCGGCAGCATGGGCCTTGGGGAACATGTACTTAATCTTCTTGCACGACCAGATATACCATTCCGGCACCCCGTGTTCGGTCATCGCCGCTTCCCACTCCGGTTTTAAGCCCTTGCCCTTGCGCACGGATTCCATAATCGTAAAGGAAAGTCCCTCTTCCATGCCCCGGCTGATCAGGTACACCATGATATCATCTCTTGTGCAGATCGCGGTCTGGATCGTCGCCGTTCCCTCGGAAATCAGGGTCTGCGCATTGCCCAGCCACACATCGGTTCCGTGGGAAAGCCCGGCGATACGCACCAGGTCAGAGAAATATTTCGGCTTGGTATCAATTAACATCTGCATGGCAAAATCGGTCCCAAATTCAGGGATTCCCAGTGCCCCCAGCTTACATCCGCCGATATCTTCCGGGGTGATTTTTAAGGCGGAAGTATTCTGAAAAAGACTCATTACTTCCTTGCTGTCCAGTGGAATATCCTGCACCGGATCAATCCCGGTTAAGTCCTGGAGCATACGGATCATGGTCGGATCATCGTGCCCCAGGATATCCAGCTTTAAAAGGTTATGGTCTATGGAATGGTAATCAAAATGGGTCGTCACGGTGGAGGTTGTCATATCATTTGCCGGGTGCTGCACCGGGGTAAACGAGTAAATCTCCTCCCCCAGAGGAAGGACGATAATTCCGCCCGGGTGCTGTCCCGTCGTCCGCTTCACCCCCACACAGCCGGAAACCAGGCGGTTAATCTCACAGGCACGCTTTCTCTGGCTGCGCTCCTCAAAGTATTTTTTAATATAGCCGTAAGCCGTCTTATCCGCCAGCGTACCCACCGTTCCCGCCCGGAAAGTCTGCCCTTTTCCAAAGATAACCTCGGTGTAATCATGGGCTTTACTCTGGTATTCGCCGGAGAAATTCAGGTCAATATCGGGTTCCTTATCGCCTTTAAAGCCCAAAAACGTTTCAAAAGGAATGTCAAATCCCTCTTTTTTCAAAGGATTTCCGCACACCGGACAGGTGCGATCCGGCATATCACAGCCTGCCATGCCGGAGAACTTTTTCACCTCTTCGGAATCAAAATCATAAAAGTGGCAGGAAGGACAGATATAGTGCGGACTTAGCGGATTGACCTCGGTAATTCCCGACATGGTTGCCACAAAGGAGGAACCGACCGAACCACGGGAACCCACCAGATAACCGTCCTCATTCGACTTCCACACCAACTTCTGGGCGATAATGTACATGACGGCAAAGCCGTTGCTGATAATGGAATTTAACTCCCTTTCCAGACGTGCGGTAACAATCTGGGGAAGCTCTTCTCCGTAAATCGCATGGGCCTTGTCATAGCAGATTTTCCTCAATGTAGCATCCGAATTTTCAATCACCGGAGGGCATTTATCGGGGCGAACAGGGGAGATTTTCTCGCACATATCCGCGATTTTTCTGGTGTTGGTAATCACCACTTCTTCCGCCTCATTCGGCTCTAAATAGGAAAATTCTTCCAGCATTTCCTCGGTCGTGCGCAGGTAGAGCGGGGGCTGGAGATCGCAGTCCTTAAAGCCCTGGCCCGCCTCGATAATCCTGCGGTAAATCTCGTCCTGAGGATCTAAAAAATGCACGTCACAGGTCGCACAGACCGGCTTTCCAAACTCTTTTCCCAGTTGGATAATGCGCTTATTTAAGGCAATTAAATCCTCTTTATTCTTTACCGTGCTCTTTTCGTCCCGCAGCATAAAGTCGTTATTGCCCAGGGGCTGGATTTCCAGATAATCGTAAAACCGCACAATCCTGGCAATCTCCGCAGCAGGAGTACCGCGAAGCAGAGCCTGATAAAGTTCTCCCGCCTCACAGGCCGAACCGATAATCAGCCCTTCCCGGTACTGCGCTAAAAGGCTCTTGGGAATCCTGGGTCTTCGGGCAAAATATTCCAGGTGCGAAAGGGAAACCAGGCGATAGAGATTAATCCTTCCCACGTCATTCTTTGCCAGGATAATAATATGGTTGGTCGGAAGTTTTTGAATCCCGGCTGTGGTCAGTTTGCTAAGAGCGTTGACCTGATCCAGCGTTTCGATATCCTGTGCCCGGAACATCCGGACAAACTCCTTAAAAATCCCGGCAGTAGCCTCCGCGTCGTCCACGGCCCGATGGTGATTTTCCAGCGACACTCCCACGGCCTTGGCCACGGTATCTAACTTGTAGCGGTTTAAGTTCGGCAAAAGCAGACGTGCCAAAGTCACCGTATCCAGGATCGTCGGCGCATAGGAAAGCCCCAGAAGCTTTGCATAATGAGCGATAAATCCCGTATCAAACCCCGCGTTGTGCGCCACAATCACCGCATCGCCGCAAAACTCCAGAAACTGCGGAAGAATCACATCAATCTTGGGGCTGTCCAGAACCATGGAATCATTAATACCGGTAAGCTGCTCGATAGCAAAGGGAATCGGCACATCCGGATTGACAAAGGTGCTGAACCGGTCTGTGATTTTCCCATCCTCCACCTTAACGGCACCAATCTCAATAATCCTATTCTTTTCCGGGGAAAATCCTGTGGTTTCGATATCAAAAACCACATAGGTATCGGCAAAACTCTGGTTGCGGGAATTCTCCACAAGCTGCTTTAAATCATCCACCAGATAGCCCTCCACCCCGTAGATAATCTTAAAATCATCTCCCTTATCCAGGGCATGGTTTGCATCGGTAAACGCCTGCACACAGCCGTGATCGGTAATGGCAATTGCCGGCATCCCCCATGCCTTTGCCCGCTTAATAATGGCCTTAACCTCGGCCACCCCGTCCATATCACTCATCTTCGTGTGACAGTGCAGTTCCACGCGCTTTTCCAGGCTGTTATCCATTCGCTTGCTGGTAAAATCCTCGCATTTTTTCATCCCCACGATACTGC
Organism: uncultured Clostridium sp.; assembly: GCA_946553025.1. Taxonomy (GTDB): domain Bacteria; phylum Bacillota; class Clostridia; order Lachnospirales; family Lachnospiraceae; genus Caccovicinus. The sequence goes on from CAMNRM010000028.1 coordinate 47,967, forward strand.
CAAGCGTCAGTTCATGATCGAATTTATCAATGGTGGTCACGCCCCGGATCTTGACAAAACTGCCCTTAACAACAGCCTTGTCCACGTCCTCCATGGCATCCTGGCGCACAAAAAGCTTAATCGTAATCGTATCCGTAAAATCCGTAACATCAAAGATAACAATGGACTTTTCACCGCCGCGCAGTTCCCGTTTTTCCACGGTTAAGATCTGCCCCCGGATCGTAACCTCCCCGACCTCGCCCTCGATAGCTTCAATATTGGTAAACCCGTCATCAAAATCCCGTCCGTAGAGCACATCGGGGTTGTCCGATTTTCGGAAGGCGGTGTTTCGGGAAAAGCTGCCGTTTTTGGAAAAGCTGCCCTTCCTGGAAAAACCACCTTTCTGCCCGCCATTTCCGCCAAAAGAACTCTTTCCTGCACTGCCATTTTCCGAACCTTTAGCCGCTTCCTTTCTTGCTTTTAAAGAAAGCACTTTTTTCCCTGTATTAGAAGTTTTAACTTTGGAATCTCCCGCTTTGCCCTCTGCATTTTCCTCACTCTGACCACCTGCTGCCCCGCTCTTTGCACCGGAAATCCCATACTCATCCCAGGGGATATCCATATCCAAATCTGTGCCCGTGCCCCCATGAAGATAGGCCCCATAAGCCGCTGCCGCCGCTTCCTCGGCCTCCTTCGCCTGCTTTCGCAGCTTGCTTTCCTTAGGCGCAACATAGGTAAATTCAACCACAGCCCCCATGCCGCACCGCTCCTGAAGAATCTTTTCCAGAATCCGCTTTAACTCCCCCGCCTTTTCCCGGGAAACCATGGTATTTTCCACTGTCATCTGCAGTACATCTGGTTCCGGGAAGGTGAATTCGGCCTTTCTAAACATGGTGTACATAATAATGCTGTAATTCTTTAATTCCAGGGCAATGCTGTCCTGATAAACCTCCATCAGCTTCTGCGGCGTATACTGCCCGGAAAGACGGTATTTTTCCTGGATCTTAATCGTCATCTTCTTTCCCGGAAAAAGCTGCTCCTTAATCCCGTTTTCCAGGTCATAAATCATCTGCTTTTGAATCAGCCTCGGACTTTCCAGATAAATGCGAATAGAGCTTCTATCCCTGGTCGATGTCACACGGGGCACCTCGGCCAGTTTTAAAAGCTCTTCAAACTCCTTTTCCATGGTCAATCCGGGAAAAACCTCTAAAAAACCTTTCGCCATTTGATTTCCTGTCTTTCTTTGCCTTCTTTGTTATTTTACCTTACCTTGTGGACGAAGTCTGGCTCTGTCCCACTTCATTTTTCAGTCATGCTCCTCTTTAATGCTCTGCGTCTTTCAATTTCTTTTTCTGCCTCTTTGCCAGAATTATTGTAGTACATTATTTTTTCTTCAATAGTCATATTTTTTGTTCGTTCATAATTTTGCTCCCTGATTTTATGAATATCTTCAATCGTAAAATTAGAACTAATTACAGTTTCCATTGGCTTCCTTCACCTCCCCACGAACCATTGACCACGCAGCCTTATAGATGCTTGAAACAGTATATCTTATGAAATTTCCCTGATTTCCTGCCGCAGTGATTCATTAATTAAGCTTTGGATAAAAGAAAGCATCATGTCTGAATTAAGAATGTTATCCATCATCTCCTCCAGTTGTTTCATTGATTCAATAGTAAATACATCCTTTCGTCTTCCACTATAGGCAACTGCTAAATCTTCATTCAGAATAATGGTTACTGGATATGAAATTGTGCCATAATCAACAAACATCATTCTATATTTATAATGTTCCAATCCTTTTACCGTAAGAAAAACTTCAAACTTATGCTGCTCTGGATCTTGTTCTCCTAAAGCCTGCTGTATATCCGCCATTTCTGACATTTGCTGCATTGTTCCCAAAACTGCCGCAAGTCCTCCACCTCGTTTAGTATAAAAATCAATTGAGCCATCATATCTGTCTATATTTCCTATTACATATCCTTTAGTATCTCTCTCAATCTCTTTTAATGAATTTTTTATAACAATATCTGGCGTATATTTATCTATTAATTCAAACGTAAATTTTTCCTTATTCATCCAATCCCTCAATGCGAACTAACTTTTGTCCTCTCCTTCCGAAGCTGCAAGAGTTCCTCCCTAAGCACCTGCAAAAGCTCCTCTTCCGGCACTTTTCGGATAACTTCGCCTTTTCGGATCAACAGACCTTCCCCGCGGCCTCCGGCAATTCCTAAATCGGCTTCCTTCGCCTCCCCCGGCCCATTGACCACGCAGCCCATCACAGCAACTTTAACGCCGCAAAGATCGTCAAACTCGGTTGCCATCGTTTCCACTGCGTTTGCCAGAGAAATCAAATCAATCTGTGTCCGCCCGCAGGTGGGACAGGAAACCACTTCAATTCCGCCCTCCCGAAGTCCCAGCGTCCGCAGGATCAGCTTCGCCGACTTAATCTCCTCCACCGGATCACCCGTCAGTGAAACCCGAATGGTATCACCAATTCCCTGCCCTAAAATCAAGCCAAGCCCCACCGAGGATTTAATATTGCCCGAATACAGCGTTCCCGCTTCGGTAATTCCCACATGCAGAGGGTAATTCGTCTGCTGGTCAATTAATTCATGCGCTTTCACACACATCATTACATTCGAGGATTTAATACTAATCACCAGATTATCATAGCCAAAATCTTCAATCCGCTTTACCTGAGCCAATGCACTCTCCACCAGTCCTTCTGCGGTTACACCTCCATATTTTTCCAGAAACTCCTTCTCCAGCGATCCGCTGTTTACCCCAACCCGAATAGGAATATTCAATGCCTTTGCTGCATCCACCACAGCCTTCACCCGGTCAGCCGATCCGATATTTCCCGGATTAATCCGAATCTTATCTGCATCGTTTTCCATTGCCGCAATCGCCATCTTATAATCAAAGTGAATATCCGCCACCAGGGGAATCGAAATCTCCTTCTTAATCTCCCGCACAGCCAGGGCAGCTTCCTTTGTCGGCACCGTCACCCGGACGATTTCACAGCCTGCTTCCTCCAGACGATGAATCTGCGCCACTGTAGCCCGGATATCTTCGGTGTGCGTATTGCACATGGACTGAATTGCCACCGGACTTCCCCCGCCAATTACACAATTTCCAATCTTAACCTTTCGTGTTGTTTCTCTGCTCATCGATTCCACCCATCCTGTTTCTTCCAAATTTTCCAAATACATTTTTTCTTATGCTTTTTTCCGAATATAATCTTACCTTCTACTTTTTCCTAATACAATCTTACCTTCGCTCCATCTTTACCAAATACTCCGGCGTTCCCTCTTCCAGAATTCGTTCCCCGGTCAATCCAAACCCATGAGCACGATAAAATACAATAGCCTTTGTATTCTTCTCCAATGCCCACAAAAACCGTACCCCCAGCTTAGAAATGGCAAAATCCATCAACTTCGCTCCAATCCCCATGCGCTGGAAAAAGGAATCCACATACAGCTTCGTCAGTTCTTCACCTTCAGTTTCCAGCATCCCCTTTACAAATCCATCTTCAAACACCCATGTACGCTCCAGCCGGTCTTTATCTGCCTGATATTCCTGCGCCAGAGGAAGCACCTGGAGATTGATAAATGAAAACTGATCGTTTTGAAAAATCGGACGATAGCTTACCCTTTTCGTAAACACAAGAATCTCCGCAATCCGGGAAATATCTTCCTTATCTGCCCGTCGAATCTCCTGCATAACTCTGCCTCCAAATCATTTTCCAATAACCTAATTTTATCCGCTATTACAAAATCTGCGTCTTTCCCCTCTATCGGAAAATCAAATTCCGAATATCATTAAACATAATCAGCAGCATAAGTCCCATCAGCACAACCATTCCCGCCAGGTGAATCATCCCCTCTTTTTCCTGGCTGATGGCTCTTCCGCGGACAGCTTCCACCAGAAGAAACGCAAGCCTTCCCCCGTCCAACGCCGGAATCGGAAGAAGATTCATCGTCCCCAGGGTCGCACTTAACACCACGCCGATATTCATTAACGTCAGCAGCACGCTCAGCCACCCCGCCGATCGAACTTCACCGACGGTTTCTCCCATCTCTGCCACAATGCGCACCGGGCCTCCCAGATCTTCCGTGCCCAAATACCCCCGAAATAAAAGACGGAAACTCTCAATTGCCGATCTTCCCTGGAAAATCACCTCATGCCAGCCCAGGCTGAACAAATGCCCGATCCCCTTGGGCTTATGGTACTCCATCTGATGCTCAATGCCCATCATATAGGCTTTGTTTTCCTCGCTGTAGCGTGTTGCCAGCGTCGCCGTATACCGTTCTGCCTGTTTTGCCTGTTCCTTCCCGGAATACGTATACCAGTTTACTCCCGCCGCCTTCGCCTCGTCGGTCAGCCGCCCGCACTCTATGGTCAGTTCTTCTTCTGGGTGAAGCATTAAATACTGCTGCAAATCCCGGTATTCCATCAGTTTTTTCCCGTTAATCGAGAAAATAATATCGCCCTCCTCGATTCCCGCAGCCTCCGCCGGATAACCTTCCATAATTCCGGAAATTACAGGCAGATCATACCCGCAGTACCAGACAATAATCACACCGAAAATAAATGCCAGAATAAAATTAAACACCGGCCCTGCCGCAATCACCGAAATCCTTGCCCAGACCGACTTGCTTAAAAATCCGTTCGGATCGCCGCTGTCCGTATCTTCATCTGCCATGGCACAGGAACCGCCGAGAGGAAGGACTTTCAGCGAATACCGCGTCCCCCTCCATACCACCGAAGCCAGCCTTGGCCCCATGCCGATGGAAAACTCCATCACCGCCACCCCATTGGCCTTCGCCAGCAGAAAGTGACCCAGTTCATGAAACATAATAATAAATCCAAATAACAGGATTGCAGCAACTATATTCAGCAATTTACCACCTGCTTTCTATTTCTTTATTTCATTGATTTCTTTCTTCTATACTATTTCATTCTTCCATCCATTTCATTCTTCCATTCCACGGACTCTTATCCCGGCTTTTCATCTCATCCCGGACGCCGCCTGCAGAACAAATTCCTCGGCCTCCGCTTCCGCCTCCAATATCTGCTCCACGGAAGGATTTTCTGCCTTTTTATGCCGTTCCATCGCCTTTTCAATCAATTCCACAATCTGCAAATAGGAAATCTTTCTCTGCAAGAAAAGACGCACTGCCGCTTCATTGGCTGCATTAAATACTGTAGGCACCGTGCCGCCTTCCCGCCCCGCCTGATAGGCCAGAGCCAGACCGCGGAAGGTTTCCATATCCGGCTTCTCAAACCGAATTTCCTGAAGTTTTTCAAAATCCAGCCGATCCCCTGCAAGAAAACGCCTTTGAGGATAATAAAGCGCATACTGAATCGGCAGTTTCATATCCGGCGTGCCAAGCTGTGCCATCACAGCCCCGTCCTCAAATTCCACCATCGAATGAATAATGCTCTGCGGCTGAACCACCACCTGAATCTGGTCAAAGCCCACATCAAACAGCCAGCGGGCCTCCATCACTTCCAGTCCCTTATTGACCATGGTCGAAGAATCAATAGTAATCTTCTGCCCCATCGCCCAGTTTGGATGCTTTAAGGCATCTTCCAACTGAACGTTTTTAAGCTGTTCTTTCGTCCATCCCCGGAACGGCCCGCCCGATGCTGTCAGAAGAATCTTTGCAATCTCCGACCGTTCGCCATGCAGACACTGGAAAATCGCACTGTGCTCGGAATCCACCGGGAGAATCCTTACTCCCTTTCTCTTCGCCAAATCCATAATCAAATGTCCGGCAGTCACCAAAGTTTCCTTATTTGCCAGGGCAATATCCTTCCCCGCCTCCATCGCCGCAATCGTAGGCCGAATCCCAATCATCCCCACCACTGCCGTAACCACAATTTCCGCCGACGGCTCTAATGCCGCTTCAATCAAACCATCCATCCCGGACACAATCTTCACCGGAAGATCCCGCACCTTAACCCGCAGTTCTTTCGCCTTTTCCTCATCCCATACACAGGCCAGTTCCGGCAAAAACTCCCGGATCTGCTCTTCCAGACGTTTGATATTCCTTCCCGCCGCCAGAGCCGTCACCCGGATATCCCCGTTCCTGCGGACAATCTCCAGGGTCTGCGTCCCAATAGAACCCGTAGAACCCAAAATGGCAATCTTTCTTTCCATGTTCTTACCTCTTTTAGTATTAATCCTTAATCAGCCTTTAACAAAACACACAAATCTCTATTTTAAAAAAGTCAGTGCAAAATAAATCGCCGGTGCCGTAAAGAGCATACTGTCAAACCGATCCAACACGCCCCCGTGTCCGGGAATTAAATGTCCGTAATCCTTCACTTCATGGTTTCTCTTAATCGCCGAAGCCGCCAGATCGCCAATCTGTGAAATCACCGCGGCAATCCCGCAGGCAGCCGCACAGGCCAGGTGAGGGTTAGCCACATCCGTCATCTCCTGCCCAAACAGCGACGCATAAAGCAGTCCAAGAAGGGCTGCCCCGACCACGCCGCCCACGGCCCCCTCGATGGATTTTTTCGGACTGAGCACCGGTGCCAGCTTATGCTTCCCAAGCAGCATTCCCACACAGTAAGCGCAGGTATCGCATCCCCAGGAACTTAAAAAAATCAGCCAGACCAGATACTTTCCGTCCGCCATTGCCCGAACCTGGTAGAGATAGGAAAACATCACCGCCACATAAAAGATGCCAAAAAAAGCCACTGTCACCTGTTCTGTCCCGTACTTGGGAAAGGTAATCACATAAATGGTCATAAACAGCATCAGCGCCCCGATAGCCACAAGCGTAATATAATGCCCCTGCCCATACCACAAAAGCACATAGTAGGCGGCCCCGGCTGCATAGCCCACAGCGCCTAACAGCTTATCTTCCATCTTCGTCACCCGATACAGTTCATACTGCCCGATCACGGAAATGCCAAGAGAGGCCAAAAACAAAACAGCGCCTCCCTGTCCCACCAAAAAAAGTGCCAGCACAACCAAAATAATTCCGCTGATAAGCCTGGTTGCAAACATTTTATCCTCCTTATCCCCTGTGGAGTGCCCGGAGTTTACAGCAAAAAACGCAAAATCCCCATAAAAACGGGACAGCCCCTTCACTCCGTTGCTTACTCGAAATTTTCTATTTCACTCCCCCAAATCTCCGCTCTCTTTTATTATACTGCACAACTGCCCTTTTCAATTCCTCTTCATTAAAATCCGGCCATAAACAATCGGTAACATAGATTTCCGTATAGGCTAACTGCCAAAGCAGATAATTGGACAGGCGGATTTCCCCGCTGGTGCGGATTAAAAGATCCGGGTCCGGCATCCCCGCCGTATCCAGATAGGACGAAAGAATATCCTCCGTAATCTCCTCTGCCTTCACCTTCCCCTGCACGCAGTCTGCCGCTAACCGGGACGCCGCTCTCGTTATCTCATCCCTCGCCCCGTAATTTACCGCAATCACAAAGGTCAGTCCGGTATTCTCCTTTGTTTCCCGCTCCAGGCGGTTAATTCCCTCAATAATATCCTCATCAAATCTTCGCCTGTCGCCAATCATCTTCACCCGGACATTATTTTCCTTGGCAATCTTTAACAGACGAACCATATAGTAACGGAAAAGCTGCATCAGCGCCCCCACTTCCTCCGCGGAACGCTTCCAGTTTTCCGTGGAAAACCCATAAACCGTCAAATATTCAATGCCCATCCTGGCGGCAATCTCCACGGTTTTTTCCACCGTCTTGCAGCCCTCTTTATGCCCCATCGTCCGGGGCAGTCCCCGCTTCTTTGCCCATCGTCCATTCCCGTCTAAAATCAGAGCCACATGGCGCGGTATTCTCTCTTCGGTATTCATCTTATCCTTCCTTTCTGCAGGTTACTGTTTACATGCACACATGGTAACTTCTGCACATCCGGCGTAAATCTCCCCATGCAGTAACCTTACATCCGTTTACGAAAAATCAGGGCAGGATTCACACCCCGCCCCAGTTTGAACGTTACTGTTCACAAGTGCACAAACCTGCATAAACAGTAACGTTTGAACTTCTTACCAGACACAAAACCGCAACCGCCTAAACCGTCATAATCTCTTTCGTCTTTGCCTCGATCGCCTTGTCAATTTTTTCAATCATCTTGTCGGTCAGCTTCTGCATCTTGTCGATAACTTCCTCTAAATCATCCTCGGAAATCTCGCTTGCCTTCTCCTGCTTTTTAAATGTATCATTGGCATCGCGGCGGATATTGCGCACGGCTACCTTGGCATTCTCGCCTTTTTTCTTTACTTCCTTGGACAGTTCCTTACGGCGATCCTCGGTAAGCTCCGGGAAAATCAGACGGATAACACTGCCATCATTCGTCGGGTTAATCCCCAGATCCGAAGTTAAAATCGCCTTTTCAATCGCCTTTAACAAGGACTTCTCCCACGGCTGAATCAAGATCATCCTTGGCTCGGGAACCGAGATATTCCCCACCTGCTGAATCGGCGTCGGTGTGCCGTAATAATCCACACGGATTCTGTCCAGGACATGCGGATTTGCCCGGCCTGCGCGAATCGTTCCATACTCTCCCTGAAGGTTGTCCAATGTCTTATTCATCTTATCCTCATAAACTTTAATATCCTGCATCAATAAACCCTCCTAAATCATTATATTTTATGCCGTAACTACCGTACCGTGAATCTTCCCCTGCATCGCATTGGCAATGCCGTCCTTTTCATTCAGACTGAATACAGCCATCGGCATATGGTGCTCCATACACATAATCGAAGCCGTCAAATCCACCACGGCAAGCTTCTTGTCAATCACTTCCTGAATGGAAATTTCATCATACTTCTTCGCGTCAGGATTTATCTTGGGATCGCTGTCATAAACCCCGTCAATGGCCTTCGCCAGCAGGATGCAGTCCGCCTCCATCTCTATCGCCCGAAGCGCAATTCCCGTATCGGTGGAAAAATACGGATGGCCCGTTCCCCCGGCAAAAAAGACAACCTTCCCTTCGGCAAAGCACGCATTCGCGCTGTCCTTAGAAAACATCTGTGTCATCGTACCGCAGGCAAAAGGAGTAAAAATCTCCGTCTTCATCCCTGCATTCCGAAAAATCTCCGAAACATAGATGCAGTTCATCACCGTAGCCAGCATACCAATCTGATCGGCTTTAGGACGGTCAATCGCCTCACTGGTGCGCCCCCTCCAGAAGTTTCCCCCTCCAATAACAATGCCAACCTCCACGCCGGCGTCCACCGAAAGCTTCACCTGGCGGGCCACTTCCTTAACGGTATCCTCGTCAAACCCCGTCTTTTTCGGGCCAGCCAGGGCCTCTCCGCTTAATTTTAACAGTACTCGCTTTGCTTCCATGATTTTTCTCCTGTACTTTCTTCAATGATCCTTACTGTTCTCATGCATTCACGGTAACAGTAAGCAATGATCCACTGCACTTTTTTAAGTATACCATAAATAGATCGTTTAAAAAAGTAGTATTTTTATAAAATTTATAAATAACCTAATAGATTATTCTCCACACAGCATTTGCTGTATTGCCGCAAACACTTAAAATTCCTGATGGCATTCACTAAGTACAGGAAGATTAGAAAATGCTTCTCCAACAGTCATATAGGGCTTAAGTGGAAAAAAACTTACCGTGTCACTGTGCGTAGGAAAAGGTAATATAATATTCCCAAGCTTTTTATCAATTCCTATAAACACACAGCGCCTACGTTTTTGCGGAGCACCATAATCTGCTGCGCATAAAATGCCATCTGCAACATTATAGCCCATACTATCTATTTTTTTAATAATACTCTTATATAACTTTCCTCCATTTACGGCTTTAATGTTTGATACATTTTCCATGAAAAAATATTTGGGATGAATTTCATCTACAAAACGAAGATAATCATAAATAAGAACCCCTCTGGGATCTTTTAAAGCTTTTTGTTTTCCTGCTTGAGAGAATGCCTGACAAGGTGGTCCTCCATAAATCAAATCCGGCGGTGTCGTACATTGTAATTGTTCTTTCCAATAATTAAGCGGATTTGCTATTTTAGTGATATCTTGTTCCAAAACCAAAATTTCATTGCCTAAATAACCTCTCAATGTATCACAGGCATCTTTCCAACAATCAATAGCTATTTTCGTTTTAATCTTACATCCATGACTAGATGCCTTATAAGCACCAAGATCAAGTCCTCCAGCCCCGCAAAAAAGCGAAAATGCCGAAAGTTCAAAAATCCCATGTTCACTTGCTGACTTACAAATTTGATTAAATACGGCTTCTGCAAGTTGAATAGGTACTGCATTGCCTACCTGTTGTTGTGTACTTGTCAGACATCCTTTAAATTCAACTTCATCTGGAAAACCCTGAAGCCGTGCAGCCTCCCGTACCGTCACATAGCGGTTCTCATATGGATGTACAAATTTATTAAAAATAAAACCAGTAACCGTAAGAGAGGGCTTTTCAGGATCTAAGCGGATTAACCGCATATTCGGCCCCCCTTTTCTCGTTTTATCTTCTTTCACATAATACTTAAAACTTTCATGCCACAATTCTTCTGGCAAATCCTGCATCTTTTGACCTATTTTCAATGCATTGATTCTCTGTTGCACAATAAAGCTTACCTTCCTTGCAACATGATTATATACCATTTTTGTATTAGCCTCCGAAGTTAAAAATTTCTTCTATCCATTCATCCCTAATATCTGAATATGTAAATGATAAAATACCATCAAACAAATTATACATAGGAGTATCAGGGTCAAGCTGAATTGCTCTCTTTGCGACATGTGTACTGTCTAAAGTCCAGATAACATCGCGGAGAGTAAGTAGATATTCATCATAGTGTCTGACTGCATGTATATTTGAAATTATTGCTGTTTTAATATTATCATTATCCAGCTTATACTCTGATCCAAGCTTTAAAACTTGATAAATCGCCTTCTTAATATCATCTGTTCTATCCATACCCACACTTGTTTTTCCATCAGAAACAGATTCATACCCACTTCCTCTTCGACGCGGCCAATCGTCAGGACGAGGAACAGGCTGACCACACCCATTAGTCATCCAGAAAAGCGGACAATTACGTTCCTTTTTTGAATATGCATGATAAGCCGTTTCCCAATACTTATAATATTGATGAAAAAACTCCGGTTTTGAAGCAAATAAATGATGCAATGCAGTATAAAAAGGCTTTTCTACACTCCAATCCATGACAAGCGGAATAAAACTTTCTTGTAAGTCTTCGGCTTTAGGAAAATATAAACCAATAGAAGAATGCTTCACCATAGGATTGTCCAAAATAGAATGCTTGATATAAATTAATTCGCCATCAACGGTTTCCGTTATATGCTCACACATCATTGCCAGTGGAATAGTCATTAATGGCGCTGATTTCACTTCAGCAATAATCATTTTTTTAGAATCTTCATCATAAATAACTGCATCAATAGGTTCTGAAGCTTTATAGACATTAATATTCCGTCCGTTTTTCTTAAAAACAGTTTCTAACATCTGACAGAGAAGTTCTGTAGTTACCATACCTATTTGTCCTGATTCTGGTTTATTGGCTTTAGCATATTTGAATTTACTTTTTCCAATACATCTTGGACAGGTATTGGTATAAGGATATAACATCATCTGTGGCTCTTCAGAACAATATGTCCATCCACGATTTGCCACAGAATGATAATATTCAATTGAAGCAAGCAAATCAAATGCAGCTGCTAAACGTAATCCTACAGTGCCATCTTCATGATCAGCCATAGCTATATCAATAGTTTCTTCAATTACAGAAATTACATAAGAAGATAACTCTCGAGGTCTGCATAATTTAAAGATTTTATCAAACACTATTTTTTCCGCCTTATCTACTCTTTTCCTAGTATTATACGCCAATCTTAATTTATTTCAAGAACATTTTACCTAATCAAAAAAATCTTAATTATTATTTCCTTCAACAAAAAAGAGAGTGCTGCCTTTGGCTTAAGACAAACAGCCATTCTGCAACACTCCCTTTTATCGTTTTTAATTACAAAATTTGACCTAGGAAATCACAAAGGCTTACTTCCTGGAAGTATACCCAAAGAAGAAGTATCCCAGTGGTGTATAATACATTCCTTCGATATCGTCCTTAATCATATAAGGCTGTGTATAGAAGTATACCGGAGCCAGCACGTTATCCTGTTCGATCAGGATGTCCTCTGCCTCATGGAAAGCTTTCATACGATCTTCTGCTACAGCGGTAGCCTTTGCCGCATCGATCTTGGCATCATAATCCTTGTTGGAGTACTGTGCGTCGTTGTTTCCGCCGCCGGTGTACCACATATCCAGGAAAGAGCAGGGATCGTTGTAGTCAGCAATCCAGCCGTTTCTTGCGATCTGGTAGTCGCCCTGCTTTCTGCTCTCTAAGAATACGTTCCAGTCCTGGTTGCTTAAGTTTACGGTAACGCCTAACTGCTCCTGCCACATATTCTGCAGAGCCTCACCGATAGCTTTGTGCTTATCGTTGGTATTGTACATATATTCAACGGTCGGGAAGCCTTCGCCGTTTGGATAGCCGGCTTCTGCTAACAGAGCGCGGGCCTCTTCACAGTTCTTCTCGTAATCTGCTTCGGCAACACTGTAGTATTCGCCGCCTACGGTACGGAAATCGTCACCGCTTGGGCCTGCTGCGTCATTAACACCTGCAGGTACATAACCGGTTGCAGGAACTTCACCGGCCTGGCTTACGTTGTCTACGATGTAGTTTCTGTCAATTGCCAGAGAGAATGCCTTACGGATTAACGGATCGGAGAAAATTTCATCCTCTACGTTAAAGCATACATAGTAAGTTCCGATATAGTCTGCTACAATCAGCTCGCCGGAAGCTAAGTAGTTTGCCATCTCATCCGGAGGAAGCTCCTCGATGAAATCCAGTTCGCCGCTCTTATAGGCTGCCAGCATAGCGTTAGCGTCGTCTAACAGAGTAAAGCGGATGGTATCCGGGCCAAGGTTTGCATAATCATAGTAATTTTCGTTCTTCTCGGTTAAAATATAAGCATTGTGGGACCATTCTTTCATCTTGTACGGGCCGTTGCTTACATAGGTAGCTACATCATAGGTCCACTCGTCATTTCCTTCAACAATGTCCTGACGAACAGGGAAGGTTGCCGGGAAAGCCATGATTTCCTCGAAATATGGGCAGTCATAGGAAAGCACGATCTCCAGGGTCTTGTCGTCGATCGCCTTAATGCCCAGGGTATCCGGGTCTGCCTCGCTGTTGGCAATGCCTGCGTAGTTCTGTACCATATCGATCATATAGCAGTAGTCTGCTGCGGTTTCCGGGTTTGCCAGACGCTTCCAGCTGTACTCGAAATCACCGGCAGTAACGTCCTTGCCGTCCGACCACTTAATGCCGTCGCGAAGCTTCAGCGTATAGGTAACGGTTCCGTCGTCGTTATTTACCTTTTCCCAGGATTCAGCCTGTCCGGGAGCGGTGATGGCGTTTCCTTCGCCGTCGTCCACCCACTTAACCAGACCTTCAAAGAAATGGTTCAGCATAACTGCGCCGTCTACCGCGGAGTTTAATGCCGGGTCAATCGTCTGCGGCTCGGAAGCTAAACATACAGCGATATTATTGCCGTTCGAGGTCGTTTCCTCCGCTGCACTCTCACCTTCTGCCCCTGCTGCTGTGGTTGCTTCGGTGCTTCCTGCATCCGCCTCAGCTGCCGTGGTTGCTTCCGGCGCTGCCGTTGTAGTGTCTGTGCTGCCTCCGCCGCAGGCTGCCAGGGATAATACCATGGTTGAAGCCAGAGCCAAAGACAAAAGTTTCTTGGTCTTTCTCATAATAATTCTTCCTCCTTATTTTACTAATAGGCTCTCGGAATCTCAAAGCCTTATTTTATGCGGCTTCCGAGAGTCGTTT
>CAMNRM010000029.1 GCA_946553025.1 uncultured Clostridium sp.
TGATATTCCTAGGTTTTCGGCCTTAAAAGAACATTTGTTCTGCAAAAGTCAGGTTTTATATCGTATTTCCAAAAAAGGCAAGCCCTTTCGACAGATATTTCACAATATTTTAATATCTGCCATAAGTACCAAAAAATATGCACAGATTCCGGCAATGTGCCGAAACTTGTGCATATTTTTATTTTATTATGAAGTATTCCCTCTCAAAAACTTTTCTCTTGTTTTTAGATAGCATATATGCTATCATATAAACAGCAGGAAATACAATGAGGAGAAAGAACAAATGTATACCGTTGAATTTTATGAAACCCCGAATGGCAAATCTGAATTATGGGGTTTATTAGAAGAATTACGAATCAATGCTGCAACCAGCAAAGATGCCCGTATTCAATATAAACAAATCATCCTATACATTCAATTGCTTCAAGATAACGGCACACACCTTAATGATAATATTACTAAGCATCTTGAAGATGGTATTTGGGAGCTGCGTCCTGGTCATAATCGTGTACTTTATTTCTTTTACCACAATAATACCTTTGTTCTTCTCCACCAATTTCGCAAAAAATCTCAGAAAACACCTAAACATGAGATTAAAAAAGCAAAAGCAGAACGCGCAGATTATCTTGCAAGAAAGGAGGCTAATGTACCATGAAAACGTGGAACGATTATAAAGAACATGTTAAATCTACAGATCCTGAAATTGCAAAAGATATCAATGAAGTAGAAGAAATTTCTGCAATTGTCAGTGCTATGATAGCACAGAGAAATTCCATGGGGCTAAGTCAGCGCGAACTGGCTGCAATGTGTGGAATCCCCCAATCTTCTGTTGCCCGAATCGAATCATGCAAAACCACACCTAATCTCGGAACTCTCCTTAATATTTTTCAACATCTTGGTTTACATCTTACAGTAACCTCTTCGCTAAAATAGAACGATAAGAATATGGATGGATGAAATGATAACAATAAATAGCTTACCAGCAGAATTAATACCATAAGAGAAAAATATGCACAACTTCCAGCAGCAAGCCGAAATTTGTGCATATTTTTTCCTTTACCTATTTCCACTCTTCTTAACGCAACACTATTCCTGCGACTCCCCGCTGACGATAAATTCCATAATCTTATCCATATCTTCCGGGTCCTCGATGATCAGCTGAAGCTGACGCACATAACCGTGGGCAAACACCCCGGCAACCGCCAGATACTGGGTCAGCCTGGACTTTAAATTAATCCTGTCCCCTTCCTCCGAAACCAGTTCCACATTGCCCTTGCAGGTGTTGATGATTTCAAACAATCCTTCAATATTCGATACATTTTCCAGAGTCATCCTATACTCCTTTTCCTATAGAACTTCCAAGACGACTACCTAAACACAATTTGTAGTTCGTAAAAACCATTTCTGTCACTGTTCAGGGGAAACCCGAACCACAACCTTCATATAATCCCCCGGATTCTTCTCGATATCAATAATCGTTTCCGGCACTTCCTCAAGGGAAATCACCTTCGTCAGAATCTTATTCATATCCACCCGCTTACTCTTAATCAGCTCCAGCGCCTCCTCAAACTCCCCTGCGCTGGTTCTTGCGCCGCGGATATCCATCTCCTTCTTCGTAATCAAATCCGTAGGAATCGACGTTTCCTTCTTCGGCCACCCGGTCAGCGTAATCCTTCCCGCATTGGACACATAATCCAGGGTAGCGCGGATCGCCCCGTTTGCCCCGGAACACTCCATCACCTGCTGCGCCATGCTTCCCCCCGTAATCTCGCGGATTCTCTCTGCCGCATCTTCCTTCCCGGAGTTAATCACATGGGCAATACCCAAAGACTTTGCAAAATCCAGCCTTTCCTGCACCAGATCCATCAAAATCGCCTGTCCGCCGTAAGCCTGGGCAATCATCCCGGCAACCAGCCCAATCGGCCCTGCCCCAATAATCGCACAATACTCATCCTTCTTAAAGCCTCCCCGATGAATCCCATGGAGCGAGATCGTCAAAGGCTCTGCCATCGCCGCCTCCTCCCAGGTCATCCCCTCAGGAACCTTCACTAAAAGATCCGCCGGATGGGTAAAATACTCTGCCATCCCGCCATCCACATGCACCCCAAGCACACGCAGATCCGTACAGCAATTCGTCCGTCCAATCGAACAGGGATAACAGTTCTTACAGTAAATATACGGATCGACAACCACCCGATCCCCAACCTTAATCCCTTTCGCATTATCCTCAGGAATCGCTTCCACCACGCCAGCCAATTCATGCCCAATCACCCTTGGATAAGAAACCAGCCCATTCGTCCCGCGAAACGCCCCGATATCACTGCCGCAGATTCCCGCAGTCACAATGCGGATCAGCGCCTCATTCTCCCCAGGCACCGGCTTATCCATCTCCACACACGCCACATTCCACGGCTCACTTAATTTAATCGCTTTCATGTTCAATCGCTTTCCTTCCCTGTATATTGCCTTTCCCTCACTTGTTTTGGCAGCCGTCCAATCAGTCAAACATCCCTAAAATCCCTTAATCTGCTCCCAAACCTCATCAATCACCGGAATCCCGTTCTCCCGATTGTCCCTGCGCGTACCAATCTCAATTTCCCCGGGATAAAATACCTTCCCGCCTTCTTCTACAGGAACCGAAGAATGAATATCCGCCACCAATGCATCCACAATCCCGTCCGTAACCTCTTTGCTCTGGAACTTATCCGGGTCAACTGCAATCATAATCTGCGACAATCCCACTTCATCCCCAAACGTCCCAATCTTCTGCACCGAATTGGCATCCGTCAGCACCGTGGAAATCAAGTCCAGAAGAATCGAAATCCCGCTCCCCTTCCAGTACCCCATCGGAAGCACCCTCCAGCTCTTCTCAATCGCCGCCGGGTCCGTCGTCAAATTTCCCTCTTCATCATACCCTCCGGGAACCGGAAGCTGCTTTCCTTTCAATTTCGCCTCTTCAATCTTCCCATAAGAAAACTGCGAAACCGCACAGTCTACCACCACATGCTCCCCGTTCGACTTCGGCACGGCAAAGATAAACGGATTATTCCCAATCTTCTTATCCTTCCCGCCCCACGCCGGCATATTCGGCTGCGTATTCGACCAGCAGATCCCAATACACCCCCGATCCGCCGCCTGCCATCCATATGTACCCCCGCGCATCCAATGATTATTATTCCCCAGAGCCACTAACCCAATCCCATACTCCTTCGCCAAATCACAGGCCCGATCCATCGCCAGCTTCGCATTCAAAGGCCCAAACCCCCGATGCCCGTCCCAGCGCTCAACCGCACCCTTCGCGTCCACACAGGAGGCCACATTCTCCGGCTTAATCTCCCCCTTATCCAGGTAGGAAACCACCCGCGGAAACCGGTTAATCCCATGACTGTAAATCCCGTCCAGACTATTCTGCGCAAACACCGTCGCCCCAGCCAGCGCTAAATCTTCATTAAACCCCCGGCTGACCAGCACACGCTTAAACTCATTCAGTAACTCATCATACGAAACTCTCATCTCTAACTAAATTCCTTTCATCCCTCTTATCCAATCAAACAAGTCCGTAGATTCCTTCATCCACCAACAAATCACCAAACTAAATCCCCCACCCCACAAAAACTCCCCCCACCAAAACTACATCACAGCAACCCAGCCAGCCAGCGAAGGCGGGGGCATATTCCATAAGGAATCCCCTCAAAAATCGCCGGCGCTTGGTGAGGTCTTCCACGAACCTAGCGTCCGCTGCGTTTTTTGCGGAGCGAGAGCGCGGTGACGATGGAATATGCCCCCGCCGCAGCGAACCAGCACACTCCTCCCTCACGCAAACTCAGGGCCTATCCACCCCTAAAAACCCGCAAACTTCCTCAATACAGGCGTCCTTATCTTCCTGCGTAATCTTCTTATTAAACAAAAATCCAAAGATCTCATCCATCTGCGCCACTAACATCTGCATCCCCGGCACGGTATTCAGCCCGTTTTTCTTCCCCGCCAGAATCGTTTCCGAAGCCGGAGGATTAATAATACAGTCAAACACCGTCGCCGTCTTAGGCAGCCGATCCACAAACCCCAGATATTCATGACAGTAAGGAAATCCCTTCATCCCCAACGGCGTGAGATTGGCAAAAAGTTCACAATCCTCTGCCGCCCGGTCAAGTCCCTTCGGGTCGAGGCTCAGCACTTCCACCTCCATCGCCGTATTTTCCCGAAGCACCTTCGCAATCTGCTCCGGCTCCTCAGGCGTAATATTGGCGATATACAGCTTCTTCACGCCCTTCTGCGCCAATTCATAGGTCACTACCCCGCTGATTCCGCCTGCGCCATAAACCAGGGCATGAATCCCGTCCAGCTTCGCCCCGCCGTTTAACATCGCCTTAATCGCGCCTTTTCCGTCCATTCCCGTCCCATGGCTTCCGTTCTCGTCAATCCTTATCGCATTCACCGACCGCAAAAGCCTGGAAGCCTCGTCCACATCGTCTAAAAGGTCCACAAAATCCCCCTTATGCGGCATGGTCGGGCACAGGTAATGAATCCCCATCAGGTGACAGGCGTCCAGAAACTTCGGCAAATCCCCCTTCTTAATCTCGCAGGGAAGCATAATCGCATTCATATCCAGCCGTTCAAACAGCTTATTATAACAGCGCGGCGCATTCGTTTTCCCAATCGGATCGCCGACATTTAACACCAGTTCTGTTTCCAGATTTAACTTTATATTTTCCAGTTTCATTGCTCTACTCCTTCTTCCCTCCAAGGTAAACGCTGGTCAGCACATCGCTCTTTAAAAACTCGTCCCCGGTTCCGCTGGCAACGATGGTTCCGGTATTTAACAGATAAGCCTTATCGCTGATCTTTAACGCCATCTTCGCATTCTGCTCCACCAAAAGAACGGTAATGCCCATATCGTGCACTTTCTTAATAACATTGAAAATCTCCGCCACAACTAACGGTGCAAGCCCCATCGACGGCTCGTCCAGCATTAAAAGCTGCGGGTCGGACATTATCGCACGGCCTACCGCCAGCATCTGCTGCTCGCCGCCGGAAAGGGTTCCGCCAAGCTGCGTCCTTCTCTCATACATCCGCGGGAAAATCTCATAAACCATATCCAGCAGTTCTTTATCCCTGGATTTCTCCCTTTTGCGGAAAAATGTTCCGATTTCCAGATTCTTTTCCACCGTTACATCCACAAAAATCTTTCTTCCCTCGGGAACCAGAGAAATCCCCATCGGCACGATCTCATGGCTTTTCTTTCCCACCAGTTCCTGCCCCTGAAACTGAATACTTCCGCCGCCAATAGTTACCATGCCAAGAATCGACTTCATCAGCGTGGACTTGCCTGCCCCGTTCGCCCCAAGGAGGGAAACAATCTCGCCCTTGTTGATTTCCAGGCTGATTCCCTTTAATGCCTTGATATTTCCATAGGAAGACACAAGATCGGTGACCTTTAACATTGTTTCTGCCATATCAATCATCGCTCCTTCCCAAATAGGCTTCAATCACATCCTGATTATTCTGCACTTCCTCCGGCGTTCCGTCAGCAATCGGACGCCCGAAGCTGATTACGGTGATATTTTCCGAAATCCCCATCACCAGTTCCATATCGTGCTCCACCAAAAGCACAGCCAGGTTATAGGTATCGCGGATTTTTCTAATGGTTTCCACCAGTTCCTTTTTCTCCTGGGAGTTCATCCCCGCTGCCGGTTCGTCCAGAAGAAGAAGCTTCGGCGAGGTCGCCAGCGCACGTCCGATTTCCAAAAGCCGCTGATGACCGTAGGGAATACTTCCCGCTTCCGAATCCTTCACACCCTCCAAGCCCAGGAAACGGAGGATATCCAGGCTCTTTTCCTTAATCTCCTCTTCCTCCCGGCGGCATTTCCCCGGCTGAAAGATCACATTAATCATTCCCGTTTTCGTCTTGCAGTGAAATCCCGTCATCACATTGTCCAAAACCGTTGCCGACTTAAACAGACGAATATTCTGAAAGGTTCGGGCAATGCCTTTTTCCACGATCTGGTGCGGCTTCTTCCCGCAGATACTCTCGCCGCAAAACTGCACGTCGCCTGCGGAAACCTGATAAGCGCCGGTAATCATATTAAAAACGGTCGTCTTTCCCGCGCCGTTTGGCCCAATCAACGCACAGATCTGATGTTCATTTACCTTCAGGCTGACCCCGTCCACCGCCGTCAGTCCGCCGAATCTCTTCGTCACTTCTTTTAATTCAAGAATTGCCATGCTCTCACCCCTTTCCAGCCGCGCCTGCAGCTTTCTTTGCCCTGTGATTTTCCGCAAACTTCTGAATGTACGGGTACAGACCGCCCGGGAAGCGCAGGATAACAATTAAAAGAATCACGCCGTAAACCACCAGACGCCAGTCCCCCAAAAAGCGCAGCGCTTCGGGAAGCACCTGCATAATAATACCGCCGAGCACCGGCCCAATCACCGTTCCGAATCCGCCCACGATCGCCGTCCAGAGGATAACGCTGGAGATATTGTTGGTAAAGGTATCCGGGCTTACATACTTAATCATCATCGCATAAAGACATCCGGCAATTCCGCAGTACACGGCACTGAGCACAAATGCCTTGATTTTATAGGCCGTCACGTCGATTCCGGTCAGCTCCGCTGCCTCATTGTCCTCGCGCACCGCGATAAAGGCACGCCCGGTTCTGGTGCGGATCAATACGTTTTGGTATAAAAGTCCCAGAATCACAAACGCCATAATCAGAAAATAATACTTCTTTAAGGTATCAAACGCAAAACCAAAGATCACCGGACTTTCAATCCCCAGGATACCTGCCGTACCGTTCGTCACCGGCGTCCAGTTAATCATCACGATTCGTACAATTTCACCAAAACCCATGGTTAAAAGTGCCAGGTAAGACCCCTTCACCTTCAGGGCCGGAACCGCCAGGATAACACCGAACAGCGCCGTCAAAAGCACCGAACCAAGCAGACAGAGGAAGAACTGCATTCCGCCCCGGGTATTCATCAGCGCCGCCGTATACGCCCCGATACCAAAAAACGCCGCCTGCCCTAAAGAAAGCTGTCCGGTAAATCCCGTAAGCACATTAATTCCCGTACCCAAAATAATGTAAATGCCAATCATGTTAATAATCTGCATAATATACATATTCGGCGTAACCAGAGGAATCAGGATGATCACGGCGGCAGTGATAAGAATCATCATCAGTGAATTATTTTTTGTCTTTGCCATGCTCCCGCCTCCCTACAGTTTATTTTCAATCTTCTTATTCAAAAGTCCCGTCGGTTTCACAAAGAGGACGATGAACAGAATAATAAAGGAAAAGGCATCACGGTAAGCCGTGGAAATATAGGCTGCGCCAACCGCCTCCACGATCCCAAGGATAACGCCGCCAAGCAGCGCTCCCCACAGGTTTCCGATTCCGCCAAGAATCGCCGCGGCAAATGCCTTCATACCAATGGTAGCACTCATATCCACCCTGGCATAGGTTAAGGGGGCAATCATAATTCCGGCAATGGCGGCAAGACCCGCGCTGATACCGAAGGTTAAAAACCGCATGTAGGCCACATTTACGCCCATCATTGCTGCGCCCTCCGCGTCGGAACTGGCAAGCTGCATACATTTTCCCACTTTTACACGAGTAAAAAACAGGTGCAGACCGGTAATAATTGCCAGGGAAATCAAAATAATCCCAATACTCTGCGGCGTAATATTAAAGTTTCCAATCTTAATCAGCGTTTCCGGGAACATACTGGGGAAAAGCTGTGGGCTGGTTCCCCAGATTACCATACCGGTATTTCTAAGCACGTAAGACACACCCACCGTTGCAATCAAAAGGTTGACAAACGAGGAAAACTTCACCTTCCGCAGGATAATCCTCTCCAGAAGGAAGCCAAGCACGGCGGCACAGGCCGTTCCGAACAATACCGCCAGATAAAACGGCACCCCCATCTGGATAAAGGTCAGTGTAATAAAGGTTCCGACCATCATCGTATCGCCGTGTGCAAAGTTTAACATGCCCAGCGATTTGTACACCATTGTAACGCCGACAGCCATAAGCGCGTAAAGACTGCCGTTCGTCAAGCCATTTAACACTTGCTGAAAGAGCATCGTGGTAACCTCCTCCCCCGTTTTAGTTCTTTACGATCTTGTGCTCTCCATTCTCAATCGTAATAATCAGCAGTTCCTTATCCATCCGTCCGTTTTCATCAAAGGTA
Source organism: uncultured Clostridium sp. (assembly GCA_946553025.1). Classification (GTDB taxonomy): domain Bacteria; phylum Bacillota; class Clostridia; order Lachnospirales; family Lachnospiraceae; genus Caccovicinus. The sequence goes on from CAMNRM010000029.1 coordinate 8,191, forward strand.
GTCACACCCGTTACACCGTCCCATGTGGTGGAACCAATGTACTCATTTAATACTTCGCCGTCCTTATAGTCCTTGCCGTCAGCGATGCAGCGCTCCACCGCGTCCTTAATCACGTACACGGCATCGTAGGACTGCGGCGCGTTCTGGTCATAGCCTTCGCCGTACAGTTCGGTGTACTTCTTATCAAACTCCTGTACCTTCTCATCCGGGTTAGCCGCATCAAACGCGGTATCAATCATAATACCTTCCACGGCTGCGCCGCCTAAATTCGTCAATTCAGGGGAATTGTAGCCCTGACCGATCATCGGATAGGAAATGCCGTACTGCTGCATCTGCTTGCAAATCATGGCAACCTCGGTATGATAGCCCCAGAAGATAAAGAAGTCCGGGTTTGCCTGCTGCATCTTGCCAAGAACCACGGAGAAATCGGTATCGCCTGCGTTGTAGACCTCATTGGCAACCATTTCCAGGTTATAATCGGCACAGACATTTCCGGCAATCTTGTAGCCGCCGGTTCCAAAGTCGGAGGACTCATACAGGATGGCAAAGGTCTTGGCACCGTTTTCCTCTGCCATGTACTTCATAATATTGCGCATATGTAACTCGTCGGTCGCGGTCATCTGGTAAATATAGGGATTTCCTGCCTGGGTAACGGCGACATTCGAGGAGGCGGGGGTGATCTGCGGGATCTTTGCCGCCTTAGTGATTTCCATATTGGCAAGGGTGCAGGAGGAAGCCTGGGAACCGATAACGACATTGACCTTGTCCTGCTCCACAAGCTTCTGCATCGCGGTAACGGAGGTTGCCGGGACGCCCTCGTCGTCCACTTCGGCTAAGACGATTTGAATGCTGCCGTTAATTCCGCCGGCGGCGTTGATTTCATTGACCGCCATCTCGGTTGCGTTTTTTAAGATCTGCCCGGAAACTGCGGAAGAGCCGGAAAGGGGACAGATTAAGCCAAGGGTGAAGGCATCACCGGAAGCGGGGGTGGAAGCGCCGTTATCGGTTGTGGAAGATGACTGCCCGGCGGCTGATCCGGTTGTTGCGGATGAAGCGTTTGAACCGCAGCCAATCAGGGTAATTGCAGATAAGATTGCCATTCCCCATGCTAAACATTTTCTCATTGTGATTCTCCTTTCGTTTTACCGGAAATCCCCGTCCAATATCCGTTTTCCTGGCTATCAGACGGGATTTCTGTTTACTTTAAAAATCCGCCGCCGATTAGGCGGCATCAATTCAGGTATTCCAAGTGCGCCCAGCAGACTTTTATTCATGGCGGTGCACTCACTTGGGGGCGCATGATGGTTCATTTTATTTTGCAATTTCTGCGGTAATGGCTAAGAACTCATCAATATCTGCGTAAGTATGGCAGTGCAGCGGAGAGATTCTTACGATTCCGTGCTGGTTGATGGAATTTACCTGGCGGGCGGAATAGAGGCTTGCGTCGGTTCTTTCGTGAACGACTACGCCCTTGGCTTCATATGCACGGGAGGCTTCTTCGCAGGTCAGCTTGTCGAATACGATGGGAACGATTAAATCTCTCTGGGTGAGGTCGTCCATATCGACGGCTACATTTACGCCTTCCATATCTAAAAGGCCCTTTACGGAATCGGAGCCGTGCAGGAGGCGGTATAATAAGGCGCGTTCATGCAGGGTGATTCTGGTCATTCCTTCGACATAGAGATCTCTGCGGCTCTTGCTGTCGTTAAACTGCTCGCCGATCCAGCACACATAATCGAAGATTGCACTGAGCATCGCATACATTCCCGGTGCGCAGCCGCCCATTTCCCAGTTGCTCTGCTTCTCCTCGACCAGCTTGTGGTGCGGAAGGTTCATTACCCGTTCGGACAGCCAGCCCACGCCAAGACCCCTTGCGCCGCCGAATTTATAGGGGGCAAAGTTTACGCAGTCCAGGCCCCAGTTCTTCATATCGGTCAGGCCGTGCGGGGTGTGCTGTACGGAATCGCAGATAATAAAGAGGTCAGGTTTAATCTTATGGGCTTCCCGTGCAATGGTTTCAATATCTAAGATTGCACCCGTAATATTGGAAGTCATAATTACGCTTAATAAACAGGTATCTTTATCAATCAGCTTAATTACATCTTCCGTATTAATCATACCCGTTCTCGGATCGGTCTTTGCCACGCGCAGTTCCTTGCCGTACTTCTCTGCCGGAATCGCACATCCGTCAAATGCGGAAGGATGCTCTAACTGCGTGGTAACAACATTCGTCCCCGGAACATTGGCAATAATCACTTCAGAAACATCAAACACAATCATCGAAGCCGTCATGGAAGTCGTAATACATCCGCCCTCCGCGTTAAACATGGTGGAAATATCCTCACATGCCTTCGTCCGCAGAGAATCCAGATAATCCGAAGCCGCCCCGCCGTGTCCGCCGCAGTTAGGCAAATCATCTACCTTCTGAAACGCCTCGCTCGCTGCCTTCAGACGGAAAGAACCGCCCGAATTATCAAAAAACAACCGCTTACTCCTGGTAAATGGATCTTCATCCACAAAATAATATTTCTCACGAATCTGTGCAGTCAGTTCTGCCGGCATCATCTGTCCGTTCTTTAAATTATCGCTCATTTCTCTATTCCTCACTTACTCCAATTTTCACACCAATGATCTGTTCCTTCATTCTCTATAAAAAGTTCGTTCATCTGCCAAAAAACATCTTTCTAACCAACTCCGGTACACCAGCTCCGGCAGCATTCCCTCATCAGTCAAAAACAACCTTCCCATGGTCAAAGATCACTTTCCCGTCCAGTTCAATCGTCGGGTCCTTAAACATCATATCAATATGTAAGATAAAGTCCTGATTATCCGTTTCATTATTTCCCAGCGCCACATGCACGTACCCGCTGCAGCCTTCATCCTCAAGCATTCTCCCGCAAAGGGAAGCATCCGGGTTTAATCCAATCCCAATTTCGCCCACGCGGTACATTCTCGGGTCATAAACCTTCGCTAACTCTGCCGCAAATCTCTCGGCTTCTTCCCCGCCCTCAATCCGGGTAACAAAGCTGTTCTCCACATATAAGGTAATCGGTTCTTTTAACACGCCCATAGCCGGATGGGTAATGCTGCCGTCAACGACAATCTTTCCATGCGCTGTTCCTGGAATTGCACCGGAAGCCATCTCGATATCCGGCGGTGAGCAGGTTTCGCCCGGATTTCTTACCATGCCGTACTGCGGGAACAGCTTGTGTCCCTTAATGCTTGCGTAGTAATCCGTTCCTGCCTCCGTTGTAATATGAATCTTATCGCCGTCCTTCATGCTTTTTAACATCTGGTCAACATACTTTCTGTCGGCTTCAAAGTCGGTGTACAGACCGCCCTTTTCCAGCATTTCCAGGCTGTAATCACAGCAGTTCAAATCTCTGGCACCTGCAGCACACGCATCCCTTCTGGCATGGCTGTGGGATAAGGAAAATTTCGTGGCGCGAAAGATAACGTCCGCCTTTAACATTGCTGCGGCAACTAAAGCGGTTGGCTCCTCTCCGTGCATTTTCCTTGGTTCCATCATCACCATAGTCTTATTGGGAAATTCCTCTGCGGCATCCCACAAAGCCATACCGATTTCCAAGCTGTCGGTATCGGTTACGATTAAGATATTTTCCTCCGGCTGACAATTTGCGCAGATCGTTAATAGACGTCTGCAAGCTTCATAAATTTTCTTTGCCATGATAAGGCTCCTTTCTTGTGCTTCCTGTGTTTGCTGTGCTTGTTTTTTCATTTCCTTTGTTAATGCCTGTGCTGCCGCTTGTAAAAATTATATGTTTTTATTTACTCGTGTAAATACAAGAGCAAAAAATTTTTACCCTGATTTCGGGCTTATCTTTGGTGAAAGCATGGATAAAAGTTCCAGGTTTATCGACGAATTCCTGGGATTCTTGCGCAATTTTACATATTTCTCTGTATAATTGCTGTTCTTTCTTTTTCCCTTGCTTTTTTGATGGCTCTATCATAGCACACTTTTTTACTCGTGTAAATACCTTTTTAAAAAAAATTTTACCTTTTTCTTCTGCCCTCCTTTCATCCTCCCCCTGACCACACCCATCTGGGCGCTCGTAAACGTAAATCCTTTCAGGATGGGCGGACTTCGTCCGATAAGACCGCCTTACACAGAAGCCCCGCAAATCAGGAGCTTCCGCGCACTTCGAGAGAAACCTTGATAAACGTATCTTCGGCCTCCTCCTTCTCGATAAGCTTCAGCATCGTATCCACCAAGCACCGGGCAAATTCCTCTTTGGAAAAGTCAATGCTGGTCAGCGGCGGCGATACCAGTTGGGAAAGGTAGGTATTATCCATGCCGGTCACTGCCATATCCTGAGGAACACGAAGTCCAAGCTTCTTTACATACTGCATAATATTTCCCGCCAGGTAATCATCCCCGGCGACAATCGCGGTGGGGCGATCCGACGACGGCCCGGAAAACACCAGATCAAAAATCGTCGAATAAATCGTTTCCAGGGAATCGGTATTCCTGCAGACCAGATTTTCTTCATAGGAAAGCCCGTTTTCCTCCAATGCATCTTTATAGGCCCGCTCGCGGAATCCCTTTTTCAGGTTCATATTATAGCGCAGAGGCGGCGCAAAAATAATCCGCTTATGCCCCTTAACCATTAAATAATTCACTGCCTTTTTAATCCCGCCGTAAATATCGGGGGCAACGGTAACGATATTGGGTTCAAGAAAACTGTAATCCCTGGTCTTATACAGGACAATGGGAATCCCCGCACCGGCAATCTCATTTAATTCGCTGGCGGTATACCGGTTGGTCAGCATAAACACCCCGTCAAACCGCCCCTCAATCAGCATCTGAATAAAATCCTCCCCGTCCCGGCTGTAGCAGTGCGAAACAAAATAGCCCTTGTCAAAAAACATATTTTCTGCAATATCCAGCCAGTTATTCCTCAGATTATCGCAGACGAAGGCTATCTGCATGGATTTATTGGTTTTTAAACTCCTTGCATACAGATTCGGCCGGTAATGCAGTTCCTCAATAGCCTTCTTCACCGCCAGGGTTTTTTCCTCGCTGACAAACTTTGTCTGGTTAATCACATAGGAAACAATTGCCGGGGAAACCCCTGCCAGCTTGGCGACATCATTGCGCGTAATTTTCTTCTTCAAACTTCCACCTCTTTTCTCTTTATGTTTTTATAATGCATCCCCACGGCACGAACAAGCTTTGCCGCATAGGAGGCCAGCATAATTCCCAGGGCAATCGCGCCCGCTTCTATCAATACCCGATTGGAAAAATTTCCAAACTGTACATACTCTCCCCGCACAAGATGCTGCATCGTATAGTACAGATCCCCGCCCGGGATTTCAGGAATCAGCATGGGCACCAGCATTAAAATTACCGGCGTTTTAATAATTCTTGCCAGAAGTTCGCTTAACACGGCGACAAAAAAGCTTGCGGCAAACAGCCCGACAAACATCCCGTAGCCATGGGCAACACAGACCAGATACACCACCCACCCCGCCGCACCGCCCAGGGCTATCCAGATTAATTTTTTATCATACACGCCAAAAAGGATAGCAAATCCCACAGAACCAATTAAACCCATAATCGTCTGAATAATATAAAATTCCATTTTCTTCCAATACTCCTTCTATACACCCACCAGCAGAATAATGGCAAAGCCCATCGCCACAGAAACAGCTTTTAACAGGGCCTCGCTCATATTTAACAGACCGCTGATCATATCGCCGTTAATCATATCCCGCAGGGAATTGGTCAGCTGTATTCCGGGAATCACTAACATAATATTGCCAATCATAATCTTGTCCGGCTGTACCCCAATCCCTGCCCGCACAAGCACCGACACGGTAAGCGCCGTCAATGCGCTGCAGATCATGGTCTGGAGAATGCTGTTCAGCTTTAAGAGCGAACTGACCCAGAGCGTCCCAAACAAAACCATACCCGAAAGCGCCGCCGCCAGCCCGTCCATCCAAAAACCGCCGAAAAAAACCGAGAGCGAGGCGGAAATCATCATATACATCGCCAGCTTCAGTCCGTCTGACCCCTTTTTCATCTGCTGAATCTTTCGGATCTCCTCCTGCAGGGCTTCTAAGGGAAGCGGTGCAGCACAGACCCTGCGCGACAGCCCGTTCACCAGTTCCACCTTCCCCAGATCGGTATCCCTCTCCCTGATCCGCCGGGTCTGCGTAATCGTCTGCCCGTCCGGCATCCTTGCGCTGGCGACAATGCTGGAGGTAATCGTAAACACATCCGATCGAATAAAGCCATAAGCCCTGCATAAGCGCGAAATCGTATCCTCCACCCGGTTCACCTCCGCCCCGTGGGTTAAAAGAAGCTCCCCGATATCCATAATGGCGGACAAGAAACCATTCATCTTCATCATTTGGGATTCCATGTTCATTCTGTGTTCTTCCTGCTTTCCTTTTCTCATTTACCAATTCTTTTTCATTCGCCGATAAAATCCGGTAAAACCATTATAAATCAATTGGTTACTCGTGTCAATATATTTTTATTATAAACTAACTTGCTATACACAACTTTATAAATAAACAACTTTCTTCCATCTCTTGAAAAATAAAACATTCTTTGCTATATTTTATAGTATAATCAAATCTAAAGGAGCTGTTATTTCATGAAAATCATTAACCACCGCTACGTAAGAATGGAACAAATGAACCATCATGGTTCCCTCTACTCTGGAGTTTTAACGGACTGGATGACCGAAGCAGCCTTTTTTGGCGCTGCGCAGACCTTAAACCGAAGGGACAACATGGTGATGTGTGCTGTCCAGGATTTCCGCTTTATTTCACCGGTCAGTCTGGGGGACATCCTTCATTTTGAATATGAACTGGTCAAGGTCGGCCGCACCAGCCTGACGATTGCTGTGGAAGCCCGCGATATGCTGAACCCAAAAACCCTTTTTGCTTCCTGTCAGGTTGTATTTGTAAATACCGATGAACAGGGAAAAAGCGCCCCCCACGGCCTTACCCTTCCTTCTGTGTAACCTTTTTACCGAAATATCATCTACATAGAAATGCGATCCGCATCATAGAAATACAATCCGTATCCCTTTTTCATCATCGCAGCTATGCAGGGTCAGACACCTCTATCCAGAGGAACTTACCCTGCTTCTCCATTTCCCCCAAGCCAGGCCCTTCCCACCCACTGAAGGCACCATTCCAGCGAAAACCGTTTTGCCCCCTGGGCGGTCAGCACCGGGTAGGAGGCCACCTTTTGATCGTTTAAATAATACTCCACGCTCCCCACCTTCTCCCCCTTCATCACCGGCGCTTCCAGGTTTTCAGGAAGATTTCTGACGATCCTTACCTTATCCTGCGCACTCACCAAAAACGGCAGTTCCTTCTTGTCTGCATCGCCCAGCACAAGTTCAACCTCGCAGTCCTCCCAGTCCGTGCTGCCCGCTTCCCTTCCCACGCCCTCCCTTACGGGCAATGTTGGCAGTTCACATTCCCGGTAAATATTTCTGTACTGGTAATTCTCCTTTCCGTAGCCAATCAGTTCCTGAACATCCGACCATTTATAGGTCTTGTGCGGCGGCCAGCCGCAGCCCAAAAGCGCCACAATAAACGTCCTTCCCTCATCCTCCACCGCACCGATATAGCAGTAGCCTGCCCCGCTGGTAAATCCGGTTTTTCCGGACAATGCCCCCGGCATCATGGTAAGCAGGGCATTATGATTATGGCACTGATAATTTCCCTTCCCGTCGGCGTCCCCAAAACGGTAGTCCGCCGTCCGGGTAATCTGTAAAAACTCCTCGGCCTTTGGAGATTCCCGGATACAGTACTGCATGATCCGCGCCAGATCCTCGGCAGTCGTCGAATGGATGTGTTCCTTTCCCTCCTCATCGACGATCTTCCCGTCCAGACCATTGGGGGTGATAAACCAGGTATTTTTACAGCCAAGCTCCTGCGCCTTTCGGTTCATCTGCCGGGCAAATTCTTCCACGCTTCCCGCCGTTGCCTCTGCCACAGCCACAGCAGAATCATTGTGCGATTCCAGCATCAGGGAATAGAGGATATCCCGGGTATAAAACCTCTGCCCTGCCTGCATTCCCAGATGTACCTTGGGCTGTGCGGCGGCGTGGGCGGAAATTTCCGCAATCTTATCATCCTCCCCAAGTCCTGCCTCCAAAGCCAGAATACAGGTCATAATCTTTGTGGTACTTGCCATGGGACGGGCGGTTTCCCCGTTTTGCTCCCATAAAATACGTCCTGATTTGCCGTCCATCAATACTGCGGACTGCGCATAAAGGCGGACGTCCTCTGGATTGTCCCCATGATCCGCAAAAGAGGCTGACGTTATCCCCAGGCAGAAAACAAGCGCCCAGATAACGACAGCCTTTGCTGTTTTTCTTTTTTTTCTCTGCATCTCCATCCGCACACCGCCAGATTTACTTGTTAAACTTTATTCACCGGCCAATGCAGATATGACTGTTCTTCCAATGCTGTTCACCTCTCAGGAACATCGCTCTTCCAGTGCTGTTCACCTCTCAGAAATGCTGCTCTTCCAGTGCTGTTCACCTCTCAGAAATGCTGCTCTTCCAGTACTGTTCACATCTCAGAAAAACTACTCTTCCACTTCATAAGCATATAAAATCGTCCTTGCATTGGGAAACTCATAGCTGCAGGTGATCAGAGAATACAGGCGGTGTACCGGGCCAGGTGAGGCTGCTCTTGTCATTGCTCCTGATGTCATCTTCCTTACATAATCGTCCAATGCCCTTCCTGAGTAAAAGCGGGTTCTCCGCCTTATCCCGTCCGCGGAGGTGTAGAGGGCTGCCAGGGCCTTTAAATGAATCTCCTTCTTTGGCGTATAGATGTAAATATCCTGGTGCTCGTCAAAAAAATCCTGTTCCTTATAAAAAACCACGTCTTTAAACATCGTCCCGTTCTTCATATGATGTCCGTAGAGGATGTTGTGAAGGCTGGAAAAATCCGGCGCATCGTCCATATCCAGGTAAATCGCCCCGGCCACACTGTCATTTCCCTCAATATCCGTGTGCAGGTACTGCTCATTATCCCTTCCCTGAAGCACCGGATAGTCAATCCGTGTATCCGGTATTCTTATCCAGGCAACAACATCTTCATTGATCTCCCACAATTCCTCAAAATCAATCGGTGAATCATAGGCTATCGTTTCTTCCTCAGTTTCCGGCTCCGTTTCGGTTTCAGAAGGTGCAGACTTTTGTGTTTCGGTTTCCAAAATCAGTTCCTGACTATCGGTTTCTGCCTCCGACACCTGATGCTCCCGTGCCCTTCTCTCCTTTTCCCGAACATCCTTGATCAGCCACGTCCCCGCCCCCAGTGCAATAATAAGCACGAAGACAACTGTCCAGACCGGAAAAAAAAGACTGCGCTTCTCTTCCTTTTTTTCCTTCCCTTGCTTTACCTGCTTCATGTCCCTTCCCCCTTATTTCCGGAAATCTTCCCTGCTTTTTTGTGTAATTATACGCTACGGTTCACACGTTCACTGCAATCTTTTTGCTCCATTATAAAGCCAAATCCTGTAAATGGCAAGAATGTCCTTGACGAAATACAGACTAAATATAAGCAAATAATTGACTAAAGTTGCTGTTCACACGTTCACAGTAACTGACAAAAAGACAGCAAAAAACCCGGATGTACTTTCACTCCTTCCGGGTTTTTTGTCAACATGATTTATAAAATAACTCATTCCCCTTTGCCTCGGCTGTTCCGAAGCTTTTATTTGTTACTGTACATGTGCATTCGGCATAACTTTCCGTTACCGCCCATGTAATTCACCATAACATTTCTTTGCTGCCCATGTACATTTACTGTAACCTTTTTATTCTAAATACTCTTTGAGCCACCTCCTCATCAATTCTTCTGAAGCTTCCTCTCCCATAACCGTCCTGCTCTCGCTTAAGTTTTGCAGATAGTCATAAACCGCGTCCGTCACCTCAGGAATTTCAAGTTCAAAAATCCTGAACTGATCGTGAATGCAGTATTGCATATACAGCCTTCCATTCTGATGCGACACGGTTTCCCAGCGGTAATCCAGCGGAAACTCATTTTCTTCAAGAAGGCGTATATGATACCAGCCTTCCTCGATGGCCTGGAAGATCTGTTCCAGAAGATATTTCCTGTCTTTTTTCTCTAACGGAGATACGAAAAAAACTTCAGGATATTCCCGAAAAACGCCGGTCTGGATAAATTCCAGAACATAGCGGGAATTCATCAAAATAACAATCTGATCTTTTTTCTTTACCTCATATAAAAGAGCCGTATAGCGAACCAGCCCTTCCAGCAAATCCTTATAGCCGGGAATCGATGGGTTTAAATAGGTTTCTATCAAATCCCGGTTCCAAAACTGCAGGCTGCACAGCCCGCTGCTGACTTCAATGGTCCGTTCATAGTGATAGGCACTGGCATAATCCATCCCCCAGGTCAGACGCCGATCCAGCCCAACCTTGCTTTTCATCAGGGGATAACATAACTGCAGCATACGCGAAAAGCTATCCTTAAAATACTGATGGATCTGTTCTTTTCTATGGACAATCGCAATCTTCCCATCCACGGCAATCTGCACGGCACAGTCATCGGTAACGATAAAATAGGGCAGAATATTCATCATCCCATAGTGCTCAGAGGTATTCCCATAATAATAGTACGGGCTGTATTCCTTAATTGCCACCCCGCACCGCATAATGGACTTTACAACATCCAGCGTATCATATTCCATCGGAGCGGAATTCGTATTCAGACAAAGAATATGCCTGATCGGTGAAGCTGAGGCACATTCATAGATTGCATTAATGGTATAAAGAAAGATCATCGTTCCCGGCTGCAGAAAAAGATTCACCGGCCCTCCCTCTTCAAGCGCAGACCGCAGAATGGCATGAATCCCCTTCTGCACCTCTACCTCACCGTTAAGCATCCGGATTTCTTCACTTTTAGCGCCAAATATCGACTCCATCTGGTTTTCTTTGGTTCTGGCAACAGACACCGCCGAGGATTTTAAGGCTTTTTCATCTCTTTCTTCGATAAGTTTTCGCGCCCCCGACTCTTCTAAGGTCAAAAGAGAAGCAAACAGTTCCTTTACTTTCTTTCTCCGATAATACTTCTCTTCTCCCACCTGCGTTACCTCAAAAGCCTGCATGGCCTTTGACCGCTCCTCTGGCGTCAGACGAAGTTCCGCAAGAATCGTTTCCAGAAGTTCCTGATTCTGCAGGGGACGTTTTCCTCGAATATACTGGTACATCGTCGAACGGTCCACCCTGCATTTTTTTGCCAGTTCAGCAATATTCTGCTCCTTTTTCTTAACAAAATAATCCAGACATTCCGATAAAATCGACATGTTCCCTCCCTTAAAAGTCATCCGACGTATCCTTTATTATTGTAGCATGGAAAAGACAGGGAAACAAGGTGTGGCAGATTTTGTGGCAGAACTTTATCATCTATATATTACAGTGAATTCTATGAGCAGTATCAACGATTCGGCATTTTCTTTCTGTACCGATGAGCCAGAAATAAGGTAAGGCTAAGACAGAGAAATTCCGACAGCAGCGCAGACCACCATATGCCCTCCCCGCCCCACAAAAAGATCATAAGCACGAGCGCAGCAGCAAGGATGAAAAAACCGCGTCCCACAGAGATAAGAAACGAGGAAACCGCTGCCTCCACCGAAGTAAAATAGCCTGCGGCAATAATATTTACACCGGAAAATAAAAAAGAAAGACTAAAAACCTTCAGCACCCGAACCGATTCCGTATAAAGCGCCGTGTTCTCCGGAGAAATAAACAGAGAAACCATCCGCCCTGCCCCGAAAAAGACAGCCGCAATGGCCAGGGCGGAGATGATTCCCCCGGAAATCATGGCATAGGACAGCAGTCTTTGGCACACGGCTTTTTTCCCGGCCCCCAGGTAATAGCTGATCATGGGCTGCGCCCCCTGGGCAATCCCTGCCATACTCATGACCACAATCGTATTCACGTAAGCTAAGATGGTATAGCTGATAATCGCCTCTTCTCCCAGACAGGCCATAATGGCATGGTTAAATAAAAATGTCGTAAGCCCCGCTGACCATTCCGTTAATCCGGAAGGTATCCCGATTTTTACGGAACGCCAGAAAATCTTCCAGTCAAAAGAAAAACGGACAAAATGCAGGGTTGCACGCCGCCCAAAAAAATGAAATAAGTAGATAAAAATCAATACAAGCTGAGAAAGTCCCGTGGCAAAAGCAGCCCCGCCCACACCCATGGAAAAGCAAAAGACAAACAGATAATCCAGCACACAGTTTAAAAGACAGCCAAACGTAACCGCAAAAAGAGCCAGCTTAGGATAACCGTCGGTCTTCACCAGAACTTCAAACGAATACACCATTAAAAAGCAAATGCTGAACGGGCCTACATGCAGAAGATATTCTTCCACAAGGGGCTGCACATTTTCCCCGGCACCCAGAAATACCGCCAGAACATCCGGCCAAAGCATAACCGCCAGCGTAAGCACCAGAGAAATCACCGCCAGCACGACAAGAATCTGTGAAAATGCCCGATTTGCCTCATTAAACTTCCCCTGCCCCATGTACATGGCCGCAATGGTTGATACCCCTACGGCAAACAACAGAGAAATGGAAAATAAAAAGTTGACATAGGGTGAGGCCAGGTTCACTGCCGAAAGCGCCAGTTCCGACACCCCCTTTGCCACAAAAATTCCATCCACCATCGTATACAGGGCAAACACCCACTGCGCCGCCATCGAAGCCAGCATAAAGCGCAGAAAATCCTGCTTTAAATAACTTTCCTTTAACTGCATAACCATCCTCCTTTGCTGCAGTTCATAATCGTTCACTGCAACCAGCAAAAGTTTACCTTTTTGTTTTCTGCTTTATTTCTACCCATTTCCCTTTTCAACAACAATAAACCCTGGTATACTACCAAGGTCAAGAGAAAAATAAAAAAAGAAGAAAAGAAAGAATCAAAGGAAGAAAAAAACGATAAAAACATTAACGAGGAATGCTATGGAAAAATTTTACAAAATAGGTGAACTGGCGCGGCTTTACCATGTCAGCACCGATATTCTCCGCTATTACGAAGAACAAAACCTTCTTACGCCCAAACGCGCCCCGAACGGCTACCGGCTTTATAGTATTAAGGATATCTGGAAATTAAATGTGATTCGAGATTTGCGAAAATTAAATATTCCTGTCGAAAAGATCCGCGATTATCTGGCAGAACACAGTGCTGCCTCCACACAAACGCTGCTGGAAAATGAACTTGCGTTAATCGAAGCCCAAATCCAGCAGCTAAAACAAATGCAGGACAGCATCCGGCAGAGGATTGCTTCCTGTCAAAGGGCCTATTCCCTGCCCCTGGCCCGATGCTTTCTTCAGGACTTCCCCAAACGCCCCTGCCATACGATCAATAAAGGCTATACGACGGACGAGGAGATGGACCCGCTGATCCAGCAGCTGCGAAGCTTTGACCCGGAAAACTTATATATCTGGGGAAATGACGGCATCGGCTCCGTTATCTCCCTGAACGCCGCCCAAAATGGCCGCTGCCGCCAGTACGAAAGCGTTTTCATCCTCCATCCCAAAGGACAGTGGGAAATTCCTGCCGGGAAGTATTTATGCCTGGGCTACAGCGGCGACAGTATGCAAAACACCGTCTTTGTTCCCCGGCTCTTTACCTGGGCAAAAAAAAATCAGTTCATCCCCAGGGGGCCTTTGCTGGAGTTTTTGCGGACCGATATCCATATCTCCGGCAAAGCTTCGGATCATATTACGGAACTGCAGCTTCGCGTAGAAGCCGAAGTTCCGTAATGACACTGCCTAATTCAGCCTTTTAACACTGAGTGTAGCATTAACACCGCTTCCAAGGGTTATTCCCACAGCCAAAAGTGCCGAAAGCGCCATATCAATAACATTGCCTGCCACCAAGGTAACTACCGTGCTTCCATTAAACAGAGAACTCGTACCTACCGCCAGTGCTCTGGAAATGGTCGCACTCGGAACATTAATTCCGTCAACTCTTACAGCAAGAGTAATCGTCGTTGCCACAGCAGCCGTCATCGTTGTTGAATAATTAATTTCATACGTACCCGCTTCTGCCACCGTAATGCTGTTTGCCGGGGTGTAGGTCACTGCTTCTGACGGTAAAGTGCTGGGAAGCGGAACCTGCGTTGTCCCTCCGATGGTCAGATTCAGGGTTTGAGGAGCAGTGCTGTACAATCCGCCATAAGCATTCAGGCCATTTGCGGGTCCGGTTGGGCCGGTTAGGCCTTCTGCTCCCGCTGCTCCTGCGGCTCCTTCAGGACCTGCCGGGCCGGTTGGACCTTCGGGACCTGCTGCTCCGGTTGCTCCCGTGGCTCCTGTCGCTCCTGCGGGACCTGCTGGGCCGGTTGGACCTGTCGGACCTGCGGGACCTGCCGGGCCAGTTGGACCTGTCGGACCTGCCGGGCCTGCTGCTCCGGTTGCTCCTGTAGCTCCGGTGGCTCCTACGGGACCTACGGGGCCAGTTGGACCTTCAGGGCCTGCTGCTCCTGTCGCACCTGTGGCTCCGGTGGCTCCTGCGGGACCTGCCGGGCCGGTCGGACCTGTGGGACCTGCTGCTCCTGTCGCTCCGGTTGGTCCTGTCGGGCCAGTTGGACCTGCTGGGCCTGCTGCTCCTGTCGCACCTGTGGCTCCGGTCGCTCCTGCGGGACCTGCTGGGCCAGTCGGACCTTCAGGACCTGCTACTCCGGTTGCTCCTGTCGGGCCGGTTGGACCTGCTGGGCCTGCTGCTCCGGTTGCTCCCGTGGCTCCGGTCGCTCCTGCGGGACCTGCCGGGCCGGTCGGACCCATTGGCCCTGCTGCTCCTGTTGCTCCCGTGGCTCCGGTTGCTCCTGCGGGACCTGCCGGGCCGGTCGGACCTGCTGGGCCTGCTGCTCCGGTCGCTCCCGTGGCTCCGGTTGCTCCTGCGGGGCCTGCCGGGCCGGTCGGACCTGCGGGGCCTGCTGCTCCGGTTGCTCCCGTGGCTCCGGTTGCTCCTGTTGCCCCGGTGGCTCCTGTCGGTCCGGTTGGACCCATTGGGCCGGTTGCTCCCGTGGCTCCGGTCGCTCCTGTTGCCCCGGTGGCTCCTGTGGCTCCTGTTGGGCCTACCGGACCCATTGGACCCATTAACCCCATCGGACCTGCCGGGCCTGCGGGACCCATTGGACCCTGTGGGCCTGCCGGACCGGGACGACCCATGGGGCCACGCGGACCAGTCGGGCCCTGGCAGCAGAAATAATTTCCGCCGCAGCACCCTCTGCTGTCCCTGTCACAGCTACAGTTTCCCCCACATGAACTGCCGCAGTTATTTCCATAGCAACATTGATTTCCATGATTAAGAAACATACCTATTCCTCCTTATCAATACCGCCTGGCATCTTAGGTTTTGGCTTCCTTATTCATGGCCCGGGCAACGACTCCTCTTTCTTTTTGCCCGTTTTTCGTGGCTTATCCATCTGTCTTTGGTATTTATCATCCGAACAAACACAGAAAAAATTTTGGAAGATTTAACGGTTTATTCAGCATTGATTCAGCATTAAAATATTCTCTTTTTAATATCAACTTTTTAATATCATTTTTTTAATGCCTGCTTTTTTAAGAAATCCGCTCTTCTAAGATGCTTGGCTTACTATATCTTATGAAAAAGAACAAGTTTGGTTCCTTAAAAATCCAGATTGTCTTTCTTTTCTGTTTTTAAGACTTTTTCGTGACTCACTGCCACAAATTAGACACGGTATCGATGTGCAGCATCTTTTGTAAATTCGTATACCGGCAGGAACGAACAGCCATCTTATTATCGCCCAGCGGAATCTTTTCAATCTTTTTTGCCCTGCCTTTAAAATAAAGAATGTATTTTCCAGTATCCTTATATTTCTCGATTCGTTCAACCGCGGCATAATGGGTGACCGCAGAGATCGGATAGACCTGGTAAGCGGCTATGTATTTTATCCGGCTGATCATAGGAGCAGATATTCTCACCGCGTACCAGCAGTTCTCGCCTAGAAAGGTTTCATTAAATCCTTCCTCTAATGCAGGAACAATTATGGTATCCAGATCGTCCACATCATCCGTATCTTCATTATCCACATCAATTTCTTTTTCATCATAAAACGGGGTAAACCGATGAACAATCTCCTTCCCTGACCTGTAAGATTCAAATTCCAGAACTGTAATCTCATCATTTAGCTTGGACAAAACACGCTCCAGTTGTTCCGTATATTCATCAATAATAATGATAATGGAGATAGGCATTTCATAGAGTACATGATAGAAAATTTCGGTTTCATCATTAAACTTTGTTTTGGGATTTTGAATGTATCTTCTTAGTATTTTTTGCTTTGCCCTATCCTTTGCAATTTCTTCCATCAAAATATTTTTCAGTTTATACTTATTATCGTCAAACGCCATCGAAAATTTAAGAAGCTGTTCTGCCACATGGCCGTATAAATCATGACTTTCCAATTCTATTTCAATAAAATACAGTTTAGGCTCGGTATGGAAGGTTAAATCCAGCCAATAACCGTCCGGTATCGTATTCCCTATTTTCTTTTTTATCGGAAAATAAATCGATTCTTCCCCGAAAACAGCATGTTTATTCCTGATTACTTCCTGTTCAAATTCATTCTCTTTGCTGTACTTATAAGGCTCTAAAATTCCCTGGGCAGTGATGATTTTGTACATCATTTATCTTTTTTATTTCCTTTCTAACATCCTAGGACTGTATTTTCCCATTCTGTGCGCTTATTCTGAAAACACCTTGCTTAATTCAATAAAACACCCGTCAAGAACATTAACCTTTGCCACATCTTGGCTTCCATATTCTTCACAGATACGGAGGGAGCCGCTGCCATCCTGCAAAAACACCTGTACTGCTCTGTTTTCGGGATCGATAATCCAATATTCCCGAACCCCTGCCTGCTGATACAAATTCAGCTTCACAAGCCGATCATGCCGAAGCGAGGACGGGGAGAGTACTTCAACAATCATATCCGGTGCTCCCTTACACCCACGTTTATCCAGTTTACTCCTGTCACATACCACGGAAATATCCGGCTCCACCACCGTATCCACATTCTCCTCGCTGTCCCCGTCCTGTTCAAACAACCGGACACCAAAGGGAGCGGCATAGACCTCACACTGCTTTCCTTCCAGAAAATTAGCAAGCTGGCGGAATAACTCACCGGTAATTTTCTGATGAATTCTGGACGGCGTAGCCATCATAAATACCTTGCCGCTGATAATTTCAATACGCTCATCTTCATCCCAGGAAAGGACATCCGCAAATGTATAATTTATCTTTTCTGCTGGTAATGCCATAAAAATCGCCTCCTTTATCTCGGCTCCAAAAACCTATCCCCATCCAAATGTATCCTATGCTCCGGCATTTCTGCAATCCAGACTTCTGTTTCCCATGCCAGCATCTCTGAAAATTTCTTATTTCATCGTTACTGTTCATTCGTTCACAGTAATTACTCCTATGACTGGCTTATGGATTACTTCTCCTGCTATCTTTGCCACCGCTGTCTTAAATTCTACCTAAATCAAAGCAGTTTTTCATACATCGCACATTCCTCTTCGGGAATTTGCAGTGCTTTCATTGCTTGTTTGGCAGTAAAGCCTACCGTTTTCATTAAGCTGCGTATAGATAAAACTTTTTCTTCTTTCCGTGTTTCGGCTTTGACCTCTTCTTTGACTTCGGCTTTGACCTCTTCTTTGACTTTGGCTTTGACCTCTTCTCTGACTTCTTCTATGAGTTCCTCTCTCATTTCTGCTCTAATTTCTACCATCGCCTGGCACATATCCACAATTTCCTCCTCTTCGTCAATTTTAAACTGGGAATTTGTAAGGGTATTAATAACGATAACGGCATCCTTTTCCACTTTCTTAAAGCGATCATCGGTTGTCAACAATTCTTTTAATTTTTTCTTATTCTTTGAATACTTGATATAAAGCAGCACTTCTCTCAAACTGGTTTTTAATTTATCGATAGATTCATCATTCATCTGCGCCGGAGCAATCAGATTAATCCGATAGTCCGGAATGAATTGGAGAAGTCCCTCATCCGGAACAGAAAGCATCTCATGAATACTCATAGCTCCATCCCACGGATCGGCATTGAACAAAATAACCAATGTGATTACCGGAAGCAGCCGATCTTCTTTATAAAAACCGCTTAGATACTCCCCGGAATCTGGTTTTTTGACCTCTTCCCCGCCTTTTTTCCTATCCTGTTTACCGACTTTCTTCTCCCGATGAGATTTTGCTGCTTTCTCCACCTGGGATGCATATTGGAGAGCATCATAAACCATATTTTTTACGGCCATAGCATAGTGAATTTCTGCTTGATTTTCAATACCCAAAAGAAGATAAGCCACATGGTTATCCTGCATGGCCGAAAGATAATCTAAGTTATCACGATATTTTTGGACAGGGAAAACCGTCTTTTTATCGCCATAGGGCATGGCAATTTCTGTCGTATCCTGAACATGCAGCTTCGCAGGGTCTATCACCTGCCTTCCGCTATAGAGAAAATAGTTAAAAGCATCCGCAAAGACCTTTGTATTTTTCATATAATCCTTTGTTACTGTATCTTTTCTTCCCAACCCGCTCACCTTCCTTGTCTAATCTTTGTCAACCGTTTTTCTTATATTTAATAGTATACCATTCTTTATCGATTTTTTCTACAAAAATAAATCAACCCTACCAGACAAACTCTGTTTCCACAATTTCATTCTTGTAGAGATAAGCATTTTGTCTGATAGAGTTGATTCATAAATTAGCCTTTTAATTCATTAACAAGACTTTTATTCTTTTTCCTGCCCGTCCCAAACACCATCGATTCCAACAAAATATCCGTCCGGTGTCGGTTCATTAACATAGGCGGCTCCATAAGGCTTATGTCCGGCGATGGGATTGTACACCCACACTCCGGTTACTGCATTATAATTCCAGGTTGGGGCGGCAGAGGTTTCGTTAAAATAATACCACTTGCCGTCAATCATTCTCCACCCTGTTGCAAGTTTTCCGCTTCCGGGTTCCATGTAATACACACACTGATCCTGCGCATCCCCGTACCATCCGGAATACATCCCGTTCTCCGTCATGAAATACCAGCCATTTAACTGATAATCACAAACCCAGCCGGATTTCAGATAACCGGTAATACCAAAGGCATACCATGCGCCGTTAATCTGTTCCCAGATAACCTGTTCTGCGGCGGTTCCGTCAGCTAATTGTGTTACCTGCCCGATAGCCGGTGTTCCATCCGCATAAATCAGCTTCCATCCAAATTCATCGCTTACCCAGCGGGAATATCCCTCGCCTGCGCCGGTGATAATTCCTGTCTGGGCATTGTAATAACCCTTCTTTGGATCGCGGGGCACGCTGGAGGTCGTTCTGCTGACAGCCGTACTTGTGCGTCCGCCGCCACCTCCGCCTCCTCCGCCGGAGCCACCGCTGCTCCCGGAACTTCCGCTGCTGGTTCGTTTGTTGATTTCATAGTTCTGCGCGGCACGCTTTAAGACCTTGGTATCTCCCGTTCTGAACTCAATTCCCAAGGTATGCCGTCCCGGTGTGTTATTGGCCTGCAGCGTTTCTTTCCGGATGGTAATTCTGGTACTTCCGGATTCCGAACTGTAATCCACATCCTTTTTCAGCTTCACACCATCGAGGAAGATATCCGTAAATTCGCCATAAACACCGTCAGAAACCATGGTCTGTTCATAGATCGAGTTCGTGGTCATGTTTTGAATACGCTGGGTCAGCATATAGCCCTGATCCGTTGCGGCATTAACATTGGCATCGGTATTCTCAATAACGGTCAATGTAAATGTTCTTTCGCTGGGCGCAAACTGATTATAACTGTTCTTCATCCGAACCGTAAAGGTAAAGCTTCCGGTTTCTGTAGGCACGCCGTAGACCTCGCCGTTTGGACGGATCACCATGCCTCCCGGCAGTTCACCGTCAATCAGTTCATAGCTGGTCTTATTCCAGCTGTACTTATTGCTGTTTTGAATCATTGTGCCATAGGGAACATATTTAACCGCCTCCGGAATCTCCTTTGTGGTAATGCTGGGGTCACCGACGGTACCGGTTAAACTAAGCACAATCAGTTCTTTCCCTGCGGACTTAATCGTTAATGTACCGGAAATTTCCCTTCCGTCCGCTGCCCCTTCTTTCGGTCGGATACGAAGCTTGGCCAGATTCCACGGGCTGGAATGGCTTGTTTCTCCATGATTAATATCCGGAAGTCCGTACTCTCCCTTTAAGGTCCAGTACTTATCCAATTCCACCGTATCCGATGCCAGATCAACAGAAATTGACGGAACCTCCTTGTCGCCGAGATTGATCAGGACAATATCATGACGATAACCATAACGTCCGTCAATAATCATCTCACGGGTAGAGTAGGTTACTCCGTTTTCCACCCTTGTCTTTGCATCTTTATCGCCCAGGCTGTTAATATAAAGCCCGCCGTTTCCCACAACGGCTTTAACTACCTGCAGCCAGATATTTTGTAATGCAATGCCGTCCTCTGCGGAAACCGTATACTGTACAGGCCCCTTGGAAAAGTCATGGTAGCTTTTGCCGCTGATTTCGGGTTCTTTGCTTCCCACAGCATATAAATTTGCCACACTTCTTTTTGAAAACGTCGGTGCCAACTTGCTTAAATCTGCATTTTCATCGACCAGTATGGTCAGATAGCTCTGGTCTGCATAAGAATCTTCATCTGCATCAATCCGATCGACCCGGATGTTTTTCCCCTCAGCATCCACCAGACCATTAAAAGTAATCCAGGTATCACTGCTCAGGGCAAGAGGAATATCCCCTTCCTCGGTCTGAACTTTGAAATAGTAGGTTTCTTTAATATTCTTTTCATCTGCTCCTGCAAAGATAGAGAAAGTAACACCTTTGCTGTAATCTGCCCCATAACCCGGAGAAGCAAACAGTTCCCCTTTAACATCCTTTGCCCCCGCTTTTACCGCTTCCTCCATGGAGGCATATTTTCCCACATAAGCGGCAATAACAGACGACGGTACTTCTTCAACCTCATTGTAATAGGTAAACCTCTGATAATAGGTTCTGTTTGCCGAATAACCTTTATAGAGCGTATTGGTAATGCATGTAACGCCATCAACCTCCTGAGTATGGGTAGAACTTGACGCTGCCATCATACCGTTTTCATACTTTGCCATCAGTGAACCCCAGGAAACACTATTCTCCCGTACATACACAGATACAGACGTTACATCAAGATAAAACGGCAGACATCCCACGGCATTTCCGGCCGCATCAAAAGCAACCATGGTCACCCAGTAATTTTTATCATACAGCATGGGATATCCGGCATCCTTCTGCGTCATATCTTCGTTAAAGAGTTTATCCGTAATCTCGGTCCCGGACATCGCTTCGGCGGCAGAATCATATTCTCCTTCATACAGTTTAACATGATCATACTGAACCTTGGCAAACAATTCCTTATTCATCTCCAGCTGAACATAGGCCGGTTCATCTTTTTCCCATTGATTCCGGTCAGAAACAACAATTCTGAAACTCCGTCGAATTCCTCCATCAGAATATCTTGTACTATTATAATCCTCGCTGGGCGGTGCATTCTTTTTCTCTATCCGCTTCCCTTCACTGTCCTGAACATAAACAGACGGAATAAACCAGTCCGCAGAACAGGTTGTGTTTACTCTTACATTATAACGGATGTTGTCCGCAGATAGCTGATCATCTTTTCCGACAATCATCGTCCAGTTTGTCCCTGAATTTGAATAACTGGTATCATAACTTAAATTCAGCTTATCTCCCGAAGCACTGATGGTATAATCATCCCCAGAGCTCGTCCACATCACCTTATCGCCCTTGGCCATCTCCCCGCCGATAAACAAATCATCTACCGTTACCATGGTCAGCTCTACCGGCGTATACCTGGTTAAATCCACAACCAGGCTTTTGCGTTCTAACGGCAATAAAGATGCAGGTGCTATTCCTCCATCATCCTCATCGGTAAATTCCTTTTCTTCCGGATAAACAATAACCTTATCCCCGCCAATATTTAAACTCATCTGTGTTACTGCATCTTTTTCCCACGAAGCAGATACATAAAACACATGTCCCCCGATTTCCACGGAATCGTCTGGTGTCATAAACCATTTACGTTCACGTTTTCCTTCAAAAACAAACTCCACTTCATATGGAAAGAACGGGTCTTCCTCCGGAATCTGAATGGTGTAGCTCCCATCCTCTTCAAACATGGCATCGCCGATTTCATCTTCAAAAAAGCTGTCCCGGTCAACGACATGGAAGGCATGACTGCCCGTATTAAAGGTAATTTCTTCCTTTTTTGCCGCAGCCTTTTTTTCCGGATTTTCCAGAGTTTCCTTCTTTTCTTCCCCGGTCTTTGCCTCATCCTGCTCTTTTTCTTCGGTCTTTTCCCCGGCCTTTACCTCATCCTGCTCTTTTCCTTCGGTCTTTTCCCCGGCCTTTACCTCATCCTGCTCTTTTTCTTCGGTCTTTTCTTCGCCTTTTTCCTCGTCTGCCTCCTGCGCATTTCCCGGGCTTGCTTTCTTTTCCTTTTCACCGCTTTCTGCTGCCTCCTCCAGCACCAGACTTTGCGCGGGCGGCTGTGTTCCTGCCAGGACTGGCTGGGTAGGAATCATAAGCAATGCTGCCAGAACCGCAGCAAGCCCCTGTTTCACTTTTCTCATCTAGCTTATATCTCCTTTCATTTTCTCTATATCCACTCCAGCTTTGCTACAATCCTGACAATCATAAGCTTCTGGAAAGAATATACCCGGTAATTCATACGCATAATCATCCTTTATTCAGAATGAATTTAAAATGGCTCCTCTTCCGGTGTCGGCGCGTTTTCATCTTCGCGTTGTTCAAGAATCTTTCCCAGCTTTTCGCGAAAGTCAAACTGCACCTCATCTTGAAATCCCAGGGCATAGATATGTTCGATATCCGCATGATCAAAAACGGCTGTAGCCTCCGATCCGATATAGCCTTCCGGGTACGTACAGCCGCAGTAATCATAAACTTTGCCGCTGTCATCCCCCTGTAAATACTTCACATAACCCAAAATCATCAGCCGTTTTTCGCCGCCGTATAAGGATACGACCGAACCGATTGGCAATGTACGCTCAAACATTAATTTTCCCCTCCCTGCTCCTGATCCGCAGTTTCCTGTCCTTCGGTTTTCTGCTCTTCCATTTCCTGATCCGTTGTTTCCTGCTCTTGGGCTTCCGATTCCTGGCTTTCCTGTCCTCTGCCAGCCGCGTCCTCGATAGCAGCCATTTCCTTGGCCACTTCCTTTAAATGGTTCATAAACGCAAAATACTCCCCATCCTGATAGCCGACAGCCAGCACCTGATCAATCTGCGTGTGATCAAACGTGTAGACCTCATTTTCATCCCGCAGTCCAATCGGATACATAAAACCGCAGTAATCCCAGATGTATCCGGGCACGGTTTCATTTTCAGCCAGGTACCCGGAAATCATCGTTGCTGCCGTGGAATCCTTTAAGACAACCATGGTTCCAATCGGAAAATACGTAACATCTCTTGTCATACTACTATTCCTTTCTTCTTTGATTTTTCCTGTCGTTTCCCGGACAATGCCATGCGGAAATATGATGTACAAAACCGTTTTCCCGGACAGGACAGTAACATTATAGCCTTATACCAGGTTTCCTACAAGCATGTACCATCCGTCATCCTTCAGGCTACTTAAACCATCCCTTAAATCCTTCCCAGGCGGACTTGACTAGTCCCGGAACCGCTTTAACTGTACCGCTTAAATCAACCTCCAGCTTCACACTCCCGCCAATGCCAAAGGATGCACCTACATCAAAACTGATCTTCCAGTCTTTCACCCCGATTTCCGCATGGGCACCAATGCCCACATTGATCGACCCTTTCACTCCGACATCTGCCCCGGCAAACTTCACTCCTTTGGTCACGGAGGCTTCTGCCGCTATTGCCTCTGCGGATAGTTTTCCGTGAACGGTTGGATTAATATTCCCTTTTGCATCCTTTAAGCCAATGACCGCTTCGCCCTTAACTTCTGCTTTTCCAAACGCCACATCGCCCTTGACATAGTGTCCGAAATATTTACCTCCAATATAACGTTCAAAATCTGCCGAAAAAGCAGACACAGAAACGCCCAGACTTACACCGGCAGCCAGACGGAGTTTTTTCTGTTTGCTTTCCGGATCAATATAATATAGTCCCGCATAAAGTTCCGCTGCTGCTTCGCATTTTAAGACATCAGCATTATAGGTAAAATGGCTAGAATCCTCCTTGCCAAAGGTATCCCCGTTATGAAATACCGACTCGGTTTTTTTCGCGCTCAGTTCCCAGATCTTTGCCGCTTCAATCTTACTTTTTTCCAGTTCGTCTTTATTTTTGGAAGCAAAGGAAATTTTATTTTCCTCTATTTTCGAGTCATCAAACTCGTTTTCGTATTTCCCGTAGTTATTTTTTATTTCGTTTTTTTCATAATAACTCCACGAAGAGGCATCCATTAATTTCGGGATCAGGCCCCCGGGAGTCCCCGGCAGTGAAAACGGATCGATTTTCCCGGGATTCAAACTGCCCGGCCCGACGGTCATAACCCCGCTGGCTGCTGACATTGCCGTCGTCTTCACGATTTCCGCCATGGGCACCCGTTTTCCGGCAAGCCGCAGTTCGGTCGTTTCGTAGGTATTAACCACATTCTGCAGGGTCGATGTGGAACTGTAAATTTTTCTGCTGTGGGAGGCTGCATTATTCTGTGCCGTCCTAAGGCGCTGTCGGATTCTTTCCTTCTGTGCAATTTCAAAACTCAGCCCGTTTTGGATTCTCCGTATCTGATCTTCCAGCCCCTGCATCTGCCGGGCGATATTGTTTAAATCCTGTGCCAAAGACCGCACATTCTGCGATTTTATCTTAAATTCACTCATACCACGACCACACCTTTCTCTTTATTCTTCGGTTACCCCCGCGCTTTGCTTCTCCTGTGCCATCCCCTGCCAGTACCAGCATCAGCGACAGATTATCCCCCGCCCCGTTTTGAAGCACCTGATCCCGGATATTTTTTGCTGCATGATCCAAATCCCTGCCCTGCAGCGCTTCCAGTGCCTGTTTCCTTAAATACTCTTCCGGACAATACTTATAAATCCCGTCACTGCACAGCAAAAACAGCGTTTCCTCTTTGCAGGAGTCACTCTGTACGGAGCACTGGAACTTGGGCTGTACGCCCACAGCACGCACCAGGCGTCCATAGTTTTTATTTTTTTTAATCTCATCTTCGCTCAGTCCCGCAATCATCTGCTGCTGGTTTTCCCAGACATCGTCGCTGGTCAGCTGACAGAACTCCCGCTTTAACCACCGCCCCTTTCCCTGGTAGCAGCGGCTGTCCCCGCAGGAAAATACAGCCCATGCGCCGTGATCCACCCACAGGGCAACCAGCGTAGACCCGCAAAGCTCCCCCTTTTTCGTACCGGAATAAATCTCCTGGTTGACTTCGGAAAAAATTTTTTTCAGTTCCTCTACCCCGCCGAAGAATCCCGGACGGGATAAGGAGGTTTTGTAGCCATCCCACCAGACGGAGGTTTTTTTCACAATCGCCGCACTGGCCCTTGCTCCGTCCTGATGGCCGCCCATACCGTCAGCCACAAGGAAAATCCCGCTTTCCCCATCTGCGGCACAAAACAAACCATCCTGGTTTTCATTCATCTTCAGCCCAATCTCACTCAATGCCGTATAACGGATATTCATTATCGAATTTCAACCCTCATCATCAAATTGCCCAGTTTTAATACACATCCCGTATAAATCTCGGCTCCCCCCACAACCTGCTTTCCGTCCATATACGTACCGTTGGAACGGCTTAAATTCTCCACATAAACCTTCCCGTTTTCTCCGTAAATCCGGCAATGCCTTCCCGACACGGTTTCCTCATAATTTAACCGAATCTGGCACTCATCGTTATAGCCCACCAGCACGGAAGAATCTAAGGATACTTCAAAGCGCCGGATAGGATTATTAACATCTTCAAGAATCAGGGTATGTACGGCCTCTTCTCCCCACACAAACATCGTCGAGCGCTTGGGGGCTTCCTCGACACCGGCCATTTTGGTCGTCCGCTTTACCACATCCGTATCCGCCCCCGGCACATCGCCGTCCCGTCTGGGTTTGGCGGAAACAAACTGGTTTTTCTTTTTCTGCCTCTGGGCAAGGACGATCACAACTGCCGCAAGAAGACCCACAAGCAGCATCCCCGCCCCGATAAAGATCAGCGGAAGAAAATTCTTTTTTTCTTCAGGTTCCGGCGGCTCCGGTTCTGCTTCCGTCGTAGGTACGGGAACGGTTGTTTCCGGCACCGGCTTTACCTCTTCCGTTGTGGTTTCTTCAATCGTGTGAAACGGCATCATCACTTCAACGGAATCCGAAATGCTCTCTTCCCCGGATGTGATTACCAGATTAACTCCTTTTTTCGTTCCGTCACATTCCTTATCCTTTGGCGTTACGGTAACTTTAAGCGCCTGGTTTAACTCGGCAATTTTCTTAATAACCTCCATCGGATCAGACACTTCGTCGAGCATCCACGATTCCCCGCCGGTCGTTCTCGACAGGGCGAACATATTTTTTAACTGCTCATTATTCTTTTTATAGGTGCAGCCCAGGGTAAAAATCGGATAAGGCGTTTTTTCCAGGGCAGCATATAATTCTTCTTTGGTATAACCAATGGATTTATTATCAACACCATCTGAAATAATAACGATACGTTTCAGTGCTGCAGAGTTTTCTTTATTGATTTCTTCTAACATCGCATAGAGCACATCGGTAAGATAGGTTTCCTGATCCTGATAGGTAATCTTGTCAATCGCCTGCTTTACCTGCGCATAGTCCCCGCATTTCTGGACCAGATACTGTATCTCATCCGAAAATACCGCGATGGTAAACTGCTCCCTCTCCATCCGGTTTGCCGCCAGCTCCGACATAATCGTGCGGATCAGCGGACGGTATTTTTCCGTAACCGAAAGGGAATTATCCAGTAAAATGATGGTTTCTATCGGAATTTCTTCCTCGGCAATGGGATGGCTTTCAATCCTTTCGGCCTCACTCGTCCCAATCTGACACTGCATCTCACAGCCATCCCCGGGATTTTGAACATATAAAATAATCTCTTCATCCTTTACGGCAAAACTGTAAATCCCCCCGGTATAGGCGGCAAATACAATCTGCACACAGAAAGCCGCCGTCAGCAGCCCTGTCAATAATGTTTTTCCCCATATATTCTTCATCGGTTCTTCCAATCCTCTCAAGGCTTTACCCCGGATTCCCGGGACAAAGCCTTTCTTTTTAAGATTTTTAGATATAATCCGTCTTTAATGACCGGTTTGCCTGAACATTCTTGCTTTCTGACTTTTCGTAGTTGGTTGCCATATCCTGCAAATCCTGTACATGTTCAGCAATCTTTTTATTTACCTGGTTCATATCTTCCTGAAGACGGGAGAACTGCTGGATATAAGCCGAAGCCGCATCGCCTTCAAAAGCGCTCCGCAGAGAAGTTACCTTCTGCATCATCGTAGACATCGTGGAATTTACGGTACGGTTGCTCTGTCCGAAAGAAGTTGATGTTGTTTTCAACACCTGAGGGGTTACTAATAATTCACCTTGCATAGTAGAATCTCCTTTTCTTTTTATTTTTTGTCATCTTTACTCTTTGCCGTTTTCCGCATTAAGATTTTCTTACGCGGGCAATGCTGGTATTGGTATTTTCTACCCGATCATACTCATCCGCATTCTGACGAAGCACACGGATAAAATCCATGATACCCTTAATAAACTGTTCAAATTTCTGAACATCCTTCTGGAATTCGCGGTCAAATACCGTGCGGGCATCTCCTCTCCACTGCTGCCCTAACGTTCCGTTTAAGGTTTTTAACTTCTCTACCTCATTCTTAAACTTATTGTTCAGGGTTTCAAGCTCGTCTGCTCTCTGTCTAAGTGTCTGCGGTGTTACTCTGATTTTCGCCATGATTCATCCTCCTGATTTTTTATCTATTGCAACTACCTGATATTCAGGCAATTTACCGAATAAAATTGTTCTGCCCCGGGCATCCTACCCTGTGGTTTTAAAAGACACCTCGAAAATGCCTCTGTTTCTTAACCTCTCCTGCGCGTGGCAATCGCATAGGCCCGCATCTCTGCGTCGTAGACACGCTGCGCAATTCTGCGGATATCGTCGGCAATCTCATTTAACGCCCGGGCGGTCTGCTCGATATCGGTCTGGATCTGTCCCTCTTTTCTTAAAAACAGCCTTGCATTTGCCCCCGTCCACGCTGCCGACAGGTTATTTATCGAGCCATTCAGCTGATTACGGGAAAGGGAGCGCAGGCTTGCCGCCACCTGATCGATACTTGCTGCATCATTCCTTGCCTTTGCAAAGTTCATCTTAATCCGTGATTTGCTTTTCATCCTGCAGCCTCCTAAATATAGTCCGTGCGAAGCGACCGGTTCACCTCGGTAAGCCCGCGCTCCGTGGTTTCAAAATTATTTGCCATCAGCTTTAAATCCTCCGGATGCTCCTTCAGCCGTACAAGAATGTAGGAAATATCCTCCCTCTCGTCCTCAAACATCCTCCGGTGATGGTTCCCGGCTTCTCCCACCCAGTAAGAAGACGTCCGGCCAACCACCCTCTGCAGTTCGTCAAATGTCCGCTCCAGGTCGGAGATTACGGACGATACAACGTTGGCTTTTGCAACCATGGTATTGGTATCCACTAAAATCGATGAACCGGAAAACCTGGCCCTCACCGATGCTATCGCCTGCGGAGTCCACACTGCCATCTTCATCCCTCCCAAACTATATAAACTATATTTTCAGTGCGCTGACCAGGGCATTCACCCGGTTATCACACTGGTCGTATTCTCTTTTGGCATTTTCCATCGCCCCAATCATCTCCCGAATCGTCCTGCAAAGATTATCTAACGATGTACAATCCGTCTTAAACTGGTCATTGAACGCCTGATTGGAAGGGCCCTGCCACATCCGGTTTAATTCCTGGATTTCCTGAACCATCTTTGCCTTGTCCTTTTCAAGCCTTGCAAGCAGCGTCGTAAGCTGCGCCGTATCTCTGGCAAGTGTTGCCGTATTCACTGCAATTTCCCTGACTGCCAATCTGATCGCCTCCCTCTACCACATCATTTTCTCTAATAAACCGCGCAGATCGCTTAAATTCCTCCTGCTCACCGATTCCCGCAATGCCTTTTTCTTTACGTTTTCGCTGTAATCGATAATCCGGGCCTCCGTGTTTTCATACTGGCGGCATATCTGCGTAACTGCCGTCCCAAACAGGGTGCAGTACCGCGCAAAATGCGCAAGCTTTTTTTCGCACTGAAGAATCCGCCCAAGCTGTTCTTCTAAACTCGATAACTCTAATTCTGCAAGCTCCTTTCGGATTTGTGCCAATTCCATTTCACAGGTATTGATTTTTCTTCGTATCTGCGCCATATCCTCCGGTATCTGCTTCATGGGTATTGTCTTTATATTTACCTGCATCTTGTTTATCTCCTTGACTGCCCTAACTATAGCACAGCCGCCTCTCCCTATCGGTAAATCCTGACAGAGCGTCACTTTTTGCTGACGAATAACCGATTACACCAGCAAAAGCCTGTCGGCATTGCAGATTCCCTGCTCCGCAAGACTTTCCCGGTAGGATAAAATACGCCTGCTCTCTTCCGAGCAAAGGCAGAGTTCCGCCACATTGCCCTGAAGCGCACACTGCTCTTTCTGGCAGATAACCTCCGCCAGTTCTGCGATTAATGTTTCTACAGGAACCTGTTCCTCAACATTAAACTGATACTTCCTCTCCATGGAAGGTACTTCGATATCCACAATAATCATTTTTTTATCATTCCTTTCCAAGGCACAAACAAATTGTGAAAGTTTTATCATCTTCTTTCACTTTTCTTCCCTCCAGAAAAACGCCTGTAATTCTTTTCTTGTTTCCACGGCATCGGGCCTAACCTGCACCGGGTTTTCTTTTCCGGACAGGAGATCCTTATCCGGATCACACCATAAAAACCACAGATTGGCACAGCCCTGACACAGGATTAAGTCACGGCACGAACGCCCGTCGCTGTTTTGTATAAAGCGGATTCCCGTGCAGGGAACATCCCCCAGCCTGTCCTGAATTTTTTCTATCCATAAGCGCAGGCCCAGACCCGCTCCCGGATAAGCACACTCCTGTAAAAGTTCCCGTTCATGAATTGCCAGTGCATTGATCTCGATCAGTTCCGCCGCCTCATCTTCAGATACGGCTTCCGCCGCCGGGATTTCCATAATCTCTTCCACCCATGCCCAAAACTCGTCCTGCGCTTTTACAGACAGGCGAAAATCCTTCCCGGTCCCCGCTGTATTTTCCAGAATAACCGCCGTCTTCCCGGGATAAATCATCCGCTGCGGCTGCCCTTCATCGCCGGATTCCATAAGCAGATAACCCGAAGAGGCTTTCATCGACGCAATGCTTTCCTCCATTTCTCCGGACAGCTTTATTCCACCCTCTTCCACCGTAAGCAAGCCTTCCTGCACCAGACCATAGACGGCTTTAATCATCTGCCGTTCATCCACCTCTTTAGCCCCGGGCAGGGGAAAACAGGCAATTTCTTCGATTCCTCCGGCAATCAGCAATATTGAAAATTCCAGCCGCGATAAAAATACAGCACGTTCACTCATCCTTTAAATACTCCTTAAGGGCTTTTCTGTAGCTTCTTGAAAAGGGAACCTCCACATCGTCCGCCATAACAATCACATGCCCGGACAGATTTAAGTTCCTTGCCCGTTTCATATTGACGATATAGCTTCGGTGACAGCGCACAAAACCTGCGGGAAGACGGTCTTCCAGAGCCTCTAAGGCATCGTAAAACCCGTATTCGCAGCTTTTTGTGCGGACAAAGATCTTTTTTTCCTTTGCCTCGAAATAGTCAATCTGCACCAGCGGAATATACTGTTTTCCCTCCCGCGTTTCCACCAGGAAGGTATCCGCCTGCCCGCAGTCAAATCTCCGGATCATAACTTCAAATAAGTCCTTCATCACCTGCTCCAACTCCTGGCGGTTCACCGGCTTCATCAGGAGTGCCCCCGGAAAAATCCCCGGCTTTAAATAAGCCATGGGCGATACGGAGATATCGGCAACCACCATTAAAAACGCATCGCGGTGGAAGCTGCGCATTTTTTCCAGGGCCGTTAATGCATCTTTCACCGTTACATCCCAACTGATGAAATCCAGCACCGGCTCCGCGGCCAGCAGCGCTTCTGCCCCGGAAACACTCTGGGCATAGAGATAAGACCACATCTCGTCGGTATAAATGGCCGCATACTTTTGGATAACCTTTAAAAGCTGTTCATACTCGGCTTTCTTTTTTAACAGCGCCAGATGGGTAATCATCGCTCACCTCTGGCAAAGGGCGTTACGATGTGTGCGGTTCGGCCAATATTTCCCAGCGGCATCAGCCCGTAGCCCGGCTTATCCCCGGAAGAAAGCTCTTTATAGCCCAGGCCCGGGAATTCCATAAGGGTGAGGGAATCGGCAAATCCGCCCAGGTGAATTCCTGTTTTATAGTAGGTAAAGGATTCAAATACACTCTCGCCAACGGCATTCCCTGTCTTATCCGGATTTAATGCGGCAAAGAAATAGATATTTAACATTGCACCCTTTTCCTGGAAATTGGTCATTGCGCCGTCAATGCCGTACTGATGTTCGTTCCGATGCAGAACTTCCGTGTAATCCACAAGATCCGCAATAAAAATAAAATAGGGTTCATAGTTCTTATCCATGGCCGCAAAGATTTCATCATCCTCCATGGCCTGTTTCTTATAGCCCTGCCGCACAGCATTTCTCTCCTGGAACTGAGGAATCAGCTCCTCAACCAGACGGAGGTACTCGGTTTCGTCCTGGATATATTCTGCGCCAAGGGCTTCTGCCTCGCTGCTTAACTCTGTACTGTTAAATTCGACCACCGCAACCTTTCCGCGCTTTTTGGATGCCGCCCTTATCATAATCCGAAGGAGGTTGGTCTTTCCTGTTCCTTTCTTTCCGGTAATCATATAGCAGTAGGTCTGTTTTAAATCCACCCCTGTAATCGCCGCGGTCGCCAGGTTATAGCCCACAGGCAGAAGGCCGGGAGTTTCAATCTGTTTCTGCACTTCTTCCTGTGCGTAAAATACGGACCAAACCGGTTTTTCCGGAATCTGCGGAATGGGCTTTGCAGGTTTTCCTGTCCAGGACGCCGTCATCTCATGGCAGCGCTCAGCAATGCGCTCGATACGCTGATAATCGTCCGCAGCCTCCAAAGCGATGCAGGTCTGGAATTCCAGAATCACACCGTCAACATCCACTAATCCTCTTCCGGCTATCCCGGCTTCAGGAAGGGTTGAAATCTGCATTGAGCGAAGGATATCGCTGTAGGCAAACTTATCCTGCATCTCCAGAGAAACGGCGCGGCGGATATTTTCGCTTAGCTTGCTGCTGATTTCCGTGGTATTAAAGCCGGCCCCGGAGATCAGCAGATAGATTCCGTTTGCCGTACAGTCCCTTGAAATCTGCAAGAGAAGATCATCGTAGGCTTCATCGGTTTTCTCACGGAAATTGGCGATATTATCAATGACAACCACAACCGCCGGACATACCATTCCATTCTTATTCACATACTGATAATAATTTCCGCCGCTGAATAATGCCTTTCGCTCCTGCAGCATGGACTGCAGCATATGGAAAAAGTTTCCTACGGCATCCAAATCATTTTCATATAAAATTCCGCCGACATGGGCATCCTGGGCAAAGGCTTCCATCATCCGGCTGCTGAAATCCAAAATATAAAAATTCACATATTCCGGAGAATAGCTTTGCATTAAGGAATAAATCACGGTCTGCAAAAAGGTGCTCTTTCCGCTCATGCCGGTTCCGCACACGGCATGGTTTCCGTCCTGGGCAAAGTTAAGCACCAGGGGCATCTGGAACTGGTTTGCCGGGTCGTCGCAAAGTCCCACCATGGCCTTTAATTCCCAGCGTGCTTCCTGCACGGGCCACTGCCCGTCTGCAAATGCCTGCTCTTCATATCCGTCAAGTGCACCCAGAGCAAGTTCGCAGGGCAGCACGGGAAGCCACAGGGGCTGCTGCTGCTGATAACCTGACGAAACCGCGGTCTGCCTTAAATGTTCTACCACGGCGTCCAACTGTGATTTTTCTTTCATCTCCGGCAGCTTCAGCTTGCGGCTTTCCGAGGCATCCAGAATATAGCGGCAGATCTCCTCCGCCTTTTGCTTCGTGGCATAGACCTCACAGGCTTCGTCGTATAAATCCATAAAATTATGCAGAAGGCGGGAGTTGTATTCATTTTCCGGGTACTCAATACCGGCTTCCTCCAGAAACTTATAGTACGCCAAGAGGTCTTTTCCTTCCGTCTGTACGGCAACCTCATATAACGAGGCAATCCAGTTTAACTTTGCTGCTGCCTTTCTCTTGCTCTTGGTATAGTTTCCGACAAGCCCGGCCCTTCCTGTGCTGGTTAAAAGCTGTGCAATCACCTGCTTTGCGCTGCCGCCTTCCCCGTCGTAAATGGCCCCACTCCAGCCCGACTGGAACTGTTCATAAAGTTCGTCATTGCCCACCTGAAGATAGCCTCTTCCGGCCTGGGTCAGATAAGCGGCATCCGGCTTGTGCAGCATATCCATACTGTCCTGGCGATCCTGCACCCGCAGACAGAGTTTAAACTTGGAATTGCTCCATATATTATCATCCACGGTTCCGCTGGGCTTCTGGGTTGCCAGTATCAGGTGTACGCCAAGGCTTCGTCCGACCTGGGCCACGCTGATCAGCTCCCGCATAAAGTCCGGTTCTTCCCGCTTAAGCTCCGCAAACTCATCGATAATAATGAAAAGATGCGGCACGGGCTGCCTGGCCTCCCCGTTTTTATAAAGGCGGGTGTAGGCATTAATGTTATTGACCCCATTCTCATTAAAGACCCTCTGACGGCGGAGATTTTCACTTTTTATCGAAACCATGGCACGGTGCACCTGGTTTCCGGAAAGGTTGGAAATCTGCCCTAAGATATGGGGAAGCCCGGAAAACAGATTCCCCATGCCCCCGCCCTTATAGTCGATAATAAAGAAGCCGATATCATCCGGGCTGAAATTTAAGGCCAGCGAAAGCATATAGGTCTGTAAGGTTTCCGATTTTCCGGAGCCTGTCGTACCCGCAACCAGACCGTGCGGCCCGTGATAGCGCTCATGCAGATCCAGATAGCAGTACTGCCCGCCGGATTTAATGCCGATTAAGGATTTCATGCTGTCATAGGTACGGTTCTTTTTCCACCGCTCCAAAACATTGAACTCCTTCAGCGAGGTAACGCCGTACATCTCAAAAAAGGTCACCGCACCCGGGATTTCGCCGCCGACTTCCACTTCATTGACCTCTAAATTAGAAAGCATCTTGGCGATTTTGCAGAGGGCCTTGATGTTCATCGTGTCAAATTTCACCGGAATACCATTATTTCGTCCGCTTTTCACATTAAAAATCCCCTGGTATTCGGCGTCATTTTGAATAATGCATTCACAGTTATTGGGCAGATCCGCGTATTTTTCCGCCATTAAAATCGTGGTAATTCCTAAATTTTTTCCCTTGTCGTAGATGTATTTGCTAATCAGTTCTCCTTTTAAGAGGGATTCGTCTTCCACAAAAAGCACGTAGTGCGGGTTAAATTTCATCCGTTCCCCGCCGGGAAGCGACATCTCTTCACCTCTCTGGCGCAGAATCTGTGTCAAGTCATAGCACACATCACCGGCCTGCGAAGGGTCCAGGGAAACATAGCGGTTCTTTTTATTCTGTGACCATACATGAGGAAGCCACAGGGCAAAACTCCACGCATCCTGTCCGTTAAATTTTTCATCCCGTGTGATAAACGCCATCTTGACATCGGTGTAGCAGTTCTGCGTGGCAAGCTGCGCCACAAGTGTATAGACCACCGGATAGGCCCCTGCCTTTTTTTCTCCTCCGACGATGCCTATTAGCGGATTTTCTTCCAGATCAATGCCCACCGGGACATCGTGCAGGGTTTTATAGCTTTCTTTAATAAACTTGGGCTTATCGGCCAGGGAATCATTGATGAGCTGAAACTTTTCCTTGGGGACTTCGATGGCAATCTGGAACGGGCGATCGCCCACCCCCAGCCGATGGTACAGAAAGTCCTCATGGGAGCGGTTCCTCCCCCATAATTCATCGGATATCCTGCTCCCGTTTCCAATCACCTGATCCACGGACGGATAGCGCTCTTTCAGGATTTGTATGCTTTCCATGTACTTTTTCTTCACCTGCTCCGAACAGGTCAGAAGATATTCGCTGTAAGCATCAAAGCGCCGGGTTTCATTCTGCCTGGCCTTTTTCCGGGCATATTTCATATTGGAAACCGCCCAGTAAGCGCCGAAAATCCCGGAAAACAGCGCGGTAATTAATCCGGTGTACATGTAAACGCCGCTGGAGGCCCCGCTCATCCTGCTGCTGATAATCGCCATGCCGCTCCCCATCATCATGGGAAGCATCATCGTAAGCGAAGGGCCGATAAGCATAATTAACGGCATCTCCTCCTCTTCTCCCGGAGCCGGCGGCGCTTCGATCTCTATCGTATCGGTATCTAAAGATTCCATATTCCGCGGAGAGCGATGGTAAAATACTTTTTCACTGTGCAAGGACTCTGCCGGATCGGTCTTTGGCTCGATCGTCCGAAAATCAAAGCTTCTTAGAACCGAGAAATCCAGCTTAAGGTTCGGACACTGGTGAATGGCCAGCATCTTTCCCAGATAGACCATGTGAAGCCCCCAGATATTGATATGATCGCCAAATTCCAACACACGGCTTCCATGCACGCGGATATCATTGACAAAGACACCGTTGGCGCTGCGGTCATTTAAGATCCAGCGCTCCTGCTGCTTGTTCAGTTCTGCATGGCTTCCCGAGATAATCTGCGCACCGCCGTAGAATGCCGAATAGGTCACTGCATTCCCGGCGGCTGTGCCTATGGTCAGTTTGCTGATGTCGTTCAGGCTGAACTTATCGTAGACATCGAAGGGGCTTTCCACCATGCGCACCATAATGGCCAGCACTTCCTTATAAGCCGAAACCAGGGTGTAGCTGTCCTGATCTTCCAGCGCTTTTTTGTCGTAATCGACATCGCCCATATGTATCCGTTCATCCATCTCCTGGAAATACCATTTTCCGTCCAGAACCTCCAGCTTCAACGCGATATCTTCACGGATTTGAAAAATAGAATGCTCTAAAAGCAAAGTAACTTCCGTATCGTTTTCCGCCGGAAGAACGAATTCCTTAAATGCATTTTTGCTGTACACAGAAAGAATAACACTCATACCGCTTTCTCCTTATCCCCCGTAATCTTTCGATTTTTCAGTACATCTGTTTCCTGAAGCATGTTTGAAAATTTATTCCCGCCATCTGCACGCCCCAGGTCACTGTTCACATGTTCACCGTAACCTCTATCCCTTGAGATAAAAAACCTGAAAAACCGTTTCCTGAATTTTAATGCTGTCCTTTGACTTTAACCGAATCCCGCATCCGTCAACAATGGCTGTCTTTTTACCTCGCCGAACCGAAACCGCATGGCTTCCTAAGGAGCGCACGCAGTAGCTGTCCTTCTGGAAAAAGATTTCACACCAGGCATTTGCGCCTTCCGGGCCGTTTAATATCCCCGCCGTACCGAACTGTTCCCCTAAGATAACGGTTTCGCCGGCACGGAAGATATAATTTTTTTCGGAAAGCTTATTTTTTTCGCTGATCTGCAGCAGCGGAAGCTTTTCTTTATTCTCCTGCTTTTCTCCGGTTGTATAATTCACCTTATAGGGCCGGTGAGGAACCGAATCGATATCGGCAGCCGGCTCTAACTGGTTGGCGAGGGCCCGTTTTAATACATCTTCCCTGACCTTTTTATTCGCCTGGAATTTTTCTTCCCGGATTTTTTTTCGCCGTCCCCGAAACCAGACAAACAGCACGATTCCAAGAACGATTCCTGTTCCCAGAAAAATTGTCATCATCTTTCCCATACTGTGCACCTTTCATTATCCCTTTGACGAATGCGTTGCTGCTTGCCCGTTCATATCAGCCCGGCTGCGTCGCTGCCTGCCCGTTCACAGAAGCCCGGCTGCTGTTACTGTTCACGGGGCTGTGCCTGGTAAGCCTTTCCCAGATCTATCAACTCTTCTAAGGAATACAGCGGACACTGGCGCAGGTTTCCGGAGGTATAGTCAAAGATCAGCTTCCCGTCGGCATAATCGCAAAGCCCCGGCAAATACGCTAACGTCTGGAGGTTTTTATCCAGCAAAAGCCCGTAGCGTTCTCCCGCTGCACTAATATATTCGGTAAGAATGTACTCTCCCGCCTGGGTAACATAAGTCAGGTAGGAGTCTTCCTCCAGCACCGCTATCTTTCGCCCGCTTTCCCGGTCATAGACCTCCGGTGCCTTGTGAAGCAAAGAGCTAATCCGGTACTGATCGGTGATAAACTCCTCATCCAGACTTTTTTCCGGCGGCATTCCTATCACCTCCGACATTAAGGAGCCGTCTTTGGCACTGTAGCAGCGGACGGTTCCGTCATACCAGATAACCTCCAGCCAGGAAGTCTTATCGCTTCTGCGAAACTGCTGATCGTAAATCTGTTCCGCATCCGGAAGCTTTGCCTCGGCTAAAATATTTCCCGCCCGATCATAAAGGCGAAACTGCTGATAATCAAAAAGCATCACCGTCTGTCCGTCCTGACTGATACGCGCCTCGTCATGGCTGTAGCGTGCATCATAGGATAAGAGCAGGGCTTCCTCATGGTTTTCCAGCTTCATCATCCGCACAGAAGGCTCATTCCGGTTTCCCAGGAGGGCATATTTTCCGGAAATACGAAGAAAATCACAGTTTTCTTTACAGGTTTCCGATGACATCCGGTTTGCCCCCCGGTCGTAAAAGGAAAAACCGGGGCCGTCCGTGCCAAGCAGAACATAGTCCTGTCCGACCGAAAAACCGGTAATCTTTGCATCCTCCGCATAGGCAAGTTCGGTTTCTTCCAGGGTCGCCGGGTCAAAGCTTACCAGTAAGTTTCCATTGGCCAGATAAATTCCTGCTTCCGCGGCGGTAAGAAGAAAAGGGTCGGGCGAACTGTGCCCGCCGATATAGTCTGCCGCTTCTGTATCGACAAGTCCAAACAGGGACTCTGCGCTCTCATTTGCGGCAAACGCAAAATACTTCCCGCAAAATCCTCCGGAAAAAAAGCGGTAATCCGAACGGTCAAAGATAATTAAATCATTGTCCGGTTTTGTCAAATCAAAAATCTGCAGCCCGCCCTCCGAAAAGCTGACGGCAAGCATCGTTCCGTCACGGTTGAGCGAAAAAACCGAGGACTGCGGATTGGTGAAAATATCATTCGCCGGAACCGGCATCCTCTGCCCGTAAAACGAACACTCTTTTATCCGGCTGCCGTCCGCTATACGGTAGATTACGGCACGGTCTTCATCGCGGTTTACTGCCGCTGCCACCGTCCCGTCACCCGACAGTGCCAGAGCCGTGGCCTCTTCGCCGATCCAACGTACTTTTCCTTCATTTAAATCATAGGCGGTCACACCCTGATCGCCTGCGTAAATCACGGTATGTTCATCCGCAAAGACAAGTTCTGCCAGCGCCGAATGCAAAAGGGGCAGACGGGCAATCTCCTGCTGGCTTTCCACGGAAAATACAATGGCTTCCTCCGAACAAAGCACGGCAAAAAAACGGCCTTCCGGGGATGTTTCCATCCCAAAGGGAGCCGAAGGAATATTTAGGCTATCTAAAGACTTAAAGCCGTCCGACAAATCATAAACCCCAAGGGCATCCGTCAGCGCCTTCTGTGCCTGCGGTGCAGAGGGCGCTTTAAAAATATTTTTTTTATCCGGGATGGCCTGCAGGGCTAACTTCACGGCCTCGGATACATTCCCCTCCGCAAGATAATTCGAGGAATATTCGGCCAGAGCCAGGGCTTCTTTTGCACTTTCCATCTGTTTTAACCCGGTAAACGTACAGGCTCCCCCGGCGAGGAACAAAAGGGAAAGCACCACCGAACTCAGGGCTATACGCCGTTTATGGCGAATATTTCTCCGATCCCCCGCATACAGATTTCTAAATGCCCGCAGCATCTCGGCGGCAGACTGGTAGCGCATATCCGGATCGGGCTGCATGGCTTTTTGAATAATTTTAGAAACCTCCGGGCGGCAGACATCGCTCCCCAAAGGGATAACCTCCTCTGCATCATCCGCCGGATGCCTTCCGGAAATCAAATGGTATAATGTAGCGCCCAGGCTGTAGATATCCGAGCGCACATCCAGCGTAACCAGGTGCTGCCCGCTGCTTCCCGTTGACAAGGGCGATATGGGCGGGCCGCCGGAAGGATTCACAAGCCTGGTTACCCGTTTTCCTGATGTATGGCTTTCTGCCTGGTTTTTAATAGAGTTTTCAATAGGTTTTTCAATCGATTTCTCCAGTCTTCTTCGTTTTCGGTTTCTGTCGCTGCAGTACTCGATCCCGTAATGCTCCGGAGAAGCATAGCCCTGGCTGAATCCCACCTTCACCGCTCCGTCTTCCCCTAAGGCAAGGGCGATATTATAGTCAATCAGGCAGATATTCCCGTTCGGACGCAGCATAATATTCGCCGGCTTGATATCCCCGTGCAGGATGCCGTAAGGCGGCTGGCTGTGCAGGTAGTGCAGCGCCTCTAAAAGCTGGCAGGCCCAAGCAATCACCTGCGGCTGCGGGGCAATCTCCCCTCTCTCTAAGAATTTATCCAGGCTCTCGCCCTCGATAAAATCCATCACCGTGTACACTGCGTTATTTTCCTGCACAAAATCATAGACCTGAGGAATATAGGTATGACTCAGATCCTTTAACATATCCACTTCCCGGCGCAGCAAATCCGCCCGGGTATTTAAGGTACGCTTGTCTTCCTTAATAACAATCTTCTTTTTCAGCCGCAAATGCTGCCCCAGATAGACGATTCCTCCGCCTCCGGACCCCACCTGGTTCTGTATCTCATAGATACCCGCAATGACCTGTGACATCATCTCATCCCCCGTATATCTGCCTTAGCGCATGGTCAAAAACCTCGTCCGTACACGCGCTAACGCTGTAGTTTCCCATAATCCTCTTCAAGCTTTCTCTTCAGTATCCTCCCGGTAATCAGGAATAAAACCAGGCAGAACACGCCGCTTAACGCCGACAGCGCCATAATTCCTATGCCGCCCCAGAATAACCACTCACTTCCCGAAAAAACCACGTTTTTTCCCCCTTATTACCTTTTTCTACTTAAGATTTTTAATATTCAGCAAATCTCCACCTGCCCAGGAATAACCATCCTGTTTTCTATACAAAATAATATCATTCATTTTGTTGTTTGTCAAATTCATTTTGTTGTTTTTCTGATGCTGCATCTTTTCGTTCTGTATCATAAAATCGGAGGTGATATCTTGAATTTTGGAGATGTGCTAAGAGAATTATTAGAAAACAGTAATTTAAGTCAAAAAAAAATGGCAGAAGATTTAAACATCTCTGCCAGCGCCGTAGGAAACTATGTGCGCAATAACCGTGAACCGGATTTTGAAACGTTGAAAAAAATTGCCGGGTATTTTCATGTTTCCATTGATTTTTTACTGTCCTATTCCATGGACAACAAACACACGGACTACCGTGACCAGAAACTTCTACAAATTTTCCACGCCCTCACGGAAGAGCAAAAAGAACTGTACATCGAACAGGGAAATTTATTTATCAAAAGCAACCAAAAGAAAAAACAAAAATTATCTTCCTCAGGAGGAGAGAATAGGGGGGATTCTTTTCAGGCTTCGTAAATCGTAACCTTCTGCTTGTTGTCAGAGAACACCGTAATCACAACATCAGGATTCACATTTCTGAAGTGCAAGCCTCGCAATGTCATCCGTTCCAATTAGGGCACGATTTTCTGAAATGTAATCTTTCATTCCTTTAAAGATACGAATCAAGGCTTTGCTCTGGGCAATCGCTAAATCGCCTTTCAGAACGGTCATAAGCATATAAATACCAGTTTCTGTAAAAGCATATGGAAGTTTTCGCGTACCGCTCCAACTTGATGTCGAATTTTTCGACATCAAGTTTTCAAACTCTGGTTTTGTCAGCTGAAAACGAAAATCTTCATCAAATCTTTCACTGTTATTTTTTACCTTTTTAATTCCCCTTTTCAAAAATGGTTACTGTTCACATGTTCACAGCAACGGGCAAAAATCCATGAAAATCGCCTTCGTCGATGGGATTTTTGCTCACTAGCCCGGTTTAACCTACGGTCAGCGCAGCAAGTGCGCAGACCTACGTAAACAGTAACCTTATCGATTCTTATCATCAAAAACTTTACGGAATCCATGCTCCATCTGCGCCAACAACATAGTTATCCGGTGTAATGGTATTCGCCAGCATTCCTCCATCAATGCCCAGATAATACCACTTTCCTGCATCCTGAATCCAGCCAACGGCCATAGAACCATCAACGTTTAGATAGTACCAGGTATCTGCCTGCTTTATCCATCCGGTAGCCACAGCTCCGTTTCCCGGTATTAGGTAATACCACTTTCCAGCCTCTGCAAACCAGCCTTCTGTCATATATCCATTTTCACCAAAATGATAAATTGCCCCATTAATCTGCGCCCACTGGTTTTGAGGATAAGCTTTGTCTAACGGCTGAAACCACCAGCCAACAGCATCTTTTATCCAAAAACCAACAAGTACAGGTGCAGAACTTATACCTGTTGCTCCCGGGCCGCCTGCCAAACTTCTTCCTCCTGAACTGCCACGGCTTCCGCCGCCACCTCCGCCTCCGGAACTGCCGCTGTTTCCCGTATTACTATTATTCGTTCCACTGTTTCCGGAATCTTTGATGGTCACGGTAAATGTTGTCGTTTTATCTTTATAATGTACGGTAATTATCTGTTCACCGACAGTATCTTCATCATATCCTGTACACATCTTAGAAAGCAACGGCATATAAACATTGCCGTGTTCTTTACAATTTAATACGACAATTTCTCCAAAATCTTCAACTTTCGTTCCCTTTTTAAACGTTCTGTTTCCATTTGCCGGAGCCATAGCCATTAAATCCATTTTGTCAAAACACCCGATAAACATCTGAACCCATTTATCTTTTGTTTCACCGGCAGCAAAATGCTGAAAATCTCCCATTATATTCCGATAATGCCCCGGACTGTTCATCCATCCGTTCATCACAGCCTCTGGCGAACCATAGCCATAGGCAACATTTTCACCTGCAATAGGATAGTCCAGATTTACTTCCTTGAACACAGAAAAGCATTCGCTTCCATTCGGACGATCATGAGAATAAAGCTGTACCAGTTCTTTTTTGCGGATATCTGTTGCCTTTTGCATCTGCGGAAACATACTGAGCGGATCGTG
The DNA here is from genome assembly GCA_946553025.1 of uncultured Clostridium sp. Taxonomy (GTDB): domain Bacteria; phylum Bacillota; class Clostridia; order Lachnospirales; family Lachnospiraceae; genus Caccovicinus. The sequence goes on from CAMNRM010000029.1 coordinate 50,695, forward strand.
ACCTTCTTTCATCCGATTCTGATTGGTTATGGTAAATACCTTCCATTCTGTTTCCGTACACATGTTTTTCGGACGTTCCACGCAGAAATAGGTACACACAAAAATTGCCCCTTCCGGAAATGCAATCGTAATCTCCGCCCTTCCTTCATCAATAACCGTTACTTTTCTGTTCTCTGCATTTACTGTAGCCACCTGTTCATTACTGCTGCTGCATGTTATAACCGGAGGTTCGTCAAATCCTGTAATCTCTAAAGGTAAATCATACGTCTTCCCTTTTCTTGCCTGCACTACATCCGATAATAATTTCACAGAACGGTCAGACACGGTCACATCGATGATTGTACCTGACGTTTCATACGTATTGTTATTCTGCCTTAATGCGGTTACTTTATACTGATATGTATGCCCGGAAAGCGCTGTTTTGTCTATAAATCCGCAATCCTTTTTCTCTTCCAGTTTTTCCCAGTTTTTATTGTTCTCCCGACGATAAATCACATAAGCTTTTTGTGCGGATTGATCCGACCAGACAAGTTTTACATATTCATTAAAGTTTACAGCAATGTTTAAATCTTCAACTTCCTGGACAGGATACACATAAAGATTATGCACCACTTCATTTCCATCTTCTAAACGTATGCTTATCTGCGTTATTCCATCTTTTAATGCAGTTACCTTTCCGTCCTTATCAATACGGGCAATTTCAGGATTACTGCTCGACCATTGCACTTTTAAATCCGCATCTTTATCATAACCAATGTACTCTACTTCTACCGGATAAGTTTCATTGACATAAGCATAACACCAGCCTGGATTTTTAAATTTTATCTCTTTCTTATTTACATTGACAACAATTTCTTTTGTATCTGCCACAATTCGGTTCTGACCCTCTTCATCTGCGGCCATTGCAGATATACGATAGCGATACTTGGCTCCAGGTTTCAAATCGCGGTCAATAAACTGATTTCTTAAACCTCCATCTTCTCCCTCAAAAATAGAATAGTAACCTTCTCCCTCCCCTGCACGTTCTATGCGATAATAAGGTGTATTTTCCATCGTCCAGGAAAGTTCCGTTACACCCGGAAAATCTCTTTCTACCTTCACGTCACCAAGACGAATATCGGTATACACTTCAATCTCACGAGTTTCCGTTAAATCTTTATGTGTAAAGGTAATCGCCGTTGTTCCTATCTTCAGTCCTCTTATTTTTTCGCCGTCAATATCCTTAAATACAGAAACCACCTGTGCATCACCAATAGTATAATACAGCCATGCACCGTAACGATAATAGCCCAGATAACGTTTATCCACGGGCACTTCTATCGTTTTTCCAAGCGGAATACGGATCGGATTTTCATTCGTCGTAAACTTTATCTGGCGCTTTACCACTTCCACAGTCAGATTTGTTATTCGTTTCTCTCCGTTTTCTAAGGTCAATGTTGCCTCTATTTCTGCTTTTCTCTCTTTATTTAAGTACAGATACACGTATTTAATTCCACTGTTCAATACGTCCACAATATCTGTATTACTGCTGGTACAGGAAAACTCACCCTCCAGTTCGGATTCAGCCAACAGATCACGACAATACATTTTATCTCCCACACAGCCAATAATACGCTCTTCATTAAAAGCAAAATTTATATCTTCCGCAGCTTCTTTCGCAGCCGGGAAAATGATTTCTTCGCTATAAGAAAGTTCTTCTTCCTGATTTTCTTTTTCCTGATTTTCTTCCTGGTCAGACGGCTTATTATCCTGTTCTGCATCAGAATTGGTTGCCTTTTTCTGTTCTTTAAGTTTCTCCGTTTTCGTTTTCTCTGTATTCTCTGTTTTTGATACATCCTCTTTTATTTCAGCTTCTGCATTAGTATCTGTTGCCGTCTTATCTTTCTTAATGGCAGGCTTCCTATTTTCTGTTCTGCGTTCACTTTCTATGCTAAAAAAGCTATTTATCTGTCCTGTCTTTGCCAGTGACGACGCCAAAACAAAACTGGCATCCTGAATAACTAAGATACACAGAAGAATCACTAACAATCCTTTTTTTAAGTTCCTCATTCCCCTTTTCCCTCACTTTTAAAAGAAATTAACTGTATAATAAGATTAAAAAAATAACCTTACCGGACAAAATCTGTTCTCATCATTTCATTCTGCTATGGATAAACAGCTTCATCCGGCAAGGTACATAAATAAATTCACTTATTGATTTATTTTTTCATTCATCTCTTAAACCATTAGTTCTGAATTTCCTGCCCATCCCAAACACCATCGATTCCAACAAAATATCCGTCGGGTGTCTGTTCATTAATGTAGGCAGCACCATAAGGCTTATGTCCGGCTATTGGATTATACACCCACACTCCGGTTACTGCATTGAAATTCCAGGTTGGAATCGTGGTTGTTTCATTAAAATAATACCATTTGCCGTCAATATTCTTCCACCCTGCTGCCAGTTTCCCCGTTCCGGGTTCCAGATAATAAACACAGTGATCCTGCTCATCTCCATACCATCCGGAATACATTCCATATTCGGTCATACAGTACCATCCGTTTAATTGATAGTCACAAATCCATCCGGATTTCAGATAGCCGGTAATGCCAAACGCATACCATACACCATCAATCTGCTCCCAGATAACCTGTTCTGCGGCAGTTTGGTCTGCTAATTGTATAACCTGCCCAATAGCCGGGGTGCCATCCGCATAAATCAGCTTCCATCCAAAATCATCCTTTACCCAGTGAGAATAACCGTCACCAGTTCCAGTAATTATTCCTGTTTGGGTATTGTAATAGCCCTTCTTTGGATCGCGGGGTATGGACGGGGTGTTGACAATATTATTTCTGCGTCCACTAGAACTTCTACTGCTGGAACTGCTATTGTTATTAGTATTATTATTTTGATTTTTAGTTCTGATTTCATAGTTTTGCGCAGCACGTTTTAATACCTTTGCATCTCCTGTTCTAAACTCAATTCCCAGGGTATGTCGTCCAGCACTGTTTCGTTTCTTTAAAGTTTCTCCTGAAATCGCAATCCTGGTACTTCCTTCTTCCGAAGTATAATCAACATCCTTTTCCAGTTTTTCACCATCCAGGAAAATATCCACAAATTCACCATATGTACCATCAGAAACAAGGGTCTGGCCATAAATATTATTCACATTCATGTTCTGAACACGCTGTGTCAATGTATATCCTTTATCTGTAGCATTATCAACATTGGCATCCGTATTTTCAGCAACCGTCAAGGTAAACGTTCTCTCACTGCTAGAAAATCTATTATAACTGTTCCTCATCCATACGGTAAACGTAAAGCTTCCTGTTTCCTTAGGAACACCATAAAGTTCTCCGTTCTCCCGCATCTCCATACCTTCTGGCAATTTACCATCAACCAACTGATATCTGACTTTATTCCAGTCATACTTATTACTATTTTGAATCATCGTTCCATAGGGAACATACTTAACAGCTTCCGGAATTTCTTTTGTAGTAATACTGGGATCACCGACAGTACCAGTTAAAGTAAGCACAATCAGTTCCTTTTCTCCAGATTTAATAGTTAATGTTCCTGTAATATCTCTCCCGTCTGCTGCACCTTCTTTAGGCCGTACACGAAGTTTAGCCAGATTCCAATATTCACCATATTCTGCTGTTCCTCCATTACCTACATCAGGAAGTTCATACCCTCCTTTTAATGTCCAATATTTATCCAATTCTACTTCATCAGACACTATGACAGCTGATATTTCTGGAATTTCTTCTTCTCCAAGATTAATAAGAACAATATCATGCTGGTAATCATATCGTCCATCAATAATCATTTCACGTGTAGAATAAGTCACTCCATTTTCTACCTTTGTTTTTGCGTCTTTATCTCCCAGACTATTAATATAAAGTCTGCCATTCCCTACGCCAACCTTCACTACCTGAAGCCAAATATTCTTCAATGCAACTCCATCTTCAGCCGAAACTGTATATTGCACTGGACCCTGTGAAAAATCATGAAGAGTTTTACCACTGATTTCTGGTTCTTTACTTCCAGCAGCATATAAATTTGCCTTATCATTTATCGAAAATCTTGGTGCTAAACTGCTTAAATCCACATTTTCATCTACCAACATTGTCAAATAACTTCCGTCACCATAATCATCCGATTCGATAACTTTTGTACCAATATAGTTTTTATTGCTATCATTTAATCCATCAAACCAGACCCATGTATTATCGTTGAGTAAGTCTGGTATTAATCCAGTTTCTGCATTAACCATACAATAATAGGTTTCCGTAACATTATTTTCGTCTTTTCCTGCAAAAACAGTGAAGAAAACACCTTTGCTATAATCTGCACAATATCCTGAAGAAACAAATAATTCATCTTTAATATCTTTGGCTCCCGCTGCCACTGCTTCCTTTATTGATGAATATTTTCCTACATAAGCAGCAGTCACCTCATAAGATGTTCTGCAATGCAATTTCAGATAATACTCTCGATCTGCAGCATATTCTCTATATAAGCTAAATGTTAAATATGTAACTCCATCACACACATCACGACTGTAACTATCTGATATATATATAATATCTTCACCATCTTTTTTCCAAAAACTATCCCCATGAATACCATTTTTTCTTGTATATCTAAATATACTCATAAAAAATGGCAAACATCCCACGGCATTACTATCAGAATCAAAAGCAACCATAGTAACCCAATCATTATCCCACTCCAACATGGGATATCCGTCATCTTTCTGTTCCATATTTACATTAAGGAGTTTATTTGTAATTTCTGTTCCAGATATTGCCTCTTCCGCAGAAATAAATTTTCCTTCATACACCTTAATATGGTCAAAATTCACTTTGGGAAACAGGCTATCATTAATAGATAAACTAATATATACTGGCCCAGACTCTCCTTCCCCCCACGCTCCATCAACTATGCCCATTTGAAATTCTCTATCATCATCATAATCATAATAGGATACGTTTGTAAGATCCTGTTCAATTCTGTTTCCTTCATTATCCTGAAAATAAATAGAAGGATTAAGCCAGTCACTAGAAGGTGTTACCTTTACGCTTACATAATAACAGATATTATTGCCCGCCAACTGATCATCTTTTCCAACAATCATTTTCCAATCTACAAAACCATCATATGGCTCATAGGTATCATAGCTTAAATCCAGTTTATCTCCCAGCATGCTTATTGTATAATCATCATCATACCTTGTCCACATTACTTTATCACCATCAGCCATTTCACCGCCAATAAACAGGTCATCCACCCTTATCATCGTTAGTTCCAATGGTGTATATCCCGTCAAATCGACACTTAAATTCTTCTGTTCCAGCGGCAACAATGATGCAGGCACAATTTCCCCTTCATCTTCATTGGTAAATTCTTTCTCTTCCGGATAGACAATAACAGATTCCCCGCCAACATTCAAGCTCATCTGTGTTACTACATCTCCATCAAAAGAAGCTGATACATAAAATACATGTCCTCCGATTTCTACCTCTGCATCTGGTGTCATAAACCACTTGCGTTCACGTTTTCCTTGATAAATAAACTCGACTTCATAAGGAAAAAAGGGATTTTCTTCCGGAATATTAATGGTGTAACTCCCATCTTCTTCAAAAACAGCATCACCAATTTCCTCTTCAAAGAAACTGTCCCTGTCAACCACGCTGTACTCATGTTTGCCCGTATTAAAGATAATTTCTTCTTTTTCCACAACAGCCTTTTTTTCCAGCTTCTTTGCGCTTGCTTTCTCTTGTTCCTCTGCCTTTTCTTCGCCCTTTTTCTCTTCTGCCTCCTGCGCATTTCCCGGGCTTGCTTTCTTTTCTTTTTCTCCTTTTTCTGCTGCTTCCTCCAGCACCAAATCCTGCGACGGTAACTGTGCACCTGCCATAATGGACTGTGACGGAACCATAAGCAGTGCAGCCATAATCGCTGCCAAGCCTCGTTTCACTTTTTTCATTCGCCTTTTCTCTCCTTTCCTTTTTCTGCATTTTCTCTTCTATAAGCCTCTCCAAGTTCTTTTAGTTCCTGGAGGGAATACAAGCGGCATTGCCGCAGATTCCCGGATTTATCATCAAAAATCAAGGTTTCTCCCACAATATCACACAAGCCAGGCATACAGGCAATGACCTGCAAATCCTTGTCCAGCAAAAGCCCATACCTTTTCCCCTCTGTATTTATGTACTCTGTTACCACCCACTCCCCCACCTGTGTTACATAAGTCAGATAGGCGTCTTCTTCCAATATACCAATTTTTCGATCCGTTTCACGATCATATACCTCTGGCGCTCCATGAAGAGAAGAATGAATCCGATACCGATCTGTATAAAATTCTTCCTCCAAATCCCTATCCGGCGGCACTCCTTCAACCTCTGACAATAACGTTCCATCGGCTGCACGATAACAGCGAACTGTCCCGTCATACCAGATAACCTCAAGCCAGGAATCCTCTCCTGCTCTTCTAAACTGCTGATCATAAATCTGTTCTGCATCTGGAAGAATAACCTCAGTCAGCAAATTTTCCTGAAGATCATACACACGAAAAGAGCGATTGCTGAATAAAACCACCGTTTTCCCGTCCTGACTCACCCGTGCCTCATCATGATCATAGCGGGCATCATAGGATAAAAAAACAGCTTCCTCATGGCTTTCCCTTTTCAGCATACGCAAAAATGGTTCATTCCGATTGCCCAGAACCACGAATGGCCCTGCAAGAACAGGAAAATCATATCCCATCTGACTGCTTTCCGACAAAATCCGCTTCGCCCCACGGTCAAATAAGGCAAATCCCGGCCCATCGGTTGCCACAAGTGCATAGTTTCCGTCAAAAGAAAATGCTGTGATATTTTCCTTATCCGTGTATGCCAATTCCTTCTCCTCCAAAGTTTTCGGATCAAAGCTGACTAAAAGATTTCCATTGGCCAGGGCTATTCCTTTCTCACTGACCTGCAGACAATAGGGCGTCTGTGACTCATGTCCGCCCAGATAGAGGGCATTTTTTGCATCCACAATCCCAAATAAAGACTTCTCCTCCCTGTTTGCTGCAAAAGCAAAATAAGACCCGCAAAAGCCACCCGCAAACCCTGTATTCTTTGATGAATCTTTCCCATAAAGAATCAAATCATTATCTCTGTTTTTCCAGTCAAACACCGTCAGCCCGCCGCCGTCAAAGCTGACCGCCAACCGGCTTCCGTCATGATTTAAAGCAAAAACAAAATCCCCGGGATGAGCAAAAATATCATTTTCCGCTATTGGCAGGTGCTGTCCGTCAAATGAACATTTCCCTATTTTTTCTCCGTTATCGGTTTGGTAGAGTACTGCAAAATCCTCATTCCTATTCACTGCAGCAGCAATCTGCCCATCCCCGGAGAGTGCCAGTGAAGTTGCCCTTTCGCCTGTCCACAGCGTTTTCTTTTTCTCTAAATCATAGGCGGACACCCCATCAGCCCCGGCATAAAGCAGTCTGTTTTCATTCAGAAATTTCACATCCGAAAGCGCGGACTTTTCTAACAGCAGTACAGCAAGACACCGCCCGCTCTCCCGGTCATAAACAGCGGCTTCATAGGCATATACGGCGGCAAAACGACTTCCTTTTGGAGAAGCAGTCAGGGCAAACGGCGCAGAAGGCAGCTTTATAGAATCAAAAGCCTTAAAACCATCCGATAAATCATACACCCCTAATGCATCGGTTAAAGCCTTCTGCACCGGAGCCGCAGCCGGGACAGAAAATATCTGTTTTTCCTCAGGAAACGCCTGCAGCGCCAGTTCTACCGCACCGGACACATCTCCCTGTGCAAGGCTGTTTGCTGAATATTCCGCCAAAGCAAACATTTCCTGTACCTGTTCCATCTGCTTTAACCCAATAAATGTACATCCTCCCCCTGTCAGAAAAAGCAGCGAAAAAAAGCGGCTGAAACAAACGACCAGCGCCTGTGTCGGATTACCCTGGGATCATTTTTATAAAGCCCACGAAAAGCATCCAGCATTTCTTTTGCTGACGAATAACGCATTGCGGCACTGGGTGCCATAGCTTTCTGGATAATTTTAGACACCTGAGGACTGCAAAACTCCTTACCCAGCGGCTCCACAATTAGCGCATCCTGTTCTGGACGCTTCCCTGAAAGAAGATGATACAACGTCGCTCCCAAGCTGTAGATATCCGAACGCGCATCCAGTGTAACCTGATTCTGTCCGCTGGTACTGCTACTCATTTTTGAAAGGAAAGGCCAATGTTCCTCCATACTCTGCGTTTCGGTCATCGTTTCTGTTTCTTCCATTACTTCCGTATCATCCGATCCGTTTTCCTTGTATCTGCGCCTCCTTCTCCCTTTCGGATGTTTCTTCTTTCGTTTCTCTGTCGGCTGTGTCGGTGCATACCCTATTCCATAGTGTTCCGGCGATGCATATCCCCTGCTCCTTCCCACCTTAACCGCCCCATTCTCTCCCAGAACCAAAGCAATATTAAAATCAATAAGGCAAATATCGCCTCCCGGCCGCAGCATAATATTGGCTGGTTTAATATCTCCATGAAGAATTCCATGAGGCGGCTGTTCGTGAAGATAAACCAGTGCTTCCAAAAGCTGACATGCCCACTGAATAACCTGGGGCTGCGAAGGCTTTTCCCCTCTTTGCAGAATCTTATCCAGACTTTCACCCTCAATAAAATCCATTACCGTATAAACAACACCGTCTTCCTCCACAAAATCATACACCTGAGGAATATAGGTATTTTTCAGCTTTTTCAGCATATCCACTTCCCGGCGCAGCTTTTGCGGAGCCGTGTCCAGACTGCGTTTATCTGCTTTCAGCACAATCTGCGTTTTCAGGCGCACATGCCATCCCAGATAAACGATTCCCCCGCCCCCGGAACCAATTTTTCGTTGAATCTCATATAATCCTGCAATTTGCTGAGGCATTACCCTCCCCCCTTTCTTCCGGTAATTTTACCATTTCCACAAACTACAGCTTTCCATATTCCTCCTCTAACTTTCTTTTTAAATGCTTTCCCGTAACTGCCGCAAGAACAACAGAAAACAAAAACATCACCGCTGATGCTCCCATTCCGGCAATCCCTCCCCAAAACAGAATTTCCCTCAGAGGCAAATCCATCCTAAGCCCTCCTTTTTTGTAAATATTTTCTATTTTTGTCTTAATTATTTTTACCTTAACAACATAGAGCAGGCCGCTAAACTCCCTGCAAAAATACAAGATCCAAAGCTAAAATAAGCATGGCTTTCTTCCGGATGATACATAGAAAACTTTTTTGTATACCCAAGAAAAATAAAATACTCCCAAAGCCGTTTTAAGGATGCCCTGCCGCTTTTCCTTGACAGCATCAATATCACGCTGACAATTCCCCCAATAAGCACAGAAAATATAATGGTATATCCGCAAAACTTCCATCCACCCAAAGCTCCCACTGCCATATACAGTTTAATATCCCCGGCTTTTAACATCCCCAGAACCCAAAACACCATACAGCACACACCCAGCAAAAGTCCCAGCAAACTGTTGAAAAAACCACGGATTCCCCAAAAAAACACATGGAGTACAATTCCCGCCAATATGGAAGGACCTGTTAAGCGATTGTAAATTTTATGGGTACGCAGATCCGTGACCGCTCCCCAGGCAGCGACCAGAACTGCCAAGAAAATCAAAATATTTGTTTTCATCCCTGCTCCCTTCCTTTACCTCCACAACAATTGCAGATACATTGTCCGTAGCTTTTCCTGTTTCAATGAACTGACGCAGATATTCCGCTTTTTCTTCTGCACTAAATTCGGCTTCCTCCAGAACCTTTTTCATCTGCTCTGTTTTCAATGGCTGGTAAAACCCGTCACTGCAAAGCAGAAAACAATCTCCTGCGCACACCTCTCCTGTATAATAGTTGCTTTTCGGCACAGCAAACATCCCTACACACATCGTCAATTTATTTTTCGGAACAGAGCGTTTTGCTTCCTCCTCGGACAAATGGCGCTTCTGCATCATCCGTGCTGCTAAGGACTGATCCTGGGTTATCTGGCAAAGTGTTTTATTTCGGACAAGATACACCCGGCTGTCACCCAGATTTTCAATAAAATATTTACTCAAACTTCGCACATAGATTTTAGCTACGGACCTTGAAAATTCAATATCTGG
>CAMNRM010000030.1 GCA_946553025.1 uncultured Clostridium sp.
TCGGTCGAGGGCTTATCCTAGAAGGCAGGTAGGGTTATTCGCCTGAGAGGGCGAAAGAGAAAGTGGTTGATAAAGAGAATCGGATGAATTCAATATGTGGTTTTGAGGGTACATGGAAGAGTTTGAGAAGCCAGGAGATCAGGGTGAGGCAGAAAAGAGAGAAAGCCAAGCCTTGAACAAAAGCCCGGGGTGTGGCTCAGCTTGGCTAGAGCGCCTGGTTTGGGACCAGGAGGTCGCAGGTTCAAATCCTGTCACCCCGATGAAAAAGGATAAAAAGCGATAAAGCATGAAAAAGAAAAAAGATAGAGAAAAAGATATGCGCGAGTGGCTCAGTTGGTGGAGTACGACCTTGCCAAGGTCGGGGTCGCGGGTTCGAGTCCCGTCTCGCGCTCTTATTTTTTGCCCTAAATACAGAAGTTTCCGGTATTGCCGGGAACTTTTTTGCTTTGTGCGGCAGTTTATGTTGTATTTCGTGTTGTACCATGCTTTTATCAATTAATTTTGCTAAAGTTTTTTGCTAAAGATTTCGGAAAAGAAGGTAGCTTTGAAGAGAATTATTTTCAGTATTTTCATAGAAAATCAAATACAATAAAAAAACTTCCTTTAAAAAATCATAACATTGATTTTCCAAAGGAAGTTTTCATCACGAGGATGACCTGTCCGGGAATCGAACCCGGGTTTACGCCGTGAGAGGGCGTCGTCTTGACCGCTTGACCAACAGGCCATGATTGAATGCCTGATAAGCATAACATAATTTTTTTTGTTTGTCTACTGTTTTCGGGCAATTTTCATGGATTTTTGCCCGCTGCTGTGAGTGATGTGAACAGTTGCTGTGAACGTGTGAACGGTAACCACAGTGAACTATAGAAACAGCTGCTTGACAATCCTGTATGGAGGCGGTAGAATAAATGCAGTTATTCTGGCAGAAGCCGGATAAGTCTGCCCAAGCAGACAGCAGATGGAAGATAAAAAAGTAAAAGAGAAATCAAATGGAAATAAAAAAGGCCATGAAGGCATTGTTTCTTTATCGAAATAAACATAAAGAGATGCTTTTATGGTTTTTCTTTTGAAGAAAGGAATAGGCAAATGAAAGAACACCAGCTGCAATCTTTTTTTCAGGAAAATCCAAGAGCAGCCCTGGGGTTTTCCGGCGGCGTGGATTCGGCTTACTTATTGTGGGCAGGAATTAAGGCGGGGGCGAAGATACAGCCCTATTTTATTAAGACAGCTTTTCAGCCGGAGTTTGAACTTAAAGACGCGCAAAAACTTACCAGCCAGATGGGAATACGGCTGGCTGTGCTGGAATTGGATATTTTAAAAGAGAAAAGAATCGCAGGAAATCCGGAAAACCGCTGTTATTATTGTAAACATGCATTATTTGGAAGATTAAAAGAGCAGGCAGTTAAGGATGGCTATCATCTGCTGCTGGATGGGACAAATGCTTCGGATGAGTCTGCGGATCGGCCGGGGATGAGGGCTGCAGAGGAACTCAACGTGTGTTCGCCTTTGCGGGACTGCGGATTTACAAAAGAGGAAATACGCAGCTATTCGCAGCGGGCGGGGTTATTTACCTGGAATAAGCCTGCTTATGCCTGTCTGGCGACCCGAATTCCGGCAGGCAGGGAAATTACGGCGGTGTTATTGGAAAATATAGAAAAGAGCGAAATGACCCTGGCAGAGATGGGATTTTCGGATTTCCGGGTGCGCCTTTACGGTGATGCTGCCAGGATTCAGCTTCCCGCAGCACAGATGGCGATGGCTGTAGAAAAAAGGAAGGAAATTCGGGAAGCATTAGCCGGTGGTTTTTCGGGGATATTCCTGGATTTACAGGAAAGAGGGAATTAAGGAAGGAAGAGATAATAAAAAAGAAACAGAAAGAACAGAAAGGAACAAATATGGAACAGAAAGATATACGGCGTCTTTTTGAAGAAGTGGCGCAGGGAAAAACCAGTGTGGATGAAGCAGTGCTGCGGTTAAAAGAAACGCCTTTTGAAGACCTGGGCTATGCAAAGCTGGATCATCACCGGGGGCTGCGCCAGGGCGTAAGTGAGGTGATTTACGGTGCAGGAAAAACCGGAGAGCAGGTAAAGGGAATTATCCGGGCAATGAAAGCGCAGGGGCAGGAAACCATTTTGATTACCCGAATGTCGCCGGAAATGGCAGAGGAAGTAAAGGAAGAATATGAACTGCAGTACTTTGCTATGGGAAAGATAGGGATTGTCGGCAGGATGCCAGAGCCGGACGGCAGGGGAAAAATTGTCGTGGCAACAGGAGGAACCAGCGATATGCCTGTGGCCGAGGAGGCAGCGCTCACTGCGCAGGTTCTGGGCAATGAGGTTGTTCGCCTTTACGATGTAGGAGTGGCGGGTCTGCACCGCTTACTGGCCCATTTGGATGAGATTATGCAGGCAGAGGTTATTATCGCCATTGCCGGGATGGAAGGGGCATTAGCCAGTGTCATAGGCGGACTGGCGGACTGCCCGGTTATCGCCGTGCCGACGAGCGTGGGTTATGGTGCTTCCTTTTTTGGACTCTCGGCCCTGTTATCTATGCTGAATTCCTGTGCAAGCGGGGTCAGCGTGGTCAATATCGATAACGGTTTTGGTGCAGGTTATCTGGCAAGTATGATGAATCACAAACGTTAAACATAAAAGAAAAAACGTGCAGAGAATGGAGGAAAACATGAGGATACTGTATTTGGACTGCGGGATGGGGGCCGCGGGAGATATGCTGATGGCTGCATTGCTGGAACTGTGCCCGGACAGGGAAGCTGTGCTGGAAGAACTGAACCATTTAGGAATTCCAGGTGCAGAGTTTCAGGCAGAAAAATCGGAGAAATGCGGGATTTCGGGAACACATATGCGTGTTTTGATCCACGGGGAGGAAGAAGAAGCCGGAGAAGAAAATCCTTTGGATGCGCCTGGGCAGTTTGATGACTTATTTCATGAGCATGAGCACGGTCATGGAGAGAATGGTCGTGGAGAGCATGAGCATGGTCATGGAGAGAATGGTTGTGGTGAGCATGAACATGGGCATGGCGAGCATGGTCATGGTGAGCACAGACATAATCATGAACATCCTGGCGAACATAGTCATGCGCACCACCATGCGGGAATGAATGAAATCAGGGAGTGGATTGGTCATTTTCATGTATCGGAAAAGGTAAAAAAAGATGCTTTGGCGGTGTATCAGCTTATTGCGGAGGCGGAAAGCAGGGTGCATGGAAAGACGGTGGAAGACATTCATTTTCATGAGGTTGGAACTCTGGATGCTGTTGCCGACGTGACAGGGGTTTGCTTTTTGATGGAACGGCTGGGAATTGAGAAAGTCTTTGCTTCGGCTGTGCATGTGGGGAGCGGCCAGGTTCGCTGTGCACATGGAATCCTTCCTGTTCCAGCACCGGCGACGGCCTGTCTGCTTGAGGGTATTCCCATTTATGGAGGAAGCATCCGCGGAGAATTGTGTACACCTACGGGAGCGGCATTGCTGAAATATTTTGTCGGACAGTTTGGGATTATGCCGCCAATGGCTGCGGAAAAGATTGGCTACGGAATGGGAAAAAAGGATTTTCCGGCCGCCAACTGTGTGCGTGCATTTCTTGGAAATTTAAGGAATCAGGAATCCGAAAACCTGGCAGAGGCAGATTCTATCGTGGAACTGCGGTGCAATCTGGATGATATGACCGGAGAAGAAATTGGATTTGCCTGCGAAATACTCTTGAAAGAAGGGGCGCTGGATGTGTACACCGTGGGCATTGGCATGAAAAAAAGCAGACCGGGGGTTCTTCTGGTGTGCCTTTGCCGGTCAGCAGATATTTGCCGGATGGAGGAATGCATTTTCCGCCATACAACAACCCTGGGAATTCGCCGGATCTGGTGTGAGAGGAGTGTACTGTCCAGAAGCTTTGAAGGAATTGAAACACCCTGGGGAACCGTGAGAAGAAAATTATCACATTATCCGGGGCAGGAAGAGGTGCTTCGGGAGAAACTGGAGTATGAAGATTTAGCAGCCATTGCCGAAAAGACAGGAATAAGCATTGCACAAATCAGGAAAAGGATTGGGATTTGATATTGACAATCGGTGTTTAAAAATGGTATGATAAGAAGCGCATCGGAGGCAGGAAAGGCTTCCGATGTGTGCGCGGATATGGTGGAATTGGCAGACACGCCAGATTTAGGTTCTGGTGGGCGACCGTGCAGGTTCGAGTCCTGTTATCCGCATAAAGATATGGTTTTCCAGGATGGAAAAATGGATGGAAACGATGGAAAACCGCATGGAATCAGGGTTTTTGGAGATTGGAAGATCTCCGAAAGCCCTGATTTTTTGTTGAGGAAATGCAGGAAAGCAGGGTGAGAAAGCTGATTTGACAGCAACGCCCCATCTTTCGTTGTAATTTTTAGAAATAAATTATTTGTATTTCTTATGGTTTTCCGTTATACTAAAGGTAATAAGAACTGCTGTTTTGTTCTCTGAGAAAACAGATTTAACTTGAAACGCAATGAGAAAAACAGGAAAGGACAGAAAATGGAACAAAAAAATACCAACGACAATGCAAATAGCAATACTGCTGCAGATTCCGATACGGATATTGCAATTGCCTATCAGAATAAAGATATTGTTTCTAAGCTTTTTGGGGATCAGATGAAGGGAAAATCCCTCTCTTTATTTGGGCTTAAAACAAATCTAAAGGTCGTGGATATTCGCCCAACCAATATCCCCATCATTCAGGCCAGGGAATTGCGGATGGATAATCTGTTTGAATTAGAAGATGGAAGCGTTGCCATCTTAGACTATGAGAGCGAATACAAGGAAGCAAATTTTACCAAGTATGGTCGTTATCTTATGGATGTTATTGACCGCTATTTAAAGGAAGGAAAACAGCCGGATATTCATATGATGGTCTTGTATACCGCAGATATTGAGAAAACAAAAACGGTATTCAGCCGAACAGCCTGCCAGATACAGGTGGAAGCTTCTTACATGACGGGGCTTCCGTCAGATGCATGGCTTAAAGAGGTCAAAAAAGGGATTACTGACCATACAATTACCGATGAACTTCTTATGCATCTGGTTCTTCTTCCTCTGACGTATAAAGGAGAAGAAAAGAAACAGGAAGCTATCCGGGCATGTGTGGATTTAGCTAAACAGTTACCCAATAAGGAACAGGAAACTTTTGCTTTAGCAGGAATATTGACATTTACAGATAAAATAATCAATGATGAAACAAAACGCTATATCAAGGAGGTGTTAGGAATGACACAGGTGGGAAAGATGCTGATGGATGAAGGAAGACAGGAAGGCTTACAGGAAGGCTTACAGAAAGGTCAACAAAAAACAGCAAAAAAAACAGCGAAAAATATGTTAAAACGTGGAGATTCAATAGAAGACATCGCTGAAGTTTTAGAACTCCCGACAGAAACCATCAAAGCCTGGGAGAAGGAATTTTTTGCTGTGGTGTAAATAACATGGCTAAAGAATATAGTCTTTGATGCTGAATCAACAAAATAGTAAGGGGTTAAGCAATCTACTGTTGAGGGTAGGCTGCTTCTCTGACTTTTCCTTCGTATTTACGATAGCATATCTGGGAGCAAGATACAAGGAAAAAATGGATTCAACACACAAAAAAGGATGGTTCATTCCCTGCCGGGAAAGCCGTCCTTTTTAAATTTTCTTTTAACCTATGGCGTGCTGGCCTGCCTTGAGGGGCTTAAAGAGCAGGGACGCAAAGGTCCAGTAACGGAGGCAATCGGGAAGATTGAAAAGCACATGAGCCAGGAAGTGCATAAGTAATACTATAAAGAAAACCGGAAAAGCCGGAAGAAAGCGAGGAAACAGAATGAATCTTAATGAAATGATGCAGCATTTATCCTATTTGTTAATGGCTATTGGTGTTATGGCCTTTATTGTATCGGTGATTGCCCAGGTAATTAAATCCTGGCCGGGGTTAGCTGCTTTGCCGACCTCTGCCGTAGTGATTGTCTTATCCCTGGTATTATGCCCAGTGTCTTTTATGGCGCTTATGGCCTGGCAGAAACAGCCGATTACATGGTACATGATGTTTGCCTGTATGATTGCCGCCTTTAATGTGGCGCTGGTAGCTATGGATGGCTGGGAACGGATTAAAGAAATCTGGGAAAGAACCGTATATAAAGATAAGAAATAACCGCCCCGGTCTGGAAAACCGCAAGGAATCAGGGGTTGCTGTGAACGTGTGAACAGTGACCCCTGATTCCACGCGGTTTTGGGAGATTGGAAGATTGATGTTTTTCCTTTACTTGCCGATTAGGATTTGTTATACTATATTAAAATTAATTACGATTATCCGATTAGAACTGATTTGATGAGAAAAACCGTAGGAATAGGAGAGTTACTGTGAACGTGTGAACAGTAACATAGGAGATCAGGAAACGGGTATACCTTCCATCATTATCCGCAAATAAATAAGGAGATGGCCGGGCGATGAAGATAAAAAAGAATCTTTATTTAAGTTTGATTATCATGCTTTTGTTCATTTATATCGGTTTGCTGACGATTCTCTATTGTTCAGAATCGGCAAATGATCAAGCGATGATCCGGACGTTTGGCGATGCGTTCTGGTACTCCTTAGTGACTCTGACTACCGTGGGCTATGGCGACCTGGTTCCGGTAACTCCCTTGGGGCATGTGGTGGGAATGGTATTTTTGCTGCTGTCCGCGGGGATTATGGTGACCATGCTTGGCGGTCTGCTTTCCTTTATTACCAGTGAAGGAATGCCCTTTTTTTTACTCAGTCTGCAGCAAAAAAAGAATTGGTATTATTTTGCCGATTACGGCGTAGAGTCCAATACACTTGCCGCCAATATCTACAAAGAAGATGCAAATGCGCTGATTATTTACGGTGAGAAAAGAAGCAGCCAGAGTGAAAGTCCCAGTTATCCCTGCCTTTTCTTAAGTGCCTCGCCGGATAAGATTGTTGCAAAAAAGAAAAATATCGGCACAAAATGCAAGGTTTTTTTGATGAAGGAAAATGACATCGGCATTAACCGACGGGCAATTAACCTGAATGAACTGCCTGTGGAAGTTTATGCGAGAACGACCAACGGACAGGATAAGCTTTCGGACAATATTCACTTTTTTAACAGTTACGAATGCTGTGCCAGGCAGTACTGGCGGTCGAAACCATTGTGCAGTTATGAAAATACTATTGTGCTGATTGGATTTGGGAATTACGGGCATCGTATCCTGGAGCGGGCAATAATGACCAATGTTATTTCGGTCGATCAGCATGTAGCCTATCATATTTTCGGCGATTCCCAGGAGTTTCTCAGCGTGCACCATTGCCTGGGTGATATGTTTTCAATAAATGAAGAATCAAAACAAAAAGATTCTTTAATTTTTCACCGTGAAGCCTGGGAAAAGCACCATGCCCTTCTGGAACGGGCGGACCGTATTATTATCTGCGAGGATGATGAGCAGAAGGGCTGGAGTATTTTCTGGACGCTGCGCAAATATTACCTGCTCTATGGGCGCATCGATCTGCGCAACAGCTGGAAGGCCCCGGGGATATCCTGCTTTGGCACGAATGAAGATATTTATACAACACAGCAGATTATCCGCACGGATTTGAATAAAGCGGCAATTATGATTAATGAAATTTTCCGGAGATCGGTTTCTTATTCGGCGCTGGACTGGGAGCGGCTCGATGACCTTCACCGACAGTCAAAGATTGTCGCCGCGGATCATCTTCTGATGAAAACCAGGATTCTTTTAAAGGATGAAACGATTACCAAGCTGACCGCCTCTGCCGTAAAGGAAGCCTATATCCGCTATTGTGAAACCAAATCCTCAGAAGAGGTAAGAGAGATGTACAGAAGACTGGATCATATGCGCTCGTATCGGTTTTACGCTTTTTATAATTGGACTTACGGCCTAATCCGCGACGACACACAAAGACAGCACCCGATGCTGTGCCCTTACGAGGAATTGTCAGAAGAACAGCGCCAGGAACGTGACGCGGCATGGGAACTGATGGGGAGGCTTTATGGGGAACTGGAGTGATTGAGAGAAATTTATGTTGCTGTGAACGTGTGAACAGTAACAAATTTATTTTGTAAGTCAATAAGAAAAACAGGAAAGACAGAAAATAGAGGAGAATTATGGACAGGATCGTAGTGATGGGGGGAAGCTTTAATCCTCCCACAAAAGCCCATAGGGAATTGATGCGGGCGGCTGCAGACAGCATAGGGGCAGCAAAGGGCATTTTTGTCCCTGCTGCATATGAATATGTGGCAAAAAAGATGAAAAAACAAAAGTGCCCCGGCGATACGCTCAGCGAGGCAATCCGCGTGGAAGCACTGGAGAGTATCTGTAAAGCAGACGCCCGGCTGTCGGTAAGCCGCATTCGGTTGGGGCAAGGAAGGCGGGGATATGATTATGAGATGATGCTTGACCTGCAAAAAGAGAATCCCGGCTGTGAGCTTTATTTTCTGGTGGGAAGCGACAAACTGTACATCCTTTCGCGCTGGCACCGGATTGATGAATTTCTGCGTGATTTCCGGATTCTGGCGGTAAAGCGAGGGGAAGACGATCTGGATAAAATCCGTGAACTCAGGCCGTATATCGATGAGCACTGGGATTCCTTTACCTTTTTTTCGCTGCCGGATGGACTTGGTGGGATCAGTTCCACCGCTTTTCGGGAAAAACTGCATGGCGGCGATGAAACAGCCAGGGAGATGGTTACGCAGGAAGTGTGGGAAATACTGGACAGGAACGGAAAGATTCCGTGGAACACCATTTCCGGCTTCCGTGATGAGTACAGATTCCTCAGTAATTTCTATGAAGCTGAAGTGACCTACGGCGGGCTGACCTACGGCAGCAGTGAAGCGGCTTTTCAGGCGCAGAAATGTGTGGACGAAGCAGAAAAAAAGCAGTTTACAGAATTTGGCCCCGGAAAAAGCAAGGGGGTAGGTCGGAACGTGAAGCTGCGTCCTGACTGGGAAGAGGTCAAGACGGGCATCATGGAAGAAATTGTCCGCGCCAAGTTTACGCAGCACGCAGAACTGGCAGCCCTGCTTTTGGCAACGGGAAAGAAAATCCTTGTCGAGGGGAACCGCTGGGGCGATACCTTCTGGGGTGTGGATACCCGCACCGGGCAGGGTGAGAACCGTCTGGGCAGGATATTGATGAACGTCAGGGATGAACTGCGCGGGATGGCATCGGGAAAAGTGCAGGAGGGGGGGATTTGATGAGAAAAACCGTGGGAATAGGAAATCAGGATTTTGAAGCGATACGGAGGGAAAATTATTTTTATATTGATAAGACATCATTTATAAAAGAATGGTGGGAGAGTGGGGATAGTGTAACACTTATAACCCGCCCCAGGCGTTTTGGGAAAACGTTGACAATGAATATGATCGAAAAATTTTTTTCTGTCAGATATGTGGGAAGGGAAGATTTATTTGAAGGTTTGCGTATATGGGAGAGTGAGAAATTTAAGGCTCTGCAGGGAACCTATCCGGTAATTAGCTTGTCTTTTGCCAATATAAAGGAAACGAATTACGAAACAGCACGGAAAAAAATCTGCCAGATCCTGTCAAATTTATATTTAGATTATGAATTTTTGCTGGATAATGAGGCAATGAGTGACAGGGCGAGAAATTTTTTTGAATCCGTAACGGAGAATATGGATGATATGGCCGCTACCATGGCGCTTCACCAACTTTCTCTTTATCTGTCGCGCTATTATGGAAAGAAGGTTATTATCCTTCTGGATGAATATGATACGCCGATGCAGGAAGCTTATATTCATGGATACTGGGATGAATTAGTTTCCTTTCTCCGAAGTATGTTTAATGCAGCATTTAAGACAAATCCTTACCTAGAACGGGCAATAATGACGGGTGTTACCAGGGTGAGCAAAGAATCCATATTTTCCGATTTGAATAACCTGGAAGTGGTTACAACAACATCTGAAAAATATGCAGATTGTTTTGGATTTACGGAAGAAGAGGTCTTTGCCGCTTTGGATGAATATGGTTTGTCGGAGAAAAAGCAGGAAGTAAAAGCCTGGTATGATGGGTTTATTTTTGGAAACAGAAAGGATATTTATAATCCATGGTCAATGATTAATTATCTGAAGAATAAACGATTGGGAAATTATTGGGCAAATTCCAGTTCAAACAGCCTTGTGGGAACGCTGATTCAGGAAGGAAGTTCACAGGTAAAGATGGTAACGGAAAAGCTGATCCATGGGGAGGAATTTCATACAATATTTGATGAGCAGATTGTATTTAATCAACTGGAAAGGGATGATTCTGCTGTATGGAGCCTGCTTATGGCCAGTGGATATTTAAAGCCGGAATATGCGGAATTTAATGCTGAAATCGGGAAGATGGAATATACCTTGAAATTGACAAATCGGGAAGTCTATTTTATGTTTCAGCATATGATTGAGGGATGGTTTGGAAAATGCCGTGAGGTTCACAACGCATTTTTACAGGCACTTTTGTCGCATGATTTAGAAGGTATGAATGAATATATGAATGCTATTTCTGAAGAGTTATTCAGCAGTTTTGATACAGGAAAGAAGCCTTCGGCGAAGTTACAGCCTGAAAAATTTTATCACGGTTTTGTATTGGGACTGATGGTGGAACTGCGTGGACAGTATTATATTTCATCCAACAAAGAGAGTGGATTTGGCCGATATGATATTATGATGGAGCCGAAAGAGAAAGGTGCAGATGCATTTATCATAGAATTTAAGGTTGTCCACACAAAGAAGGGTGAAACGTTGGAAAGTGCGGTGCAGTCTGCATTGAAACAGATAGAAGAAAAGAAATATGATGCCGTCTTATGCAATCGGGGAATTTTTCCAGAAAGGATATGGAAGTATGGTTTCTCGTTTCTTGGAAAAGAAGTATTGATTGGGGAATCTATAGAACAGGCAGAAAGATAAGTCCGTAGGGGCAGAGGGGCGTTCCTCTGCCTGTATTTCCGTCTAAAACATGAATTAAAAATATAAAATATCATTGGAAAATTCAATGCAGCGACGCATAAGGATAATTCCCATAAAATTCCCGTGTTTCTGCTAAATAATCCTGGTAATTTTCCTTGGTAAGACGGTGCTCTCCGCGGGAAATCCACTGTAAGATCTGGCTGTTAATCCATTCTCCGTAATGCGTAGTATCTTTATAATTATCTAGGTTACAGGTAATATCATAACAATCCAAAAATCCAAAAAGCTGAATATTTTTATAAGGAAGAAGTTCTTCAATAACAACTTCCTCTAATTCCCGCATCTTCGTAAGCTGACCGGAATAAAAAAACCTTTCCCATTCACAAATACTGTAAGGAGGGAAAAAGAAATAAAACGTAACTTCCGGATATTCCCTTGCCGTCTGAAGAACATTCTGCTCCAGATTGGCCTTTAAACGTTCCCGATCTTCATCCGTTGCATGTTCCATAGGAAATAAAACATCACTGTAAACATAACTGGCAAAAACCGCCTCTTTCCCAAAAGAAAATTCTGCGTTCCAGTTAGAATAGGTGTCAAACCCATCCGAAGGCTTACCGGCAAGGCTATAGCCAATTACCGGCTTGGTGAAATCCAGAAAAATTTCTTTATTTAAGAGATAGCGAACATCATCAAAAAGATTTTCATTATAAAGATACTCAGGATATTCAACATCTGTTCTTATGGTATCTTTATCATCTAAAAAATAATAATCCAGACAACGAAGAACATACTTCACCTTCGGATTGCTTTTCAGCCCCTGCCGCACAGCCCGATCCATCTCCCGGTAATGTCCGCCATTAAAAGGAACCTTAATCGAAGAAGCATCCCATAAACGATCAAATTCCGAAGCCTTAAAATTCTCCGTCATCGATGTTCCGAGAATAATTGCATCATAATCGAAGTGCCGTAAAATCCCATCGTTTTGATACCGCTGGTTCGTAAGAGGATAGCTTAAAAACGGAAGAGGTTTATGATAATGAAACAGCGGATCAATAATTGCCGTACACAGAGCAAAAGCAGCAAGCACAAAATAAGTTCCGCCAATGGTAAATTTATTCCAACGTTTTGCATCCATTTCTGTGATTTCTCCAATTCTTCCTAAAAATCTTCCATATCCTTGCCAAGTCATTGAGAAGCGGGTAACGTCCTTTTCAGGGTCAAAGGAAATTCAGAGTGCTTGGTAAAACAGGCAACTTCCTTGCCAAGTTAAAAATTAAAATACAAAAACACCGAAACGCCCGTCAAGGACATAATCGACCACACCAGTAAAAATACAGAAACCACCGCAGTTTTCCCCGTAATCTTCCATACGCGCTCATAAGCATTCTTCCCATTAAGAACAAGGATAAGACAAATAATAAGCATGGAAATCATTAGTAATCCCCGAATATTCGATAATGCCCCTTCCAGGTGGAATCTCTGTAAAAGAAAAATAAATTCCGGAAGTTCAAAACATTCCAGTAATTCCTCACGAACCGAAAAACTCTGCATTCCCACGATCTTACGCAAAAACCTTCCTGCCTGAGAAATACTGTCCGCCCGAAAGATTACCCAGGTAACATTTAAAAACAAAAACGTCATCCCCCACTGCACGACAACATGCATTCTTTCCCAATAGGCAGCAAACTTCCGGTTCAGCCCATTTGCAATCCCATGAAGCAGCCCCCATAAAATAAACGTCCAGTTCGCCCCATGCCATAATCCGCTTGCCAGAAACACCACCAAAATATTCCCATACGTCCTCAGTTCGCCTTTCCTGCTTCCCCCCAGAGGAAAATAAATATACTGCCGCAAAAATCGTGTCAGAGTAATATGCCAGCGCTTCCAAAATTCCACGATAGAAAAAGCCTTGTAAGGTGAATTAAAATTCATTGGCAGGTCAATATGAAACATCTTCCCAATCCCCAGTGCCATATCGCAGTACCCGCTGAAATCCAGGTAAATCTGAAACGTATAAGACAGCATAACGATCCATGCTTCCATACTGCTCAACGCATCAACCATTCCAAATCCCCAGGTAACGGCCTTCCCCAGCGTATCCGCCAAAATCACCTTTTTAAACAGTCCCACCGAAAAAATCATCAGCCCCTTCGCCAGCCATTCCTGATCCAGCCGATGATTTTCCTTCTTCTGAATCTGTGGCAAAAGCTCATGATGGAGCACAATCGGCCCGGCAACAAGCTGCGGGAAAAACGTCACAAAAACCGTATATTCCAATAAAGAACATTCCCCCGTTTCCCCACGGTAAGAATCTAAAAGAAAAGACACCTGCTGAAACGTAAAAAAGCTGATTCCAAGGGGAAGGACGATATAACGCAGGGCAAAATTCTGACGAAACAAGGCATTGACATTCTCCAGAAAGAAATCAAAATACTTAAAATAAAACAAAAGTCCAAAATTAAAGAAAAGCCCCAGGCCCAGCATAGCTTTTTTAAAACGTTGTTCCTTTCTTTTACGGAAAACAACAGAAATCCCATAATTAACAAAAATGCTCGAGCCGATAATCAGAAGATAACCGGGATTAAAATATCCATAAAACCAAAGCGACATTCCTGCCAGTTCGAGGTAAGCCCATGTTTCCTTATGAAAAAAATGCAGCAGATAATAGCCGCATAATGCAAGGGGAAGGAAAAAGAGGATGAAAATATAGGAGTTAAAAAGCATAATAAATCATAGTCCTTTAAGATAAAATATTTTTAAAAGCAGGATTGCCCGGAAGGGTGTGTAGGGAATATGGTGTTTGGGTAAAGTTTGTTTCAGAGCCCGTCCGCTCCGGCAGGGCCTATTCCATCGTCACCACGCTTTCGCTCCGCATATAACGCAGCGGATGCTAAGCTCGAAAAGACCTCGCTAAGCACCGGCGTTATATAGGGGATTCCTCACGGAATAGGCCCTGCCTGCGCTGCTTTCCAGGCTGACAGGCAACACAATATCTTCTCTGCGGAAACTTATATTGGTAATATTTGCAAAACTTTATTCGTATATCAGCAGAAGTTTACCCCCCACACTGTCAAAATCTTAATTCATACAACAACAAGAGTTTAACCAGCACACCAGCGGAAGCGAAGGCGTGTTCCGTGAGGAATCCCCTATCAAACGTCGGCGCTTCGCATTGAGCACTTAACGAGGTTTTTTCGAGTTTAGTGCGAAAGTGGTTCCTCTGAGCGAAGAGAAGAGGAACTTCCACAGTTAAGTTTAGCGTCCGCTACGTTTTATGCGGAGCGAGAGCGTGGTGACGACGGAACATGGCTTTGCTGTAGCGGACCAGCATGTCCATCAACCCAGCATATCTATCAATTCAGCATTACCTCCAGCGCACCCTGCCTAAAGCATTGCATTTACCTCAAAGGATGAATCTCCCCATGAAGAAGCTGCAGGGACTTCACATCTCCATTCCCATGCACCTTAATTTCATGAATCCCCTTCGCCGTAGCCTTTGCTGCCGCAATTGTTGTCATATAAGGAATCTTTGCCTTAATCGCCGCCTTCCTCAGATAACTGTCATCATGCACGCTGTCCTTCCCCACCGGAGAGTTTACAATTAACTGAATTTCCCCATTGGTAATCATATCCAGAATATTCGGGCGGCCTTCATACAGCTTTTTCACTTTCCTTGCCGGGATTCCCGCGCTGTGAATTAACTCATAGGTCGTTCCTGTGGCAATAATCGAAAACCCGTCCTCGGCAAAGCTCTTCGCCACTTCCACAACCTCATCCTTATCTTTCCGGTTGACCGAAATAAGCACCGTTCCCTCTAACGGAAGCTTGGACTGTGTGGCTTCCTGTGCCTTGTAAAATGCTTCCCCGTAGGATTTGGAAAGCCCTAAAACCTCGCCGGTGGACCGCATCTCCGGCCCAAGGACAGGGTCAACCTCCGGGAACATATTGAAGGGGAATACGGCTTCCTTCACCCCATAATTGGGAATCACCTGTTCCTTTAATTCGGGAACCGGCGATGGCTTTCCGGTAAGTTCCGAAGTAATAATTTCCGTTGCCAGAGGAACCATCCGTATATTGCAGACCTTAGAAACCAGCGGCACGGTTCTTGAAGCGCGGGGATTGGCTTCCAGGACGTAAACTTTTCCGTTTTCAATGGCGTACTGCATGTTCATTAAACCGCGCACATGCATTTCTTCGGCGATCTTTCTGGTGTATTCTTTGATGGTTTTTACATTTTCTTCCGAAATATGCACCGAAGGAATAATGCAGGCCGAGTCGCCGGAGTGTACGCCTGCCAGTTCGATGTGTTCCATCACCGCGGGAACAAAGGCGTGGGTTCCGTCACTGATGGCGTCGGCTTCACATTCGGTCGCGTGGTTTAAGAAGCGGTCGATTAAGATAGGGCGATCCGGGGTAACGCCTACCGCCGCCTTCATATACCCGGTCATGCTCTCCGCGTCGTAAACTACTTCCATTCCGCGCCCGCCCAGGACGTAGGAGGGGCGAACCATTACGGGGTAGCCGATGGTTTCGGCGATGTGTAATGCCTCGTCCACTGTTGTTGCCATTCCTGATTCCGGCATGGGGATGTTAAGCTTTTCCATCATTGCCCGGAATAAGTCACGATCTTCGGCAAGGTCGATCACGGACGGGGAGGTGCCTAAGATCTTTACCCCGTTTTTCTCCAGATCGGCAGCTAAGTTTAACGGCGTCTGTCCGCCGAACTGGGCAATTACGCCTAATGGTTTTTCCTTCTTATAGATACTCAGCACATCTTCTAAGGTCAGCGGTTCAAAGTACAGCTTGTCGGAGGTATCGTAGTCGGTGGAAACCGTTTCCGGGTTGCAGTTGACGATAATGGTTTCAAAGCCCAGTTTCTTTAAGGCCAGGGAAGCGTGGACGCAGCAGTAGTCAAATTCGATGCCCTGTCCGATGCGGTTGGGGCCGCCGCCTAAGATCATGATTTTTGGCTTATCTGCGGAAACCGGGTTTTTGTCCGGTGCATTGTAAGTGGAATAGTAGTAGGCGCTGTCCTTGGTTCCGCTGACATGTACGCCTTCCCAGGCTTCCTCCACACCCAGGGCAATGCGGTGATTGCGGATCTCCTCTTCAGGGATTTGAAGAAGCTGGCTTATATATTTATCCGAAAAACCGTCCTTTTTTGCAGAAATCAAAAGTTCGTCGGCGGGAAGTGCTCCCTTAGCGGCAAGAAGCTGCTCTTCTTCCTCCACCAGTTTCTTCATCTGTTCGATAAACCAGTGTTTTACCTTGGTCAGTTCGTAGAGTTCTTCCACGGAAGCCCCTTTGCGAAGAGCCTCGTACATCAGGAAGTGGCGCTCGCTTGACGGGGTGATCAGGCGCTTTAAGAGTTCTTCTTTGCTCAATGTGTCAAAGTCCTTTGCATGGCCCAGGCCGTAGCGTCCGGTTTCTAAGCTGCGGATGGCTTTCTGGAAGGCTTCCTTGTAGGTTTTGCCGATGCTCATGACTTCGCCTACCGCACGCATCTGGGTTCCCAGCTTATCTTCAACGCCCTTGAATTTTTCAAAGGCCCAGCGGGCAAATTTAATCACAACATAGTCGCCGTCGGGGACGTAGCGGTCTAATGTGCCGTATTTTCCGCAGGGGATTTCCTTTAAGGTCAGTCCGGTAGCCAGCATAGCCGATACCAGGGCGATAGGAAAGCCGGTCGCCTTGGAGGCAAGGGCAGAGGAGCGGGAGGTACGGGGGTTGATTTCAATAACGACGATCCGATCGGAAACCGGGTCGTGGGCAAACTGTACATTGGTTCCGCCGATCACCTGCACGGATTCTACAATCTTATAGGCTTGTTCCTGAAGCCGTTTCTGACATTCCTCGGAGATCGTCAGCATCGGGGCGGAGCAGAAGGAGTCGCCGGTGTGGACGCCCAGAGGATCGATGTTTTCAATAAAGCAGACGGTGATCATGTTATTGTCCTTATCGCGGACAACTTCAAGTTCCAGTTCTTCCCAGCCAAGGATCGATTCCTCGACAAGCACCTGGCCCACAAGGCTGGCCTGAAGCCCTCTGGCGCAGACGGTCTTTAATTCGTCGCGGTTATACACCAGTCCGCCCCCTGCGCCGCCCATGGTGTAGGCCGGACGAAGGACAACGGGGTAATTTAACTTATCGGCGATGGCCAGGGCCTCGTCCACGCTGTAGGCAACCTCGCTGCGGGCCATCTCAATGCCCAGGCTGTTCATCGTCTGCTTAAAGGCAATGCGATCCTCGCCGCGCTCGATAGCATCCACCTGGACGCCGATAACCTTGACCTGGTACTTGTCCAAAATACCTGCCTGGTTTAATTCCGCGCACAAATTTAACCCTGACTGTCCTCCAAGATTGGGAAGAAGGGCATCGGGGCGTTCTTTGGCAATGATTTGTTCCAATCGTTCTACATTTAAGGGTTCAATATACGTAACATCCGCAGTTTCCGGGTCGGTCATAATGGTTGCAGGGTTGGAATTGACCAATACGATCTCATAGCCCAGCTTGCGCAGCGCCTTGCAGGCTTGTGTACCGGAGTAATCGAACTCGCAGGCTTGACCGATAATAATAGGGCCGGAGCCAATGATCAGTACCTTATGAATATCAGTTCTCTTCGGCATAAATAATTCCTCCTTGATTTGTCGAATCGTTGCTGTTCAAATAATGGCAGAAACGGCAAAAGATCTTTTTGACGTTTTTACCATTATGATCGAAAAACGGAAAAACTGCAAGTTTTTTTTTCGATTTCCGGGATAAAATTTAGGATAAATCGCCCGTAAGGAAAAAAAACCTTTGAACCTATTTCCTTTTTTCCGATAATTTCCTCTCAAACCGATCCTTTCGCGTATCCGAGGGAACCGGGGTGGGGTAATTGCCGTCAAAACAGGAACTGCAGAAATGCTGAGTGCCGATTAAAGCGTGAAGTTCTTCGACCGGAAGATAGCCCAGACTGTCCGCGCCGATAAGAGCTGCCGTTTCTTCGGTGCTGTGATGGCAGGCAATCAGGTTTTCGCGGGAGTCGATATCCGTTCCATAGTAACAGGGATGCAGAAAAGGCGGAGAGGAGATCCGCAGATGGATTTCTTTTGCCCCGGCGTCTTTTAGGAGCTTTACTATCCGTCCGCTGGTCGTTCCCCGGACAATGGAGTCGTCGATTAAAACAATCCGCTTTCCCCGCACGCTTTCTTCTATGGCACTCAGCTTAATTTTTACCTGATCCAGCCGCAGATCCTGCCCGGGGGAGATAAAGGTTCTTCCGATGTATTTATTCTTAATTAAGCCCATGCCGTAGGGCGTGCCGGATTCCATGCTAAAGCCAAGGGCAGCGTCAAGGCCCGAGTCCGGCACCCCGATAACGAGGTCAGCAGAAACCGGATGCGTCCGGGCCAGGATTTTTCCTGCTTCAATCCTTGCCGCGTGCACGGATACACCATCGATCACCGAATCCGGGCGGGCGAAGTAAATGTATTCAAAGATGCAGAGTTTTTTCTCTTTCTTATGACAATGTTCTTTCCGGGAAACCATGCCGTCCGGCCCGAAAACCAGGATTTCCCCCGGCTCCAGATCCCGGATAAACTCTGCCCCGACCGCCGAAAGCGCACAGCTTTCCGAGGCTGCCACAATCATCCCATCCGGTGTTTTTCCATAGCAGAGGGGACGAAAGCCGTAAGGGTCGCGTGCGCAGATCATTTTCTGGGAGGACATGAAAATCAGGGAATAAGCCCCGTCTAACTCGTCCATGGCGGCACTTAAAGCATCCTCGATGGAAGCCGTGCACAGCCGTTTTCTGGTAACAATGTAGGCAATAATTTCCGTATCGCTGGTGGAATGAAAAATCGCGCCGGATAATTCCAGCGCATTGCGGAGCACGGCAGCATTGCTTAAATTTCCGTTGTGGGCAATCGCCATCTTGCCCTTCTGGTGGTTGACTTCCATGGGCTGGCAGTTGTTCCGGTTATTTCCCCCTGTGGTGCCGTAGCGCACATGGCCCACCGCCATCTTTCCATGGGGAAGCTTAGAGAGGGTGTCATGCGAAAAAACTTCGCTGACCAGCCCCAGATCCTTGTGCGAAAAAAACACCCCGTCATCATTAATCACCATCCCGCAGCTTTCCTGCCCCCGGTGCTGTAAGGCATACAGGCCATAATAGGTCATTCCGGCGACATCGGCAGCCTGCGGGCTAATCACACCGAACACACCACATTCTTCATGCAGACTCATTGTTTATCCTCCTGTTGAAACGTTAAGGCAGCGCCGATAAATCCCAGAAACAGAGGGTGGGGATGGTTGGGACGGCTCTTAAATTCCGGGTGATACTGGACGCCGACATAAAATGGATGATCGCTTAATTCCACCGTTTCCACCAGCCGCCCGTCCGGGGAAGTTCCGCTGACGGTAAGTCCGGCGGCTTCTAAGATTTCCCGGTAGTCATTGTTAAATTCATAACGATGGCGGTGCCGTTCGCTAATCAGGGTTTGCTGATAACAGCGCTCCATCACCGTACCGGGCCGAATCCGGCAGGGATAGGCCCCCAGGCGCAGGGTTCCGCCCTTGTTGACTTCATCGCTCTGCCCCGGCATAAAATCGATAACCTTATGCGTGCAGTGCTCGTCAAACTCCCGGGAGTTGGCATCCGGCATTCCGGCAGCATGGCGGGCAAATTCAATCACAGCCACCTGCATTCCCAGACAGATCCCAAAGTAGGGCAGTCCGTGTTCCCTTGCATACCGGGCCGCAAGAATCATCCCCTCAATGCCCCGGCTTCCAAAGCCCCCGGGAACTAAGCATCCGTCCAGCCCGGACAAAAGTTTATCCTTGGTTTCTTCGGTAATCTCCCCGGAGTCAATCCAGTGGATTTCAATCCGGGCCTCGTGATAAAATCCGGCATGGCGCAGCGCTTCCATCACCGAGAGATAGGCGTCGTGCAGATCCACATATTTTCCCACAAGCCCGATATGTACCGTTTTTACCTGTTCCCCGGTGCGGCTCTTCTTCACCATCTGCACCCATTCCTCTAAATCCGGCGCGGGTGCGGTTATTCCCAGTTCGCGGCAGACTACAGCAGAAAAATTTGCCTTTTCCAGCATCAGCGGCGCTTCATAAAGGTTGGGAAGGGTAAGATTTTCAATTACACAGTCCGGCTTGACATTGCAGAACATGGAAATTTTCTTAAAAATAGCTTCCTCCAGCGGTTCGTCACAGCGCAGGACAATAAGATTGGGATTAATGCCCATGCCCTGCAGTTCCTTTACCGAGTGCTGGGTTGGCTTGGACTTGTGTTCATCCGAGCCCCGGAGAAAGGGAACTAAAGTCACATGGATGAACAAGCTGTTTTCCCTTCCCACCTCCAGCGAAATCTGTCTTACCGCTTCCAAAAAAGGCTGGGACTCAATATCGCCGATCGTCCCTCCGATTTCCGTAATCACCACGTCCGCCCCGGTCTTTTTCCCTACCTGGTAGACAAAATCCTTAATCTCATTCGTCACATGGGGAATGACCTGAACCGTAGAACCCAAATATTCCCCCCTGCGCTCCTTATTTAACACATTCCAGTACACCTTGCCCGTGGTAAGATTAGAAAACTGGTTTAAATCTTCATCAATAAAGCGCTCATAATGCCCCAGATCCAAATCCGTTTCCGTCCCGTCCTCCGTCACATAGACCTCGCCGTGCTGGTAGGGACTCATGGTCCCCGGATCGATATTAATATAGGGGTCCAGCTTCTGCGCCGCAACCTTCAGCCCTCTGGCCTTTAACAGCCGTCCAAGGGAAGCCGCTGTAATTCCCTTGCCCAGCCCGGAAACCACGCCGCCGGTCACAAAAATATACTTTGCCATCTTCCTTCTCCTCGCCGATTCATTTAAAGATAAGTTCTTCATTCAAAGATAAGTTGATTACTGCTTACACGTTCACCGCAGCATAAGTTCTTCATCAAATGCCGGAAAGCCTTATTTCCCGCTTGCCCCGTAGTTGGCAAGAACACGGGCTGACGGATCATTCACATCGCAGCCCTCCCAGGACTTATTCGGCATCCAGAAATCCACAATCATTTCCCCCTGCCCGGGATAATATTTCTCAAAAATTTCCCGGTAGAGCAGGGATTCCTTTGTAAACGGCTGTGCATGGGTGTAAGCCTTCCGCCGTGTTTCAAACTCTTCGTCCGTATAAAACGCTTCGGCATATGCCTTAAGATAGTTCACCAGGGAATGCCCTACCGCATCCGAAAATGCCGCCTTCTCCCTCCAGAGGATTTCCTCCGGCAGACATCCGTCCTTTTCAAACGCATGGCGCAGGAGATACTTGCCTTTTCCGTAGGTATTCAGCTTTTTCTGCGGATCAACCGCCATCACATACCGCACAAAATCCAAATCGCCAAAGGGAACTCTGGCTTCGAGCGAGTTTACCGAAATACAGCGATCCGCCCGCAGAACATCGTACATGTGCAGTTCCCGAACCCTTTTCACCGCTTCTTTTTGAAACTCCTCGGCTGAAGGTGCAAAATCCGTATACTTATACCCAAAGATCTCATCCGAAATTTCCCCGGTTAAAAGAACCCGGATATCTGTCTGTTCATGAATCGCCTTACAAACTAGATACATCCCCATACTTGCCCGAATCGTTGTAATATCAAACGTCCCCAGAAGATGAATCAGTTCATCCAGATTGGACAAAACATCCTCCTTCGTAATGATCACTTCCGTATGATCACTCCCGATAAAATCCGCCGTCTGCTTCGCATATTTTAAATCAATCGCATCCTCTGCCATCCCAATCGCAAATGTGCGGACAGGCTTCTTGCTCTTTCTCTGGGCAACCGCACAAACTAAAGAAGAATCCAGCCCTCCAGACAAAAGAAATCCCACCTTGGCATCCGCAACCAGCCGCTTTTCAATTCCCGCAACCAGCTTATCATGAATCTTTTCGCAGACCGTTTCCAAATCATCCTCACAGACCTTATCCACCCTGGCAATATCATAATAGCAGACAAACTCCCCATCCTTATAAAAATGTCCCGGCGGAAACGGCATAATCTTCGCGCAAAGCCCCACCAGATTCTTCGCCTCGCTGGCAAATATAATCGCGCCCTGTTCATCATAACCATAATAAAGCGGACGAATCCCAATCGGGTCCCGTGCGGCAATAAATTCCTTCGTCCTCCCGTCATAAAGAATACAGGCAAACTCCGCGTCCAGCAAAGCAAACATCCCCGTCCCATACTCGCGGTACATGGGAAGCAAAATCTCACAATCCGAATCACTTACAAAGCTGTACTTTGCGGATAGTTCTTTTTTCCACCGCTCAAACCCGTAAATCTCCCCGTTGCAGACCAGATAGCTCCCATCCAGGGAAAACGGCTGCATCCCTTCCGGCGTAAGGCCCATAATCGAAAGCCGGTGAAATCCCAGTAATCCGTTCCCGGTATCCACAATCCTGCTGCAGTCCGGCCCACGCGAAATCGTCTGCATAAATCCCTTCTGAAAAACCTCCAAAGCGGCACTGCCGCTGCAATAGCCCATAATTGAACACATAAATAAACCTCCAAAGACTAAAATGAATTGAATAAAACATATACAAAAGGCTAACAGTTCAGATTATGTTCGTTGCAAAGAAATATCATGTAATATCCTTGTACGGACTTGTCTGAACTGCTATTAAAAATTTATATTTTTTTGAAAAGATTGACATGCTTTTCCGCTACAGCAGAGCCATGTTTCGTCGTCACCACGCTTTCGCTCCGCATATAACGTAACGGGCGCTAAATTCGTGAAAAACCTCATTAAGCGCCGACGTTATATAGGGGATTCCTCACGAAACATGGCTCCGCTTTCGCTGGTTGATTAGCTGGCTGAAAATCTGCGTTCTAAAGCTGTCATCAAATCTAAGAATAAAAACTAAATCAGCGAAATTTAATTTAAGAAACAATGTTTAATCCAGCAGAGAGGTTTGCATACCACACGCAAGCCAAAGCAGCAGCGCAGGCAGGGCCTATTCCAAAAGGAATCCCCTATATAACGCCGGCGCTTGGTGAGGTCTTCCACGAACCTAGCGTCCGCTGCGTTCTATGTGGAGCGAAAGCGTGGTGACGTTGGAATAGGTCCTGCCGGAGCGGACGAACTTAGCATTTAAAGTAATCTTCCCTCTTATTTCACACTAAACAGCAAATCCCCATAACTCGGATACGGCCAGTAACTCTTTGCCGTGAGTGTTTCCGCCTCATCACAGGCTGCCCTTAACGCATCCATCTGCGGAAGCACCTGATCCCTGACTGCATTGGACGCTGAGAAAATATCCTCATTTTTAGCTAATAGCGCCACCGTTTCTTCGAGCTCTTCAACTTTTGCATAGATCGCATCCGTCAGGGCCGAAAGCTTTTCAACCAGCTTTGTTTCATAGGAACAGGGCAGGGAAACATTTACTGCCTTTTTTGCGGCTGCTGTTTCTGCCAGTTTTAAGGTATAGGCATCGACCGCCGGTGCAATCTGCGTCTTTGCCATGGATATCATGGTATTTGCCTCAATGACCACCGTCTTACAGTAATTCTCCAGCATAATATCGCACCGTGATTTCAGTTCTGCCACAGAGAATACCTTGTGTGCCGTCAGCATATCCACATTTTTCTTATCTAAAAGATGGGGCATACAATCGGGGGTGGTGCGGTAGTTCAGCAGTCCGCGCTCTTTTGTCGCCTCCTCAATCCATGCGTCATCGTAGCCGTTTCCGTTAAAGATGATTTTCTTATGATCTTTAATGGTCTTGCGAATCATCTCGTGCAGGGTGGTTTCAAAATCTTCGGCACCTTCCAGCCGATCGGCGTAAATCTTTAAGCTTTCCGCAACCGCCGCATTTAACATCATGTTTGCGCAGGCAATGCTGTTGGACGATCCCAGCATACGGAACTCAAATTTATTTCCCGTAAATGCAAAGGGAGAAGTACGGTTTCTGTCGGTGGTATCGCGGTTGAACTTGGGAAGGACATCTACGCCAAGCTTCATCTGCTTCTTTTCCGTCCCGTTGTAAGGCGTTCCCTGTTCAATTGCTTCCAGCACGGCATTTAATTCATCGCCGAGGAAGATGGAAACAACGGCCGGCGGCGCTTCGTTTGCCCCTAATCGGTGGTCGTTGCCTGCGGTAGCTACGGAGAGGCGCAGAAGATCCTGGTAATCGTCAACGGCCTTAATTACTGCACATAAAAACAGTAAAAACTGCGCGTTCTCATAGGGGGTCGCTCCAGGCGATAAAAGGTTTACGCCGTCGTCGGTTGCCATTGACCAGTTGTTGTGCTTGCCGCTGCCGTTGACTCCGGCAAACGGCTTCTCGTGCAGCAGGCAGACCAGGCCGTGTTTTGCCGCCGTTTTCTGCATAATTTCCATCATTAACTGGTTGTGGTCGGTGGCAATGTTTGTCGT
The DNA here is from genome assembly GCA_946553025.1 of uncultured Clostridium sp. Classification (GTDB taxonomy): domain Bacteria; phylum Bacillota; class Clostridia; order Lachnospirales; family Lachnospiraceae; genus Caccovicinus. The sequence continues at coordinate 24,346 of CAMNRM010000030.1, forward strand.
GGTGTAAATCGGCGCAAGTTCGTGCTGTGCCGGGGCAACCTCATTGTGCTCTGTTTTTGCCAGAATGCCAAGCTGCCATAATTCATGGTTTAATTCTTCCATGTAAGCGGCAACCCTTGGCTTAATTACACCGAAGTAGTGATCGTCCATTTCCTGGCCCTTGGGGGATTTTGCACCGAAGAGGGTGCGACCGGTGTACTGGAGGTCAGGGCGCTGTTCATACATTTCCTTGGTAATTAAGAAGTATTCCTGTTCCGGGCCTACGCAGGTGCGGACACATTTAACCGAATCATTGCCAAACAGGTGCAGGATGCGAAGGGCCTGCTTATTTAATGCTTCCATCGAGCGGAGCAGGGGGGTTTTCTTATCCAGGGCTTCTCCGCCGTAGGAACAGAAGGCCGTGGGGATGCACAGGGTCTTTCCTTTAATAAAAGCGTAGGAAGTTGGGTCCCAGGCGGTGTAGCCCCTCGCCTCAAAGGTAGCCCGAAGTCCGCCGGAGGGGAAGGAAGAGGCGTCCGGTTCGCCCTTAATTAGTTCCTTGCCCGAAAATTCCATAATTACGCCGCCGTCCGGGGATGGGGAGATAAAGCTGTCATGCTTTTCCGCCGTAATTCCGGTCAGAGGCTGGAACCAATGCGTATAATGCGTAGCGCCGTGTGCTACTGCCCAGTCCTTCATCGCGATGGCAACGGCATTAGCCACGCTGATATCCAGTTTCGCTCCCTCGTCAATGGTTTTCTTCAGCGACTGGTAGACCTTAGCCGAAAGTGTTGCCTTCATTACCCGATCGTCAAAAACCAGGCTTCCAAAATACTCCGATACATTTTTCATCATTTTTCTCTCCTCTTTTCTACTTGATCCGGGCAATGCGCCCTGTTGGTTTCGGTGCTCCAAAAAAAGCGGAAGGCGTCCCCTATGCAGAGCCGGTGAAGGCTAAACGCATAAGAAACGCCCTTGTTTCTGAATAAATGGTAGATTGTTGTTTAAAGATAAAGGAATAAAATGCTGTTCCTATAAAGCAAAAAAGATGCCTCTGAACCTGCTGCTCAAAGACACCGTTGCCTTTTCTTTATGCGCTATATTCTACACGCAGAAAATTTATTTGTCAATCCCTTTTTTTTATTATTTTGTCTGGTGCATCACTGCATTTTATGGTAAGATAGAAAAGTCCGTGCTTGCAGGGACGATAAAAAGAGGAATGAAAAATAGTAACAAAATAAGAAAGGTGTGTGCGAAAGAAATTATGGAACGGGAAAAATTTGGTTCGCGGCTGGGCTTTATCCTGGTATCCGCCGGCTGTGCCATAGGACTTGGAAATGTATGGAAATTTCCATATATGTGCGGTGAATATGGAGGGGCAGCCTTTATTTTTATCTATCTGCTGTTTCTGGTGCTTTTGGGGATTCCGGTGCTGGTCTGCGAATTTGCGGTGGGTCGGGGAAGTAAAAAGAGCGTGGCGGTGAGTTTTGAAAAACTTGCGCCGAAAAACAGCCGCTGGCATTGGCTGAAAGGAATTGGAATCGGCGGCTGCTATCTGCTGATGATGTTCTATACCATGGTCGGCGGCTGGATGGTGTATTACTGCATGCGCAGCTTTACCGGTGCCTTTGTGGGCGCTTCGCCGGAGTTTGTAGCCCAGAGTTTTGATCAGATGCTGGGAAATCCCGGCTTAATGATCTTTTGGACGGTTCTGGTCTGTGTGATGGGCTTTTTAATCTGTCTGTTTGGTCTGAAAAAGGGAATCGAGAGGGTTTCCAAGGTGATGATGACCGCCCTTTTGGTGATTATGCTGGTTCTGGCGGTGCATTCGTTTTTTATGGATGGGGCAGAGGAGGGAATCCGCTTTTATCTGGTTCCTGACTTTGGAAAAATGGTGGATAACGGCATTGGAAACGTGATATTCGGTGCAATGAGCCAGGCGTTTTTTACCCTTTCGATTGGAATCGGGGCAATGCTGATTTTCGGAAGCTACCTGGATCGGGCAAGGAGCCTGACCGGGGAAGCGGTGAATATCACGATATTAGATACTTTTGTGGCATTGATGGCCGGGATGATTATTATTCCTGCCTGCTTTTCCTACGGCATCGAGCCGGGGGCCGGGCCGAGTCTGGTCTTTCTCACCCTGCCCAATATCTTTGCGCAGATGGCTGCCGGTCAGCTCTGGAGCGGGTTGTTCTTCCTGTTTTTAAGCTTTGCGGCGCTTTCTACGATTATTGCCGTATTTGAAAATTTAATTGCTATTTTTATGGATTTGCTTGGCTGGACGAGAAAAAGAAGCGTGTTTGTCTGCGCCGCGGCAATGATTTTACTCAGTATGCCCTGCGTCCTTGGCTTTAACGTGCTCTCCGGGATTCAGCCCCTGGGCGAGGGAACGACGATTATGGATCTGGAGGACTTTATTGTATCGAATAATCTTCTGCCCCTGGGAAGCCTGGGCTATGTGCTTTTCTGTACCAGGAAAAACGGCTGGGGCTGGGATAAGTTCTTAAAAGAAGTAAATACGGGAACCGGAATATCCTTCCCGGCAGGGCTTTACGGATATGTGGCTTATGGGATTCCGGCGATTATTATTTTCATTTATCTCAAGGGATATTATGATATGTTTTCGTCCAGAGGCGGTCTTGTTTTTGCCGGATGGATGGCGGTAGCCGTGCTTTTCCTGGGCTTTGTTCTGGTCTGTGCAGGGGGAAATGGAAAAAACAGGCAGGAGTAAAACGTCTGTGCTGTGAATCGCGCACAGAACAGAGGAAAAAGTAAGGGAAAGCTGGAGAAAATTGGAGAAAAATACCAAAGAGGATGAGCGGATTTGTGGGAAAATACTAAGAACAAAGCAGTTTAAGGCTGTTTTTTTGGCGGATAATTTGGCAAAAATCATTTGACAAATGGAATTGTCCTGTGTAATAATAGGCCCATGCAAAACAAGGGTGTTTCTCGAAGGGGAAATGCCCTTTTTGCATTGCAGGACAGGGAAGTTTTCGCGGAGAAAAGGAGGAAAACTGTATGAAGAAACTGGAAATAGTGATTCGTTCGGAGAAGCTTGAAGAGTTAAAAAAGATTCTGGAAGGCTGTGAGGCGAATGGCGTTATGATCAGCAATATTATGGGCTACGGGAACCAGAAAGGCTACACCCAGACTTACCGGGGGACAAAGTACGTGGTAAACCTGCTCCCCAAGGTAAAGGTGGAAACGGTGGTCCCGGAGGATGTTGCCGAAAATATTATTGACCAGGTAGTGAAGGAAATTACCACGGGAAACTACGGCGACGGCAAAATCTTTGTTTACGATGTACAGGATGTTGTCCGTATCCGAACCGGCGAGCACGGGGAAAATGCATTGTAGAATAACGTTTGATAGAAGAAAAGAGATGACTGGCTATAGTGCCGAATCTGTAAAAGATTATTGCAGAATAACGTTTGTTATAGAAGAAAAGGGACAGATAACTGCATACAGGATTCCGTTGATCAAAGAAGATTGCGAGCGTAAAGGGCCGGGATCTTCTTTTTTTTAGCAGGCAAGCCGGAATAACGCTTCATCACTGTTTGTATGCAAAACGCGGGATTGTCAGGAATCGTGCAGAGAATGGAGGATATTATGGAAGAAATCTTACGTGAAATTTTTGGAATCTGGTACTTAATCGGTGCCGCCTTTGTATTCTTTATGCAGGCCGGATTTGCCATGGTGGAAACCGGGTTTACCCGTGCAAAAAACGCGGGAAATATTATTATGAAGAACTTAATGGACTTTTGTATCGGTACGATTGTCTTTATGTTTCTTGGCTTTGGGCTGCTGCTGGGGGAGGATGCCTTGGGCGGATTGGTTGGCCTTCCCACGATGGATATTATTACGAACTATGCACAGTTTGACTGGTCAAGTTTTGTCTTTAACCTGGTGTTCTGCGCGACGGCGGCAACGATTGTTTCCGGGGCCATGGCAGAGCGGACGAAGTTTATCTCTTACTGTATTTATTCGGCAGTGATTTCCGCCGTTGTCTATCCCATCGAGGCGCACTGGATCTGGGGCGGCGGCTGGCTGGCGGCAAGGGGATTTCACGATTTTGCCGGTTCCTGTGCCATCCACATGGTCGGCGGTGTTACGGCGTTAATCGGTGCGGCGATTGAGGGTCCGCGTATCGGAAAATACCAGCCGGACGGAACGCCAAACGCGATTTTAGGGCACAATATCGTTATCGGCGCTTTGGGCTGTTTTATTCTCTGGTTTGGCTGGTACGGCTTTAACGGGGCAGCGGCGACCTCAGGCCCGCAGCTTGCTTCCATCTTTGCCACAACGACCATTGCCCCGGCGGTTGCCACGGTGGTTTGTATGATTTTTACCTGGATAAAATACGGCAAGCCGGATGTTTCCATGTGTCTGAACGCTTCTCTGGCTGGTCTGGTGGCGATTACCGCCGGCTGTGATGTGACGGACGCTTTGGGCTCATTTGTTATCGGCGCAGTATCCGGCGTCCTGGTTGTCTTTGGCGTATGGTTCTGTGACTATATTATCCATGTCGATGACCCGGTGGGCGCGGTAGCCGTGCATTTCTGCAACGGTATCTGGGGAACGATTGCCGTGGGCTTATTTGCCACAACCAGCGCCCCGCAGAGCGAGATTTCCGGTTTATTTTACGGCGGCGGATTCTCCCTTTTAGGAATCCAGCTTACCGGCGTGGTTTCGGTTTTGGCATGGACGGCGGCAACGATGTTTGTGGTCTTTACCGTAATTAACAAAACTATTGGGCTTCGGGTAACGGATCAGGAGCAGATTGACGGTCTGGATATCCATGAGCACGGGATGAATGCCTATGCGGGATTTAGGATGGATCGGTAGTTTGTCAAAATTTTCCAAATAGGGAAAGATGTCCTTTAGACTTGCCGAAAAACGTTCTTTACGGTATAATAATCCCATAGCCGGGCCCTAAAGGATAACTGTATGCCATTTTGCGGCACTAAGGAAATCCGGACGGCAATTGAGCAAAAGGATGGGCAGGGGAGGTACAGTGATGACAAAAATCATAACGATCAGCAGAGAGTTTGGCAGCGGCGGACGGGAAATCGGTCACAGGTTGTCGGAGCGTTTGGGGATTCCGTTTTATGATAAGCAGCTGATTAAAATGGCGGCGGAAGACATTGAACTGGAGGAGCATATTTTTGAACTTTATGATGATGCTTTTATGGAAAAAGAGGAGATGAAGTACACGCCGTTTTCCACGATTTATGAAGTTCCCATGTCGGATCAGATATTTATTGCGCAGTCCAGGGTGATTCATCGCCTGGCAGAGCATGGGCCGTGCGTGATTGTGGGCCGCTGTGCCGACATGGTTCTTAAAGACGAACAATGCCTGAATTTATTCTTCTATGCGAATTTTAAAAAGCGGGTACAGCGTCTTATGGAGAAGGAAAGGATGCCGGAATCCGAGCTGAAAGCGATGGAGAAAAAGGTTCGGGAAATTGACCGGAAAAGAAAGGATTACTACCAGTATTATACGGGAAATGAATGGGGAAAACCGCAGAATTACCATTTATGCCTGGACAGCCACAAGGCAGGGATGGAAGCCTGTATTGACGCTGCTATCGCTTATATGAATCATTTGGAGTAGAGTACAGGATGGGAATAGAAGTTTGTCTGCCCTCGATGGATTTAAAACAAATTGCCAGGAGCGGCCAGTGCTTCCGCATGGAAGAGCAGGAAGACGGTGCTTTTAGGATTATTGCAGGGGAGCGCTGTGTAAAGATTGTACAGTTAAAAGCAGAGCGGGAGGGGTGCCGCTTTGCTTTTTCCTGTGCAGAAGAAGAATTCCATGAATTTTGGAGAGAATATTTTGACCTGGGGCGGGATTACGGAGCGATTTATAGAAGGATTGACCCGGAGGATGCCTATCTGTGCAGGGCGGCAAAGTTTGGCTGGGGGATACATATATTAAAGCAGGATTTGTGGGAAATGATCATAACCTTTATCATTTCCCAGCAGAATAATATTCCGCGAATCCGCCGCTGTGTGGGGCTGCTTTGTGAAAAATACGGGACGAAAAAGAGAACTGCAGAGGGAGAGGAGTATTTTTCCTTTCCTCGGGCAAAAATGCTGGCAGGGGCAAAATTAGAAGACCTTCTGGCCTGTAACCTGGGTTATCGGGGGAAATATATTTTAAAAACGGCACAGATGATTGCCGGGGGAGCGTTTGATTTGCAGGCGCTGTATTATTTGCCTTATGAAGAAGCGAAAAAGGAACTGATGAAGCTTTACGGGGTGGGAATGAAGGTGGCCGAGTGCGTCTGCCTCTTTGCCCTGCACCATGTGGATGCCTTTCCCATAGATACGCATATAATGCAGATATTAAAAAGGCAGTATCCGGAAGGCTTCCCCTTTTCGCGCTACCAGGGAATTGCCGGGATACTGCAGCAGTATATGTTTTATTATGAACTGCACGGGAATAAGGGTTGTCCGGTGTTATCTGGTGATGACGGAAAGACAACCAAAATGAATAACCACCACTAAAACCCTTTAAAATAACTGTGAAAGGAAATTCAAACTATGAGTTATCAAGAAATAGCGAAAAGCATGATTGACCGTTTACCAGATGATAAGATGATTTTCGTCATCAATATGCTTGAAGGTCTGGGGGAAATGTCAGGGCTTGACCTATACCCGGATTTCAAACCAAACGCAACGACAATAGCAGCAATGGCAGAAACAGATGAAATGATAAGAACCGGCAGTGGACAGCATTTTGAGGGAACAACCGAAGAATTATTCTCTCAAATCTTGGAGGAATAGCCCATGCTAAAACTGAACCTGACAACACAATTCAAACGTGACTTAAAGCTATGTAAAAGCGTAATTATAATATCAATCTGTTAAATGCCATAGTGGACACATTGAGAATACCGGCGGCGCTTCCCCTGAAAAATAAAGACCATGTTCTAAAGGGAAACTATACCGGGCGGCGGGAATGTCACATAGCCCCGGATTGGCTGCTTATCTACCGAATAGACGGAAACGAAATATATCTTGACCGTACCGGCACACATTCTGATTTATTTGGGGAATAATAGAGCGTGGTACCTGCGCCCTGGGAGGCATCCTTCAGCCAGGCTTCTTACCTTTCTGGTAGGAAACATCAAAAAGTGGGAATTGATAAGAAAATCTCTTATCCTTATATTTCTACCCTTACGCTGTTTCAAGCCCGATTTATCATATTTCATTCAGAAGCGATATAATCCAATCCTGATATTCCTGCCCGGTTTTTAGTTCGAGTTCGGTTTCTATTTTACTTCGGACTGCGCGTACTTCCTGATTTTTAACGGGGTTGTATCCGCTTTTTTCATAAACGGAATAGTATAAACCAATGCCCCGTTTCTGCCAGGAAGGGAGGTCATTATAATTGATATGTTCAGAAAAAAGCAGTTCGTTTTTCCAGGAAACGGAGCGGCCTTCCAGTTGTCTTGTGGCTTCCCGGGCGCTGATTCCTTTTTTGCGCAGCATCCAGTAACAGTGAGCGTTCAGTGAATTTCTGTGGGCATCCTCCTGCCGCCAGGAAAAATAATCCTTGATACATTCCTGGTTGGGAAGCGGGATAACCCGGCTGTCAAAACAGGCCGTTACTCCCAGCCGCAGCGACATACAGGCGCTTGCTTCTCCGGCCAGCACGGAATTAATTTTTCTGGTTTTTCGGCCAAAGGTACAGTCATCGGGGTGAAACAGCAGAGAAATCTCATCGCTTTCCGTATAGCCGTAGATGATCCGAAAGCCACATTCCATTAAATGTCTGGCAGTATCAACCATGGCGTCCCTGAATCGGATGTCGAAGGGGGCTTCAAAGCGGCAGACTTCCTTGGTCAGATTCGTAAAATTTCTTCCGTCCAGCCGTACAGCCAAGTAGATTTCCGGCAGAATTACCTGATCCAGGGACTGTTCAAATCTTCTCATTTTGTTATCTAATTCTTCAAAGTTCATAGGTTTTCCTTCCATTCTTCAATAATAAATTCATCCTGTTCCAGTTTTACAAAGTAGAGTTTGTCAAAGCCCTCGGCGCAGGACGGAAGCTCCAGTCGGTTGGAGGTACTGACGATTGCCTTATCCGGAACACGGGCCTTTCCCTGCCTTGCGGCGTTTCTTTTTACACAGTCTGCAATAACCGACTGAAAAAAATATCCATCTATGCGATATCCGCACGCCTTTGCCCGAAGAATATATCTTGCCCGGTCTTCTATCGTGGGATTTGTATTATCCACAGCGAAAGAAATACCTTTTTCCAGGCAGTCTTCCAAAAGAATCTTTTCCTTATTCCGTGTGTGCAGGGTGTCCAGGTTGATATGTACATAATCTTTGGCAAGTCTTTGGTGGTAAAACGTAGATTTTCCGCTGGCCTGCAGGCCGATAAAGATAATTGCCTTTTTTTCTGTTATTTCATTCATCTGACAATATTTCTCGTTTCTTATCCGGATTTTTTGTTTTTTAGATTGCGGGGGCACGAAATGCGGAGCAATCTGTAGTATTATTATATAGAAATAGCGGGTGGTTGACAATAAGTTTTTTGGACTTTAAATGATTTCTGACTTTAAATAATTTTTGACTTTAAATAATTTCTGACTTTAAATCATTTTCGTGTGTATTTCAGCATTAAAAAGTTTGACCAAAGGATTTGTAAAAAGGAAAAAAATCCGTTATAATTAGCATGAATATCGAAAGAATAAAGGAAAAAATAACCGAAAAAACAACCGAAAGACCAGCGGAAAGAATAGCGGAGGAAAAAGAAGATGCAGATAAGAAGAGCCAAGTTAGAGGATTTGCCGCAGATGCTTTTGATTTATCAACGGGCACGACGTTTTATGAAGGAAACGGGAAATCCCAACCAGTGGAAGGATTCCTACCCGGAGGAAGACCTTGTTAAGAAAGGAATTCTTGAGGGGAAGGCGTGGCTGTGTGTGGCTGAAGGCCCGGAGGACGGACGGGAAGGGGAGGAAGTTCATTCCGGGGAAGTTTTAGGAACCTTTTATTTTGCCATAGAAGATGAACCGGCCTACCAGGTTATCGAGGGCGGAAACTGGCTGAATGAAAAGCCCTACGGGGTTATCCACCGGGTTGCCAGTTCCGGAAGGGGAAAGGGATTTGCAAGGTCCTGTTTTTTATGGGCGGCAGGGCAGTGTCCAAACCTGAGAATTGATACGCATGAGGATAACCGGGTGATGCAGAAGGTTCTGGAGAAAAACGGATTTGTGCAGTGCGGAAAGATTTATCTGGCTGACGGGAGTCCGCGGCTGGCTTACCAGAGAGAAGGGTAGAACGCATAAAGGGCAGAAGGAAAAGCTGCAAAAAATGCCGCATCTAAAGTAAGATACGGCATTTTTTGATTCTTAATTTCTGCATTTCTTAAAACCCATATTTTTCAACTATACATGCAATGAATCATCCCGAATTTATCTTTAAATCCCAGGAATCCAAGCCCCCGTTCCGTCTACGTAATAGCCGTCGGGTGTGCGCTGGTTGGTGAGCATCTTTCCGTCAAAGCCTACATAGTAGTAAATTCCGTTCGTGACAATCCAGTTGTTGAACATCATATAGCCGCTGGCATTAAAGTAATACCAGGAGCCGTCGATCTGCTGCCAGCGGGAAGCGGGCCATGTGCCGTCGTAATTGCGGTACCATATGCCGGTGGTATCTCTCTGCCATCCGCTGACTATGGTGAACGGGTTGGATGCGCCGTAGTTTGTATTTCCGGAGTTATAGACGTTGGATGTTGTGGAAAAGCCAAGGCTGTTAAAGGTTTCCGTGTCGATTTCCCAGCGCTCGGAGCTTACCCACTTGCTCTTGTTTGAGGTGACGTAGCGGTTTACGGTGCGCACCTGGAAGGTGTATCTTCCGGTCTGGGTGATCATGCTGGAAAAATCCATGGTGGTATCTTCGACCTTCATCACTTCGCCGATAACCGTATTTCCGCGTTTTAAGCGAACCTCATAGTAAGCTGTGTTGGGAACCTCACTCCAGGTTCCGCCTCCTTCATAATCCCACTCAACATCTTCGGCCACATCCGCCTGTGCGCCGCTGTAGTTCTTCAGCTGAACGGTGACAATGGCTCTCTGTTTGCTGTCCCGAAGGTTTGCGCTGACGAAGGTGGCACCCTCGCCGCTTAAGGAAAAGAGGCTTCGGTTGGAGGTGGCAAAGTAATAATCATTATCCGCATAGAGGGTTACTCTTACCCTGGGATAACCGGAGCCGACCGCTGAATCGCTGGAAAGAAATTCCACATCTTCAATGGAATAATTTCCGCCGGATTCTTTAACTTCCACTTCTCCGTACTCTCCGTCTTCTCCGTCGTCATAGGCCGTAAAGTCCAGTGTTACCTTTTCAATCTTTGTCCGGGTTTCCGCCGCCAGGGCAGGCACAGCCATCATCCCCGCCAGAAGTACGGACAACATCATGGCGATTAATTTTTTTCCTGTATTCATGATAAAACCATCCTTTCTTTGTGTGTTGTTTGACTGGTTTTATTATAACAGAAAACAGTTTTGTATGTATAAATTATTTCCTACGTTTTTCTGTCGGATTTCAGGAAAACGAAAAAGAAATTGAAAAAGAAATGTAAATTTTTGGGGATACAGCAGGAGTGTGCATCGTTTACCCTGCATGGACGTATCTTCGTTTTTATCAGCGGAAGACTGCACGGTTTCCCTTTCCGTTGAGCAGATGCGCCGGGATGGGCTTAATCTGGATAATAATATTGGCCATCGGAGAAAATACATTGATTTTTTCCGGGTTGGAAGAGGAGAGGGATTCGTGGATTTCGCGCAGAAAATCCGTGATGCTGGTACATTTGGGAAGGCCCAGGATGTTCTGTCCCTCGGGACCGTATTTTTCAAAGGTTTCTTCTACGGTTAGAACTTCAATGGCTTTAATTGTGCCATACAGTACAATATTGGAATACTCTTCGTAGGCGACCTGAACGATGCGTCCGATCAGTTCTGCATGGCGGGCAGGATCGGTAGAGGTCATCGAAGGTGAACACCAGTAGTCAATTTCGGTCATGTTCTGCTGTTCATAATTTCGTGCGGTTTCTGCCCAGGACTCATTCATCATCGGAAGAGAAAGGGCATTCTGTCTTACAAGTGCCATGGTAGTACCTCCTGTTATCATCTTCAATAATCGTTTTTTTCTTCTATTATACCATGGAGGGGATTTTCTGTTAAGCCATAAAAATTTTTTCTCTTCAAATAACTATTGAAAAAAAAGATGGCCTGTGGTACACTCCTTAGACGGTCAGAAACTTTAGAAGATGGTTGATGAAAAAGGACTGCATTTTATAAGGAAAAAACTGGGGGAAACTGATGAAAAAATCGTATGAGATGGATATGTGCAGCGGGCCGCTTCTTGGCAAGATACTGGTTTATGCCATTCCGCTGATGCTTTCAGGAATTTTACAATTATTGTTTAATGCGGCAGATGTAATTGTGGTGGGGCGTTTTGCCGGACATGAATCTTTAGCGGCCGTTGGTTCGACCAGTGCGCTGATTAACCTGCTGATTAATGTGTTCATCGGGTTGTCGATTGGGGCAAATGTGCTGGTGGCGCAGTATTTTGGCGCAGGGAAGGAAAAGGAAGTCCAGGATACCGTTCATACCGCCATTACCATCAGCCTGATCTGCGGGCTGGCGCTGGTGTTTCTGGGCATTTTTGCCGCGGGGCCTCTGCTTAAAATTATGGGAACACCGGATGATGTGCTGGAAAAGGCTATTTTATATATGCGGGTTTATTTTACCGGTATGCCGGTGCTTATGCTTTATAATTTCGGTGCCGCCATCTTAAGGGCGGTGGGTGATACGAAGCGCCCGCTGTATTTTTTGATTGCCGCAGGTGTGGTAAATGTGATACTGAACCTGGGTTTTGTTATCCTCCTGCACATGGGTGTGGCCGGTGTGGCTCTGGCTACGGTGCTTTCTCAGTGTATCTCTGCGGTGTTGGTGTGCCGCTGCCTGATGAAGAGCGACAGTGCTTACCGTCTGGATTTGTCCCGGCTGGGGATTCGGTGGCGTACATTAAAAAGGATTGCCCAGATTGGCCTTCCCGCAGGATTTCAGGGGGCTGTATTTTCCGTTTCCAATGTTTTAATTCAGTCTTCGATTAATGCCTTTGATTCTGTAGCCATGGCAGGAAGTACGGCGTCGGCAAACCTGGAGGGCTTCGTCTATAATGCAATGAATGCCGTATACCAGACGAATTTAAGCTTTACCAGCCAGAACCTGGGCGGCGGTAAATTTGAGCGGATTAACCGGATACTGCTTTTATGCCTTGGGGTTGTGACGGTTGTGGGCGTGGTTATGGGCGGCGGTTTTGCCCTGCTTGGGCCGCAGCTTCTCCGTATTTATTCTTCCGATCCGGAGGTTATCCGGTTTGGCATGGTGCGTCTGACCATTATCTGCGGAATGTATTTTATCTGCGGATGGATGGATGTGCTGGTGGGAAGCCTTCGCGGGCTTGGGTCTTCGGTTATCCCGATGGTTGTATCCTTAGCCGGGGCCTGCGGTCTTCGTATTGTCTGGATCTTTACGGTGTTTCAGTGGCATCATTCCCTCAATGTGCTGTATCTGTCCTACCCGGTAACCTGGGCGGTAACGGCAGCAGCACATCTTCTCTGCTTTATGATGATTCGCAGGAAATTCCCGGCCCGCTAGTGTACCGGCGCGTTCGCCCATAAAGCAGGAACGTATCCGTACACCGGGCAGGGAACGGTTTTGGACGGGGGCTCAGATTAAGATTTCCGGTGTTGCCTCGGTAAGGGAGCACTGCTCTTTAAAGGCTGTGGGCGACATGCCGAACTCTTTTTTAAATGCCCGGTAAAAAACGGTATAATCATTAAACCCATATTGTGTATAAATTTTTGTAAATGCCATTCCGGAAAGAATGGCATTTTTACATGCATGAAGCCGTTTTTTCAGGATATACTGATGAATGGAAATGCCCATACTGTCTTTAAAGATATGGGCAATATGATATTTGCTGACAAAAAAGAAGTCAGCCAGACGGTTTAAGGATAAATCTTCGTCCAGGTGATGGTTGATATAGTAGCAGATGTTGATGTACAGGGCGTTTTCGTAGGAGTGGGATTCCTGGTTTAGGGAATTATAAATCAGCCGGTTGATATAGACAAAAAAGGAGGCAATCAAAAGACGCAGATTAAACAGGCGGAAGGGCCGGGTATCGTTGCGCTCTTCGAGGATATTCATTAACAGTCCCATAATTTCCTGGGCATTGACCAGATCCGGTCGAAAATGCAGGCCGCCGATTTCGGCTGCATAGCGAAAACCATAGCCGCAGCCTTCTGCATCTGCTTGGCAGAGGGACTGGAAGAAGTCTTCACTGCACCAGAGGACGAAGCGGCGGTAGGGGGAATTGGGCGCGGCGTTGCTGAGGGTGTGAGGCACGCCGGGCGGGATAAGAAGGCAGTCCCCCGGCTCTAAGAGATATTCGTTATCGCCCAGACGATAGCTTACCGAGCCTTCCACAAAATAATAAAATTCATAGTGGGAATGGATGTGCAGGGAAACCTGGGACAGGTTTAAATCCTTGTAATAAAAAATTTCAAAATCTTCGGATTTCATGTGCTGACGTGTATCGAAGCTGGTGGACAATTCCTTTTTCATGTAAACCTCCCCAAAATTCATCGAAAAATATGGTTTATTTTCGTTATTTTACCATAAAAAAGCAATTTTTGCAATATAAGCGGCAAGTATAACACTGTTCATCAGCATGGAATTTTTCTATAATGAGGACATCAAAAAGAAGACAGAGAAAGTAATTGCGGCAGAACAAAAAGGCGCAGCAAAACAAAAGAAAGCGCAGCAAGACAAGAAGAGCACGCAAAAGCAGCAAACGGCAGAAAAGCAAAAAGCAAAGAGAAAAAAGGAGGATGCAACGATGAAATTATCATTCCGCTGGTATGGAAACGACGACAAGGTGACGCTGGAGAATATCCGACAGATTCCGGGTATGCATTCCATTGTAACCGCAGTTTACGATGTTCCTGTGGGAGAGGTCTGGAGCAGGGAGAGCATTGCCGCTTTAAAGAAGCAGACGGAGGACGCAGGGCTTCATTTTGAGGTAATTGAAAGTATTCCGGTACATGAAGATATCAAGCTTGGCAAACCGACCAGGGATCGCTATATCGACAATTACTGTGAAAATATCCGCCGGGTAGCCGAGGCTGGGATTAAATGCATCTGCTATAACTTTATGCCGGTATTTGACTGGACAAGGACACAGCTTGACCATGAACTTGAGGACGGTTCGACCTCCCTGGTTTACTATCAGGATCAGGTGGATAAGGTTAATCCCTTAGAGAGCGACAGTGATTTAACCCTTCCCGGCTGGGATTCCAGCTATACCCGTGAGGGACTTAAAGCGGTAGTGGAAGAGTATAATGCCATGACCGAAGATGATCTGTGGAACAACTTAAAGTACTTCCTGGAGAAAATTATCCCGGTAGCCGCAGAATGTGATGTCAATATGGCTATTCACGAGGACGATCCCTGCTGGTCCATCTTTGGCCTTCCCCGCATTATCACCGAGGAAAAGAACCTGGATCGCTTCTTAAAGCTGGTGGACGATAAGCACAACGGAATCACCCTCTGCACCGGTTCCCTGGGCTGTTCCAATAAAAACGATGTGGTAAAGATGGCTGCCAAGTATGCCGCCATGGGAAGAATCCACTTTGTACACATGAGAAATGTGGCGATTCTTCCGGATAATCAGGGCTTTGAGGAGAGGGCGCATCTGTCAGGCTGCGGTTCTCTGGATATGTTTGCCATTGCAAAGGCGCTCTACGATAATGGTTTTGACGGCTATGTACGTCCCGACCACGGCCGAATGATTTGGGGAGAAACCGGAAGAGCCGGCTACGGATTATTTGACCGCGCACTGGGGGCAATGTATATTAACGGATTATTTGAAGCAATTGAAAAAATGAGCAGGTAGTTTGAAGTAATTGAAAAAATAAGCGGATAGTTTTAAATAATTGAAAAAATAAGCGGGTAGTTTGAAATAATTAAAAAAGTGAGCAGGTAAGAAGCACAGGAAATCAAGAAGCGAAAAAAGGAGATTCGATATGGGATTAGCATTTGGAACGGATTTAACAGGAAAAGTAGCTGTAGTTACCGGAGCAGGCGGCGTGCTCTGCGGAATGTTTGCCAAGACACTGGCCGAGGCCGGGGCAAAAGTGGCTGTTCTGGATTTGAATGAGGAAGCTGCACAGGTGGTTGCCGGCGAGATTACGGCAGCCGGAGGTCAGGCCAAAGCCTATAAGGCAAATGTTCTGGAAAAAGACAGCCTGGAAGAAGTGCACAGCAAGGTATTATCCGACCTTGGACCCTGCGATATCCTGGTCAACGGTGCCGGAGGAAATAACCCAAGGGCAACGACGACCAAGGAATATTTTGAACTGGGTGATATCGAGGCCGATACCGTTTCCTTCTTTGACCTGGATCAGAAGGGCGTGGAATTTGTCTTTAACTTAAACTTTATCGGAACCCTGCTTCCCAGCCAGATCTTTGCCCAGGATATGATTGGACGGGAAGGCTGCAATATCTTAAATGTGTCCTCGATGAACGCCTTTACGCCATTGACCAAGATCCCGGCTTACAGCGGGGCAAAGGCAGCAATCAGCAACTTTACCCAGTGGCTGGCGGTACATTTTTCAAAGGCGGGCATCCGTGTCAATGCACTGGCACCGGGATTCTTTGTCACCAAGCAGAACCAGAAGCTGTTATTTAACGAGGACGGTTCCGCAACCCCAAGAACGGCAAAAATTCTGGCTGCAACCCCGATGGGACGGTTTGGCGAAGCCGAGGAATTAAACGGCGCTCTGCTGTTCTTACTTAACAATGAGGCTGCCGGATTTATCACCGGCGTGGTTCTTCCGGTAGACGGCGGATTTTCGTCCTATTCCGGAGTATAAAAGCGGGTTCTTCCGGTAAAAGCAGAAAATTTACGAAATAACGCAGGCTTCGGTCATTTTAAAGCGAAGCCTGCGTTATTCTATAGAGAAGCCTGCATTTTCCGTCCGTTGGCACCCCGGCGGAGCAGTCTTCCGATAATGGAGGTCTGGAGTTCAAAGCCAAGGCTTAACGCCCGCTCGTCGATATCAAAGTCCCGGCTGTGCAGGGGAGCGGTAATACCCTTTTCCGCGCAGGCACAGCCCAGGTGATAGAACGCGCCGGACGCCTTGTTTAAAAAGAAAGAAAAATCTTCCACGCCCAGGCTGGGATGTTCCTTGAAATGAATATGCGCCAAGTCCAGCCGCCGGGCCGCCGCTTCTTTAACCACATCGACAATCTCGTTATTATTGATCAGGGCATCGTAGCCCGGACGGATAATCAGTTCACCCTGTCCGCCGTAAGCCCTGCTGGTTTCTTCGACAATCTCACGGATACGATTCTTTAAATGCCGGCGGAGTTCATTATCGGTCGTGCGCAGGGTTCCCTGAAGCACAACCTTATCCGCAATAATATTTTCGGCGCTTCCCCCTTCAATCGTACCGATGGACAATACGGCATTCTGCAGCGGAGGAAGGCTGCGGCTGACTACGGTCTGCAGGTTTTGAATCACCGCGGCTGCCATCACAATGGCATCAATCCCCTGTTCCGGATGGGAGCAATGGCTGGATTTGCCGTGGAGAAGGATGGTCAGTTCGTCGGAAGCTGCATTTAAGTCATTGTAGCGGAGTTCTACCTCGCCGTATTCTATGCTGGGCATCATATGGAGGCCGATAACATAGTCCACATGCGGATTTTCCATGCATCCCGCTTCCACCATGCGCTCTGCACCGCCGCAGGTTTCCTCGGCAGGCTGAAAGAAAAATTTTACGATTCCGCCCCACTCTGCTTCATGTTCCTTTAAGAAATGGGCGACCCCAAGGGCAATTGCCGTGTGGGCGTCGTGGCCGCAGGCGTGCATTACACCGTCATGGAGGGAGCAGTAGGGACGGCTTTTGTCCTCCTGTAAAGGAAGGGCGTCAATATCGGCGCGGAGGGCAACGACAGGCTGCTTCCAACTGCATTTTGCCCCCATTTTCCCCTGGACGGTGGCGACAATCCCCGTGTCGGCAACCGGGAACTGAAAATCTATGCCCCAGCGGGTGAGATATTCGGTAATGATTGCATCGGTTTTTACTTCCTTTGTTCCAAGTTCCGGATAGGCATGAAGCTTTCGGCGGATGGCAATTAACTCTTCATCCATCGCCAGGGCCTGCTGTTTAAGATACTCTGTATGAAAAATGGACATGGCCATGTTCTCCTTTCTTTGCTGGCAGAATACTGGATGCTGTTCACAGGGTATTGAAGCGCATGTACTTCCATGAACAGCAGCAAATTTGTTACTGTTCACATGTTCACAGCAACGCAAATTTTGCTTTAGACAGTATAGCACATTTTGTTGTCGCTGAATATCCTAAATTTATTTAATTTTGCGTGGATCTGCTGCCGGGTTTATGTTATGCTTTATGTTATGCTGTTCAAGAAGAAAAGATGGCACAGGAGCGGTAAACAGTGAAAAGTAAAAAGGAGATAGAAATAAATGGAAATTACTTATATCGGGCACAGCGGTTTTTTGGTGGAACTGGAAAGGCATGTACTGCTTTTTGATTATTTTCAGGGGGAAATTCCGGAAGCTTCCGGGAGCGATTTTTCAGGAAAGGATTTTTCAGAGAAGGATTTTTCAGGAAGGGATTTTTCAGAAAGGGGTTTTTCAGAGAAGGGTTTTTCGGGAAGGGATTTTTCAGAAAGGGATTTTTCAGAAAAGGGTTTTCAGGAAAAACAGTGGCTGGTTTTTGCCAGTCATCGCCATCAGGATCATTTCCGGCCGGAGATTTTTAAGCTGGCCGAAATGCATCCGCATCTGCAGTATGTGTTTTCGGCAGATATCTGGCGCAGCAGGATTCCCGAAGAAAGGCTGGCACAGACGGTTCGCTTAAAGGCGGGGGAGCATTGGCAAAACGAGGACGGGGATATTCAGGTGGAAACCCTGCGCTCGACGGATGAGGGCGTGGCTTTTTTCGTGCGGGCAGAGGGAAAGGTGATTTATCATGCCGGAGATTTGAATAACTGGTACTGGGAACTGGAATCTGAGGACTGGAACCGAAAGATGGATAAGAATTACAAAAAATTTATCGAACCTCTGCGGGGAAGGGAGATTGATGCGGCATTTGTGGTGCTGGACCCAAGGCAGGGGGATGCTTATGCCCTGGGAATGGATTATTTTCTGGAACTTGCCCGGGCAAAGAAGGTTTATCCGATGCACTGCTGGGAGGAGTATTCGATTATTGAACAGTGGAAAAAAGAACATCCGGACAGCCCTTACCGGGAATCGGTGGTCAATATCGACAAAAGGGGAGCGCGGTTTTTGCAGTAGTTTTGGTTGCTGCTGCAAAAGCCTCCCCCCCTTTTGATGCTTCTATCATTATATGAGAGAAGCGTTTACGTACTTTCCCTCTCAACAATCCCGGAAAACAGCATGATTTTTTCCGGGTTTTTTCTTCCTTCCAGGTCATCGAGAAGGATTCTTGCCGCTTCAAAACTCATTTCTACCATTTTATTATTTAATGAGGTCAGCCTGGGATAGCAGATATCACAATAGCGGGAATTATCCACGCCAATCACGGCAACCTGTTTAGGGACGGGGATGTTTTTGTCCAGAAGTGTTCGGATACCGCTGACTGCCGATAAATCTTCACCGTAAATTATGCCTTCCACGTCCGGGTGTTCCAGGAGAATCTGCTCGGTAATCCGCCGCCCGTCTTCTAAGGTGGTCGGTGCAGAATAAATCCACAGCGCATCGCGGCTAAAGCCCAGGGCTTTCATGCCGCTTATAAAGCCTTTTTCTTTGGAAAGATTGCTGGGCGTGCGGTTGGGGAGGACGAAGGCCAGTTTTTTATGCCCTTTTTTTGCCATTAAGTGCACACAGTCTTCAATACCTTCTTTTTCATTGACCAGAACCCCTTTAACGTTCGGAAGATCCAGATAGCCGTTCGTGATAACCACAGGTTTGCCCTCCATGCGGGAGGCCAGGGCCTGCTTTACCGCGTCGCACTGAAAGGTGGAACCGACCAGGATTACCCCGTCCACGCGGCGCTGGGAGAGAACGGTGATGGCCTGCGCTTTTTTTTCGTCCGAGAGTCCGGTATTTAAAATCAGGCTGCAGTAGCCGTGTTTTTCCATCTCTTTTTCAATATGATAGGCAATATCCACATGATGTTCATAGCGGATATCGGTAATTAAAATGCCAATCATCCGGCTGGACTGGTTGACCAGGCCGCGGGCGGTTTCGTTCGGGCGGTAGTCGTACTGATCCAGAAGCGCCTGAATCTGCTGCCGGGTTTCTTCTTTTATGCCGGGCTTATTATTGGCAACCCGGGATACCGTACTTGCAGATACCCCGGCAATTTTTGCAATATCATAAATGGTCATTGTGCACTATCCTTTACTGCGGGTACGATTTCCAGCCAGTAACCGTCCGGATCGGAGATAAAGTAAATCCCCATCTTTGGATTTTCATAGCAGATGCAGCCCATTTCCTGATGCTTTTGATGGGCAGCTTCCATATCGTCCACGGTAAAGGCAAGATGGATCTCATTATCGCCCAGATTATAGGAATCTTTCTCCCAATCTCTAAGCCACGTCAGTTCTAACTGAAAGTTTGTTTCCCCGTCGCCTAAGTAGACCAGAATAAAGCTTCCGTCGTCGGCCTCCTTGCGGCGCACCTCCCGAAGCCCCAGGGCTTCCTCATAGAAAGCAATCGATTTTTGCAAGTTGATAACGTTATAATTATAATGCGCAAACTGAAATTTCATAAATAAGATGCTCCTTTCCTGCGGTAATCATTTTGCGGGTTATATTTACGCTTATACATAGTAACTTACACGGGTTTTTCTGTTTCGTCAACTGAAATTTCCTGAATTTGTATCTTTTATATTCATTTTAACTGCAAGATCAGAGAAATAGTAATATAATCGATTGCAATAAATGACGGCGAAGAAATGCAAAACATAAAAGAATAATGGAAATATATGGAATAAAAACAATATAATTATAGAATATCACCAAAAAACAAGGCAATAAATAGGTAAAAATAACAATGAAACTGCACTTGAAAAAGTAAAACTTATGTGATATGATAAAGATACAAAAAACAATCGATTGCAAAAACAAAGAGAAGCAGAAAAGCAAATAAAAACCAGCAGACGCTAACCAACAAACCAAAATACCAACATACAAGTAAACCAGCAAATCAATAAAAAAGAAAAACGGAGGCAGGAAAGATGAAGAGAGTTCCTTATGAAGAGATGGTTCGTGAGTTTCACCGTGTTTTAGTAAAGAAAGGATTTACCGATGAAAGAGCAGAGGCAGCAGCAGAGATTTTTGCACAGAACAGTCTGGCAGGGGTTTATTCCCACGGCTTAAACCGTTTTCCAAGGGTGGTGGAATATCTGGAGAAGGGTGAGATTAATCCGGATATCGTGGCAACCTGTGAGATGCAGCTTGGGGCGATGGAGCGCTGGAACGGGCATCGCGGTTTTGGCCCGCTGAATGCAAAGCTTGCGATGGATCGGGCGTGTGCATTGGCAAAGGAGTACGGCATCGGCATTGTGGCTCTGGGGAATAATAACCACTGGATGCGGGGCGGAAGCTATGGATTTCAGGCTGCGGATCAGGGCTGTATCGGCATCTGCTGGTCGAACACCTGCCCGAATATGCCGGCCTGGGGCGGAAAGGACAGAAAGATTGGAAATAATCCGATTATCTTTGCCGTTCCCCGCAGCAACCGCCAGCATGTGGTTATCGACTGCGCAGTTTCACAGTTTTCCTATGGAAAGATTGAGGACTGCAAGTTAAAGGGGCAGCAGCTTCCGGTTCCCGGCGGCTATGACACAAAGGGGAATCTGACCACCGACCCGGCAGAGATTGAAAAAACCTGGAGAGTGCTTCCCATGGGCTACTGGAAGGGCAGCGGCATCTCCATTGCCCTGGATTTAATTGCCACGGTGCTTACGAACGGAAATGCGGTACATACGATAGGAACCTTCGGCGATGAGGTGGGACTGACCCAGATTATGATTGCAATTGACCCCGCAAAGGCCAACAGCGCAGAACTTACCGATCAGATTGTCGATGAGATTCTTGCGGATATTAAATCGTCCGAACCGGTGAGCGAAGGAACAAAGGTACTCTACCCGGGAGAGCCGGAAGCATTGAATATTAAAGAAAATCTGGAAAAAGGCATCCCGGTTATCGAAGAAAAATGGAACCAGGTTCTGGCTATGTAGGAATGGTTTTCACGGATTTTTGCCAGTTACAGTGAACACAGATAAACAGCAGTCTTTCGGAAAATTATCTTTCGGAAAATTATGGAGGGAATATGAAAAGAAAATGGTCATTGTTCTTAGCTGCCGTGCTTGCGGCAGTCAGCATTACAGGATGTTCCTCGTCAAATACGGCAGATGACGGGAAACCAAAGCCGGAATTAAATATCATTGTCGCCCATAACCAGACCTCCCTGGAAAATCCTTATTCCAAGGCAGCCATTAAGTTTAAAGAAGCCTTAGAGGAGGTATCCGGAGGAAGGGCAACCGCGACCCTGCATCACGGCACACTGGGGGAGAATGAATCCGAACTGGTGGAAAAGCTGGAGATGGGTGCCGTTCACCTGACCGTGGCATCCCCGGGTTTTATGACCCTGCTTGGTGTAAAGGAAATCGATATGTTTTCCCTGCTCTATTTATTTGACAGCTTTGAACACTGGGAAGCCTGTGTGGATGGTCAGTTCGGGCAGGAGATGAGTGCGCTGCTTTCGGAGAAGACCAACAACCGCTTCCGCGTTATGGGCTACTGGACGTGTTCGGTTCGCGATTATTATGGAAAAAAACCGGTCGTATCCCCGCAGGACTTAAAAGGAATGACGATCCGTACCCAGAGTACGCCGGTGGTGACGGAGTTCTTTAAACAGTGCGGTGCCATCCCGACTTCCGTGGCCTGGGGAGAACTCTATCAGGCATTGAGCCAGGGCGTGGTGGATTCTGCGGAAAATGATTACACCAGCTTCCGCTTAAAAGAGCACCACAAAACGGACAACGGAAAATACATCAGCGAAACCCACCACGACTACACCACCCGTCTTTTCCTGACCACCGGACAGTTTTACAATGCGCTGACCGAGGAGCAAAAAGGCTGGTTTGACGAAGCCTGCCGCATTGCCACCGAAGAAAACCGCAAAGTGACCTATGCAATGTTTGAAGAATCCAAGGAAAAGGTTATCGCCGACGGTGCTGTTGTGACCGAATTTGAAGACATGGATATCGAGGCATTTAAAGCCATTGCCCTGCCGATTCAGGATAACTTTGCCGCGGAAAACGGTATGGAAAAATATCTGGAAATGATCCGGGACGAGAGCAGAAAATTGAAACAATAAATCGAAAATCGTGATTCAAAAACCGTAAATTGATTTGGAAATAAGAACCCTGTGAATATAAGCAGAAGAAAAGCTGCTGTGAATATGTGAGCAGCAGCGAAGAAAATGGGAAAGGAAAACAGAGATGAAAAAAGCATTAGCTTATTTGCAGAAACTGCAGATTGCAGCGGGCGGAATCTTTTTAAGTATCTTCCTGGGCAGCGTGGTTATCCAGATGGGATGCCGCTATGCGGGCGTGGCCGCAATCTGGACGGAAGATGTATCCATGTATGCCTTTATCTGGGCAGCCTTTATGGGAGCAGGGGCAATGGTCTATGAACAGCGTCATTTTGCCTTCACCTCCATCAGCGATATGCTGAAAAATGAATCCTTAAAACGGGTGCTGGCCCTGGGCATTGCCATAATTATGCTGATTTTTTCGCTGCTGATGTTTTACTATGGCTGTAAGATTACCATTCAGTTCTGGAATTACCGCTGGGTAAGCCTTCCCGCCTTAAAGCGCGGCCCGACCTGGCTGTGTATACCCGTATGCGGCGCAACCTCTGCCCTGTATCTTCTGGGACAGATTGCCGAAGATATCAAAGCACTTACGAATGGAGGGAAATAAGTATGCAGATTTTATTGGTTGTATTATTTATCGCTTTTGTAGCCCTGGGCGTACCGATTTCCTTTGCCCTTGGCTTCGTATCCTTTGCCGGGATTGCCGCCCTGCCGATCATCCCCAACAGCGTCGTTTTCACAAAGATGTTCAACGGCTTAAACAGTTTTACCCTGCTTGCCGTCCCTCTGTTCATCCTGGCGGCAAACCTGATGAATGAAGGTTCCATCTCCGACCGCTTAATCGATGTCTGCTCTGCCTGCGTAGGCCATGTGCGGGGCGGGCTGGCCCATGCCAACATTCTTGTATCCATGATTTTTGCAGGAATCTCCGGTTCATCCCAGGCCGACACCGCTGGGGTGGGAAAGATCTTAATCCCTGCGATGGAAAAACAGGGCTACGATAAAGAAACCGCTGTAGGCGTAACCGCCGCATCCTCCACCTTAGGCTCCATCATTCCCCCAAGTATTACGATGGTTGTCTATGCCGGAATCGCCAATGTCGGCACCGGTGCCCTGTTTATGACCGGTCTGGTGCCCGGAATTATGCTGGGTCTTGCCATGATGGCCGTTGTTGTGCTCTATTCCAAAAAGAAAAACTTCCCCAAAGGCGAGCGTGTCCCGGTCAATGTCGTGATGAAGCAGGTCTGGAGTTCCCTCCCGGCGCTTTTAACCCCCATTATCCTGATTGGCGGCATCGTTACCGGATGGTTCACCCCCACTGAATCCGCAGCCGTAGCCTGTGTGTACGCGCTGATTATCGGAATCTTTTTCTACCACACCATTAAAATCAAAAACCTTCCCAGGATTTTGATTGAAACCATGAAGCTTTCCTCCCTCTCCCTGTTTGCCCTGGCAACCGCAAATGCCCTGGGCGAGCTGTTAAGCTATTATCAGCTCAACGAAGCCGTACAGGGATTCTTCGTGGGAATGCCCGGCGGAAAGATCGTATTTTTAATCGTCGTTGTACTGTTTTTCATGTTCGTAGGAACCTTTATGGACGCCGTACCGGCAATGATCCTTTTCGTGCCGATCGTGCTTCCCTCCGCCGTTGCCTTGGGAATCAGCCCGATTATCTTAGGACTGATTGTCGTAGTAACCCTCGCCCTTGGCCTGGTAACACCCCCCTACGGCCTGTGTCTTTTGTTGGCAGGTTCCATCAGCGGCATAACCATAGAAGAGTCATTTAAAGGCGTCCTGCCCTACTTCCTCTCTTCCCTGGCCGTGCTCGCATTAATGATTATCTTCTCCGACGCCTTCCTTGCAATACCTGCGGCGCTGTTTCCGAATTTGTTTTAACCATCATAACACAAGAAGTCCCCAACCGATAGAGGAAAGGGACTTCTTGTTGAATAAAAAGCAAAATAACATCACCGTATACTATAGTAAACCTGTCCAGCCGTCAGGGTCTTTCCCTTATAAAATGCAAGTTCACTGACCGTAACCAACTGAAATCCCTGAGAAACAAGGGCAGGAACCAGGGTTTCGGTTGCTGCCGCAGTCGAAGAATAAAGTTCATGCATCAAAACAATATCCCCGTCCTTAACCTTGCCCAGGACCGCATTCACCGTAGCCTGCGCACTTTTTGTCTTCCAGTCATTCGTATCAATATTCCACAAAATAATCGGCATCCCCGTACTTGCAAGAACCGTGTTGTTCTTATTTCCGCCCGGAAGCCGCATCACCGTCGGACGAACCCCTGAAACCGCCTGAATCACATCATTACAGGCATTAACCTGTGCCTGAATCTGTGCTGCTCCCAGCTTCTTTAAATTCGGATGATCCTGCGTATGATTTGCCACTTCAAACCCTTCCCGGGCCATCCGCTGAACTTCCGTCGCATAAGAAGCCACTCTGTTTCCTACCATAAAGAAAGTACACTTCCCGCCATACAGATTCATAACATCCATAATCCGGTTTCCCACAGCAGCAAAAGGCCCGTCATCATAAGTCAGCGCAATCATCGGCTTCGTCGGGTCCAAAGCACGAATACCCGCCGGAAGATTAGGTACATTCTGCGCCGCCGCAGTATCCGCCGGAGGCAAAGGAACCCCTGCCGTCTGTTCCGCCGGAACCAAAGCATTCATATCCGCTGCCTGCTCTGCCGGAGCCAAAGCATTCGCATCCGCTGCCTGCTCTGTCGGAGCCAAAGCGTTCGCATCCGCTGCCTGTTCCGCCGGAGCCAAAGCATTCGTATCTGCTGCCTGTTCTGCCGGAGCCAAAGCATTCACATCCGCTGCCTGCTCTGCCGGAGCCAAAGCATTCGTATCCGCCGCCTGTTCCGCCGGAGCCAAAGAATTCACATCCGAAGAATTTTCCTGAGCATTATCCGGGTGACCAACTCCCTGTTCATCCATCCGAATAACCTGCTTTACAGCCGCCGACGTAACCTCAGCACCGTAAACCGGCTGAATCATCATAAGTCCAGCCATAAATCCAGCAACCAACATTGTCTTTAATCGCTTTTTCATCAAATCAACCCCTTTTCTTTTTATTTTCTTCTATTGTACACAAAACTAAAGAAACAAACAAGTTAAGATTTACGAAATATTCCAGTCAGACAATCCAACCAAACAATCTAATCAAACAACCATAATCTTTCTCCACCTCATTCACCATCAGCTTTCCGATACAGTAGCGCAGGAAGGGCCTATTCCAAAAGGAATCCCCTATATAACGCCGGCGCTTGGTGAGGTCTTTCACGAACCTAGCGTCCGCCGCGTTCTATGCGGAGCGAGAGCGTGGTGACGTTGGAATAGGCCCTTCCTGCGCGGCCCTTTCACTCACCCCTCCCCCACAATTCCACCTCCATCTCTCCACCTACCCCAGCGAAATCACCTCCTCATCATCCGGAACCATTAAATTCCCATCATAATACATCCTTCCCTCCTCCCCGTAAGCCGTCTTTCTCCCCGGCAAGTCGGTATCTTCCGTATGCCAAAGCACCAAATTTGCAGCGCCTAACTCCTTTGCCAGCGTACAAGCCTCCTTCACTGTGCTGTGATGCTTCTCATAGGGCTGAAATCTCTCCCGATCCCGATACAGGCAAAACGCCTCATGCAGTAGCCAGTCCGCTCCCTGCACATAGGGTTTACAAACCGGATTATACGGCTCATCTCCCGCACAGACCAGAACCTTTCCGTTATCTAACCCCATACGAAACCCAAACTGCACGGCCTTCGTCGAATAAATATCAAAAAACGTTACTTCATGTCCCAGGATCGCCCGTTTTTCCCCATCTTTCACCGGCACCAGCAGAATTCTCTCCCCTATCAGCTTCGTTACTTTTTTCACCAGCGTCAGCCGACAAAGCGTAAGAATCGTATCCGTCAGACCCTCATGGCAGTAAATCTGCAGATTTCCCGGATACTTTCCCTTATTTATCTGCTGCCCAATCATCCGCACCATCCAGACCACCCCTAAAATATGATCCGTGTGCTCATGGGTAACAAAAAGATGATGAATGGCCGTCAAAGGAACATCCATATCTTCCAAAATCCGAAGAATTCCATTCCCTCCCCCGGCATCGACCATAAAGTACTCATCCTGCATACGAATGGCAAAACACGTATTGTAACACCTAGAAACGGTAGCATTGCCCGTTCCGAAAACATAAAGCTGTTCCATTCTTAATCCCCTTCCATTTTCTTCTATATAATGTTATAATAACATCTAATCATACCGCAAAACAAAGCAAAAAACAATCCGTATATGAACTCCAGGGAGGAAAAACATGAGAGATTTAGATTATTTAAAACTGTTAGCCAAAGAATACCCAACCGTCCGCCTAGCCTGCAGTGAAATCATCAACCTCAGGGCCATTATGGGGCTTCCCAAGGGAACCGAATATTTCTTCAGCGATCTTCACGGCGAATACGAAGCCTTCCTTCATCTGCTCAAAAGCTCCTCCGGCATTATCCGCGAAAAAATCCGTCAGACCTTTGGCTACATTATCCCGGAAGAAGAGCAGATGGACCTGGCCAATCTGATCTACTATCCGGATCGTGTAATGAATAAAATGACCCTTGCCGGAAAAAATACCGAGGACTGGCAGAAAGTAACCATTTACCGTCTTGTCCGCATCTGCAAGGAGGTTTCCTCCAAATACACCCGTTCCAAAGTGCGCAAAAAAATGCCCCAGGAGTTTGCCTATGCCATTGACGAACTTCTCCATGTGGATGATAATGACGAAAACAAAAAGGTTTACTACAGCGAAATTATCCAGACAATATTAGATGTGGAGATTGCCGATAAATTTATCATTGCCCTCTGTGAACTGATTCAAAATCTGACCATTGACAACCTGCACATTATCGGTGATATCTTTGACCGGGGGCCCAGGGCGGATATTATTATGAATGCCTTAATGCGGTTTCACGATGTGGACATCCAGTGGGGAAATCATGATATTTCCTGGATGGGGGCGGCTACGGGAAATCTTGCCAGTATCTGCGTCGTACTTCGGATTGCCATCAGCTATAACAGCTTTGACGTGCTTGAGGACGGCTACGGAATTAATCTGCGCCCCTTATCTATGTTTGCCGCCAATGTCTACCGGGACGACCCCTGCCTCCGCTTCCAGCCCAAAATCCTGGATGAAAATATTTACGATGCCGTAGATCCCGGGCTTGCCGCAAAGATGCATAAGGCGCTTGCCGTGATGCAGTTTAAGATTGAAGGGCAGATTATTAAACGCCATCCCGACTACCAGATGGAAGAGCGTATGCTGTTAAACCATGTGAATTTTGAAAAAGGGACTGTGACCATCAGCGGGAAGGAATATCCTATGCTGGATATGAATTTCCCCACCGTAGATCCTAAAGATCCCCTGCGGCTTACCGCAGAAGAGGAAGAACTGCTGCACACCCTGGCGCTTTCCTTTAAGCACAGCGAACTTCTCCACCGCCATATTAAGTTTTTATACAGCCACGGAGCCCTTTACAAGTGCTGCAATTCCAACCTTCTCTATCACGGATGCATTCCTATGAAAAAAGACGGAAGCTTTGAGGAGATGGTGATTGACGGTGTAAGCTATTCCGGAAAGGCACTGATGGATTTTATTGACCAGAGAATACAAAAGGCATATTTCCTGCCGGAAACCGATCCGGAGAAGGCAAAGTGCAGGGACTTTATGTGGTATCTGTGGTGCGGCGCGAAATCCCCGGTGTTTGGCAAGGACAGAATGACGACCTTTGAGCATTATTTTGTTGAGGATAAGGCGACACATAAGGAAAATATGAATCCGTATTACCGTCTGAGCCAGGAAGAAGAGTACTGTGACAAGATTCTTAAAGAGTTTGGGCTTCCTACGAAGGGTTCCCATATTATTAACGGCCATGTTCCCGTAAAGATTAAAGACGGGGAAACTCCGGTAAAGGCAGGAGGAAAACTCTATGTGATTGACGGCGGTTTATCGAAAGCCTATCAGTCCAAGACCGGGATTGCCGGCTATACCCTGATTTATAATTCCCATCACCTGGCCCTGGCCGAGCACAAGCCTTTTGACCCGACAAAGGAGAATACGCCTAAGGTTTCCATTGTGGAAAAGATGAAGCGCAGGGTGATGGTTGCCGATACCGATATGGGCGTTATCTTAGCTGCACAGATTGAAGACTTAAAAGAGCTGGTTCATGCATACCGTGAGGGTATTCTAAAAGAAAGGGTACATTAATTCATGGAAAAAAAAGAATTTTTGGAGAAGCTTGCCCGTGCCCTGGCCGGGCAGGTTTCCCAGACGGTTATCGAAGAAAATCTTCGCTATTATGAAACTTATCTTTCG
Organism: uncultured Clostridium sp.; assembly: GCA_946553025.1. GTDB lineage: Bacteria > Bacillota > Clostridia > Lachnospirales > Lachnospiraceae > Caccovicinus. The sequence continues at coordinate 53,165 of CAMNRM010000030.1, forward strand.
GATGAGGCGGCAAAGGGAAGAAAGATGCACCAGATCCTGGAAGAACTTGGAGATCCGCGCCTGCTTGCCAAGAGCATTATTGATGCCAACGGCGGCGGAAACAGTATGGCCGGGATTTATGAGGATGAGAGCCGCAGCTTTGAAGGCTCTGGTTCTGACCGGTATCAGGAAGAAGAGGAGTTTGCCCGGCGGCGTTTTCGCCAGTTTCAGATCCGGGGATTCTGGGCCATGGTTTTGCTTATTGTTGTCTTCTGCCTGATCCTTATGCTGGTGGGGACGATTATCGGAGGGATTTTCCTTTTGATTCGCCCGATTATCCTGCCTCTGCTGATTATCTGGCTGGTTTACTGGATTTTCCGCGGCCCTTACTCCCGCTACTGAGCGCGGTATTTTTCGGGAATTTTTCACAAAACCCGCCCACGCCTTTGCCGTTCCTTAAACAGAATTAGAAAATACAGGAAAAATACGGGAAATGGACTTTTTTTCACTTGACAAATATTAAAACCATATTTATAATGAATACAGTGGTTTTAACAGTTTTGTAACAAATTGAAAAATAAACGTAAAAAATAAAACAGGAAAACTGACGAATAACCAGGAAATAGAAAGATTAAGGTGAATAAGGAGAATCATCTATGCGTAAAAATTGGAAAAAGCTGATGGGAATTCTTTGCTGCTGCGGAATGCTTTGCATGTTTCCTGTAACTTCTTATGCGGATCTTGAGCCGCAGGAAGTGCAGATGGTTGAGGCAAATCCGGAGGAGGAAAGCATTAAGAGGGCTGAGATCGAAGGCGATGAGCCGGAAGAAGATATTTATGAGGATTCTTCGGAAGCACCTAAGGTTCTTAACCGCACAAGGGCTGCTGTAGCAGAGCAGGAAGCGATTGCAGAGGCAAAAACCGAAGCAAAAAAGCAGACGGAGAATGAAGCAGTAAGACAGGCATGGCTTCGGGCCGAGGAAGAGTCCTCCGAAGAGCGGGCCAGATCTTTAGCAGCGGCGGAGAACGCAGGCAAGCGTCAGAAGGTGGTAGATTTTGCCCTGACCTTTTTAGGCGGCCCTTACCGCTATGGCGGGAATGATCCCCGGACAGGTGTGGACTGTTCCGGTTTTACCCGCTACGTACTGAGCAACGCGGCAGGTGTACATATTACCAGGACGGCAGCCTCCCAGTCTACCGAGGGCGTGGCGGTCAGCGATGTGATGATGCAGCCCGGCGATCTGCTGTTTTACAGCGGGGGCGGCAGGATTAACCATGTAGCGATGTACATTGGCGGCGGAAAAGTGGTACATGCTTCTTCGGTGAAGACAGGAATTAAGATTTCCCCGTGGAATTACCGCCCGCCGGTAAAGATTGTCAATGTTCTGGGTGACTGATGAAACCGAATTAGAATTGATTGTTACTGTTCACGTAGCAATTGATTTTGCGAGAGTCCGCGGTGCGGGCTCTTGTTTTTGCGGTGTGTTTTTTGTTGTATTTATTTGTTGTATTTTTTGGTAATTCTTGTATTTTTGGTCAGATAGCCCATGGATGGGACAAGCACAAAACGGATTGCCGCAGCCATAAAAAAGAAAAAGACCGGACAGGGGAGCTGTCCGGCCTTTTTTGAGGGGAGTATAAATAATTAATAAGGGTAGGAAAAATCGTTTTAAGGGAAACGATTTTCCCGCACTTTGATTATAATATAGGAAAATAGAAAAATCAACAAGTTATGAATAAGTTGTTAAATTTCGCACATACTATTCCCGTAACCAAAAAAGCTGTAGTATTACAGCAATGATTTAGGAGGTATGGTGATATGGATAACAATTCAACCAAGAACAACAGCCGCAACGAATATGAGAACAATATGAAAAACTCTTCTCAGAATTCTTCTAAAAACAGCAGCCAGAATTCTTCTCAGAATTCATCCAAGAACAGCAGCCAGAATTCTTCCCAGAATTCGTCGAAGAACAGCAGCCAGAATTCTTCAAAGAACTGCCATCAGAATAACTAATGTGGTATTGCTGCAGAGGATTCTGAATCGAAAAAACAAGCGGGGCCTGTGCCGGATAGTTTTCCGGTATGGGTTCTTTTTGTGCGTTTTGCTGGATATACCGGGAAAGCAAAGCCGCTCTCTGATTTGGATATACCGGGAAAGCAAAGCCGCTTTCTGATTTGGATATACCGGGAAAGCAAAGCCGGCTCTCGGATTTTGTCCCTGCGCCTGTCCCCAAAAGCGGAAAAGCTGCATAAGCTATAGGTAAGAAGAAAAGAGGACAGGAAGGTAAGATGTTTTCTGTAATTTCGGTGATGCAGCTGGAATGGCTGCTGGATCAAAAGCGTCCTTTGCTGCTGGTGGATCTTCGTCAGCCCCAGGAGTATCAGAGGGCACATCTTAAAGATGCGGTGAATATACCCTATGACCAGCTTGAAGAGGGAATATTAAAGGATTATTGGGGGACGACCCTTGTCTTTTACTGTGAACACGGAGGGAAAAGCATGAAAGCGGCCAGGGATTTCGGCCAAAGGGGATGGGATGCGGTAAGCTTAGGCTGCGGAATTCCCTATTATCGGGGAAAATATATGGTTTCCTCATAGAACTTCATTGACAGATGGAAGGGGAACGCATAGAATAGTACTTGATATTGACCCTGTGAACGTGTGAACACGAATTATAAATTGACTAGGGGGAGGAGAAAATGAAGATCATTGTTGCATCCGATATTCACGGTTCTGCTTATTACTGCAAAAAACTGCTGGAGGAGTTTAAGGCTTCCGGTTCTGAACGTATGGTTCTTCTGGGGGATATCCTCTATCACGGGCCGAGGAATGATCTTCCCAGGGAGTATGCGCCCAAGGAAGTGATTGCCATGCTCAATGCCTGTAAAGATAAAATCTATGCAGTCCGGGGAAACTGCGATACCGAGGTGGATCAGATGGTTCTGGAGTTTCCGATACTTGCCGATTACGGGCTTTTTGTGCTGAATGGTCACTGTTTTTATGCCACACACGGCCATGTTTATCATCCGGATCACCTTCCGCCCATGCAGGAGGGAGATATCCTGCTTTACGGGCACACCCATCTTTTAAAGGCAGAGTGGCTGGAGGTTTCCGGGGTTGGAAGAATAGGTATAATGAATCCGGGTTCGGTGTCCATTCCCAAGGGCGGGAATCTGCCGACCTATGGGCTTTTCGAGGGGGATTGTTTCCGGATAAAAACCTTTGACGGGGAAACCGTGAAGGAAATGCTTTTGGGGTAATCGATAAAGGATGGAAAAAACAAAATGAACAGACGATATGAACTGCTGGCACCCTGCCATTTCGGGCTGGAAGCTGTGTTAAAAAAAGAGATTATTGATTTGGGCTATGAGATTTCTCAGGTAGAAGACGGTAGGGTTACTTTTATCGGGGATGCCGAAGCGATCTGCCGGGCGAATGTCTTTCTGCGGACGGCGGAGAGGATTCTGTTAAAGGTGGGAAGCTTTACGGCGGTAAGTTTTGAAGAATTGTTTCAGGGGACAAAGAATATTCCCTGGGAAGACTATATTCCCCAGGACGGGAAATTTTGGGTAGCCAAGGCTTCTTCGATTAAAAGCAAGCTCTTCAGCCCCTCCGATATCCAGTCCGTGATGAAAAAGGCCATGGTAGAGCGGATGAAGAGCCGCTATGGTGTGAACTGGTTTGCGGAAAACGGAAGCGCCTATCCTCTTCGCGTATTTTTATATAAGGATCAGGTGACGATTGGGATGGATACCAGCGGGGATTCCCTGCATAAGCGAGGTTACCGCACGATGACCAGCCGTGCACCGATTACGGAAACCCTGGCGGCCGCCCTGCTTATGCTGACACCGTGGAAGAAGGACCGCATCCTGGTGGACCCTTTCTGCGGCAGCGGAACCTTTCCGATTGAGGCGGCGATGATGGCGGCAAATATTGCCCCGGGGATGAACCGCTCTTTCTTAGCGGAGGACTGGAAGAACCTTATTCCCAGGAAATGCTGGTATGAGGCCATGGATGAAGCCGATGAACTGGTGGATCGCGAGGTCAGCGCCGATATCCAGGGCTATGATATTGACGGGGAGATCGTCAGGGCGGCCAGGGCAAATGCAGAGCGGGCGGGGGTGGATCACCTGATTCATTTCCAGCAGCGCCCGGTCAGCCAGCTAAGCCATCCGAAAAAATACGGATTTTTGATAACCAATCCGCCTTACGGGGAAAGGCTGGAAGAAAAGGCGGCTCTTCCTGCAATTTACCGTGAACTGGGGGAGAGGTTTGCCGCCCTGGATTCCTGGTCAGCCTATGTGATTACTTCTTTTGAAGACGCCGAAAAATATATCGGGAGGAAAGCCGATAAAAACCGAAAGATTTATAATGGTATGCTGAAAACCTATTTCTATCAGTTTTCCGGGCCGAAGCCTCCGCGGAGAAATTAGGTTTGCTGCTTACCTGGGGCTTGGCATCTGCTGACTTGTGTACATGCATGTAAACCGGAAAAAATCAGGAGTGATGGAGGAGATGGATGCTTAAAAAACAAAAAAAAATCCGGAAACCGTGTTTGCGTGCCCTTAAGTTCCTTTTTGCAGGTGTGCTGACGGCGGGAGCGGTGAGTGTTCTTGGCGGGTGTGCGGTCAGGGAACACATAAAGAAAAAGCTGCTGGAATATTATGGGTGGGAGGAGATTTACACGGAGGATGGCAGTGAACCTGAAGAAACATCAAAAACTTCACAGGCACCTGGTGAAGCATTTGGGGATGAGGAGGGAGAGCCAGGCAGGGAATTTCTAAATGAATCGGAGGAAGGACTTCCGGGTGCATCGGGGGAAGGGCCTATCACCGGGCAGGAGGAACCGGAAGGTCAGGATTTGCCGACAGGGGAAACAACGGCGGAAAATACCGGAAAAATCCCTCTTCCTTCAAGGTTTGATTACCGGGATGTGGGAAAACAGCCCGAGGTCAGGGATCAGGGGAAGTTTGGAACCTGCTGGGCATTTGCCTCGCTGATGGCTATGGAATCTTCTCTGCTTCCGGAGGAATCCTGGAAGTTTTCCGCTGACCATATGTCCAGAAAAAACAGCTTTTTTATGAAACAGGAGGACGGGGGACAGTATGCCATGTCCATGGCTTATCTTCTGGCCTGGCAGGGACCGGTTTTGGAGGAAGACGACCCTTACGGCGACGGCACCTCTCCGGACGGACTTTCCCCGGTAAAGCATGTCCGCGAGATCCGGCTTCTGGAATCGAAAAATTACGAGGAAATTAAGAGGGCGGTCTATCAGGTGGGCGGTGTGCAGAGTTCCCTGTTTACAAATTTAAAGGACTACACCAGCCGCGATCAGTATTATAATGAAACGACCTACGGCTATTATTATTCCGGAGAGGAAAAGGCCAACCATAATGTTGTGATTATCGGCTGGGATGACGATTATCCGAAGGAGAATTTTAAGCAGCAGCCGAAAGAAGACGGGGCATTTATCTGCCAGAACAGCTGGGGGCCAAGGTTTGGCGAGCAGGGCTGTTTTTATGTGTCCTATGAGGATACCAATATCGGAGATACGAATGTTTATTATACCCGGATTGATACGCCGGTGCCCGGGAGCAGGATTTACCAGTCGGATTTGTGCGGGTGGATCGGGCAAATCGGCTACGGCGAGGAGGATGCTTATTTTGCCGCCGTTTATCAGGCCGAAGAAAACGAATATCTGACATCCGTCGGCTTCTATGCCACGATGCCGGATACCCGCTATACGGTCTATGCGGCAGGGGCCGATGCGCCGGGGAAGATGAGGCTTTCGCATCCTCTGGCACAGGGAAGCTTTAAAGAAGCCGGTTTTTATACGGTAGAACTGGAAAAGTATGTAAAATTAAAGGCGAAAGAAAAGTTTACGGTGGTTGTCTATATTTCCACCCCGGGAGCCGTTCATCCGGTTGCCATCGAGTACCAGGCCCCGGATCTTAGCGGGCAGGTGGATTTATCGGACGGAGAGGGCTATTTAAGTTCTGACGGGAAAAACTGGGTCAGCGCCGAAAAGAATCAGAACTGCAACCTCTGCCTGAAAGCCTACACCCTGCCGGAGAACAAAATATCGGATGAAGATGAATAGCCATAAGAAGCAGAAAAAGATCTTTGAATGCTTTTATCATTATATGTTAAAGAACATCAGATGAGGAATATTGTTATGAAAGAAAAAATTGTATTTGCTACGGGAAATGAAGGGAAGATGCGGGAAATCCGCCTGATTCTTGCCGACCTTGGGATGGAAATTTTTTCAATGAAAGAGGTCGGGGTGAATCCGGATATTCTTGAGGACGGAAAGACCTTTGGAGAGAATGCCGAGATTAAGGCCGTGGCTGTGTGGAAGGAAACCGGAGGGATTGTCCTTGCGGACGATTCCGGCCTGGTGGTTGACTATTTAAACGGCGAGCCGGGGATACTTTCTGCCCGCTATCTGGGGGAAGATACCTCCTATGAAGTGAAAAACCAGGTGATTATCGACAGGCTTGCCGGGGCAGTGGGCAAGGAGAGGGCAGCACGCTTTGTCTGCAATATCGCTGCCGTACTGCCGGACGGGCGGGTTATTCACACCGAGGAAACCATGGAGGGGCTGATTGCCGAAACACCGGCGGGGAGCGGCGGCTTTGGCTATGATCCAATCTTATATCTTCCGCAGTTCGGCAAAACCAGCGCCGAATTATCGATGGAAGAGAAGAATAAAATCAGCCACAGAGGAAAGGCTTTAGAGGCAGTAAAGAAGGAATTAGCGGCACTGTACGGGACGCACAGTTAAGAAAAGCGTTCTGCGTGCGCAGGGGAGGAACCAATGAAGATTTTAATTGTAAGCGATACCCATCGCCTGGATGATAATTTAAAGAAGGTGATTGCCAAGGAATGTCCGGCAGATATGCTGATCCATCTCGGCGACGCGGAGGGGAGCGAGATGTTTATTCCGGAGTGGGTGAACCCCGGATGCGAGATGCAGATGATCCGGGGCAATAATGACTTTTTCTCGGCGCTTGAACGGGAGCGGGAGATTGAGATTGGGAAGTATTCGGTGCTTTTAACCCACGGACATTACTATAATGTTTCTCTGGGGGCAGAGCAGCTTCGGACGGAAGCGAAGGAAAGGGGCTTTGCCATAGCGATGTTCGGGCATACGCACCGTCCGTATTTTGAAGACAGTCACGGAATCATTCTCTTAAATCCGGGAAGCCTGTCCTATCCCCGCCAGGAGGGACGCAAGCCTTCCTATATGATTATGGAGCTGGATGCACGGGGGGAGGCTCACTTTAGCTTGCATTATCTGGAAAGAGATTGATGTTCGATATTGACATTTGGGCGTGGATAAGCTATACTTATTACGTTCCGGGGTGTGGCTCAGCTTGGCTAGAGCGCCTGGTTTGGGACCAGGAGGTCGCAGGTTCAAATCCTGTCACCCCGATGTATTTTAACGACATTGTGAACGTGTGAACGGCAGCATTTTAACCGGCCAGATCCGTGTTTTTAAAAATAAGTCCTAAAAAATATTTTTTTTGCTTGACATTATAAAAGGAATCATGTATATTATATCAAGTCAGCGATTGATTGACAGAGTAGTGATGAGTCTGTAGCTCAGCTGGATAGAGCAACGGCCTTCTAAGCCGTGGGTCGGGGG
>CAMNRM010000031.1 GCA_946553025.1 uncultured Clostridium sp.
GAGCTGCCTTTGTTGCAGTTTCTGCCGCCATCTGAGCCGCATATGGAGTAGATTTTCTTGAACCTCTAAATCCCAGACCACCAGCACTTGCCCAAGATAATGCATTACCCTGTGCATCCGTCAATGTTACGATGGTATTATTAAAAGATGACTGGATATGTGCTTGTCCGCGTTCAACGTTTTTCTTTACACGCTTTTTTGTCACTTTCTTAGCAGTGGACACTTTCTTAGCCATTTTAAACTAACCTACTTTCTCATTTTTCTGAATCGTTTTTCCTGTTTTTAAAACATATAAATCCGATTCGTGTTCTTAGTTACCTTACTTACTCTTTACTTCTTTTGTCAATGCTTATTTCTTCTTATTGGCAACGGTCTTTCTCGGGCCTTTGCGGGTTCTTGCATTCGTCTTGGTTTTCTGACCGCGAACGGGCAGACTCTTCCTGTGACGGATACCGCGGTAGCAGCCGATTTCCTGTAATCTCTTGATGTTTAACGCGATCTCTCTGCGCAAATCACCTTCAACCATCTGGGTATCGGCAATCACTGCTGCTAACTTTCTTACTTCATCATCGGTTAAATCCTTAACGCGGGTATCGGGATTTACACCAGCTTCCTTGAGAATACGGTTGGAACTTGATCTACCGATTCCGTAGATGTAAGTTAATCCGATCTCGACACGTTTTTCTCTCGGCAAATCAACGCCTGCAATACGAGCCATCGTTATACTCCTCCTAAAATTTTTTAACCTTGTCTTTGTTTATGCTTCGGATTTTCGCAAATTACTCTGATACTGCCTTTTCTCTTTATGATTTTGCACTTTTCGCAAATCGGCTTTACAGAACTTCTAACCTTCACAGTAATTCTCCTTTCTACTGACCAACAAAGTTGCTATAACATTTTACCAGAAACTTTCAGAAAATGCAAGCATTTTTTTCGGTCAGGTTTACTGTTTATTTATCTCTCCAGATAATTCTGCCCTTGGATAAGTCATAGGGGGACATTTCTAATGTTACCTTATCTCCCGGCAGGATACGGATATAGTTCATGCGGAGTTTTCCGCTGATGTGGGCCAGTACCTGATGACCGTTTTCCAACTCTACCTGAAACATTGCATTCGGCAGTTTTTCCACTACCGTTCCTTCAATTTCAATTACATCTGCCTTCGACATTCCTTCTTCTTCCTCCTTACCGCAATACGGTGTCTGCTTCCTTCAGGATTTTTCGGATTTCCTCATCCCTTAACGTTTCGTTTCGGGAAAGCTTTCCTTTCAGCTTCGGATTCCGAAAATCCTGCAGCTGCACATGTTTTTTCTTTTTCCGCTTGGGATTTTCGGCGGTTCTGTATTTTCCGTCCGCCAGACTAACATATTCGCCTTCGGCCTCCAATATGATATAAAGACGGCCTTTATCCCGGCCTGCCAGACTTCTGGCCAGCTGCCCCGGCTCAACATTTACCATGGCTGTCCGTCCTTTCCCGTTTCATCCCACACGGACAGTATCTCCGGTTCCCCTTCCGTGATTAAAATGGTGTTTTCATAATGGGCCGAAAGAGATCCGTCCTCGGTTACAACCGTCCAGTCATCGTCCAGCCAGACAACATCACAGCGCCCTTCATTAATCATAGGCTCAATCGCCAGCGTCATCCCGGGTCGAAGCAAAATTCCCCTTCGCTTCTGCTTATAATTGGGTATTTCCGGGTCTTCATGGAGATGGGAGCCAATCCCGTGTCCGACCAGATCCCGGACTACGCCGTAGCCAAAATGCTCTGCATAAGCCTGTATTGCGGAAGAGATGTCATTAAGATGATTGCCAGCTTTTGCAAACTTAATCCCTTCAAAAAAACTTTGCCTTGTCACTTCCATTAATTTTTTTGCTTCTTTAGAAACTTCACCTACCGCATGGGTTCGGGCGGCGTCCGAGTGATAGCCTTTATAAATCAGGCCGGCATCCAGGCTGACGATATCGCCGTCCTGAAGAATGTGCCTGCGGTTGGGAATCCCGTGCACCACCTCGTCATTGACCGACACGCAGATGGCCGCCGGATAACCGTTATAATTTTTAAAGGAAGGAATACACCCGTAACTGCGGATAAGCTTTTCTCCCAGACGATCCACATCGTAGGTGGATATCCCGGGCTTTATTGCTTCTCTCAGTGCTTTGTGGACGCGGGCAAGTATCTTGCCCGCCTCCCGCATTAATGCAATTTCTCTTTCCGATTTAATGGATACCATAAGCTTATGCTCCTAAAACTGCCACAATATCCTGGAATACTTTTTCCAAATTCTGGGTTCCGTCTACTTCAACCAGAACGCCTTCTTTTTTATAATAATCAATCAGAGGCTGGGTCTGGTCATGGTAAACCAAAAGACGGTTCTTTACGGTTTCCGGCTTATCGTCATCCCGAAGAATCAGCTTCTCGCCGCAGGTATCACAGATATCCTCGGTCTTTGGTGCATTGTACACAACATGGTACGTAGCGCCGCAGCCCACGCAGGCTCTTCTTCCGGACATCCGGTTAATAATGTTATCATCCGGAACATCCACATTTACCGCGTAGTCGATCTTCTCGCCTCTCTCCTTTAATGCAGCCGTCAGGCTCTCTGCCTGGGGAATCGTCCTTGGAAAGCCGTCCAGCACATAGCCGTTCTTGCTATCGTCCTGGGAAATACGGTCTAACAGCATACCGATGGTTACTTCGTCCGGAACAAGCTGCCCCTGATCCATAAAGGATTTGGCTTTCATTCCCAGTTCTGTCCCGGCCTTAATATTTGCCCGGAAGATATCTCCCGTGGAAATATGGGGAATCTGATACTTCTCGGCAATCTTTTTTGCCTGTGTACCCTTGCCTGCACCCGGTGCGCCTAACATGATAAGCTTCATTTCTTCTTCCTCCTTTATACTCCTTTATACTCTAAAAGCACTCTCCTTATAGAGAGTGCTTTCCGCTCAGCCCAATTACAGACTAATCGTTTAAAAATCCTCTGTAATTCCGTACAAGCATCTTGGACTCAATGGATTTAATGGTTTCCAGAATTACACTGACAATAATAATCAGAGAAGTACCGGAAAAGGAAATTCTTGTGATACTGAAAATTCCGGAAAAGGCAATCGGCAGAATCGCTACGACGGTCAGGCCAACTGCACCAATAAATACAATGTAGTTCAAAATTTTATTCAGATAATCGGAAGTAGGCTTACCCGGACGGATACCCGGTATAAAACCGCCCTGCTTCTTCATATTATTGGCAATCTCCAGCGGATTAAAGGTAATCGAAGTATAAAAATAGGCGAATAAAATCAACAGCACAATATAGATTACCAAACCAATGGAATACACCGGTCTTTCCGGTACAAGCCAGTTGGAAGAACTGAGCACCATTAAAATCTTTCCGCCGATGGTACTGTAGTCAACATTAAGAAACTGTCCGATAATTACAGGGAAGGACATAATGGAGGAGGCAAAAATAACAGGCATAACGCCGGAGGTATTTACCTTTAACGGAATATGCGAAGACTGTCCGCCAACCATCTTGCGCCCCTGCATCTTCTTTGAATACTGTACCGGGATTCTCCGCTCTGCATCATTTAAGATAATTACATAGACAACCATTGCAAAGATGATTGCTGCAATGATAATCACAGAAACAGCAGCCACCGGAACCTTCTTCCCGCGGATAAAGCGGGTAAACAAGGTAACACCGTCATTCGGAACGCTGGAAATGATGTTAAACAGAAGAACGATGGAAATTCCATTTCCTACGCCGTGCTCGGTGATCTGCTCACCGCACCACATAAGAAATGCGCTTCCTGCGGTCATCGAACAGATTGCCACGATAATGCTCCAGGCATTATAATCAATTAAGAATCCCTGGCGACCAAAGCCGATAGCCATCGCCGAGGACTGCAAAAGGGCCAGGGCTACGGTAACGTAACGGGTGTACTCTAAAATCTTCCGTCTTCCGTCCTCTCCGTCTTTCTGCATCTCTTCCAGCTTAGGAATTGCAATCGTCAATAACTGCATAATAATGGAAGACGTGATATACGGCGTAATGCTCAGCGCCAATACCGACATATTCTCGAAAGAACTTCCGGTAACCGCGTTTAAGAATCCCAGGGCGTCCCCCGCCTGGTCAAAGAACCGCTTTAAATAGGTCGGGTCTACACCGGGCGTGGGAAGCTGGGAACCAAACCGAATCACGACTAACATCATGAAAGTGTAAAGGATACCCTTGCGGATTTCCTTTACCTTAAATGCGTTACGAATCGTTTGAAACATATTAGATCACCTCGCAGGTTCCACCTAAAGCCTCAATCTTAGTCTTTGCGCCCTCGCTGAAGGCATGAACTTTAACTGTCAGCTTTTTGGTTAATTCTCCATTACCCAAAATCTTAACACCATCATAGACGTTTTTAATGATTCCATTTTCCAGAAGGGTTTCCACCGTTACTACGGAATCATTATCAAATCTTTCCAGTACGCTGACATTAACACCAACAATGGTTTTGGAATTGCGATTGGTAAAGCCTCTTTTTGGCAGACGGCGGTATAATGGCATCTGTCCACCTTCAAAGCCTACTCTTGGTGCGCCGGAACGAGCCTTCTGGCCTTTATGTCCCTTGCCAGCCGTCTTTCCGTTTCCAGAAGCATGACCACGGCCTCTGCGGAAGTTTGCGCTGTGCTTAGAACCTTCTGCCGGTCTTAAATTCGATAATTCCATATCTGCACCTCCTATCCTTAGATTTCTTCCACTTTTACTAAATGACGAACATTCTGAATCATCCCACGAACCGCTCCGTTATCCGGTAATTCAACGGTCTTGTGAAGCTTTCTTAATCCCAATGCCTCTACAGTTGCTCTCTGCTTTGGAATCGCTCCGATAGGGGATTTTACTAATGTAATTTTTAACTTTTCTGCCATTGTTTCATCCTCCTATTAGTTTAAGATTTCTTCTACCGCTTTACCGCGCAGTCTTGCAACCTCATCCGGGGTCTTTAAGGAAGTAAGGCCCTGAATCGTAGCCAATACTACATTCGTCTTATTATTGGAACCTAAGGACTTTGTACGGATATTTTTAATTCCAGCAAGTTCAACTACGGCACGAACCGGGCCGCCGGCGATGATACCGGTACCTTCCGGTGCTCTCTTCAGCAGAACGTTAGCGCTGCCGAACTTTCCGAAGAAATCATGAGGAATACTGTTGTTGTCATCCATAGGAATCGTTACCAGGTTCTTGGTCGCTGCCTCTTTTCCTTTACGAATTGCCTCAGGAACCTCGCCTGCCTTACCTAAACCTGCGCCAACGTGACCATTACCGTCACCAACTACTACCAGAGCGGAAAATCTCATGGTACGTCCACCTTTTACGGTCTTGCTGACTCTTTTGATTGCCACAACTCTGTCAGTAAGCTCTAACTGACTGGCATCAATAATTGTACGCTTCATGCTTGTTCTCCTCTCTTTTAGAATTTCAGACCAGCCTCGCGGGCTGCATCTGCTAACGCCTGAACTTTTCCATGGTAAAGGAAGCCGCCTCTGTCGAATACCACTTCCTCAATTCCCTTTTCTAATGCTCTCTTGGCAATTACCGTGCCTACATGTGCTGCTGCTGCCACATCGTTGGTTTTCTCCAACTCGCCGCTTACGGCCTTTTCTACTGTAGATGCAGCCACTAAAGTATGTCCAACGGAATCGTCAATAATTTGAGCATACATATGATTATTGCTTCTAAACACTGCCAGACGCGGTCTTTGTGCAGTACCTGCAAAACGATTGCGCTGTCTTATGTGCTTTTTAACACGAACTTCGCTTCTTGACTGTTTGCTAATCATCTTTACACTCTCCTTAATTATTTCTTACCAGTCTTACCAACCTTGCGGCGGATAACTTCATCAGCATACTTGATACCCTTGCCCTTATATGGCTCAGGACGTCTTTTATCTCTGATTTCCGCAGCATACTGGCCTACTTTTTCCTTGCTTATGCCCTTTACGATAATCTTGTTCTGCCCCTCTAATACGGTTTCAATCCCTTCCGGGTCAACCATATCAACCTGGTGAGAGTAACCCAGGTTTAAGGTCAGGGTCTTACCCTGCTTTGCCGCACGATAACCAACACCGTTTACCTCTAACACCTTCTGGAAACCATCGGTAACGCCGATAACCATGTTGTGGATCAGGGTTCTGGTCAGGCCGTGTAAAGATTTCATTCTCTTTAAATCATTTGGTCTGGTAACGATAATATGACCGTCCTTCTGCTCGATGGTCATCTCCGTCGGGAGTTCTCTTTCTAACGTTCCCTTCGGGCCTTTTACCGTCACTTTATTATTCTCTGCAATCGTAACCGTAACTCCGGCCGGAACTGCAACTGGCATCTTTCCAATACGTGACATGCCTATTTCCTCCTACTTAAATTTTCGGAAAACCCGTGTGCGGGTTTTCTGTTTTCAGTTTTTCTCTATTATACGGGTAGGTTCACTCAATGCCTACCAAACAAAAGCCAATACCTCGCCGCCAACACCTAACTGACGTGCTTCCTTATCGGTAATTACGCCCTGGTTGGTAGAGATGATGGCAACGCCCAGGCCGCCCAATACCTTCGGCAGCTCTTCCTTGTTTGCATATACACGCAGGCCGGGCTTAGAAATTCTCTTAATGCCGGAGATAATCTTCTCATTTTTATCTTTACCGTATTTCAGAGTGATGCGGATAATATTAAATCCACCGTCCTCTACGATATCATATTTCTTAATGTAACCTTCCTTAACCAGGATGTCGGCAATCGCCAGCTTCATCTTGGAAGAAGGTACGTCTACTGTATCATGCTTTGCAGTATTGGCATTACGGATTCTTGTAAGCATATCTGCAATCGGATCACTCATAGTCATAGTGGGTGTGTCCTCCTTTTCTTTGTTCTCTCCAAAACTCTATTTACTGCCGGGCAACGTTTTTAGTTACCGGCGGTTCAACATGTTCGCTCAACTAAGTTCAGCTTTCGCCTGCGGCTCGGCTTCACTAAGGTTCGCGAACGACCTCGCACTAGGCTCGAAAAGACCTCGCCAAGTTGCTTTCGGTCACCAGCTAGCTTTCTTCACCCCAGGAATCTGACCCTTATATGCCAGTTCACGGAAGCAGATACGGCATACGCCATACTTTCTTAAATAAGCGTGCGGACGGCCGCAGATTCTGCAACGGTTATACTGTCTGGTAGAGAACTTAGCAGGACGCTGCTGCTTAATCTTCATTGAAGTCTTAGCCATGGAATCAATCCTCCTAATTATTTAGCAAATGGCATATTAAATAATGTCAAAAGTTCACGGGCTTCTTCATCGGTCTTTGCGGTAGTTACGAATACAACGTCCATACCTCTTACCTTATCGATCTTATCGTACTCGATTTCCGGGAAGATCAGCTGCTCTTTAATACCAAGTGCGTAGTTTCCTCTTCCGTCAAATGCGTTCGGGTTTACACCGCGGAAGTCACGTACACGAGGCAGAGCCAGGTTGATTAAACGATCCGCAAACTCGTACATTCTCTCGCCGCGAAGCGTTACCTTGCAGCCGATAGCCATGCCTTCACGAATCTTAAAGTTTGCCACAGACTTCTTTGCCTTGGTCGTTACTGCCTTCTGACCGGAGATAATTTCCAAATCTCTTACCGCAGAATCCAGAACCTTGGCATTTTCCTTTGCTTCACCAACGCCCATGTTGATGACAATTTTATCAAGCTTCGGCACTTCCATAATATTCTTATATCCGAACTTCTTCATCATTGCACTGACGATTTCGTTCTGATAGGTTTCTTTTAATCTAGCCAATTTAACGTTCCTCCTCTCTGCAATTAGTCAATTACCTTGCCGGTTGCCTTGGCAACGCGGACCTTCTTGCCGTCCTTTACTTCAAAGCCCACGCGGGTTGCTTTTCCGTCAACGACCAGCATTACATTAGAAATGTCAATCGGAGCTTCCTTCGAGATAATTCCGCCCTGAGGATTGCCTGCGCTTGGCTTCGCGTGTTTCGTCACCATATTGCAGCCTTCCACTAAAATCTTCCCGGTCTTAGAATCTACATGAAGGACTTTTCCCTGCTTATCTTTATCTTTTCCTGCGATTACTTTTACTAAATCGTCTTTTTTGATCTTATGCACAGTGGATACCCCCTTATAATACTTCTGGAGCCAGGGAAACAATCTTCATAAACTGCTTCTCTCTCAGCTCTCTTGCTACCGGCCCAAAGATACGAGTTCCTCTTGGGGTCTTATCGTCTTTGATGATAACGGCTGCGTTCTCATCGAAGCGGATATAAGAACCATCTTTTCTGTGGGCACCTTTTACGGTACGAACGACAACCGCTTTTACTACATCGCCCTTCTTTACAACGCCGCCTGGTGTTGCATCTTTAACGGAAGCAACGATGATGTCGCCGATATTGGCATATCTTCTGGTTGAACCGCCCATAACACGGATGCACAGGAGTTCCTTTGCACCGGTATTGTCGGCAACCTTTAATCTGGTTTCCTGCTGGATCATACCTGATACTCCTTCCTGAATTAATTATCTGGCTTTCTCGATAATCTCAACCAATCTCCATCTCTTGTCTTTGGAAAGAGGTCTGGTTTCCATTACTTTTACGGTATCGCCAATGCCACATTCATTCTTCTCGTCATGGGCCTTTAATTTATAGGTTTTCTTTACGATTTTACCAATTAAGGGATGCTTTACATGGTCCTCGATAGCAACGACAATGGTTTTATCCATCTTGTCGCTGACCACTTTACCGGTACGCACTTTTCTTAAATTTCTTTCCACGGTAAATGTTCTCCTTTCCCAATTTAAGCCAGCTTCGTTTTCTCAGCGATAACAGTCTGAATCCTGGCAATGTTCTTGCGAACTTCTTTGATTCTGCTGGTGTTATCTAACTGGTTGGTTGCATTCTGGAATCTTAAATTAAACAGTTCCTTCTTTGCTGCTACTAATTCTTCATTTAACTCCACCGGAGATTTTGCCTTTAAATTCTCAACATATTTATTCGTTTTCACTGTTATCACCGCCTTCTAAATCTGCTTTAGAAGCAATCTTGCACTTGCAGGGCAACTTGTGCATAGCAAGACGCAACGCTTCACGAGCTGTTTCTTCTGGTACGCCAGCGATCTCAAACATAACACGGCCTGGCTTAACAACTGCTACCCAGTACTCTAAGGAACCTTTACCGGAACCCATACGGGTTTCTGCGGGCTTTGCTGTTACCGGCTTATCCGGGAAAATCTTAATCCAAACTTTACCGCCACGCTTAATAAAACGAGTCATCGCCACACGGGCTGCTTCAATCTGGTTGGACTTAATCCAACACGGCTCCATAGCGACTAAACCATATTCACCGTTGGAAATCTTGTTTCCACGAAGGGCCTTGCCAGCCATGCTTCCACGGAACTGTTTACGACGCTTAACTCTCTTAGGCATTAACATTATTTATCGCTCCCTTCCTTATTTCCTTTAGTAGGAAGTACTTCGCCCTTGTAAACCCATACCTTAACGCCAACCTTGCCGTAGGTGGTATCGGCCTCGGCGAATCCATAGTCAATATCTGCTCTTAAGGTCTGCAGCGGAATAGTACCCTCGCTGTAGAACTCGGTACGCGCCATATCGGCACCGCCAAGACGTCCGGCAACTGCGGTCTTAATACCCTTAACGCCGGCCTTCATGGAACGGCTCATAGTGGACTTCATCGCACGGCGGAAGGACACACGGTTCTCTAACTGCTGTGCAATGGACTCGGCAACAAGCTGTGCGTCGCGATCCGGTCTTTTGATTTCTTTGATGTCAATGAAAACCTTCTTTGCGGTCAGCTTCTGCACTTCAACCTTTAACTTCTCAATCTCTGCGCCGCCCTTGCCGATAACCTGGCCTGGCTTTGCGGTGTAAATAATAATCTTAACTCTATCTGATGCACGTTCGATTTCAATTTTGGAAACGCCCGCATTTGATAATCTCTTCTTCAGAAACTTTCTGATGTCATGATCTTCGATCAGGCAGTCAGCAAAATCAGCTTCTGCATACCATTTGGAATCCCAGTCTTTAATAATACCGACTCTTAAACCGTGCGGATTAACTTTCTGTCCCATGCTCTGCCTCCTCCTTATCTCTCATTCAGCACAATGGTAATATGGCTCATTCTCTTTTCGATGCGATAAGCGCGTCCCTGTGCTCTTGGGTGAATCCTCTTCATGGTCGGTCCCTTATTTGCGTAGCACTCCTCAACAAATAAGTTCTCTCTGCTCATGTTGTTATTATTCTCTGCATTGGCAATCGCAGATTCCAATAACTTCTTGATTAAGCTGGATGCATACCTTGGGTTGTAAGTTACGATAGCAAGTGCGGTATTTACGTCCTTGCCTCTGATGGCATCTAAAACGAAACATGCTTTCTGAACCGAAACCCGTGCGTAAGATAACTTCGCGCTTGGCCGGGTGTCCTTATTCGCATTTCTTTCTCTCTTAATTTGGGATCTATGTCCTTTAGCCATGGATAAAAACCTCCTTTCAAAACGACTAATTATCTGGATTTCTTCTCGTCTTTACCGTGTCCGCGGAATGTTCTGGTGGCAACGAACTCGCCCAGCTTATGACCTACCATATCTTCGGTAATATAAACCGGAACGTGCTTTCTTCCATCATGAACAGCGATTGTATGACCAACCATCTGCGGGAAGATCGTGGAACGGCGGGACCAGGTCTTAATTACCTGCTTACTCCCGGAAGCGTTCATTGCATCGATCTTTTTCAGTAAATGAGCGTCAGCAAATGGTCCTTTTTTTAATGAACGACTCATAAGTTCAAACCTCCTTAATTACTTTAATGTTCTACCGTCGCGTCTTCTTACAATTAACTTGTTCGACTGCTTGTTTTTCTTTCTGGTCTTTAAGCCGAGTGCCGGTTTGCCCCAAGGTGTGCTTGGACCTGGACGGCCGATACCCGTCTTACCTTCACCACCACCGTGCGGATGGTCGTTGGGGTTCATAACAGAACCGCGGACGGTAGGTCTGATACCCATGTGACGTTTTCTGCCGGCCTTACCGATATTAATCAGTGCATGATCGCCGTTTCCAACTACGCCGATGGTCGCACGGCAGATAATCGGAACCATTCTCATTTCGCCGGAAGGAAGTCTTAACGTGGCATACTTGCCTTCTTTTGCCATTAACTGAGCAGAGTTGCCAGCGGAACGAACCAGCTGACCGCCCTTGCCCGGATATAACTCAATATTGTGAATTTCTGTACCTACAGGAATCTGTGCCAGCGGCAGGCAGTTTCCAATCTTAGCCTCTGCGGTTTCGCCGTTCATTACCTTCATGCCTACGGTTAAACCTGCCGGAGCCAGAATATAAGACTTCTCGCCGTCTGCATAGCAGATTAAAGCGATGTTTGCGGTACGGTTCGGATCGTACTCGATAGCCTTAACGACTGCCGGAACACCATCCTTGTGATTTCTCTTAAAATCAACCAATCTGTATTTTCTTCTGCTGCCGCCTCCATGATGTCTGACGGTAATCTTACCCTGATTGTTACGACCTGCATTCTTATTTAAGGAAACTACCAGAGATTTCTCTGGAGTAGACTTGGTAATTTCTGCAAAATCAGAACTGGTCATGTGTCTTCTTGAAGGTGTATATGGATTATACTTCTTAATTCCCATGACATTTACTCCTTTTCATTCTTTATCACGATTACTGGTTTTATTCATCGTATATTCGCGCCCTGCTTTGAGTCGGGTTCAGGAAAATTTTAAAAACTGTGTTGTGCTTGCACATAAGCAGGTTTTCAAATTTTCATGGATAGGGCGAATGCCCGCGAGTGAGAAAGGCGCAGCCTTTCGAACAACCCGACGGGGTGGCCTACAGCCCTTCAAAGATTTCAATATCCTTGCTGTCCTCGGTCAGCTTCACAATCGCCTTCTTGGTCTTGGCGGTCTTTCCGAAGGTCATGCCTCTTCTCTTGGTCTTGCCTTCCAAGTTCATGGTGTTTACGGAGGCAACCTTGGTTCCCGGGAACATCTTTTCCACGGCTTCTTTAATCATGCACTTGTTGGCTTCGGGGTGTACCAGGAAGGTATACTTCTTATCAGCCATAGCGTTCATGCTCTTTTCGGTAATCACCGGCTTCTGGATTACGTCGTAGTACTTAATATCTGCCATTATGCGTACACCTCCTCGATGGTTGCAACGGCTGCCTTGGTGGTCACTACGGTGTTATACTTTAAGATATCGTATACATTAATGGTTCCTACCGAAGCAGTCTTTACATCAGCAATGTTTCTTGCGGATAATACAACGTTCTGGTCATTATCGTTTAAGATAACCAGGGCCTTTCCAACCTTTAAGTTATCTAAAACGGCTTTAAACTTCTTGGTCTTAATCTCATCCATCTTCAGTTCGTCAACAACGATGAACTTGTTCTCCTGAACACGGCTGGAAAGTGCAGACTTTAATGCTGCTCTCTTTTCCTTCTTGTTCAGACGGATGGTGTAATCTCTTGGGGTAGGCGCGAACACTACGCCGCCGCCTGTCCACTGCGGAGCTCTGGTTGAACCCTGTCTTGCATGACCGGTTCCCTTCTGCCGCCATGGCTTTCTTCCGCCGCCGGATACTTCGGAGCGGGTCTTTGCCTTCTGCGTTCCCTGACGCTTATTTGCAAGCTGGGCAACAACTGCCAGATGCACGAGATGTTCATTCACCTCTACACCAAATACAGCATCGTTCAGTTCTAATGTGCCAACTTCTTTGCCTTCCATATTAAAAACAGATACGTTTGCCATCTGTGTGATCCTCCTTTCCGATAAAAAGCTTACTTAGAAACTTTCACGGTTTCTTTAATGGTTACTAAAGACTTCTTCGGCCCTGGTACAGCGCCCTTAACCAGAATCAGGTTATTCTCGGCATCAACCTTAACCACCTCAAGATTCTGAATCGTCACCTGTACGTTACCCATGTGTCCGGGCATTCCCTTACCCTTGAATACGCGGCCTGGGGTAGTAGCCGAACCGTTGGAACCCTGATGGCGGTGGAACTTGGAACCATGGGTCATCGGTCCTCTGGACTGGCCTAATCTCTTGATTGCGCCCTGGAAACCTTTACCTTTGGAGATTGCAGTTGCATCAATCTTATCGCCTGCTGCGAAAACATCAGCCTTGATTTCATCCTTTACCGAATACTCTTCCGCATTCTCAAAGCGGAATTCCCGGATATATCTCTTATAGGAAACACCGGCCTTGTCAAAATGGCCTTTCACCGGCTTATTCACCAGTTTCTCTCTCTTATCTACAAAGCCGACCTGAACAGCCTTGTAGCCGTCGTTCTCTACCGTCTTTACCTGCGTTACCACACAGGGACCGGCCTGAAGAACGGTTACGGGAGTTAATACGCCTTCATCGGAGAAGATCTGAGTCATACCGACCTTCGTCGCTAAAATCGCTTTCTTCATTCAATTTACCTCCTGTTCTCTCGATGCTTAAACTGCAAAAGCAGCCTCAACACCGCATAGCTTCTACAGCGGAACGCTGATTTGCGTTCATCCTAGAGCAGTCTAATACAGGTTGGTTGAAACACTATATTAAAACCATTCTGGATTCTTACTTGTTGAACAATTTGAACAATGCTTATTTGTTCTTCATTTTAATGTCGATATACACACCAGCCGGCATCTCTAACTTGGACAGTGCATCTACTGTCTTCTGGCTCGGGGTGATGATATCAATCAGTCTTTTATGAGTTCTCTGCTCGAACTGCTCGCGGGAATCTTTGTACTTATGCACTGCACGAAGAATCGTAACTACTTCCTTCTTTGTGGGCAGCGGCACCGGTCCGCTCACCTGCGATCCCGTCTTTTTTACTGTTTCGATGATTTTTCCGGCAGACTGGTCAACCAGCTGATGATCGTATGCCTTCAATGTGATTCTCATAACTTGACTTGCCATAAAAAAAGTCGCCTCCTTTTCGCACTTTTACGAAGTACGACAAGCGGTGACTGTACACGTTTCCGTGTGTGTCCTGCGGACTCACACTTGTTACTGCGGTCTTACCCTGCAGCTGTTTAATTGGTACAGTGACTTGTCGCCAGTTTCCTAACTTGACATTCGCTCCACGGAAAACCTGCCTAATCTTTAAGCAGCAACCTCTCGCTTCATCGCTATCATGCCACAGCATTTTGAATCATAGCATAGATTTCCTGATTATGCAAGCATTTTTTTGAAGAAATTTGCAAGTTTTTTTTAAGAAAATTTTGCAAGTTTAAGAAAGCAGGCTGCAATTTGGCTTGTTTAAACCTCCTCGCCTATGCTATGATAGAGAAGAGGCAATGGATGCAGAAAATGCTTGAATGAGGTAGAGAAATGATTCCTGTCATAGAAATAAGTACAATACCCCCTAACGGAAAAACATATAATGGCAATACTAGAAAGTTCGGCATAACCATCGATAACGTGGACTATATCGTAAAATTTCCTAAAGATAATGATTTATCGGTTTACTGCGAATATACAGCAAGTAATTTTTTAAGAAATCTCGGCATATCCTGCCATGAAGTTTTTCTTGGACATTATAAGGGTGTGGCTGTGGATATTATAAAGGATTTTACCTCCAATACACAGCTTTCCTTACATTCTTATAAAGATACAAAACAAAGCAGCGAAGATACCGAAATAGGGGATAAAGAATATACCTATGATGATGTTTTATATTTGATGGACAAACATTTAAAAATGACCGAAGAATCGAAACAGGAAGCAAAAGAAAAATTTTGGGAAATGTTTATCTGCGATGCAATAATAGGAAACAGGGACAGGCACTGGGGGAATTGGGGCTATTTAAGTAATGGAAAGACCTACCGGTTTGCACCATTGTATGATAATGGTGCTGGATTATATCCGGGAGTAAATCTTGTAATTCATCAGTACATGAATGTTATAACACGAAAGAACTTTTTATACGACAGAGTATTTGTATTTCCGGCATCCTTATTTAAGATACGAAAACCAGACCGAAGTTACAGAAGCAATTATGCAGAGATGTTTAAGGACTTGGAAATCAATAAAGTATTTCGCGGGCAGGTGGAAAAATTCAAAAAAAATATAAGTTACCAAACCGTTTTCCATGCGATGAAGGAAGTATGTGCTGCCCTTCCTTTAAACGTTGAATATCGAAGATTCTATATTGAAATCGTAACCCTGCGCTATATGTGTATCGTTCTTCGGCTGGATTTTGAACCGTCTTATCAATTCGTGGAAGGAGCATTAACGGATTATGCCTGAAAAGAAAAAAATAGTAAAACATGCCCGAAACACAAGAATACCATGTATTTGTTCCGTAAGGACAGCGAACATGATCTATAACGGCTATATCATAGGAACAATCGCAGAAGAAAAAAATGACGCAGGAGAATTTGACTGGGTCATAAAGATGGACTGGGAGAATTGGGAAAAGTCAGGACATCCGCAAGTAGCTGGTATCGATATGGATTTAAGGCTTGATGAATATATTCGGACTTATATACCAGCTTTTGTAGAGGAGAGAACATTGCCGGATACAAGAGATGGTCTATACGAAGAATTGGAAAAATTAGGTTTAACCTGGAATGACCGATTTGAGTATATGTGCAAAACACACGGTTTATGCGGCCCCAGCAGAATTACGGTAGAAAGAAAGACCGAATAATGATTTCCTTTGACCAAAAAACCCAAGAAAAACAAGCGGCAGCATGTCACACCTTCCCCGTGCAACATCTGCCGCTTATTCTAAAGCCTGACAATCCCCTGCTGTCAGCAAATCTATATGGATAGTATTATGGCAGTACCATCAGAACCACCAGTTTGTCACATTCAGCGTCATCGTATGCCCCACGCTGATCATCGTAAACACCAATGCATTGATCGTCGCACCCAGATAAATCTTCCCGGTTTGGAGATACATCTTCCTTGCAAATACTGTACAGACGCTCTGTACAATAAAGAAACTCCAGGTCTGCATCACGCGGGCGCTGTTCAGCGGAACCTTTCCAACCACAGAGAAGGTATAATACTGGTAAATCCACAAAAGCAAAAGCCCAAGTCCGTTAATAAAGCACATCAGCGCTACATTCTTCCATTCCTTGCGTGTAGAAATCATACGCCCGATATTCTGTGTAAACGCATTGGTCAGATAGAATAATAAGAAAATGGGCACATAGCGGATGGCTATCAGCACGGTTCTGCTGTTGGGCCAGCGGATCACCCAGTTTAAAGCGCCAAAGTAAGAGCCGAAGAAATAGGAAGCAATAAAGGTCACTGCATAGCCCATTCCCACTGACAGGAAGGCAAGAAGCAGGGTTCTCCCCGTTTCGCCAAGCGACATCTTTAAGTGCCAGTCGGAGGGCTTTACCTCACCGCTCTTGCGGATGGAAACCCAGTAGCGAACCGTAAACAATAAAACGGTCCACACACCTGCCGTTGCCACCCAAAGCGCCTGCTCTAACTGATTGCCCTGCGGCCAGAGCACGGTTCCGAACAAACTCCTTGCCGCAAAGGTTTCCCCCTTGTGCCCGCCGACCCACATCGCCAGCGGAATCATCCATGTTATGGGAATAATCGAGCCGATAACCATAAATCCCCAGTAATACATCTTATCCTTCAGGCTTTTCGGTGCTGCCGGGCGGTAGATATCGTTCTCCGACCTTGCAAGCAGCGCCGCAAAATAATCATAGGTCAGAAGCAGCCGGCAGAACGAATAAATAATCAGGAAAAAGCACACGGCACCAATGGCATTGAACAGCATTTCCATGGGATAAATCAGGTTGTCGGCCGAAATTTCATTCGGAGCGGCAAGCGAGGTCTGAAAGAAATCAATAGCACCCGAATTTGACCCGATTCCGTAAGGTCCCAGCATATGAATTTCCGACGGCTGGTTTAAGATTCTTAGATATTCTTCCTCCGATCCGTCCACATGGCCCCGATAATACCGGCCCACTTCTACCTGTTCCCCTTCTTCAAGCTGAAATTCATCCAGCTCATTAATAAACGTCCTTGCATTCTTTGATTTTGAGAAATTCCATGGGCCTCCGGCCTCAGTTGTCCCGTTATTTTCATCCGCCTTGCACAGGCTCACGCCAAAATCCACATCGTAGGGGAGTTCGATGATCTCCCTGCCCTCTTTATCTGCGCCCGGATGATACAAAAGATGGCTTGACCAGCTTCCGTTAATACTAAGCTGCTGATTGTCCACAAGGTACACGGAACGGATCTTATTCACTCCGCCGTTGACCTCCTGAATTTTATAATAGGCATATACGGCAACCGTCGTCTTGCCGCCCAGAGAGTGACCCGTAATGCCAATCCGGTCTTTATCTACAAAGCTTAAATCATAAAGATAATCGATAATCGGTGCCATCCCGGATGTCGGCGCAGTGTCAACGGACTCAAAATCAGCCCCCGGCTCTGCCGTTACCAGGAAAAAGGCATCCATGGGATTATCCTTATAGTAATCTGAATCTCCGTGCCCGTCACAGTCAAAAGTCACGGTCACATACCCTCTTCTTGCCAGTTCATAGCATAAATAGCTTTCGCTCTCCCGCGAATTAAAGCTTCCGTGCAGGGCAGCCACCGCAGGCGCAGGATTCTCTTTTGTCGCAGTTTTGGGGATGAACATCGTCGCCGCAATT
Source organism: uncultured Clostridium sp. (assembly GCA_946553025.1). Lineage (GTDB taxonomy): Bacteria > Bacillota > Clostridia > Lachnospirales > Lachnospiraceae > Caccovicinus. Next base: position 17,677 of record CAMNRM010000031.1, read on the forward strand.
TTATTTCCATTGCCGTCAACAATGCTGATTTCCTTAATTTTTACCTTTCCAAAATCCGTCCGAATTACATAAGCTAATGCCATGCAAAGCAGGCAAATCACCATCGAAACCGCTAAAAATCTCTGATAAAATCTCCTTTGTCTATTCATTCCTTACCCCTTCTCCCATTTTGTTCATCTTAACCGACAGTCCTTCTTCTCCCGCCAATATTCATTTTAACGGACATTCTCTCCCGGTAATATTCTTCTTAACCGACTGCCCCTTCCTCTCCCAATAATATCTCCACCGCCCGCTTTAATGTTTCATCATTTCCCGTATTTCCCGGAAAAATCACATAGGGCGTCATCGGGAACCTGCTTTCCTCCCCGGTCTGCCACACAGGAATCCCCGGCTGAATCTGACCAAGCACATTGGCCCTTTTCACGGCAAGCGCTTTCGTCCCGATATCGCTTGAGGTAATTCCCCCTTTGGCAATAACAAAGGCCGGTGTAATCTTTAACTTTCCCACAAATGACTGCACGGCGTCGGAAATTTTAAGCGACAGCCTTAGTTCGTCCTCCTTGTCCCCGGTATCGGCGGTAATCAGCTTGCGCGTCGTATAACAGCACACCGTTTTTCCATTGCCCAGACATTCCTCTTCCCGTGCAAGGCAGCGCTTTACCTCCTTTGCAAACGCCCTGGCATCCTTCACCAGCGCCGCATCCAGGGAAATAAACTCTATCGAGGATAACTCCATTAATTTTTTCAGCTGTCTTGTCGTCTTATCGGTGTGGGAGCCAATCACGATGATTCCCCCATTGGCCGTTTCCTTCACCATCATCTGCTTTCGGGTAAGCAGCGGCTGGTCCGAGATTCCTCCCATCACCTTGACCATCGCAGCAGCAGTGCGGAACAAAAAGACCTTCCCCCTTGCCATGGCGCGGTACAGGGCCACACAGAACACCTTGATATCCGCGTAATCCACCGCATTGACCACCACCTTTTGAAAATGCTTTACTTCCATTAACTGTGCTTCGATCCGGTCAATCGCCATCGCATGAATATCTTCCAGGGAAATGCAGATAACCTCCGAAGCCGGATAAGCACCCCCGGTTTTTTCTTCCACATACTCCGGCATCGTCCGTGCGGTATAGCCAAAGGTTTTATCCTTTGCAAATTCGGTCGCATTGGCAGGGACGAGTTCATCACCGTATTTGACATAATGAATATTGTCTATCGTAAATCTTCCGCCCTCCTTAAAGAATGGACAGAGAATCTCCCCGTCAACGGACTTTCCGGTATTTTTCTCATAACTGCATTTTAAAAGTTCCGTTTCCAGCGGATAATGCCCGCGCAGTGTACTGTCACTGCGGCTGATAAAAATATAGTTTCTGCAGCACTCCTTTGCCACTTCGTCCACTACGGCGGCAATCTCCTGGTGCGCCTTCATGGTCTGTGCTTTGGTAAATCCCCGGGAATTGGTCAAAATATAGAAGAGCTTGTTTTCCTCGTCAAACCCCTGCCGTATACTGGATTTTTCCCAGTTCGTAAAAACCGAAATATCGTGAACGGTCTGCACACCCGTCGGATCATCATCCAAAACAACAATTTTCTGATGATTTGCACGAATTTCTTCCTTTAATAAAGTATCCATATAAGCCTCGTCAATTTCCTGATATGACGACAGCACCCCGGCCTCAATCGCCATGATTTTCTCCTCTCTGTACACGCTTTACTTCCACATCCGCAAGCCCCTCAAAATACTGCACGATTCCGCCGTGATCCTCTTCTCCGTGTCCATGGATTTTTAACGCCTGAAGAATCTCAAAAAGCTGGGCTGTATAGGGAATAGGAACATCGATGGCATGGGCCGTATGTATGACATTTTTAATATCTTTATGATTAATCCGAATCGGTCCGCCCGGCTGAAAATTGCGTTCCAGAATCATGGGAAGCTTCGCGTCCAATACCGCGCTTTTTGCAAGCCCTCCGCGAATTGCCTGATAGACCTTTTGGGGATCGGCACCCGCCTTCACCGCCAGGACAAATGCCTCGGATACCACCGCAATCGTATTATTCACAATGATCTGGTTGGCAAGCTTTGTGACGCTTCCGCTTCCGCTTGCTCCAATCCGTAAGGCAGAAGAGCCTAAAATGTCAAAATATTCCTTCATGGCAAGAAAATCTTCCTCGTCGCCTCCGGCCATAATCGCAAGCGTCCCCGCAATCGCTCCCGGTTCCCCGCCGGATACCGGGGCATCGACAAAGCCCACCCCGATCTCCCTCAGCCGCCGATAACACTCCTGAGATTCGGTCGGCATCACGGAACTCATATCGCAGATCACCGTTCCCACCTTTACCCGGGAAGCCACGCTGTCCTCACCAAACAGGATGGATTTTGTAATTTCCCCGTTAGGAACCATAAGGATGATCCGCCTGCACTTCTCCCCTATTTCTGCATATCCGGCCTCTTTAGCCCCTGCGGCAACCACATCTTCAACCGCCTCTTTGTTTAAGTCCGTAACCAGCAAATCCATACCAGCACGCAGAAGATTCTTTGCCATTGCCCTTCCCATAATGCCCAGTCCGATAAATCCTGTTTTCATTTCTTCTCCTTTTCCATTTGTATTTGCCTTTGTCTTGGTCTTTGTCTTTGTTTTTGTTTTTGTCTTTTCAGCTTAATTTTTTCTTTTGTACCTCTCCATCTCTTTCCTCTTTTGTATACCATTGTGCATCCATGTTTATTTTTGTCGGTATCCGCAGCTGCAAGTATTGGATGCACAGTTTATGGCTACCCTTACTATACAGTATACCGGTATACCGGTCAAGATAAAATAACAATAAACTTATCTTCCACGCCACTTTCTCCATTTTATACAGTTTTTTCATCCTATTTTTATGCAATATTACCATAAATAAATTTTTGTTCCTTTTTTATGCCAATTTACGCTTATTTGGTGCGCAGACTTACAGAAAAATTAACATTGTACGAAAAAGAATACGCCGACACCCTTAATCAGCTATTGGCAATTCCACAAACCTTGATGTATACTAAAGTTATCATGTTATTAAGGAGTACTCTGCCATGATCCCACTGAATGAACAAGCCTATCAGCATTTACAAAAACTTATTATGCAGGGCCAGTTAAATTACAATGAAATTTATTCCGAAACCAAACTCTCCAAAGAACTAAAGATTTCCCGAACCCCATTTCGCGACGCAATCCATCGGCTCGCGCAGGAAGGCTACATTGATATCATCCCAAGCAAGGGCTTTATGCTCCATCAGCTTACACGGCAGGATATTGACGAAACCTTTCAAATACGCTCTGCTCTGGAATGTTACTGTGCCCTGCAGATTACCAGAGCCTATGAAACGGCTCCGGTAAAGCTGCTGCTCAAAGAACTTCGCCATCTCACCGACATGCTGAAAGAAATCTTAGACACAACCTCCTCCATCAAAGACTTTTGCGAATATGATTTCCAGTTTCATACCAAAATCATCAGCTATGTACAAAACCGGCAGTTTTCTGCGCTTTTTGATACCTTTAAATATCGAATGAGAAAACTCGCCGAACTCTCCCTGGCACACGAAGGCCGGATGCTTGACACCTATAATGAACACCTGGCGATTCTTGAGGCAATGGAAAAGGGCGACTTTGAACATATCTATAAAATCACGGTAGCCCATATGATTACGGCGAGGGAAATTAATCTGGATGATTTATAATGGCAAAGCAGCTATCCCTGCAGAAGCTTTATCTGCGGCATAGCTGCTTTTTATTCAGCACTTATTTACATTCAACGCATATTTTTATTCAGCACTTATCTCTATTCTCAATCATCTTCTAAAATATCCGTAAGCGCATCCTTCAATTTATCCGTTCCCAGCAACTGCGAAAGAACGTCACTGGCTTTATCTCTTTTCTCCCTGCGCTCCTCGTTCTCCTCGTTATCCCCATCGTCTTCGTTCACCAGTTCCTCTTCGCTGTCTTCATCTTCCTGGTCTTTATCCTTTTCCAGGCTCTTCTTAAACCCCTCAAAAATACTGTCCTTTTCCTCTTTGGACAATTTACTCCTTCCGCCCTTTTCCTCTTCCCCGGCGATAATCGTGCGGTCAGCCGTTTCCTTTGTGATCGTTATGGTACTCAGCGTCATATACCATTTGCCGTCATTTTTAACCATATTGATCACCATATTTTCACCGCTGTTTGCTTCCGTAAAATATACCGTGGCCCTGTCCCCTTTAATATAGGTTTCCTGCACCTGAAAATCTACCTGTGGAATTTCTCCCATCTGTGCAGCAAAAGAATCTCCCATCATGGCCTGCATAAGCGGTGCCAAATCAATCAAATCCGAAGCGCTGATTCCCAAATCCACCCCGGTTACTGCCCCGGCCAGCCCCATCACCGCATCCATCCCGGCAGTCAGCGACTTTACGGTCTTTTCATCCAGGCAGTCTAACATTGCCTGAATATCCATGGCATTATAGGCGTCCTCATAAGCTTCTATCGTATCTTCCGGCAGAGATTCCTTTACCGGGACGCAGGCCGCACTGTTTAAAATCATCCCTGATGCCAAAACAGCTGCAACTATCTTTTTCATCTTCATTGTACTTCCCCCTTGTTCATTTCCTATTTTTGAAAAATTAAGATAAAGGTCAAAAACATTTTCCCCGGCTATCCTATCATAAAGTATATCATAATGTCCCCCGGCAATCCAAGGCAGTTTTGTAAGAAAAACAGCCATTTTTGGCCTTTCATGCACCAAAAACGGCTGCACCTGCAAAATCCATATCTGCAGGGCAGCCGCTGTTTGCAAGAAAATTGTTACTGTTCATACGTTCACAGCAATGGACAAAAATCCATGAAAATCGCCTTCGTCGATGGGATTTTTGCTCACTGGCCCATTTTAAGTCAGCGCAGCAAGTGCGCAGACCTACGTGAACAATAACAGAAAATTAACAATAATAGCGAATTTCTTTAAAATAATTTAGCCATTTCCTTTCAATATCCATATGCCTTGCCTCAATAATGTCCATAATATCACGTAATTTCCTTTTAGGAATACGAGAATTATTATGACACAGAAGACAACGTCCTGTTCTGCTAATCCAAACCTTAGTTGCATTCTCTGACGGGAAACTCTCAGATATATGAACATGTACAGGTTCTAATGGTTTACTTTCATTTGACCAGAAATAAATCAAGTAAGAACCAACCTTAAAAATTTGCGGCATTATCAAACCCTCCTTCTCTTGCAAGGCGGATGATAATATGAGCGACAGACTCTAAAAATTCGTTAAAATATTCAATTTCTTTTTGTGAAAAACCATCGATATTTTCCCAGCGATAAGAAGGCAGATAACATTCAGCCGAATGAAAGCCACCATATACCGGTTTTTCAAAATACACTTTTACCGTTTCTACATTATCTTCTATATAAGTATCCGAATGGACAATTTCTGTATGATCATCTAAGGTCATGAATTTATACATCATAATAAAAATCTCCTTCTCTACACCTTAAACCGATAACCCACACCCCAGATCGTTTCGATATACTGCGGCTTTGCCGTATTAAACTCAATCTTCTCCCGAATCTTCTTAATATGCACCGTCACTGTAGCAATATCTCCAATCGATTCCATATCCCAGATTTTAGAAAACAATTCTTCTTTTGTAAACACATGGTTCGGATTCTGTGCCAGAAAGGTTAAAAGGTCAAATTCCTTCGTCGTAAAGTTCTTCTCCTCCCCGTTGATCCAAACCCGACGTGCCGTCTTATCGATTTTCAGTCCGCGGATCTCAATGACATCATTCACCGGCTGCCCGCTGCCAATCAATCGCTCATACCTTGCCAGATGAGCCTTCACCCGTGCCACCAGTTCACTTGGGCTGAACGGCTTGGTAATGTAGTCGTCTGCACCCAGTCCCAGCCCGCGGATCTTATCGATATCTTCCTTCTTTGCCGAAACCATCAAAACCGGTGCATTCTTCACCTCGCGGATACGGCGGCAGATTTCAAACCCGTCCGTCCCCGGAAGCATTAAATCCAGGATAAACAGGTCAAAATCTTCCTTTAACGACCGCTCCAGCCCCACAGCCCCGTCATTTTCAATCTCAACCTCAAAGCCGCTTAATTCCAGATAATCCTTTTCCAGTTCGGCAATCGTTTCTTCATCTTCAATAATCAGTATTCTGCTCATTCCTGCACTACCTCCTGATATTTTCTGAGGACAAAATGAATTTCCGTGCCGATCCCTTCCTTGCTGGTCGCCCAGATTTTTCCTCCGTGGTCCTCAATAATTTTTTTAACAATCGAAAGACCTATGCCGCTTCCGCCCTTCGCCGAATTTCTTGAAGAATCCGCCCGGAAAAAGCGTTCAAAAATATTCGGAAGGTCTTTGGGCGCGATGCCCTTTCCATTGTCTTCAATCTCTACCTCAATAAAATCGCCCACATCTTTAATGCGGATATTGATAATGCCCTTTTTCTTATCCAGATATTTCACGGAATTGCCGATAATATTATTCACCACCCGTTTCATCTGCTCTGCGTCGGCAATCACTACAACAGAATCATCGACATAGTTAAAATACCCCAGTTCAATTCCCTTCGACTCCATCTCCAGCCCGACTTCCTCAACACAGTCCCGGAAATACTGCGAAACATTAATCTTGGAATACGTATAGGGAATCTTATTCGTATCAATCTTGGAATAAAAGGTCAGTTCATCAATCAGGCGATCCATATCATTAGCTTTATTATAGATGGTTCGGATATATTTGTCCAGCCGCTCCGGAGAAGAAGCCACACCGTCCATAATCCCCTCGGCATAGCCCTTGATTGCCGTAATCGGGGTTTTTAAATCATGGGCAATATTGCTGATCAACTCTTTATTTTCCCGGTCATACTGCACCTTTTCTTCCTGCGATTCTTTAAGGCGAATCCTCATCTCCTCAAAATCCTGGCAGAGTTTTCCGATCTCGTCTTCATTCTCCACTTCCAGGGTAAAATCCAGATTTCCGTCGCGGATTTTCATGGTTGCTTCCTGAAGCTTCCCTAACGGTTTTAAAATCGAACGGTAAATCCACATTGTCATAAAAACACCGGTAATCACCAAAATCGAAACGCCCGCCACAAACATTTCGATAAACATAAACTTAACTTCCGGCACAAGGCCATCCACGCGGGAGATAATAAAAACACTTCCCTGACTCTGATCGGAGAATAAAAAATCAATCTGCTTAATCAGATGCTGGCGATCCCCGTCAAGATAAATCCCGCCCTGCATATCATCATCTAAAGCAGAATAATCCGGGAGCATCTCATAGAGCCAGGTATTATCCACCTCATTCTGATCACCTACAAAAATCAGTTCCTCGCCCTTGCGCACAACCAAAAAGGCATAATGTTTTAAGAGCAGTTCATTCACCTGTTCCAAAAATGTCACATCTTCAAATTTTTCCGGATTTGTCTGTAACTTCTCCCGAATCTTTTGCTGGCTTTCCTTAGTCAGCTGGTTAAAAATCTGCATGGAATTTCCGGAAAGCAGTTCAATCTGCTCGCTAAGACCATAAGCCTTCCGAAACGAACGGGCCTGATAATCCGACAGCCCATACACAGCGATAAAGATAAGCACCAGAGGCGCAATCGTAATGGTCAGAAATGCAGTTGCCAAACGTGTCCTTAATTTCATCCCTTCAGCCTCCTGTCTGTAAAAACAAACACCATAATCAGCCCGGCAGCAGGCATATTACCTTAAACTAAGACAATTATAGCACAAATGCTGGGGGGAATTTCTAAAACTATTCTAAATTTTCATCGGTTTGGGAAGGTTGCGAAGGTATTTTCCGTATACAGAAAAAAGAAACAGCACTGACTGCTGTTCCTTTTTCATGCTATTCATTTTCAGAATCTGCTACAATATTTGCGATGTCCCGTCCGCTGTAAACCACACGAATAACGGTAACAACAAAGCAGTTATCATCTACAGTGTAGAAAACAACAAAATTATCCACCGGGACTTTGTGCATTCTCATGCTCTTCCAGGGTTCCCAATCTACAACAGGATTTCGTGATGGCAGGAATTCAAGGGAACGAATCTCATGTCTGATTCTGTCCACCTGACCTTTTGCAACACTTGGAATCAAAAGGGTAAAAGCAATATAAGAATAAATTTCTTTTAAATCATCTTTAGCCTTTGATGAGTAAATAACGGAATACGAATCACTCATATACCAAACTCCCTCGCAAATTCAGCATCAACCTGATCTATTGTGTAGGTTTTTCCGGTTTTTAAAGATTCTACACCCTTCATTAGTTCAGCATCCAATCCCGCACGGCTCATACCGCCAATCGTTGTCGGTTTCACAGGCGGAAGTTTCAAATTTAATGGAAGACCTCTGGTCAACACAATCTGGCTGTAAAGCATCTGAATTGCGCTGGATGGAGAAATGCCAAGCTGAGAAAGAATCTTTTCCGCATTTTCTTTTAACCCGGTATCTATACGAGCATAAACTGCTGATGTATTTGCCATATACTTTATCCTCCTTTTCCTATAGTATATCCGATATTGACAGCAAATGCAAGCAATTGAAAGTAAAAACCAACTCAAAAAAACGCAATTTATCCCACCACTTTAAATGGAGGACTTCTTGCTGAATGTGGTTAAACGTTCCCATTCCAAAAAAGTCACGGCATCCGGCGATTATATCACCTTTGTTGATGCGGCATCCGACTTTGATAATTATACCGTTATTGAAAGCAGATGTAAACCTGCTTGATTGCTATGCAATAAAATATATGCACAGCTTATCTGCAGCCTTCATTGTTACGATTTCTACTTTAAATCCACTCATATTTCTTCATGTCTTATTTTTTTACCGACCTCCTTCTATTTTCACATTTAACTAAATGACATTGGTTCACTTACATTCACTGTAACAGCAAAGTCCCCTGTACATCCGCTATTTTCAGAATATACAGGGGACTATTAATTATAATGGTAAAATGCAGGGCAATTTACATCTGAACTAAACTAATTTGCAGGAACCCATGCTCCGTCAGCACCCACATAATAGCCGTCAATGTATGTACCTGACAATAATAACAGGTGTATCCTACTTTTATCTTAAATACAGATGATAGTTCTCCACATCCCTTTTTAGTTTATGTTCCTGATATGGAAATTTTTACAGAAGGTGATAGTTTTGCAGATGCTATTGAAATGGCAAGGGACGCCATTGGATTAGCAGGGATTTCCATGGAAGATAATAATGAAAATCTACCTGTACCATCAAATCAAACAACCGCCATTGAAAAAGTAAAACAACAGGACACAGAAATTATTGATTTTTTAAATGGTATCTTAACTTACGTGGATGTTGATTTTTCTGATTATCGAAAAAAAGTTGATAGCAAAACGGTTAGAAGAAACGTAGCCCTTCCTAGCTGGCTAAACTATGAAGCAGAACATGCTGGAATTAATGTATCAAGGGTATTACAGGAAGCATTGATGAATGTTCTGAATGTAAGCAGAAATATTTAAAACAATAACCCATCAAAAAAAGCGATCATCTCACTCCCTGACCGCTTTTTTCCTGTTTTCCGTTTTTAAACCATTCCCGTCCCTACAGCATATTCATATACCGCAGCAACCGATCCACAATTTCCATCCCGCCGTACATCAGCACAATTAATATCCCCAGTGCCACCAAAAAGAACACCAGCTTATACACCAGGTAGGCCCGGGCGAAGTCTTTTCTCTGGTCGGAGTTTTTCCTCAATGCAAGAATCAAAAGGTAAATCCACCCGATAATCGGAATATTCATAATCATAAAGGTGTTAAACCAACTCTGGATGGAGGAACGGCGGATGTAGCCGTCATTTTCCATCTCCACATCCTTCTCGCTCCTGTTTTTCTTCCGCTTTTTTTCCTTCTTCTCCTTTTTCGGCTTCTCTTCCCGCTTATACCCGGATTCTTTCTTCAGCTTTTCTTTCTTTAATTCCAGTTCTTCTTTTTTGCTCTCCTCCCCGTTCCTAAGTTCCTCTTCAATCGGCTTGGGATAGGGGAGTCCGCTGTCTAATACCGTTGGCTGACGGCCATAATTTCCGCTTAAATCACTCATTAGTTTGCACCTCCCGGGCCTTGTGGAATTACTCTGACGTTTGGAGATGGCCCTGATAAATTAGGGAATGCCCCCGGCCCTGCGGAATAATCCGGCTTGGTTTCGGGCTGTGTTTCCGGCTGAACTGCGGCGGCTGCCTGCGCGGCTGCTTCCTGGGCCGCTGCCTGTGCCGCTGCTTCTGCCTGGGCTGCCGCCGCTGCCTGCGCTGCTGCTGCCGCCTGGGCTGCCTGCTGCTGCTGTAGGGCCGCTGCCTGCGCCGCCTGCTGCTGTCTTGCTGCCGCCTGGGCTGCCAGGCGGTTTTCGTAAGCCTTGATTTCATCGCTCATTTCCGAAAGCTTTGTCTGGAAGGTTTCATACTTTGCCTCAATCCTCTCCAGCAATTCGCTGCGCTCTTCATTTTCATCCAGAAGGCTGAGCTGGCCAATCATCGTGCGGTAGGTTTCCTGAACCCAGTAGCCGTCCTGCGCATTGGCAATGGTCTTTCGTTCAAACTCCCCAAGGGAGGATTTTACATTTTCCAGATACTGCTTCTGCTGCTGGTCGTGCTCTGCCTGGGCCGCCCGCAGTTCTCCTGTCGTGCTGAAATAGTCAACAATGCCGTTCTTCGGGTCTGCCCGCTTTACCACCGTCACCGGAACTTCCCAGTCCCAGGGTTCCAGTCCGGTGTGAATCTGATCCATAACCTTCTTCCATATCCTTCCGGCATAAGTCGCGCCAAAGACACCTGGCATGGCTCTTGGAATATCGTAGCCCACCCAAATCGCCGCGCTGTAATAGCGGGTGTAGCCGCAGAACCAGGTATCCTTGCTGCTGTTGGTGGTTCCTGTCTTTCCTGCGCAGGGCATACCGCCAGCAAGGCCCAGACCGCGCCCGGTTCCGTAGGGTGAATTCATCGTTCCTTTTAAAACGTCCGTTACCATAAATGCAGAGTCTTCCAGATAGACCTGTTTGGTCGCCGGTTTGCTGTTCTTGGTCAGATCCCCGCCTTTTTCGTGGACAATCCTGACGATGCAGGTGCGGTCATTGTACACGCCGTAATTGGCCAGGGTGCTGAAGCCCTTGGCCATGTCCACCACGCGGACGCCGTTGGTAAATCCGCCGATACTCAGCGACGGGATATTATTATCCACATAGCTCAGCTTGTGGAACTGCATCTCTCCCAGGTAACTGATTCCGTTGCTGACACCGATATCCTCAAGCACCTGCCATGCTACGGTATTTAAACTTCGGTTCAATGCCTCCCGAATCGTCACCGGGCCGTGATAACCGCCGCCGCTGTTGGACGGGCCGTCCTCCCACTTATAGTCATTGACAATGCGGCTGGGATAATATTCTCCGGTATCAAAGGCAGGCGTGTAGTCGAGCAATGGCTTAATGCAGCTTCCCGGCTGTCGCGCACTTAAATAAGCCCGGTTAAACTGATCCTCCGTTCCCCGTCCGCCCACGATAGCCACGACATAGTTGGTCTGATTATCAACGATGGCTCCGGCTCCCTGGAGGGCAAATTTACCGTTTTCCTGAAGTTCCTTGAAATAGCCAAGACCCAGATCAATCGATTCCTGAAGCTGTGCCTGTAAATTTTCGTCCAGCGAGGTATAAATTTGATAACCCCCTGCGCGGATACTGTCGGTTTTCAGGCTGTAAGCGTCCGTATAGCGCTCGGAATAAGAATCCAAATCCGCCTTGTCCTGGAAAAGATACTGAAACTCAAAACCGTCCAGCTTCATCAGTTCCAGCGCCGCACAGTGAATGGCATAGGTCGTCTGGTAGCTTTCATCGGTTCCCTCCGAGGTCGCCTGGACAATGGTCAGCGGCTCGTCGGAATACTCCTGATATTCTTTTAAGTCCAAAAATCCCACTTCATACATGCTTTTAAGCACATCGTTACGCTTTTCCTTCGAGGTTTCTGGATGGCGAACCGGGTCATAGGCGGACGGACTGTTGCTGATGCCCACTAAAACCGCAGCCTCATGCGGCTCCAATTCATCGGCGGTTTTCCCGAAATAATAGCGGCTTGCCGCCTGCACCCCGTAGCACTGATGGCCGTAAAAGTTGGTATTACAGTAAAATTCCATAATATCCGCCTTGGAAAACTTCTTTTCCACCTCCGGTGCCAGCAAAATTTCCACAACCTTACGGGTAAAGGTCTGTTCCTGGGTCAGATACGTATTCTTAATCACCTGCTGGGTAATCGTAGAACCGCCCTGGGTAATCTCCCCGCTGTGCTTTACCAGCGCAAGTCCTGCCCGAAATGTGGCAATCCAGTCCACGCCGGTATGAGTCTTAAACCGCCGGTCTTCCTGGGCTATGTAGGCATTTTGAATATTCATGCTGATATGGTTGATATCCACATATTCATAATGTCCGGCATTGATAATCCCGATCTTATTGCCGTCCTTATCGTAAATAATCGTATCGGACAGCATACTGAAATCGGAACGCTCCATCGTCGCCAGCTTATCGTAAGCAACTTCACGGCAGTGATCCAGTTCTGGCTTAACCTTGATAAATATTCCCACGGCAATGCATATGCCTGCCAGTACGGAAACCGTGATAACGGCCAGAAAAGCCTTCAGCAGCCAGCTTACAATCCCCAGTGCGGAAAACAGCAGGGTACACAGTCCCTTCCATATACTGAGTAAGACGGAACCTAACTTTTTCATGGTGTTATTCCTTTCTCCCGGAGCGTGCGCAAATTTGCATCTGCTCCGGCTTAAGTTCTTTCTGTCGGTCAATTTTTCCCCTCTTAATAAGGATTATCCCTATTATAAAACATATTTAAGGAATTTGGTATAGGAAAAGTGGGGGAATTTCATAAAAAATCTTGGAAAAATTGCATTAAAGGGGGGAGGAGAACAAAAGAAGCTTCGGAAATGCAATTATAATGGAAATTTTTGGGAAGCACCGATAAACAACTTAAAAAAGTACATGATTTTTCATAAAATCAACATGGAAAAATTTCCTTTTTCCGGTTATACTTGCAGTAACAAAGCAAATCACTACACCAAAGCAAGGAGGCTTAGAGGATGATAAACTTTCGCTTAGACGGAAAAAATGCCCTGATCACAGGGGCATCTTACGGCATTGGCTTTGCCATCGCCCAGGCCATGGCAGATGCCGGGGCAACCATTATCTTTAACGATATCAATCAGGAGCTGGTGGATAAGGGACTGGCTGCCTACAAAGAGGCCGGGATTAAAGCCCACGGCTATGTCTGTGATGTAACCGATGAAACGGCCGTAGGAGAAATGATACATAAAATCAATCAGGAAGTGGGACACATCCACATCCTGGTCAACAACGCCGGAATTATCAAGCGTATCCCCATGGTAGAGATGACCGCGGACCAGTTCCGACAGGTTATCGATATCGACTTAAACGGACCCTTTATTATGGCAAAAGCGGTAATTCCTGCAATGATTCAGCAGGGCGGCGGGAAAATCATCAATATCTGTTCCATGATGAGTGAACTGGGACGGGAAACCGTTTCTGCCTACGCCGCAGCCAAAGGCGGGCTGAAAATGCTCACCAAAAACATTGCCAGCGAATACGGACAGTATAATATCCAGTGCAACGGCATAGGGCCCGGATACATTGCCACCCCGCAGACTGCACCTCTGCGCGAAAAGCAGCCGGACGGCAGCCGTCATCCCTTTGATCAGTTTATTATCGCCAAGACACCCGCCAATCGTTGGGGAAATGCCGAAGATCTGGGCGGCCCGGCAGTATTTTTGGCCTCTCCCGCATCGGATTTTGTCAACGGCCACATCCTCTATGTTGACGGAGGAATCTTAGCTTATATCGGCAAGCAGCCATAAGGAGGAAAAAGGAAATCATGAGAATTGCATTAATTAATGAAAACAGTCAGGCAGCAAAAAACGAAGTCATCCTCACTGCCCTGAAAAAAATTGTAGAACCCATGGGACACACCGTAGATAATTACGGAATGTACAAGGCGGACGATGCCGCACAGCTTACCTATGTACAGTGCGGAATCCTGGGTGCCATCCTGTTAAACAGCGGCGCAGCGGACTTTGTGATTACCGGCTGCGGCACGGGAGAAGGTGCCATGCTGGCGATGAACAGCTTCCCCGGAGTAATCTGCGGTCATGTGGAAGATCCGGTCGATGCCTATACCTTTGCCCATGTCAATGACGGCAACGCCGTAGCTATCCCCTTTGCCAAAGGTTTTGGATGGGGAGGAGAACTGAATTTAGAGTATATCTTTGAAAAGCTGTTTGGCTTCGGCCATGGTCAGGGTTATCCCAAAGAGCGCGTGGAACCGGAGATGCGCAATAAAAAAATCTTAGACGAAGTGCGTGCGCAAACCTTCCTTCCCCTCTTAGAGTGTCTGCCCAAGTTAGATCCCGCCCTCGTTAAAGGGGCTGTTTCCGGTGAAAAATTCAGTGAACTCTTCTTTGACAACTGTAAAGATGAAAAAATTGCAGCTTATGTAAAGACACTTCTCTGAAAAACGGTCTGTACCCGGCAAATGCTTTATTGTGTACAAATACCTGATTTTGCTCATAAATTTACTTTTGCCTAATACAACATCCAAACAAATACAACATCCACACCAATACCACATCCACATAAAACGGGACTAACGCATAAAACCATGTGTCAGCCCCGTTCTTTCTAAAACTTAATCAATAATTCCCAATTCTTTCATCGCATAGGCGATCCCGTCTTCCTCAACGGTTTTTGTCACAAAGGTCGCATACTCTTCCAGTTCCCGATCATGTTTTCCCATCAGCACGGCATTCTCTGCAAAGGCAAACATCGCCAGGTCATTCGTACTGTCCCCGAATACATAGGCATTTTCCGGTTCGATGCCGCAGACATCCAGCACCATCTTGATAGCCGTTGCCTTGGAGTGACCCTTAGGCACACATTCCCAGAAATCGTTTCCCCGGTCAATCACCTCAAAATCCGTAAGTTCCCGGATAAATCCCCTGACGTCGCTTAATGCATCGGAAACACAGCAGAACTTATCAAAATCATAGTTATCCTCTTCTATCGGATAGGGCGATACACATCCTGCCTTCTGAATGGAACTGCGGATTTGTTCCAGGCGGGGTATACGGGAGGTTTCTCTGCGAAAATGGCATCCGCCCTTGCCTTCTAAAATTCCTTCTATCTTATATTTTTCCAGAAGTTTTTTAATCTCCAGGCCTCGTTCATGAGGAATCTTTCTTGCATACAGTTCCTTATCGCCCAGAAGAATATAAGTTCCGCAGCCGCAGAGATAACCGTCCATGGCGATTAACTTTCGCACCGGGTCGAGCAGGCAGGACACTCTGCCGGAATTAATAAAGGCAAGATGTCCTTTTTCCCTTGCTTTTTGTACCGCCTTTAAGGCACTCTCCGGAATCTGCCCGGTTATCTCGCTCAGCAGTGTTCCATCAACATCAAAAAACAGCGCTTTTCGTCCTTTCATGCTCATGCCTCTCCCCGGAAAACAATCGTTCCCGTCACCTCATCCATGCGGTCGATAACCGCAAGCGATTCTACGCGGATACCCCTGGCCCGCAGCATGTCGCCGCCTGGCTGAAAGCCTTTTTCGATAACAATTCCTGCGCCCACCAGTTCGGCTCCGGAGTCCCTTACCAGACAGGCAAGCCCTTCCAGGGCTTTTCCATTTGCTAAAAAATCATCAATCAGCAGAACCTTATCGCCCTTTCCCAGAAACTCCTTAGACACAATAATATCGTACACCCTTCCGTGAGTAAAGGATTCTACCTGCGTGGTGTAGACTTCCCCGGCAATATTCTTTGTCTGTGTTTTCTTGGCAAATACCACCGGTACGCCGAAACTCTGGGCGGTAATGCAGGCAATCCCGATTCCCGAAGCCTCAATCGTCAATATTTTATTAATCTCTTCCCCGGCAAAACGCCGCTTAAACTCCTGTCCGATTTCTGTAAATAAATTCACATCCATCTGGTGGTTTAAAAAGCTGTCTACCTTCAGTACATTTCCTGACTTAATCTTTCCATCTCTGCGGATTCGTGCCTTCAGTTCTTCCATCTTATCCCTCCGTTTTTGCGGTAGCTTTACTCTACCTTTGCATTTTCCACCAGAAAATCCATAACCAGGATTCTCTTTGCCGCATTGTCCACGGCTTCCTGGCCGTACTGTGTTACCAGATCAATCACACTTTCCACGCCGTTTAATTCCGCCAGCCTCTGGCGCGATGCATCGTCTGCTTTCAGCCCTTCTGCCTCGGCAACGGCATCGGCAATCAGATTAATTTCATTTACACCCTGCACCTGGGCACGAAGCTGTTCCTTCATCATGTCCTCATCCATACCATACATCTGGGCATACTCGGCCAGGGTTGTTCCCTGCTCGCTTAATGCACTTTCCATGGAAGCAAGTTCTTGGGTAAACTCTGCTTCTACGCGCTCTTCCAGACCGGTAAAGCTTGCATTTTCCACGACTTTATCCACAACGGCGTTCTGGATCTGCATATCAGCCTCAGCCCTGGCCTGCTCTTCCATCATCTTCCTTAACTCGGCACGGTACTCTTCTACCGTTTCGCTTTCCTCAGAAACCCTCTTCACGAACTCGTCGTTTAACTCGGCCTCACTCTGTTCCTTTACCGCATTGACCGTGACATCAAAAACCACGTCCTGGCCCGCCAGTTCGGCATTTTTGTAATCTTCAGGAAAGGTCAGGTTTAAACTCAGCTCATCCCCGGTTTTTGCCCCAACCAGCCCGTCTTCAAAGCCGTCGATAAAGCGATGGGAACCCAGGACTAAATCAAAGTTATCATCCGCTCCGTGGTCAAAGGGCACGCCGTCCTTCATTCCCACATAGTCGATATTCACTACGTCGCCGTTTTCTGCCGGACGATCTACTTCGGTCTGCTTCGGATTCGCTGCCAATGCCTGTGTAATCCTGGCTTCAACGTCTTCATCGGTGATTTCCACATAAGGGTCTTCTACAACAATCCCTTTATACTCGCCCAGAGTCACCGATGCCTCCGGAAGTTCTGCCATGGTCGGCGCTTCGGTTTCTTCCGGTACCGAGGTTTCTGTAGGTGCCTCTGTACTCTCCTGAATTTCCTCTTTCTTACAGCCTGATGCTGCCAACACAACAATAGCCGCACACAGGAATACTCTTGTCCATTTCTTCATTCTGTTTCCTTTCCTTTTCTTTCATTATTCACTGCTCACATGTCTGCAAATGTTTTGTTTTTACATTTTTTTCTTTTCCAGTTCATGCCGTCTGCTTTCTGTTCCATAGCATCTGCATGTTTTTGTCAATTCTGGTAAAATGCCTTAAACGCCTTATACGTATTATAGACATCCAGCTTAGAAGCCAGCTCAAAGGGCGCGTGCATGGAAAGGATCGGCACCCCTAAATCCACCGTATCCACATCCATGTGTGCGACAAATTTGGCAATCGTTCCGCCGCCGCCCTCGTCAACCTTACCCATCTCACCGGTCTGCCAGTACACACCGCTCTTTTCCATCATCCCGATAACCCGGGCCATCAGTTCCGCTCCGGCATCATTAGAGGAAGATTTTCCCCGTGAACCGGTGTACTTGGTCAGCACACAGCCCCGATTGATAAAGCAGGCATTGGTCTTGTCATAAACATCTGGGTAATTCGGGTCATAGGCCGCATTGACGTCGGAAGAAAGACAGATGGAACTGCGCAGTACCTTGCGCACAGAAACCCCTGCCATATCCGCCAAATCCTCAAGATAATGAAGGACATAATCCGAATTCAGCCCGGTATTCCCTTCCGAACCGATTTCTTCCTTATCGGTCAAAATCGTAACCGTGGTATATGCCGGAAGTTCAGCTTCCATCTCTGCCATTAATGCCGTATAAGCACAGACACGATCGTCCTGCCCGTATGCGCCGATCATGCTTCGATCCAGCCCTACATCCGAAGCCTTAAATGCCGGAACCATCTCAATCTCTGCCCGGCAGAAATCTGCTTCGGTGATTCCGTACTTTTCATGCAAGACCTCAAGCGCTAAAAGCTTCACCGGCTCTTTCACCGCGTCGTCCTGATAGGGAAGCGATGCAACCAGAATATTCAGTTCCTCTCCCCGGATTCCCTCGCCTAAATGACGCTCATTCTGCCGTCTGCCCAGGTGCGGAAGGAGATCGGTAACACAAAATACCGGCTCACCGGGCTTTTCTCCAAGAGAAATCTCAATCGTCGTCCCGTCCGCCTTGGCCACAACACCGTGCATCGCCAGGGGCGTGGTTCCCCACTGATACTTGCGGATTCCCCCGTAATAATGCGTTTTCAGGTAGGCAAATTCATCCTTTTCCATCAATGGCGTAGGCTTTAAATCCAGACGCGGGGAATCGATGTGCGCCCCGTTAATCCGCACGCCCTTCTCTAACGGCTCGCTTCCAAACGTTGTGGCAATCAGGGATTTTCCCCGGTTCACATAATACACCTTATCCCCGGGAACATAGACGCTTTCACTGTCAAAGCGGCGATAGCCCCGCTCCTCCAGAAGCTTTACCGCATAGCGCACACATTCCCTCTCGGTTTTTCCCTCATCCAGGAACTTCTTATAGCCTTCGCAGAACTTATTCGCTTTATTCACCTGCTTGGGAGCCGCCTTGGCAATATTGGGAGCGCTCCAGGTCAGCTTATCCGCCAGTTCCTGTCCTTTTGTTTTCTTTGGCATCGTTTTTCCTCTCCTCTTTTCTGCTGTTTTTTATGCAAAATTTTTTCTTTTATGCAAACCCTAATTCCTGACTGTCAAGAACCAGGGTGAATGGGCCGTCATTGATCAGTTCTACTTCCATCTTTGCCCCAAAGCTTCCCTGCTCCACTACCGGAAGCCTTTCTTTAAAGCCCTTAACCATGTATTCATAAAGCTGCTTTGCCCGCTCCGGCGAACCTGCGTTGGTAAAACCGGGACGGTTTCCCTTGCGGCAGTCTGCATACAGGGTGAACTGGCTGATAACCAGCATCTGACCGCCCACATCCGAAAGCGAAAGGTTTGTCTTACCCTGATCGTCTTCAAAAATCCGAAGACGGCAGATTTTGTCCATCATCTTATCGGCGATTTTTTCATCATCTGTGTGGGAGATTCCCGTCAGCAGAAGAAATCCCTTATCAATTTTTCCAATCACCTGCCCGTCCACGGAAACCGAAGCCCTCCGCACCCGCTGCAACACAATTTTCATTTAATTTTGTTCCTTTCCTGAAATTTATATATTTCCTTCTGTTTTGCTTTCCTCTCTTCTGCTTTCCTGTTCTTATTCCTTCTATAAAAAATACATCGTATTATGCAATCTGTCAACTACAACATTCGTTACTGTTCACACGTTCACAGAAACGGGCAAAAATCCATGAAAATGCCGATTATACACAAATACCCCCGGAATCCCTTTCGAGAGGGACTCCGAGAGTTTTCTGACAGAATTTATCCGTTGACATTTCAAAAGTTTACAAAAATATACAAAAAAGATGTTCAAAAATTTATTCAGCTTAATTCAGCTTAAATCCCTTTAATAATGCGCCAAGACCCGTGGTCGCCTCGCCGTCTTCTTTGTAGTCAAATACTTCCTCCGGTTCTTCATCCGGCTCGATAGCTTTCATGGAAAGGCTGATTTTTCCGTTTTCCGCCGATAAAATCTTTACCTGGATCGTCTGTCCTTCTTTTAACACTACACCGGGATGCTTAATTCTCTGGTTGCTGATCTGAGAAATATGAAGAAGTCCGGTAAGCCCGTTTTCTAAGGTTACAAATGCGCCATAATCCTTTAAGGTTTCCACGGTTCCTTCAACTACGGCACCTACCTGGCATTTGGACACCTTCTTTTTATTCTCCTCGGCCAGCTTTTCCCTTGCCACCTCTCTTCCGGAAAGCACCAGGCGTTTATTCTCCTCCTCAGCCGTAATAACCGTAACCTCCAGGGATTTTCCTGCCCACTCTTCCAAATCTTCCACATATTCTGCGGCAAGCTTGGAAGCCGGAATAAAGCCGCGGATACCTTCTAAAAAGGCAACTGCCCCGCCTTTTACAATCTCGGCAATCTTTACCTTAACCACGGTGCGATCTTCCATCATCTGCTTTAACTTATCCCATGCAAGGATATCATTGGCTTCCTTTTTGGAGAGAACGATATTTCCTTCACCGTCGTCCGTTTTGATCACGGTAGCCGTAATCTCGTCGCCGGGATGAATTTCTTCCTTTAACTGGAAATCCGGGTCATTCGATAAATCATCCTTGGCAATAATACCCTCGGCATAGTATTTTAAATCCAGAATAACCTGCTCATCATCTACGCTGATTACCGTTCCGGTGAGAATATCGCCTTCCTTTACCCGCTTAAACGAAGCCTCGATTTCCGCTTCATAATCCGCCATGGTTTCTACGGGTTCCGGGGGTGCAGCAGGTTCGCTGGTTTCTTCGGATTCGGAAGATGCTGCAGAGTCAGGAGTTGCTGTAGGTTCGCTGGTTTCTGTGGGTTCGGGTGATGCTACAGAGTCGGGAGTTGCTGCAGAGCCGCTGGTTTCTGCAGATTCAGAGGTTTCTGTAACTTCAGAAGCTGCAATTTCGGGTTTTTCTGCGGCTTTAACCGCTTCCTCTGCCTGCGCCTGTCCGTTTACTTCTTCGGTCGTCTTTAATTCTTCACTCATGTCAAATACATTCCTTTCTCGAAAACCTGCCTTCTATAACTCTGACAGGACTTTGGGATTTCCATACCTTATTTGCAGGAAATTTATGAAAATACCTTCTGCATATCAATTTTTCGGCACGCCGTTCCAGCTTCCGTCCGCATTGACAAAATAGCCGTCGGGAGTCATTTCATTCTGATACATTGCACCAAAAGGCTTCTGCAATGCGCCGGTCGTATCTGAATTCAGGTAATACCAGAGTCCGTTAAGAGCAATCCAGCCGGTTTTCATTCCGCTGTTGATATCTACATAATACCATCTTCCCGCACCTACATCAAGCACCCAGGAATTTTTTGCAACGGCATCTGCACCAAAAGCATACCATGAACCATTAATCATCTCCCAGGCAACCTGCTCATACGTATTGCCTGCGGCATCCGTAACCATCGCACCTGCCGCATAGCTTCCGTCGGCATACTGCAGTTTCCAGCTGGAATTATCCCAGAGATTTCCCTGCTGCCAATGGCTGTAGCCATCTCCGGCTGCCCCGTTTGTCGCCCCTGCAACAACACCGGTCACGGAATTTACCTGCCCTTTTCTGCTGTCAAAGGACACTGTACCCTGTGAGGAACCTGGGCCGGATGTGGAATTTGTTCTGGAAGAGGTTGTTCCGCGGGAACCGCCGCCTCCACCGCCGCCGGAACTTCCGCCGGAGCTGCTTTTATACGTACCTGTCTGAATCGCGTTGGTAAAGGTTTCCGTTGCCTTCGCCAGCTCTGCGGCCAATGCCTCTGCCTGTTCTGCTGTAACCGGACCTGCTATGGCTGTCTTTGCGTTTTCGATGGCGTCATTCATTGCTTTAAGCTGCGCAGTAGAAACAAACCGGGTTCCCTGCGTCACTGAAGACGCCTGCTTATCAATTCCCTGAATACCTTCCTTTGCCGCTTCTGCTTTTTCAATTGCTTCTTCGACTTCCTTGGGTTCGTATGCGTGGATGGCTGCCTTAACCGTCGTCGGCTTTACCTCATAATTGCCCGCATCTTTTCCGATAAGAGAAGCCGTTACCGTTACATCCTTATCCGTTCCTGGAGTGATGTCTGTGAATAGGGCGGTGACTTTATCTAGCTTTACTTCATCACCCTCGATAATTGGTGCCCCTTCGGTTTCCACAGTTACTGCGGTTTCCGGCTTTCCGTCATAGATCTTATCTTCTGCCTTTGCAGTTAAGGTAATGGGCCTTCTGGCAATCGTAAATGTCTTAGATGCCGTTCCTGTACAGAATTCAGTATTTTTTGCAGCAATAGTAACCTGTGCACTGTCCCCGGCCTGAATATTCTGTGTATAAGAAACCTCATACCACGAAGAATCAAGAGTAACTCCGCCAATTACAGCCGTAACCGAAGGTGTTTTTTCTGTCTTATCATAAACATATCCGGATTCAGGAATAGCTAACTTCAACTCAGCATTAGAAAGATTTGCTTTTGCAATGGTAAACTCTTTAGAAGCAGGTTCCAACAAATAGTAATTTCCCCCATCTTTGTTCTGCACTCTAACCCTCGCCGTACCTATATCCGTATTGTTTTCATAAGACACTATGTATTCGGATTCAGGAATAATAACCGTTGTTTCATTATCCCTTAATGTTACCTTTGGTGTAATTGGCTGCCCTGTGTAATCATAAGAATTCTTGTCAAGTACAATGATTGCATTTTTAACTTCCTTCCGGGAAACTGTAACCGTAATATCCCTACCTTTTACTGCCCTGTAAGTATCTTGATCGCTTGGAGTAAAATCGGCCTTAAAGCTTTTTGAACCTGCATTGCCGACTTCCTCCTCCGGATTCTGCCATGTCCATGTTCCCGCCGTATTACCAGAAGGATTATTTATCTTAACTTCATTTAATTTCTGACCATAAACGGCGGTCGGACTTGGAAGTGTCTTAATTTCAGGATCTATCTTCGGCATATAACTGGATGGTGCTAAAGTTAAAATATCACCGTACATATCCTGCATGTTATTGTCATACTGATAAAGCATATCTTTACTTACAGAAAAAATATACCCACTTCCTACACTGCCGGAACTTGAACCTGCCAAAAATAATTGTTCTGGCGCACCAACCGAACTATCATCACAGTTTGTTACATCAACTAAATAATTTTTGCCATTCTCCATAGTAACTATATTCCACATATGCGGCCCTGGCTTGCTGCTACCCTTTTCCCGCATATCTCCCGTTACTGTATAGCAGGTAATTCTGTCATCCTCAAATGTTGATAAATCACAAAGATATTGGAACGCTTTCGCATAGCCTTCACAAACAACCTTGGTATTCTCATCATTATCAAAAACATAAATCAGCTGCCATGGATCACCAAAAGAAGTACCTCCTGCCGCAGCATTATGATTATAAGAGGTCAGGTTCTTAATTGCAACTAAGTACGCATGTAATTTCTCATAATCATCTTTATTCTTATAAAGATTTACTATTTTCTGTGCATTACTTACTGCGTTTTGAGCAGATTGTATCTTAGAGCTATTTGTACTATATAAATTATTGCCTTGATAGCCTGCGGCAACAGGCATATTAATACTTATTTCTTTATCATTAATCCATATATTTTTACCATCAGAATATACCGTTATAAGAGCCAAACTTGTTCCATTTGTTTTATCATACCAATATAGCTCATATGGACAATCTACTAACAAATATTTTAACACAATGTCTAAATTGGGAAAAATTTTTTCGTAAACCTTTTCCTTTCCATCACCTAACGATGTAACACCTAATTCACTGAATGTCCATTTTGTCTGTGTAATTCCAAGATCAGATAGTGCAATTTTAATCTGTGTAGCATTTTCCTTGCCTGATGCAATTTTTTCCACTGCCTTTTTCAATTCTCGATAAAAATTTCTATCTAATCCCTCCAGTCGCTCTTCTCCAACATTACCATACGTTTCTATCCCATCATCACCATAGAACAACTTTTCCACATACCCGGCAAAGAGTTCATCATTATCCGGCAAATCGGAAGAAATATCCTCGGCAGAAACAACAATTGCCTCTGCTTCAATCGTCTGGATGGTTTCTTCATCCTTTTCTTCCTCTTCAACCATCTTCTTTAATACTTCTTTTTCTTCACCTTTTTCTTCCTCCTGAACCTGTGCATCGGAAGATGTGGCGGTTTTTACCGTATTATCTTTTGTTGATGCCGTTTCTTTCTGTTCTGCCCATGTAGAAACTGCGGTTACATTCAGCAGCATACATAGGGCGAGAAATAAACTTATTCGTTTCCTTTTCCCTGCTTTCATCTCATTCCTCCACAAAATAATATATTTCTTCTGCCATTCTCTTAAAGATGCCTACAAACTATAGAATAGCATACTTGTTATAAAAATGGAACAAAATTTGCTGATAAAAAGTTACATATTTTTATATCAGATCGTTTACAATGGGGATAATATCCAAATCATGTTAAGATAATTGTGCTTTGCAGACATTTCCACCCGGTTTTTACAGATATTAACCATGACAGCTAACACGAGCACTCCTGAAAAATAAAGAGGTTACCTGCCTTTTCAGCCTGCAACCACCTTTTTAGCCATTCATATTATTTTTTGTCTATTCCTTATGCGGCTTTTGAATAATCAATAACCGCAATTTCCTGCATAAGCTGTTTTGCCGCATTTACCAGAGATTCAATTTGCTTTGCAACTTCATTAGAGTAATATTTTTCACCGCATTGTTCACATTCTTCGCAAGGAACATTTTTAATGATAATAATACAGTTTTTATAGTTTACTACATGTGTAGTCAAAGATGGAAGCATTGTTTTACCTTTACAATACATACACATTATGCATGATCCTTTCTAGTCTTTAAATCTTTTTCAAATTTATCCGTGCTGGGATAATAGGCAGTGATAAAAAATAAAACAGTACCATCTGTTCCAACAACAATATGCAATACGTTATTTTTCTTTGTATATCCAAAAATCAAACAACTGGGATGTGGAAAATCATCGGGATAGTCTTCTATAATTTCTCCCGTTTGCAGACAGGATTCTACATCCATTATACTTATATCCCTCTCCTGCATTCGTTCCAGACAATGCTTTGCCCATTTTATATTAGAATCAGAAGTGTTGTATAATTCTTGAAGCTGTTTTATTTCCATCTCTTCACTTCTTTCTTTACTGTCTACGGAAAATTAATTGAAAGAAGGACAGACAACAACCTGCCCGTCCTCCTCAGAAGAAAATCTCTTAAATTTTAGCCAAAATATCTCTTTAACAGACCCTGGAAAGCGCAGCCGTGTCTTGCCTCGTCCTTAGCCATCTCATGAACGGTGTCATGGATTGCATCCAGGTTTGCTTTCTTTGCGCGGCCGGCTAAATCCAGCTTGCCGGCGGTAGCGCCGTTCTCAGCAGCAACTCTTAATTCCAGATTCTTCTTGGTGCTGGTGGTAACTACTTCGCCTAACAGCTCAGCAAACTTAGCAGCGTGCTCTGCCTCTTCAAAAGCAGCGGTCTTATAATATTCGCCAACCTCAGGATAGCCCTCGCGGAATGCCTGACGGGACATCGCCAGATACATACCAACTTCTGCGCACTCACCCTCAAAGTTTGCGCGTAAATCATTAATAATATCCTCAGAAACACCCTCTGCCTTGCCAACGCCAATCACATGCTCGCAGGCCCAGGTCAGTCCTTCTTCCTGAAGTTTAAACTTATCTGCGCCTACCTTACATACCGGACATGCTTCTGGAGGATTCTCTCCCTCATAAATATAGCCGCATACTGTACATACCCATTTTTTCATGTTTGTTCTCCTTTTCTTTTATTGTTCATTAAATTGTAGTTCCAAAATAGTAATCATTACTGAAATTAATTTATCACAAGCTTGTCCGTTTGTCAAGCGCTTCTGTAAATTTCTTCGGAAATTTCTCTGGTAATTTTTCGTTACGGTGAACGTGTGCACAGTAACCATTTTTCACCCTGCTGTCATTTTGGGAATTCCTTGCCGCCGCAGGCACGCCTCCGGCTTTCCTTCCTAAAGTACCTGTTCGGCCTTATCGGACTGCACACACGACTCACATATCCCATAAAAGGTCGTGCTGTGCCCGTCAATCTTCCCGCCATAGTAACGCTGGGCCAATGTGGTGATTTCCCCAAGAGGTGCCATGGGAAGGTCGCTGACCTGATGGCAGCATTTGCAGATAAAATGATAGTGCGGAACGGTCCTTGCGTCAAAATGGTCAGCCCCG
The DNA here is from genome assembly GCA_946553025.1 of uncultured Clostridium sp. Classification (GTDB taxonomy): domain Bacteria; phylum Bacillota; class Clostridia; order Lachnospirales; family Lachnospiraceae; genus Caccovicinus. Next base: position 43,662 of record CAMNRM010000031.1, read on the forward strand.
CTGCCGAAATTCAGCTTTTGTATCTCCCCGATTTCTGCCAGAAGGTTTAAATTGCGGTACACGGTTCCCAGACTGATATTGGGAAATTCCTTCCGTATACTGGTATACAGCATATCGGCCGTAGGATGATCATAGCGCTTGGCAAGACTGTTTTTAATAAATTCCCGTTGTCGGCTGTATTTTAACGTTCTCATATCTTCATCTCCCCGAATATCAGGTTTACAATAATAGTAATCATTGTTACTTTTACAGTATAATTGAAGAATCCATAATTGTCAATGCCTACAGCACTTCTTTTACCCTGGGAATATAAGGAAGGAGTTTTTCTAAAGAAGTGTTCACCACCAGTTCTTCCGGGAAGGAGATTTCCTCTAAAAGCTCGTGCACATAGCGGTGATTGGCTACATCAGCCTCGACATGGGCGTCGCTGTTGATAATAATCGAAACTTCGTATTCTTTACAAAGTTCCAGCATCGTCCGGTAGTTCTCCCGGGCATTGAGCCGGGCGGCATTCGGACGAAGGGATGAATTATTCACTTCCAGCAGCTTATGGTGTTTTTTTGCCGCAGCTACAAGGGCTTTGTAGTCCACCGGGTAACGCCCGTCGTCGGGATGGCCGATAATCTGAACCCAGGGATTTTCCATAACATGCAGATAAGCCGAGGTATTTTCCTCCATCGTCCCCGGCCTTGTGCAGGGAAGGTGAAGGCTTGCAATGGCGTAGTCCAGCTTTTCCAGCATCTTTTCCTTCAAATCCACCGAACCGTCCGGTTTTAAGAGGTTTAACTCCGCGCCCATAAGCACCTTCACCCCGTAGATTTCCCTGGGAATCACCTTAAAATTAACAAAATGCATAGCATCCGGCCCGCCGGGCATCGCCGGGGTGTGATCCGAACATCCGTACAGTGTCAGCCCCTTATCCGCCGCCGACCGAACCATCTCATATAAACTGTTGTACGCATGACCGCTGACAATCGTATGTGTGTGTAAGTCTAAAATATCCTTCATTTGCGCAGCTTCCTTCCTGTTTTTGCAATTTTATGTTTCATTTTCTGCATGAAACTAAATACAATCATAGCGGCTTTCCGAAAAAGAATCAAGAGAAATCAGGGAAGAATCTTTTCCCCTCTCTTCCCCCGTTACTATTCACGGGGCTGCTATGGTGGGGACACGTTCCGTCGTCACCGCGCTCTCGCTCCGCAAAAGAACACAGCGGACGCTAAACTCGAAAAGACCTCGTTAAGCGCCGGTGTTTTTTGAGGGGATTCCTCACGGAACATGCCCCCGCCTACGCACCCCCATGAACAGTAACCTTCCCCCACACCATCATTACGGCCAAAAGAACCCCTGCTGCCAGAACAACCGCCAAAGGGCTTCCGGTAAATCCGGCAAAGATAAAGATTGCCGCAGGGACCAGAGCGGCAGAGAAATTCAGATTCTTTAATCCGTTGACAATAAAATCTGCCGTACCTAAAGCACTAATCATACTTCCCAAAAACCACGATAATCGGCACCATCACCGGTCTTGCATTCGATGTCCTGTAAACCTTCCCGTCTTTTCCCGAACTCTTCTGCGAATCGTCTTCAAAAGAATAGTCCCGCAGGGCAGCTTTCTGTTCTGCTTTTTTCATCTGGGAAAAGTCCTTGTTCGTCAAAGCCACCAGGGGAATCATAATAATCGCTAATATTGCATAAATCTGAAACGGGAGCGCCGCCACAAAAGTGCTGTAATCCGACTGAGCGATATGCAAATGCTCAAACTCTGCCTGAATCAATCCCATAATATATACGCCCCAGCCAATAAACGGAATCAGAATAGCTACCGGAGAGGACGTCGAATCGAGAATCCATGCCAGTTTTTCCCTGGAAATTTTCAGCTTATCAAACAACGGACGGAAAACCGGGCCAACCAAAAGAGGGGTTCCCAAATCCGAGAAAAAAATTAAAATTCCTCCCAGCCAGGCACAGAACTGCGCTTTTAGCTTTGTATTTACATATTTATACACACTCTTGCTAAATGCCTGTGCGCCGCCGGACTTTTCCATCAGCTTAATAAATCCCCCGATAAAAATAATCAGCACAATTACACCGGCATTATACGAATCCGTAAGCTGAACAAAAAAATAATCCCCAATCATCGCCTTTGTCACCAGAAAAGGATTCCCGCCGGCAAAAATCAAAGTTCCTACAAAACCTCCGCAAAACAGGGACAAAATCACATTCTTGCTCGTAATTGCCATAACTACAGCCACAATCGGCGGAAGCAGACTTAAAAAACCATAATCCATAATCTCATCTCCTAGTAAATTTTTCTTTAATTATCATACAAATGATCGGAGAATTCGTCAATGGTTTTTGAATAATTATGCATAGAGATGTGTTTTTTGCGAATATATGCTTTTTTATCCCTGATATTAGTTTGTTGTTTCCATTTTTTATGACAATACTGCACAGTTTGAAAATATACACAAATCATTTACATCATAGGCAAGCAATCCACAGACTAAACATTCAAACAAATATCCTCATTAAACGACCAAAGTATTTTAACTCCTTGTGCTAAAAGAAATCTTTCAAATTGAATTGCTTTAACCATTTGTATATATTGGGGATTTTTTCCAAGTTTTGGGGTGGTAAATTATCTTTTGGATGAAAAATGTGAAATTTCCAGCAATTCCGCATAACCATTTTCCACTCACTAATAAATAAAAATCTCCAGCAGCAAAAAGTGTACCGCATAGCTTCGTCACGATACACCTTTTTCATACATCAGTCTGTATCTTCCTCACAGAAGACTTGTTTTTCGTGGGCAGGAAACCGCCCTCGCCTTTGTAATCCCATGTCTTGCTGATGGATAAGGTCTGCCTTGCAAAATCAAAATCCCCCAGAGTTATCGCAAGCGCCTCCGAAAACCTCATGCCCGTTTTTGCAACAAGCAGGATAAACCAGTCCCAATTTGTTTCTTCTTTAATATCAAGATGGGCTATCAATGTATGAAGTTCAAACTGGTTTAAATATTTTATCTTCTTGGTTCTCGGCGTTTTTCCCTTAATGATCGCCTTTCTTGTCGGATCACGTTCGAGCAGTCCCTCGTCAACAGCGTCAAGGATTGCCCCCTTAAGCTGATGGTGAAAATCAAGCGTTGTCTGCCTTTCATGCTCTTTCGCATAATCGTTTAAGAGTTGTTGGTAGGCGCTTCTTGAAAGTTCGCACAGTTTCAGTTCCGGCACAAGTTTTTCAACCCACTTCTGCGTCATCAGGTACTTTGACATCGTGGCTTCCCTTATTGCTCCCTTCTTGTACACGTCTACCCATTGTCTGTAATACTCGCAAAAAGTTGTTTCACTGTTCATATCTTTTAGCATAAGCTGCCTCCATTTCCTGAAATTACTTACGCTGATATAAACAGCCGGAAAGAATAAAATCACACCACATTTACTGGCTGGTAAGCGGTTTGATCTCCTCATCCAGCGTTTTCTTAAGTTTCGCCATCATCTGTGCATAATATTTGAACTTAGGAAGAGCCTTTTCCTTTGCCGCCTTATAACTGGTAAAATCTATGGTTGCTTTTATCTGGCTTTCATTCGGTATTTCCCCATTTTTATAATGATTTGCCGCATACATGACATCATCTTTTGATGCATACCATAGCAGACAGAAATCCGTAATCACCCTATCTATGCAGTCCTGCTTCATATTTTCCACAATATTTAAGATAGACTTTCCTTTATATTTTTCTGCATCCATTTCAATTTCATCAATCAGCCCAGACATGATATCCGCAATCTTCGGGTTATCCCTGCGGAGTTCCTCCACATACTGTCTTACCTCACCAATCTTCTTCTGCCGTTCTTCAGGTGTGATATCTCTTTCGCCATCTTCCGGCGTGACAATATTTTGGATCAGATTAATGATATACTCATAATCTATTTTTGTGCTGCTGTACGCCATCAACTCATAATCAGAATCTATCTGCATAGATTCCGTATCATCCGATTCTTTATCCGGCTTACTCTCCTTGATTTCCTCCAGCACATTAAAATAATGCCCCGCGTAAGTTTCATATTCCTCTTGTGTGATACCATACCCTGCAAGCATTCCATCATCATAATTTGTAAAGGATTTCATCTGGGCAAATAACCGGTCAAAATTCTGGAACATCTTAGCAAATACTTTTTTCTCTTTTATCGACATCCCAGAAACTTCCAAAGGAGTTTTCGCCGAAACACGCAGCGCTGAGAGTGCTTTCTTAAACGCAGGCTCTATTTCGTCCCATTCCGCTAACAACGCTTCTTTCGTTCCTCCTGCGGAGTACAGCTTTACTGCTTCATCCACACATTTTTTAAATAGTACCGGAGCCTGAAAGGTCACAATCTGTCCATAGGTTTTGTTTTTGTCATAAATACGGTTCGTCCTTGAAAAAGCCTGTATCAAGTCATGGGCTCCCATCGGCTGTCGGTCAATAAAAATCGTTGACATGCATGGGGCATCAAATCCCGTAAGAAGCCGGTCTACTACAATCACAATATCGAGCTGCTCGCTCCTGCTCTGGAATTTGGTTTCCTTCCTCGCAAGCCTCTTATTTAAGTTTCCATTGTATCCCTGAATCTGGGAAAGCTCATATTTTGTTCCGAACATCTCATTATAATCGTCAAGAGAAGCCTGCATTTTCTGCTGGTTCACCTGAGAGCCTTCCTCATTCTCGGAAACGGAATAGGTTATGGCAAATTTAGGAAAATCCGGAAGCACCTGCTTTATTTTCTCGTCTATCCTAAGGGAAGTTTCCCCCTTCTTTACCTTTGCCAATAGTTCATAATATTTCTGCGCAAGCTGAATGGAACTTGTTGTAAGAATTCCCTCATAGGTCATTCCCCTGCCATTTTGAAATCCTAATTTATGATAAGACCTGTTCAGGATAACATCCAGCACGTTCAGCATGTGTGCCTCATTGTCATATGCGTTTTTATCCGTTTCGTCGGCAATATCCTTGGGACCGTTGTGTTCCACCTGAAATCCGAGGACGGCATTGTCATGAATCGCATTCTGTATCGCATACTTATGCAGCCTTTCTCCATACAGCTCCTCTGTTGTCCTCGGCAGATCCCCCATCTGCGGATATGGATTCTCTGCAAATCTGGGCGTTCCGGTGAAGCCAAACCACAGGGAATTTCCAAAAAACCGTTCCAGTTCCCTTTTCATTCCCGGTGTAACCGCCCTGTGGCACTCATCCACGACAAATGCGATTTTAAGATTCCGTATTTTCCGGTATTCCGGCGTATCTTCCTGAAGCCTTTTTGTTATCAGCCTTTGCAGTTTTTGTATCGTTGTCACAATCACTTGTCTGTCGCTCGATTTCAGTTTTTTCTTCAGATCGTTTACATTATCCGTTTCGTCAACATCCACCAAATCGTTATTTGCATAAGCCTGAAATGCCATTGTCGTCTGGGTGTCCAAATCTTTACGGTCAATCAGGAATACAGCTTTATCAATGGCGGGTATGTCCATCAGCAGATTCCTTGTCGCCTTGTATGAAGTCAGCGTTTTCCCGGAACCAGTCGTATGCCACACATAACCTGATCTTCCCGTTTTGGACGCTTCACGGATTGCCTCAATCGCATGAATCTGATACGGGCGCAGCAGGATCAGCTTTTTAGCATCTTCATCCAACACTGTATACCTCGCAATCATCTCGTGCGCCTCCGGGATGCAAAGAACACTTTTTGCAAAATCCATACAATCCGTTACCGGATTATTGTCCTTATCAAGCCAGCCGCTGATAAACTTGGGGTTCAGTTCCGTATCGCCAGCCGCGGAAAAATATTTTGTATTTACGCCGTTGCTGATAACAAACATCTGTACTGCCGAAAAAATGCCTGTAAATTTTCCTTCTCCAATATATTTCTTAATCTGCCAGAATCCGTCCATATAAGAGTGCTGCTTATTTTTCAATTCAATATGAATCATGGGAAGTCCGTTAATTAACAGCGTCACATCAAATCGCCTGTCCCTTGTGGGGGCTTTGTTATCCTCATCCGTCTTTAATGCGCTGTACTGATTAATAACCTCATAGACGCTGCTTCCGCCTGCAATATGCTCGTGGTTCATCACAACAAGGTGGAGGCGCTCCATATCCCTCTGCACATGCACCTGGACTTTCCCGTTCTCTCCTACCAGCCACTCACCTGCCCTGTAAAACGATGAAAACTGAAGCTGGTTCTTTACCTGTTCAAACTCACTTTCCGACAAAGATTCCCCATTCAGCCTGTCTTTATTGTTCTGCTCAAGGATATACTTGAAATTCGCCCATAAATCATTTTCCGTTTTTAAATCTTCCCTGTAAACCCACTGTGAATCTCCGTAGACAAGCTGTTCTATCAGTTTCTTTTCAATCATTGACTCTAATTCCGGCATTTTTATCATCTCCTTATAACCCCTTATTTCCGTTAAAACCATTTGAAAACGAAAGCATCTCCCCCAGCTTACGCTGTTCCCAAGCTAAAGTAATAATTTGTGTTGTATCAGAAACACTAATCAAGTGATACTAAACTCTTCCATTTCCATCTTAATATAGTTTTTTACTTGTTTAAACATGCTTAGATGTTTCCCACATCTAAAACGGGGAATTCTTGTTTCTACCGCTACTGCATTGTCTGATGCTTTAGAGTTCTGTTTCGTTTTCAGGATTTACCACAATCCATCGTCCATTCCTATTTGAACCTTCTCTTACAAGGAACCCTTCTTTCTGCAATTCCTTTATTACCTTCTGAATCTGTTTTCGGGTCAAATCAAGTCTTTCCATAAGCTGTGTCTGAGTCGTTGCTGGTTTTTCTTTCAAAATTTCTAATACTGCTTTCTTTCTCTCAATCCCATTACTCAGTTCCTTTTCGGCTCCTTTTCGGCTCCTTTTCGGCTCCTTTTCGGCTCCTTTTCGGCTCCTTTTTGACTCCTCACTAAAAATATTTATAAATCCCTCATGCACAAACAATCTTGAGATAAAATAGCTTCTTGCTTCATCCGTTTCAAATTCAGGTTTAGGAGAGCCATTTGTCTTTAATGCATCTAAAATTTTTTTTAACCCGGTATTCCTGCCTTCTGTCAAATGCAGTTCTTTTAAAAAATCTCCAATCCTGCGGTTTCTATATCTGCGATTTGAAACACGATAATTTTTCAGTCCCTCCTGCGTGACCGAACGATCAGGTCCCGGAAAGCTTACTATTTCAATTCTGTCGCTTTCTATACGAACCTCAATTGGCTCACGTTCATCATATGCACGATGATAGACGGCATTGGACAATGCCTCCTCCACAGCTGCATATGGATAATTAAAAAAACGATCTGCTTCGGCTCTGTCAGGATATTTTACCACTTTTTCTGTAATAACTGTATTTTTAATATATTGCAAAGCATCTCTCAACTGCTGGTGGATCGGTCCCTTAAACGTCTTCTCAATAATATCATTTCCGCCTAATCCACTCGGGAACTGAACAACATCTATTTGTGTATACGGAAAAAACTTATCTGGCTCTATGCTAAAAAACATCAAACCCACATTTTTGGGCTTCACATATTCCGGCAAGACGCTGATAATGTTCATATCTCTGCACACACCAATGATATCATTTGTTTTAGATTTCTCATACAGTGAACTGTCAATTTCTTTTAAATAGTTTTGAATGAGAATTATATTTAAATCCGACAATTCCGCCTGATGATTCACCCGATCATCAAACGGCACCCTATTCGCTAAATTAAATAAATCCTTTTCGTCATCATCCGATGGCTCTACAGAATTCGAAGCCTTGCGGATATAATGAATCCGCTCTTTATTATCTCTTGCCATAGTCTTTGGAGCCGAATATGGTCTGCTGTCACCACCCGGACACCAAAGGATAATAAATATCTTATCCTGATACCTCTCTATTCCTATAATTGGCGTATATGACGGTCTGAGATACCTGCATTTTGCATAAATTTCTTTCTGATATGCATCAACTTTTTCCAAAGGTACTCCTTTTAATGGATATACAGGCCGTCCATTTTCCTCCTGAACGCCGATGACAATATATCCACCACCCCAATTATCCAAATCATTTGCGAAAGCGCAAACGGTCTTCAAAGATGCGGCCGGATCCCATGTCTCTTTAAACTCGATCCTCGCCCATTCGACTACATCGCCCGATAGTAATGTTTTTATATTTGTCGGTATTGCCATTACTTTCCTCCACTTTTTCAATCCAGGTATACCTTTAAGTAATTTTTCTAAACAAACATCTTTTCCAGCATGAACTTTTTCAGGGTTCTCAGGCTTTCCAATTTACGCTGGTGAAGGGTGATGAGGTTATCAAGATTTCTAAAATACTCACCAATTTTCTTTTGTTCATCTTTACTTGGTAGTAAAACTTCAAAGTTTTCTACACTTCCTCTTGAAATATTCAACTGAGATGAACCAACACCTTGTAGTTTAAAATATCTCTGATGAGCATTAATATAAGAAAACAAATACCTAATATCAGCAAAACCATTATTTCTTAATAATGCTACACGCTGATTTAACACAAACTTGTTATTTTCAGGGATTATTGCTACTCTTCCAAGCAAATCACCATGTCCTACATCACTAAGAACCATTACCAAATCATCCTTGATAAGTGTTTCTGTTTCTTCATCAATAAACTTTCCAGAGGACTTTAATCCACCATCAATAGAAATAGAATTCAAGTTCACCAACTCATATTTTCCGACATCAGACTGTTTTTCTTCATGCCCTGTTCCATTGCGATATGTTGCTAATTCCCCCAGCTTACGCTGTTCCCAAGCATCAGTAAATCCATCAAATCTAATCTTTGGAACATTGCTGCCATTTTGAGGGAACATATTTTGCAACATATATTTTTTTAACTTTTTTACCTCTTCACACTTACGCTGGTGAAGAGTGATGAGGTGGTCGAGGTGGCGGAAAACGGCAACAATTTGGTCTTGCTCAATTCTTGTCGGATACGAAATGACTACTCCTTGTATATCCGAATTATGGATGTGAACTACCGATTTCCCTTGCGCCCTTTTTGCCAGTTCTTTTTGTGGTTCACCGTTTGAAATAGCAAGTGCCAAAAAAGATGAATTTATAAAGTCAAACGGACGGAGAATATTTAAGTCCCCACCCAGCAAAACCCCAGGTTTTTCAACGGCTGACGCTCTTGCTATATCTTCCGCCGTTTCTCCCGAAGCAGGAATTATTACTTCATTCCCCTGGCTATAAACAGCACCTGCTTTCGGAATAGCAAAAGTATCCACTTCATTGATCACAAATTGGTACTTTGTATAAAGCCTGCCATATAGAATTATCGGTGTTCCGCTCTCTGTTAAATCGCTTTTAGAATAGCCGTTTCCTTTTGAGTATTCAGCGATATCCACAGCCTTACGCTGTTCCCAAGCTTCTATATACCCTTTAAACCTAATCCTCGGTTTATTCATATCCATCACCTCTCAATCATCTTAATCAAATCATTTAACGTTTGATTGACACCTTCATCCGAAGAAGTCAGATCTTTCATCATGGATACAAATTCCCCCTGAATCCGGACAATTTCTTTCTCGGTCTGCTTCATATCATTCAGAAGGGCTTTCAGGTCTATTTCTTCCTCTTTCTCAAAATTGTCCACATATCTGGGAATATTCAGGTTGAAGTCATTCTTTTCAATACCTGCAAATTCCGCAAGGAAAGCCTCTTTTTCCACGGTTTCCCGCCTGTTGTACAATTCTATGACAGAATCAATATGCTCATCCGTCATTGCATTCTGCTTTTTCCCTTTTTCAAATTTCCGGGATGCGTCGATAAACAATACATCACGTCCATCCCTGTGTTTTTTCAGCACAATAATGCAGGTGGGAATAGATGTGTTGTAAAATAAATTAGCCGGAAGCCCAATCACCGCATAGATGTTTCCGGCTCGGAGCAATTTTTCCCTTATCTTCCCTTCCGCCGCCCCTCGGAACAAAACCCCGTGTGGAAGTACAATTGCCATTGTTCCACTGCTTTTCAGGTGGTACAGGCCATGCAGCAGAAACGCATAATCAGCTTTTGACTTTGGTGCTAACACGCCATAATCGCTGAACCTTTCATCCTGGAGAAACCCGGCGGCTGCGCTCCAGTTTGCCGAGTATGGCGGATTCATGAGCACCATGTTAAAATCGGTTTCCTCATCCGTAGGCCAGTCCCCGTCAAGAGTATCGGCATTGCGGAGCTTTTGGTTCTCGGGCACGATACCATGCAAAAACATATTCATTCTTGCAAGGTTATATGTAGACGTCATCAGTTCCTGCCCATAATATTTAATGTAGTCTGGCTCTGCGGCATATTTCTTTGCATTCAGCAAAAGGGAACCGGAACCCATACAGGGATCATACACCGACAGTCCCCTCTTTCTCTCCTGACCTGCAATCGCAATCCTTGTCAGGATTTTTGACACTGCCTGGGGCGTGTAAAATTCCCCCGCCTTCTTGCCCGTTTCGGAGGCAAATTGTCCGATTAAATATTCATAGGCATTTCCAAGAATATCCGAATCCGTATTCAGAAGGTCTGCCCTGTCTATTTCCCTGATCAAATTTGATATTGTATCGCTCTGTTTCTGATCTCCCGTCCCCAGTCGGTTAGAATACAGGTCAATATCAGTAAACAAATCCGCAAACAGCGGATCGCTTTGCTCAATGTTGTTAAAAGCTTTCTGAAGCTGCTCACGGTTAAACATATTATTCCTTGCCGCATCTGCAAAACAGGTATAGGTCAAATCCGGCTCAATAACATAATGACATTCCTCCCTGACCTGTTCTTTCAGTTCCTCCGCACTCTCATCCTCCAGCACCTCTCTGTATGCCTCCAGGGCTGTCTTTAAATTTTGCGGCTTTTCATCATAAATCAAATCATAGACTTTAATCAGAAAAGAGTCTGACAAATATTTGTAAAATACAATACCCAGCAGATAATCCTTATACTCATTTGCATCCATTTTCGAACGCAGGATATCTGCACCACTCCACAGTACACTGATCAAGTCCCTGCTGTTTTCCAGTTCCGCCATCTTAATCCCTCCATCAGTCCCTTTCAACATATTGCTTTCTCCTTTTGCAATGCCAAAACATATTTGCAGTCCATTTCTCAACGATAAACGAAAAGACGAAACTAATCTATAGATAGAACATGAATATCCAGTAATAAAGTAAATCACAGCATATATCTGTCAAAATTACACTTACATCAACATCAGTTTCCGATTATATTCGTAATAGCGTTCACATGCATACTCACGAAGAAACTGCACACAGGAGGGATTTGTATTCAGTTCCGTAATCCATATAACCATCTCCTGGCTGTCGCCAAATGCGGCTTCCATAAAGTCAAACCCGCACTCGAGCATCCCCCCAGCCCAGGAAAATTCGTCCTCAAATGCATCGCTGTCTTTGCTAAATTCCTCCTGCAGCACTTCCCAGACGGCATTCGCCTCTTTCCCTTCCCGGCCATAGATAACCTGCTGATAGGCTTCTAGCTTTTCTAAAATTTTCCGATAAGTCAAATCTTCTTTTTTACTTAATATTTCCTGCTTCCTTAACCCTTCCCATTCCTTTTGTGTCTGCTCAATCAAATCACTTACCCGCTTTTCGCCGTCTTCCCCTTCCATTTCCCGAAATCCCCGTAGAATCTTCATCAGCCTTTCCATAACCTCTTCCTGCATAAGCACTTCCCCAAACACTGTTCCCAGCCTGGAAAGAAGAAGCCCGGTAAGGCTTAAGCGCTCATCAAAGGCGGCTCTGGAAATCTTATCATAGACGGCTTCTTTTACCTGTCCGGAAAGAATCTCCTCCACCTGATAATCCTTCTGGTATTTTTCGTAAATCAGCAGATAATTGGCAAAGTCCTTGGCAATTTCCGGGTACTGCAGGTACTGGACAACCACTTCCCGGTCAACCTTTTTTCCGATTTTTTCATACACCAAAATCAGTCGGGATAAATCCTCCCACCCCCTTGGCGTGACAAACCGCCTTCCGTCCACGGTCGTTTCTATCTTGCAGAAATTCTGCGGCTTGATATTTAAATAGGCAAGTACCGCCGGATGCATATTTTCCTGATAGGCATATTCCTTCCACACGGAAAAATCCGGTACAATATCCATTCTCCGGATGCGGTCAAGCGTTACCACATCGAACTCCCGCACGGATTTATTATACTCCGGCGGATTTCCCGCAGCGACAATCAGCCAGCCTTCCGGTATCCGATGTGTCCCGAATGTTTTTGCCTGAAGAAACTGAAGCATGGTCGGCGCAAGGGTTTCCGAAACACAGTTAATCTCATCGATAAATAAAATCCCTTCTTTAAGCCCTGTAGCCTCCATCTTATCATAAACGGCTCCTACAATCTCACTCATCGTATATTCGGTAACGGGATATTCCTTCCCATCGTAATTTCGCTTTTCAATCCTTGGAAGCCCCACGGCGCTCTGCCGGGTGTGATGGGTGATCGTATAGGCGACCAGCCCGATTTTGCACTCTTTAGCCACCTGCTCCATAATCTGCGTCTTCCCCACCCCCGGCGGCCCGATAAGCAGGATGGGACGCTGCCGGATGACCGGAATCTCATAATTCCCATAGGCATCCTTCCACAGATAGGCTTCAATTGCATTTTTTAATTCTTCCTTTGCCCGCTTAATATTAATCATTTTCTTCTTCCTCTGCCTGCTTAATATTGATCATTTTCTTCTTTCTCTATTCTGCTCTTTAAAACATAGACAAATCTATCCCTGTTGAAAAATTCATCTCCTGCTGATTTTTTCTTACCCTTCCACCTGCAGATCCTCCGCCGATAAAACCACCTTCATTGCCCATCCCGGAACGGACAGGTCAGAAAAATGTTCATCCACAAACACAAACGCCGTATCATAGTTTGGTTTTTTCAGCGGATAAATTCCCTTCCCGTCGGTGAAATAAATCAGTCCCTTTAAATGCGAAAATTCCTTCCTCTCCTGCATCTGACAGACATAGGCAAAGGCAGGCCGAAAATCCGTCCCTCCGTGCCCGGCAATGGTAAAATTTTTCATATAATCTTCCATTTCCTCCCGATTCGTTATCTTCACATCCGACTGAACTTTCTCATCGCACTGCAGAATATGGATATTCACCTGATGAAAAAAACTTTCCGAAGAGGACAGTACGGAACAGGTTTCCTCTAAAAAACGCAGCACCAGTTCCCCCGAACACGACATTGAAGTATCAATAACAATCACAAAATCCTCAATCCTGTGCACTTCCCGGGTTTCGAGCGGCTCAATCAGCGGCATATTTCCATACATTTCCAGTCCAAAGGTATAAAAAACCGGGTCGAATGCATCCGGATCTATGGAAACCTCTTCCTTCAGCACTGCAAACTTTCGCAGAAATCGCCGGTAATCCACCCTCTCCCGGTTCTCTGCCTGTACCTGCTCCAGTAAATCCCGACTGTCCCCCGCCTCATCCTCCGTCCCAAAGCTTTCCAGTTCTGTCTGCATCCTCTCCCGGTTATCCTTCCACTGGTTCTGTCGGCGGATAATCTGGCTGTTTGTCTTATCTTCCTCCCAGAGATCATGCCCGTCCACAAAGAACTCTGCCTTAAGACGTTCCAACTGCCTTTCGTTCAGTTTCATTTCCACAAGCTTTGAATACACCCGCTCCGCATTCATCACCTTCACTCCCTGATGCAAAAGCCGCTGATACCACTCCCTGCGAAACATCGAAGGCGGACGGCGGATACAGGTTTTTAACAGCCCGTCAATAATGGACTCCACGGCCATATCACAGGCAAGATGCCAAAGCCCGGCATCCCTCCCCTTTCTCCCGTCCATGTGCCCGAACAGACAGTGCATAACCATGTGCAGATAGATCCGGTTGACCTCCTTTCGCCCCTCCGCAAAAAGTTTTATAAGATAATCCGGTCCATAATAAATCATAAAACCATCGGTTGCAACCCCGTTTCGGTTCCAGTCCGCTTCAAACCCCAGGCAGCTTAGAGAAATATCCAGATAGCGCATGTGAATATAAAGTTCGTTTCTGGACATGGTTAAAATATTCACACAGCGCTCAACCTCTTCCATCTCCCGAACTTGCTGATCTCTTATCGGATCAATCATTCACCCCATCTCCTTTCTTCAAAATCCTGCCCCACAGAATAAACTCACTTCATCGTCATTTCCACAATATCATGAATCTTTCTATTACCCCATCATAGCACAGTCAGCCTAAAAATAAAAGGACTCTTGGAAAGCAGGTCATAGAACAAAACATTGCTGTCACATCTTGCAAAATTCTGTCACTATGATAGAATATATATGGGTGTTACCAAAACGGGTAGCGGTTCGCCTTTTGCCAAAATGAATACATTTTGAAAACTTCCTGTATCAAAGGAGGGGATACATATGGAAAATAAAGCGAAAGGTAAGTACTATTGATGTTCGAAATGATTTTGGAACTTGTCGGTATTGTAGTAACGGTCATCAGTATCATCGTCACAATCATCAGTATCCGGCAGACCGGAAGAAATAAAAAACATCAAAAAAGCAACCGCCCCGACCAAAGTTAGGTTGCTTTTTTGATAACCATATAACCGAGGCGAACCGTTGCTTTACAGTAACACCTTTTTCTATAAAATATGTTAGCACTTATCCATGCTCCCGTCAACTACTTTTGTAAAATTCTTCATATAGGCTTCGTTCTCCCGAACCTGCTGATCCCTTACCGGATCAATCATTCACCCCATCTCCTTTCTTCAAAATCCTGCCGCAAACCACATTCACAGCACAAATTTTTTTCTCCGTTCTCCAGGCTCGGCATACTTTCGTCCAAGCCCCTGTTTTGCATTAACGTATTAAAGTATTTTAGAAAATGCTCCGAGTCTATGC
>CAMNRM010000032.1 GCA_946553025.1 uncultured Clostridium sp.
AAAAGTGCAGGGGAAAGTCTGCCCTTTGGGTTCCCCAGGTAAAGTTACACTATCGTCCTCTGAGAATTGGCTTGAAAAAAAGAAGTTATTTGAGTATAATGAAATCGTGGCAGAGGAAGAGTATTTGATAAAACGCCTATCATATATTTATGCAGAAAGGTAGTGGATGCCGTTGAAAGCAGATACAATTACAAAGGATTATGTAAAAGATGCGTGCGTATTTGCCGACATTTTTAATTACTACATCTATGGAGGGCGGCAGGTGATCCAGCCAGAGCAGCTTACAGAGCGTGATTCCACGAAAATTGCACTGCCATATGGTTCGGACGGCGCTGTAGTCCCCGTCCAAAAATTCCGTGATGTGCAGAAGCTATATGCAGTAATGACAGACGGGAAGATGGAATATGTGCTTTACGGTGCGGAGTCACAGGCAGAGATTCATTATGCCATGCCCGTAAAGAACAATCTTTATGATGCTCTGGAGTATGCAGGGCAGGTAGAAGAGGCGGCAAAGTCGCATCGAAAGGAAATGAAGAGGAAAAGGGAGCAAGGGGAAACATCTGCTGAAGAAGGCGGAAAAACACCAAGCGCGGGTGAATTCTTAAGCGGTTTCTGGGTGGAGGACAGACTGATACCTTCCATCACGGTGACTATATTTTTCGGTTCGGAAGAATGGGATGGACCGTTAAGCCTGTTTGAGATGATGAATGTTTCAGACCCAGATGTACTTGCCTGTATGGATAATTACCATGTGCGGTTGATCGCACCGGCACAGATGACGGACGAGGAGATTATGAAATTCCAGTCCAGCCTGCGGGAGGTCATGCTGTTCATTAAGTATTCAAAAGACAGGGAGAACTTAAGCAGAGTGCTGATGACCAATGAAAAGCGTTTCCGGGAGTTGGAGCGTAGGGCGGCGGATGTGATTGAAGCAATTACAAATTCAGGCATAAAATATGATAAAAGTGAAGAGGTGGTTGATGTGTGTCAGGCGATTCAGGAAATAAGAAAAGAATCCGAGCAGAAGAAAGCGATGGAAATAGCCAGGAATTTTTATAATCTTGGGGTTGATGTTGAAAAGATTTCTCAAGGCGTAGGTTATGCAGTAGAAACTGTAAAAGAATGGCTTGGGCTTTCCAGTGATGCCAAATGAGAAGTAGTATATTCGAATAGATTAATGAAAGCACATGATTTCTGCAATGGGAGGTTGTGTGCTTTTTTGTGACTTGTTTGGGAAAGAATAGGGGGGAGCACTTTGAAACGGCGAAAGCACGGCTGGAGGAAGTGCAAGCAGCCATCACGGAGAAACAGGCATAGCGGAAAATGATGGAAAACTTTAAGGATGTGCTACAGAGTCTGCCGGAGCAGGTGGATTATTTTGATGAGGCAGCCTGGTATGCTATGGTGAAGTTCGTGATGGTCTACGGCAAGGCTGATGTGTGATTCACCTTCAAAAACGTAATGGAGATTAAAGTGTAATCCCCAGGAGTGTGCCGCAAGGGATTTAAAAATACAAACTTGAACTCGTTTCTCTAGGTTTAAATGCATTAGCTATTGCTTTTTGCTGCGTTAATAGCTGTAAAGACAAAGGATGGGCTGTCTATCAAGATCCCCAGGTAAAGTTACACTATTGAAATTAAGTAAACTATCTAAAATAAATTTACAGATATCCGTCGCATCTGACCTGATGCGGCGGATATTTATGTTATGAAGTATTTATTACGCGCAGCTTAGTAATGAGTCCCTGTAGGTATATAGAAAGGCTGTAAATCCACAGTATAAACATCACCAAGGTTATGCACACCATTTTCGTTCGTTGCCTTGTCTGCTTTAGAGGTATCCTGGCAGGAAACCGTATGGGTGTTTTTTGCCCTCAGGTAAGACTAAAGCAAAAATAATCACACGCATGGTCTGTCCCATCCCCATACTTTAAACGAACAAATATAAGGCAAAGCTGGCGTGCCAGCCATGAGAAATAATATGGGAAATACAGAATATTCCATCAGCAAAAATAACCAGGCAGGAAAGAATGCGCAGATGAAGCAGCTGAAGGGGCGGATACTCCTCAGCGCTGTTCTGGCAGACAGCAGATCCAGAATTGGATGGAGATACTGCGGACATCAGAATGATGATATCTCCTATGCCATGTCTTCAATCGAACCAGGTACAGAGTACCAAACTGCCATGACGTTGATGAACCTCCATGACACCGGATGTTTCCTGAAAGTCATAATAGATACTATTTCAAATCACGATAACAAAGGAATAGGAGCAAAAAAAGCCAAAGCGGCAGTTCAAATTCTGCATCAGCTAGGGCGGCATAAAGAAAATCTGAATGAAATCGGCATGCTGCCGCAAACAGATAGGAAACTCCCTTGTATGAAAGCCTATATTTCTGCGTTTGCGTGGGCATCGAATGCAGGGGCAGAAGAGTTGTTTTTATCCTTAGAAAGGAAACGGCTGATTCATGTCCTGACGGAGAGTTCCGACACAGAACTCTACTTATTCCAGCTGCTCCCTTTCTTTGCGTGTACGGGATATATCTTTCATATCATGGAAAACCATGAAGTGAAAAATACTTTGGTGCAGGTTGATCTGGAGAAGCTGCGTCTGGAAGAAAAACGATTGCTTGGCAGCAGGCAGTTTCTGGCAAGTCGGATTTTAAAAAGTGTGACCAGTTACGCCGCAAAATACGCTATATCTGTATGCGCAGAAAACCACGAGGCATTCCTATTCCTGGAATACCTGGCTAAGTCATTACCAGAAAGGACATGGGACGAAGCTATATATGATTCGAAAAATATCATAGATGCCAAGATGTATATCCAGACGATGGAACTTTTAACAGACTATCCCCGTTACCAGACTAAGACGCTTACCCTTATAGCCTGGACTAAATATGACAGGGTTTTCGTCAAAACCCTCTATAAAAAAATACAGACGACTCCCAGGCAGTATGTCAATGAAACGGAAAGACTTTCATTGTGTATGACTGCCGCATGGGTTCTTGGCAGAGATGACGTCCTTAAATTCGAAGATTCCGCATGGTGGGATGATAGCTATGAGGGAACCATCTTGTATGCCATGATCCATAAATGGGATCGGTTTCTTTCCGGACTTGCAGATAGCGAAAAACTACAGGCTGTCGTTGCTTACCTTGGCACGAAATGCAGCCAGATTAACGCAAATCTGCTGAGCGACAGACAGCTGATTAAGATTTGTGAACAAGACATGCTTTCAGCTCCCTTCCCAGAATGGATGAAATCTGCGACTTATGACCAGATTCGTGCGTTTCATGAGATTCAGCAATCCACAGATATGAGACTTAAGGCTTCCCTTACTGGGATATTCCAGAAGCTGTCAGAAAGCCTACGACCAGAAACAGCAGGAAAACGGATGCTTCAGTTCGTTCAAGCGAGGAACTCTTGCACAGACAGGCATGAAATCAGCACACAGGAAGCAGAAGAGATCGTTTCCTGCCTGTGCGAGAAAGACCTTTACGCATGGGCAGCAGGAATGTTCTCTTTTAAGCCCAGTCATGTGTTGGCATCCATGGCACTCCCGCATATCCGGGGGAACAGAGTCTTTTCAGAAGCAAAAACAGAGCAGGATGTATTGTTTGTTTTAAGGAATCTGGATTTTTGCAGGGACGGTTTGGAAAAGGCAAAAGAAATGTTCTGCCAGACAGACTGTAACGTGCTTGAATTAAAAGAAAAGCTCCAGTTTGAAGATGCCTTCTACCAAAAATACAGGAAAGAAAGCACCGAATTTCTGCTTGCCAGTGCGGATATTGCCAGAACATACGCAGATGGCCTGAATGAGTCAGATCTTAAAAAATTCCGGCTCATCGTGAAGGCAGCCATGTGCAGGAAATTAAAAGAACTTAAATTCCATGATGGGGACTTAAAAAACGAAATCGGTTTTCCTGTAGATGAAAAAACTACAGATGCATGGATTTGCGATATGAATAACACCTGCAAAGATAAATTTCATGGAGTATGTATGGAAGATTCTTCTTTTAATGGGATCATGACCATAGGAGATAGGCCGCATTATACCTGCATGAATTATCGGGATGGAAGTTACAGGAAGTGTCTTATGTCCTATTTTGACGCAAATAAGAAAATTTTGTACCGAATCGATGGAAGTGGAAAGACGATAGCAAGAGCGATTTTTCGTTTCACTAAAGCATCTTATATGAATTTGCAGAAACATGGGAGCCGACTGGAATTTATAGATGTGGAAGACACAACGGAAATTAATGAGTTTCCAATTCTTTTCCTGGAGAGGATGTATTCAGGCTATCAGGGACAGGATAGGAAAATACTCGCTAAAAGCGTAATCCAGGCCGCTAAAGAAAAAGCATCCAGTATGGGTATCACACTGGTACTGGCACATGACTATCTTAATTTTGTAGACATAAACGAGAATTCTTTTATATCAGGACATCTCTCATTCTATATTACAAAGTCAAAATCTTCAGCACAATATCTGGATTCTTTTGGCGGGGAGAAAACCTCTGCTTATGGAGAAGACTGCTATATGAAGGCAGACTGTTTCATATGTACGACTAATTAATCAAAGAGCAGGAACAAAAATTTAAAACAAAAAAACAATTCCAGAAATAAAGGCCGAAAAGGTAACAAGAAAAAATGATATAAAAATTAGTAGAAAAATAATATATCTAGCTTTTTGAAGGGCATCTGAAAACAAACAGGTGCTCTTTTTTGGCAAAAAATCGTGCCTGTATTGACATACTTTTAATGGCAACAAAATTTATAAGGAACAGAGAAAGGGAAAGCTTATGCAAAAAACAAAACCAAAAGAAACAAAGCAGAGAACTAGCAAGCTTTACGCTGACACAGAACTTGGGCAGCTTGTTGCCTACTTAAATGGAAAAACCATTCTCCTGGAGGCACAGGATCTGGACAAGGATGATCGGGCAGAATGGAAAAAGGAGGAGAGCGCATGAAACACCTGATGATCGTGATAACAAAAGACTACGCAGAAGGAAAGTATGAAATTCCGGATGTGTATCCTGTCAAAGGGGATATCAACAGGGATTGTGACAAGGAACGTGCATCCGCTATTTTAGGTATGCTCTATCAAAAGTATCTGGAAACAGAAGAACAGGAATCCGCAATTCCTATCGACCATAAGCGCACGTTCTGCCAAGAAGCTGACGGGTATGCGCAGATCACATGGGAAAATGGAGACGTTCACCGGTATTTTCTGACAGATTCTCAGGATGTCCCGGGTTTTGAAGACTCATGTCGTAATCATGAAGATGCAAATATTAATAAAATGGAAGTTACCCCCTGGTGTGGACAGGTGCTGCGTTTGTCTACGGTCCATATTCTGCCGGAAGATGTGGATTTCCTGGCACAGCCGATGAATTCCGACAAACTTCAAATCTTCCCGAACAACGATAGCTGTGTCATGCATATCACAGATGCAGAGGAGGTTCTGGAGCATGACCTGCCATTGTGTGTTAAGGATTGCATTCGATATGCATGGAAAAAAGGTTACCCATGGATTTATTTTGGGTACGAAGGAAAAGAACAGGCTGGGCTGCCGACATACCGTTCTGCATGGGATAGGATATGAAACATGAAAAAGCACCTTGACATCTTTCATTGCGCAAAAGGAAGGCAAAGGCTACCATGATGGAATAGAATCATAGGAAATAACAGGAGGTACCAAATTTAATGGAAAATAAAGAAAACGAGAAGGCCCGGAAGTATGCTGGGCAGTTAATCAGCATTAAGCGTAAAACGACGATCCTTAGCGTGAATGATAGGCTATCCCATGTGGATGAGTCAGCAGAAGCGACTTACTTAGAACTTCTACATCCAGCTGCAGTATACCGAATGTCCATCCTAGGAGATATCCAGAAAGGATTGTCAGCCATAGCGAATATTCGTCCAGAAGATATCCGACTGTTGTCTATGCGACTAAAATTTACAGAAAAGATACGATTTGATAGCGAAGTATTAAGAAAAAACAGTGTTCCTGCAAATGGAAATGCGGCTTTCGGATCAGATGCCTTTACTGTTGTATTTGCAATGGGACGTCTGAAAGGAAAAACACCTGGCGGCTACCTAAGTGAATCAACGGATAAGGATGCTGCTGTAAAGGAACTGCAAAGTCAGTATGACTTTCTTGCCCAAAACATTGCAAAATACAGTGGAAACCAGAAGATGATGAATGCCATAAAGAATGCTATTGAGTATTATGATCTGGGAGCACTGGACGAAAACGCTATTGCTCCATCTACAGAAGAGGATATCTCTGAAGTGGTTCTTTATGCATCGCCAGAGAAAACGTTCCGGAAAGATACCAAAACTCTGCTCGACGGACGAAAACTGACAAAATGTTACCAAATTCAAATTTTATTCATCCCATCAAATGAGTACCCATACCAGGTGATGATACGGAACAGATATGGTCTGATTGACAAGGACCCAAAGAATGGACTTGAGAGAATTCGGTCGGTAGAGAAAGAAGTTTCTGAACCCATACAGTACAAAATGTCACTGACATCAGGGGAGATGGTTTCTGTAATAGGTGTAATGGAGGAAAACTTAGATTATTATAAATCATGTGTCTATAAACGCATGCGAACAATCGACAAGAATTATCAGGAGGCCAATAGAAAAGCCTGGAAACCACAATAAACGGAATTCTATTCATCCCCAGATAAGAGGCAGAGCTAATTGTGCCTCTTATTTACTGTGAAAGTCCATCACCAATTAGGCGATTCAATTCAGGTATTTCAAGTGCGCCCTCCGCAGTCAAGGAATATGGATACCAAGGTATCCGTGCTTCGGCGCGAGAGTCCGGCTCGCCGGACTCTCTGTTCTAAAAAAATTCTCATCTGCGGAATGAGAACTATGCCAGCTAAAGTATTAGACATATTTTCATCGTAGAGAATACAAAAAAGAAAGGATGGAGTTGAACAAATGGAAAACAGTGAACAGCGCCAGGTATATCAAATTACTGATGTACAAGTAATCCTCAAAATTCAAAAATCCGCCGCATACAGTTTTATCAAGCAGGTATATAAGACAGGAAATCCTTTTCATGTCGTAAAGATAGGGGCCTCTTACCGCATTCCTCGTACAGGTTTTGACAGATGAGTGAATGGCGAGAATACCAGAGGTGAACCAGCAGTTTACGACATCAGGCAGCTTCAAAATATCTTGGGAATCAAACGTACTGCCGCATACAACCTGGTTACAAAAGTATATCTGGCACAAGCACCTTTCAGGATTCTGAAAATCGGTTCTTTGTACCGCATTCCGCAATATAGCCTTGATAATTGGCTGAATGGGAAAACGGAATGTGAAAAATGAAGAAAATGATAGAGCCTTAAGCAAGAATGTGGTATGATAATAGTATTCATGCATATAGAGGCTCTAAGGAGCTAATATGGAAAAGAAAAAACAAGAAAGTCCAGTATTTTACGAACCAGCTGATGAATTATGGCATTACTATCAAAAATACTTAACAACCAATTTGCAGATTGAATTCCGGGTAAGTAAGGAGGGATATGCAACACCGGAAGATGCAATGTATTCCTATCTCCAGGATTCTGAAACTTTTTCCGATAAAATGAAGGCTTTAAAGAATAAACAGCCTGGAAATATTGATTTCCGTCAAGAATTGATAAACTGGTACCACAATACCCATCTGGCGATGATCAGCGGTTCCACAGTGGTCACATCTTCTTATGTGCTTTATCATTTTATCCTACCGAACCTCGGACTCCTTGGAGATAAAAAGCTTGACTGGGTCACAGCAAAGGATATTAACAAGCTACTCCATAGTCTTGATCAATGTTGTGATACAGCTAAGGCTCAATCATATAAATTTTTAAATATTTTCTTCAAGGAAATGTATTTAGACCAAAAGATTCGGGCTAACCCAATGGAACTTGCAACTCCGTACTATTTCAAAAGTGACCGAAAAGAGGTTCCAAGTTACACCGAAAAAGAACTTATAACGCTTCTTGTATATGCAAAGGAAACTATACACTTTTTTGAGATTTATCTAATGCTCCTTGGCCTTCGTACCGGAGAAATACGAGGACTTAAAGAAACGGATTTTAATAAAGCTGAAAAGACAATCCATATCCAGCGCCAGATTGTCCGTCAAGATGAAACCATTTATTCCGCAAATGGGGAAGTCAGCGTAAAAAAAGTAGGAGTGATTGTCAAAGCTCCGAAAACCGAAAGCAGCCATCGCATCATTCGGGTTCCTGACGTGACATTTGATTTATTAAAGAAACGAAAAAAAGACATTAGGGACGCAAAAAAAAGAAGAGAAGAAAACGGATTATGCTGGGATAATACTTTTGCTACTTATATTTGCAGGTCGGATACAGGGAAGATCAAATCAGAGTCAACCCTGACTAGCGCATTGAAAAGGATATGTTCTTCCGCAAAAATCCCGATTGTGAGCCCGCATGACCTAAGGCATATCACAGCAACATTAATGTTTGAATATGCCCTCAGCGGCACTGCACAGCCTTCAGATGAGATTCTAAAAAAGGTTTCCGAATATTTAGGCCATTCTTCTACGAATATTACTTTTGATATTTATATGGATTACGTACAGAATTTAAGCAGAATCCGTCAGGTTTCTGAAAACCTGATCGATCCTTTCAATGAATTATCAAAGCAGAAAGGACGGATATATCAATGAAACGGAAAGAACTGGAGTACCCGCCCAAAAATCCTGATTTATTCAGGGGTGAAATCGTGAATTGGAAATTCCGTGAAAACCTTACATTCGGACATAAACGATACAGCATCCGGTTCCAGATTACCTTTGCAGATGGAACATCTGTAAATAAAGAATGTGGTGGTTTCCGTACAAAACAGGAGGCTCTGGAAAGAAAAAATGAATTAATCACGTTATTGTCCAACCATCAATATGTTCCTTACCACATTACAGTTAAACAGCTTTTTGACCATTGGTTGTACTATCATATGATCGATGAACAAAAGATCGCCTATGGAACCTATAAATCTTACTGGAATATTATTTATAATTATATTGTTCCACAGATTGGTAACAAAAAGCTGGATACCGTAGATCGTGGCACTCTGCTTACCGTACTGGATTCATTCCCTTCTGCATCCTTACTAAACATGGCATATTCCGTATTGGGTTCTTCCTTCCGATACGCCAAAAAAGCAAACCTGGTCTATAAGAATCATGCAGAAATTGCTATCCGTACAAAACGAAAGCTACACCAAAAGGAACTGGCAGACAAAGCCGCAATTAATGGGCCTCTTCCAGGAAACACTACTCCAAACAGAAGATACGCCTTGGAAGCGCAGGATGTATGCCGCCTGCTTTACTTGACAAAAATACAATTTCCTGACTTTTATCTAGCACTTTTACTTGCCTGCACTACTGGCTGCCGGATCAGTGAGTTGATCGCACTCCGGTTCTGCGATGTTGATTACAGCAAGAAACAGCTTACGATAAATGGACAGATTGGGAGGCCGATCGACATTTCGGATATCCCAAAGGAAGATAGCGTTTATCAAAGGATTGCTCCTAAAACCAGTGCTGGAACCAGAATAATCCCCATTTCCGATTTTGTATTGGATGAAATTGCAGTGGCAAGAGAACGTTATCTGAAAAAATTTGGGAAGCATTACGATGACCATGGACAAGGCTATCTTTGTCCCAACCAATCCGGAGGTGCCAACAACCGTGCCATATACAAAAAATATTTTGCGTCACTTAAGGAACAAATGAATATGCCGAAGGATTTTCACTGGCATGATCTCAGGCATACATATGCGACTATAATGGAAGGAAATCGTGTCAATCTAAAAGAACTTTCTGAAGTTATGGGACATCATTCCAGCGATTTTACGATGAAAACGTATGTGGAAAAGAAACAACCGGTTTTTGATGGGATAAAAGAATACTTGGATATCCTTAAATATGCTGCTGAAGAAAGCCTAATAGAAATAACCAAGGCTTCTTCTGCCAAGCAGCATATTATAGAATTTCCTGGAAGTCTTCAGCTATTTAACCAAATTTTTGAACAAGCAAAGACACAAGCTGACAGGGCAAAGCAAAAATCCCTTGCCACATGCAGGGAAATACCGTATAATCATTCAGGATGATGTTTTGTACGGAATGCGGCAAAAAGTCCGGTTTTATGTTGTTTTGTACGGAACAGGAAGGGGTATTCCCTCTTTTTCCTGTATTTTCCGGAAAAATGAAATTGTTGTAATTTGCGAAAAACAGCCGTATTTGGAGGGTAAAAAATCCTCATTTTTTTACCCTTGAAAAAACCTTATCCACGGCATTTTCCAAAATGCCAGCCATTTTTCACCAACGTGCTTTTTGTGCAATATTAATAAAAATATAAGGAAAAACTATGAGAAAACTAGCCTTACCTGATGAAATTTTACTAAGTATCCAGCAGCCCGCCCGCTACATCGGCGGCGAGGTGAACATGTGCGTCAAGGACCCGAAAAGCGTGGCCATCCGTTTTGCCATGTGTTTCCCGGACGTGTATGATATCGGCATGTCCCACCTGGGCATTCAGATTTTATATGATATGTTTAACCGCCGCGAGGATACCTACTGCGAGAGGGTCTATTCCCCATGGGTGGATTTGGACAAGGTGATGCGGGAGAAAAACATCCCTCTCTTTGCCTTAGAATCCCAGGACCCGGTCAAAAATTTTGACTTTTTAGGAATTACCTTACAGTATGAAATGTGTTATACCAATGTTCTCCAGATTTTGGATCTGTCCCACATCCCTCTCCACGCTGCGGATCGGAAAGAGGACGATCCTCTGGTGATCGGCGGCGGCCCGTGTGCCTATAACCCGGAACCGCTTGCAGATTTTTTTGACCTGTTCTATATTGGGGAGGGAGAAACAGCCTATGATCGCTTGCTGGACCTCTACAAGGAATATAAGCAAAAGGGCAAGGGCCGGAAAGCCTTTTTGGAACAGGCTGCCTTGGTGCCCGGAATCTATGTTCCTTCCTTTTACAGCGTGGAATATCACAGCGACGGGACGATTAAAGCGTTTGTTCCCAACACCCCCCTGGCTCCGGTACAGGTGACAAAGGAACTGGTGATGGATCTTGATCATGTTTCCTATCTGGAAAAACCCCTGGTTCCCTATATTAAGGTTGCCCAGGATCGGGTGGTTCTGGAGATTATGCGCGGCTGTATCCGCGGCTGCCGTTTCTGTCAGGCGGGAAATGTCTACCGGCCTCTGCGGGAGCGCGGCCTGGATTATCTGAAGGAACATGCCAAAAAGATGCTTATCTCTACCGGTCACGAGGAGATCTCGCTAAGTTCCTTAAGTTCCAGCGATTATACCCGGCTGGAGGAACTGGTTTCTTTTTTAATGGAAGAATTTCAGGGAAAAGGGGTGAATATCTCCCTTCCCTCCCTCAGAATTGACGCTTTTTCGCTGGATGTGATGCGCCAAATCCAGGATGTGAAGAAGAGCAGCTTAACCTTTGCCCCCGAAGCCGGTTCCCAGCGCCTGCGCGATGTGATTAATAAGGGGCTGACGGAAGAGGACATCCTTCACGGCGCTGCCCAGGCGTTTCACGGCGGCTGGAACCGTGTAAAGCTGTATTTTATGCTGGGCCTGCCCACGGAAACGGTGGAAGATATGGAGGGCATTGCCCTGCTTTCGGAAAAGGTAGCGGAAACCTATTATGATGAAATCCCCAAGGAAGAGCGCCATGGGAAGGTACAGGTGGTTGCCAGTTCTTCCTTCTTTGTCCCCAAGCCGTTTACGCCCTTCCAGTGGGCGAGGATGTGCACAAAGGACGAATTTATCGAGCGTGCCAATATCGTCCGCCAGAAGTTTCGGGAAATGAAGAATGCCAAGAGTTTAAAATACAACTGGCACGAGGCGGAGCTTACCGTGTTGGAAGGCGTTCTTGCCCGGGGGGACAGGAGAGTGGGGGCCGTGATTGAAGAGGCTTACCGCCGGGGAGCGCTGTTTGATTCCTGGTCAGAATACTTTCAAAATGAAATCTGGATGAATGCCTTTATATCCTGCGGCGTTTCCATTGACTTTTATACGACCAGGGAACGAAAACCCGATGAAATCTTCCCCTGGGATTTTATCAATGCAGGCGTATCCAAGGAATTTTTAGCAAGAGAGTGGCAGAAGGCCATGAAGGGCGAGGTGACGCCCAACTGCCGGCAGGGATGTTCCGGCTGCGGCGCACTGCAGTTTAAGGGAGGTGTCTGCCATGAAAGTAAGAATTAAGTTTGCCAAATCAGGGATTGCCCGGTTTATCGGTCATCTGGATGTAATGCGCTATTTCCAGAAGGCTGTGCGCCGGGCGGGAATTGCCATCCGCTACAGCGGCGGTTTCAGCCCCCACCAGTTAATGTCCTTTGCCGCACCTTTAGGTGTGGGCATCACCAGCAATGGGGAATACCTGGATATCGAGGTGGAGGACGATGAAGAAGCTGCCACGATGAAGGAGCGGTTAAACCAGGTGATGGCAGAGGGATTTTCGGTAAAGAGCTGCCTTGTCCTTCCCAAAGAGGCAGGGAATGCGATGTCCTTGGTTGCCGCTGCCCGCTATACGATTGCCTTTCGTCCCGGCTACATGCCCCAAAATCCAGAAGAATGGTTTGCGGGCCTTGTTTCCTTTTATGATCGGGAACAGGTAAACATCGTAAAAAAAACAAAAAAAGGGGAAAAGGAACTGAATCTTAAACCTCTGATTTATGAATTAAAATCTTATGCACTGAAACCATGTGCACCGGAATTCTATGCACCGGAATCTGCCCCCTGTGCCGGACAGCCCGCCCTTTCCATGCTGATTTCCACGGGCAGCACGGAAAATATTAAGCCGGAACTGGTGCTTGATGCTTATTATCAGTATCTTAAGCAGGAGCGTCCTGCATTTGCCTTTTTCGTGCAGAGGGAAGAAGTTTACGCCAAAAAAGATCCGAAAAAAGAGGGGAACTTCCATGCCGATGACTTTCTTCCCCTGGAAGCGTTTGGCCGAAAGGAAGGCTGCCTTGAATAAGTTAATTATTACCCGGTGGAAGGAACATATCTGTACCGCCTTGGCCGAAGAGCATCATATTGTACAAATCCGTGTTGAGCCGGAGGAAGAAAAAACACGGCTGAATAATATTTACATCGGCAAGGTACAGAACATAAAGAAAAATATTAATTCGGCTTTTGTTGATATCGGCGGCATTACCGGCTATTACAGCATTACCGATAATCCTTACCCCCTGTTTGCTGACCGAAACGTAAACCGGACGCTTCGTGCAGGCGATGAGATTATCGTTCAGGTGGCCAAGGACGCCGTAAAAACCAAGTCGCTGGTGCTGACCAGCCGGCTCACCCTTACCGGAAAGCTTGTGGTTCTGACCTTAGGAAAGCCGGGGATAGGATTTTCCGGCAAAATCCACGCTTCGGAGTGGAAGGCGGAGATGCGTCCTTATTTGCAGGAAGAAACCGAAGAGTATTTTTTTATTATCGTCCGCACCAACGGCAAGGATGCCTCTCTTTCCGAACTTTTGGAGGAAATCCGCAGATTAAAAAAACAGATGAAAGAGATTTTGGCGAAGGCTTCCAGCCGGAACTGTTTCAGCCTGCTGTACCAAAGCCCGGAAACCTTTCTTACCGGTATCCAGAATGCCTATGCGGATGAACTGAAGGAAATCGTCACGGATGATGCCGGTTTATTTTCCAGGATCGAGGAATTTTTGCGCCTGCATCAGCCGGAGGATGTGAAAAAACTCCGCTTTTACCAGGATGAACTGCTTCCGCTGAATAAGCTTTATTCTGTAGAAAAGGTTCTGGAAGAATGTCTTTCCAAGCGGGTCTGGCTGAAATCCGGCGGTTACCTGGTTATCGAACCAACGGAAGCCTTAGTGGTAATTGATGTCAATACAGGAAAATATTCCGAAAAGAAGACCATGAAAGAAACGATATTAAAGATTAACCTGGAGGCGGCAGAAGAGATCGGACGACAGCTTCGCCTGCGCAACCTTTCCGGAATTATCCTGGTGGATTTTATTGATATGGAAGAGGAAGAGCACAAAAAGCTTCTTCTGGATCATCTGGAAAAGGTTGTGGGCAAAGATCCGATTAAAACCCTTGTGGTGGATATCACCAGGTTGAATTTAGTTGAACTTACGAGAAAAAAAATTCAGCGGCCCCTGTATGAACAGCTGGCCGGAATGTTTTGATTGAAGCAGAGGAGAAAACGGGGATGAAGATAATTATAGTCGGCTGCGGCAAAGTGGGCCTTACCCTGGCCGAACGGCTGAATCAGGAAAATCACGATATTACCTTAATTGATTCGGACTATACAACCGTCCGGACGGCTGCGGACAGCCTGGATGTTATGGCGGTTACAGGAAACGGGGCAATTTATCAGGTACAGATGGAGGCAGGGATTAAAGAAGCAGATTTGCTGATTGCTACGACAAACTCCGATGAACTGAACATACTCTGCTGTCTGATTGCCAAGAAGACGGGAAACTGCCATACGATTGCCCGTATCCGAAATCCTGAGTATTCCGCGGAGGTCAACTTTATCCGGGAGGAATTAAACCTTTCTCTGGCTATTAATCCGGAACTTGCAGCGGCCCACGAGATTTCCCGGCTGCTTCGCTTCCCTTCGGCAATCAAGATTGATACCTTTGCCAAGGGCAGGATTGAACTGTTAAAATTTATTATTCCGCCGCATTCAAAATTAAATAACTTAAAAGTTATGGATGTTTCGATGAAGCTTCACTGCAACGTCCTGATTTGCGTTGTGGAGCGGGGGAAAGAAGTGGTTATCCCTTCCGGAAACTTTGAACTTTGTGCGGGGGATAAGATATCGTTTATTGCCTCCCAGAAAGATTCCATGGAGTTTTTCCAGAAGGTCGGCGTAGAGAATAACAGTGTTAAAACCATTATGATCGTCGGGGGCGGGAAGGTTTCCTATTATCTTGGAAAGCTTTTAAAGGACACAAAGATTAAAATAAAGATTATCGAACAAAACTATGACCGCTGCACGGAATTAAGCGAACTTCTGCCCAATGCCATGATTATCCACGGTGACGGTGCCGACCAGCAGCTTCTTCTGGAAGAGGGGCTTGCCCAGACGGAGGCTTTTGCTACGCTTACCGGATTTGACGAGGAAAATATTATGCTTTCCCTCTATGCGGCCAGCAAATCCAAGGCCAAGTTAATTACCAAGGTCAACCGGACTTCCTTTGAAGAGGTGATTAATTCTTTAAACCTGGGCAGTATGATTTATCCCAAGCTAATCACCGCAGACAGCATCCTCCAGTATGTCCGCGCCATGCAGAATTCTTTAGGCAGCAACGTGGAAACACTCTACCGCATTGCCAATGACCAGGCAGAAGCCCTGGAATTTCGTGTGGGACATGACGCCCCGATGCTTGGCGTTCCGTTAGAGAAGATGGAGTTAAAAAAGAACCTTCTGGTCGCCTGCATTAACCGAAGAGGGCGGATTATCACCCCCAGGGGCAAGGATACCATGGAAGTCGGCGACAGTGTGATTATTGTTACGACGAATAAGGGGTTAAATGATTTAAAGGATATCTTAAAATAACGACGGGAAATTAAAGAGGAAGTTATGAATATTCGGATGATATTGTATTTTCTGGGATGGGTAATGAATATTGAGGCAGTGTTAATGCTTCTTCCCTGTGTGACAGCCCTGATTTATCAGGAGAGCTGCGGGTTGTGGTTTCTGGCTGTGATGGCGGTCTGCGGAGGGCTTGGCATCTTTTTAACCTTCCGCAAGCCCCAGAATACCGTTTTTTATGCCAAGGAAGGCTTTGTCAGTGTGGCGATGAGCTGGGTTGTCTTAAGTTTTTTTGGTGCCCTCCCTTTTTATCTGAGCCGGGAAATTCCTGTATTTGAAGATGCACTTTTTGAGGTAATCTCCGGTTTTACCACTACAGGTTCCAGTATTTTAACCAGTGTTGAGGCATTAAGCCGCTGTATGCTGCTATGGCGAAGCTTTACACACTGGATTGGCGGCATGGGGGTTATTGTGTTTATGCTGGCGGTTCTTCCCCTGGCCGGCGGCGGCTACAATATGCACATTATGCGGGCAGAAAGCCCCGGCCCTTCCGTGGGCAAACTTGTTCCCAAGGTACGGGCGACGGCAAAGCTTTTATACCTTTTGTATTTCGGCCTTACGGTGATCCAGATCCTTTTGCTTCTGGCCAGCAAAATGCCGGTATTTGACACGCTTTGCTTAAGTTTTGGCACGGCAGGAACGGGAGGTTTTGGTATTCTTAATGACAGCATTGCCTCCTATACGATGGTGCAGCAGGCGATTATCACAGTATTTATGATTGTCTTTGGCGTAAATTTTAATGTCTACTACCTATTTTGGATAAGAAAACCCAAGGATGCCCTCTGCTGTGAGGAAGCCCGGGTGTATCTGGGGATTATCGCCCTGTCTGTGCTTGCCATTACCTTAAATATCCGTCGGATGTTTCCCGGGATTTTTGAAGCCTTCCACCATGCAGCGTTCCAGGTGGCAACGATTATCACAACCACCGGTTATGCTACAAGAGATTTTGATTTATGGCCGGAGTTTTCCAAAACGATATTGGTGCTTTTAATGTTTATTGGTGCCTGTGCGGGAAGTACGGGCGGCGGTATGAAGGTTTCCCGGATTTTAATTGGGTTAAAGCAGGTAAAGAAAGAACTGGGAAGCTTATTCCATCCCCAGAGCGTAAAGATTATTAAGATGGAGGGAAAGAAATTAGAGCACGATATTATCCGGTCCGTCAATGCCTACTTTATCGCCTATGCCCTGGTATTTGCGGTTTCCCTGCTCCTTGTAAGCCTGGATAATTTTGATTTTACTACTAATTTTACCGCTGTGGCAGCGACAATGAATAATATCGGCCCCGGTCTTTCCGGCGTTGGGCCAACCTGCAACTTCAGCGGGTTTTCGCCCTTGTCCAAGTATATTTTTATGTTCGATATGCTTGCCGGGCGTCTGGAAGTCTTCCCCATGCTGTTATTATTTGCGCCAAGTACATGGAGAAGACAGTAGTATGCTTTTTATCGGTATGCTTTTTTCCTGCTGCCGCAAACTGCACAGACCGTAACCTTTTTACCTGCTTCTGCGAATTGTACAGACCAGTACAGACCGTAACGATTATTCGACCGTAACCGATTTTGCCAGGTTCCTTGGCTGATCGACATCCAGGTTTTTGCCCAGAGAAGCATAGTAGGCAATGAGCTGCAAAGTTACAGCGATGGGAAATACGGTAAAGATATCGCCCACGGCCGGGATAGTGATGTGGATATCGGCAATTCCCTGTTCGATGTCCACGCCTTCTTTGGTAATCAGGATAACAAAGGCTCCCCTTGCCTTAACCTCCCGGACATTGGAGATGGCTTTAGCAAAGATATGGTCCTGGGTTACGGTGGCTATTACGGGTACATTTTCGGAAATCAGGGCAATGGTACCGTGCTTTAATTCTCCGGCGGCATAGGCTTCTGCGTGGATGTAGGATATTTCCTTTAGTTTTAATGCCCCCTCTAAAGAGAATGCATAGTCCTGGCCCCTTCCGATAAAGAATGCATCCGGGCTGTTGATCAGATGGGTAACAACCGCTTTCATTTCTTCTTTCCGCTTAATCATGGATTCCATGGCGGGGATAACATCTAAAAACTCGGCAAAAAAGCTGCGGGTTTCTTCTTCGCTGTATTTTCCGCGGACAAGAGCCATCCGCCCGGCAATCATATAGAGGGCAGCTAACTGTACCGAATACGCTTTGGTGCTTGCCACGGCGATTTCCGGCCCAGCATGGGTGTAGAGCACATAGTCGCTTTCCCGGGCAATGGTTGAGCCTTTGACATTGACGATGGCGAGGGTTTTTGCCCCAAGTTCTTTAGCCAGGTTCATGGCCGCTAAGGTGTCAACGGTTTCTCCGGACTGTGAAATTACGATAGCAAGGGTGTGTTCATCGACAAGGGGCTGCTGATAGCGAAACTCTGAGGCAATGGTTACGGTTACCGGAATGCGAAGCAGCGGTTCCATCACAGCCTTGGCAACCATTCCCGCGTGCATGGCGGTTCCGCAGGCAATCATATGAATCTGGCTGCAGTTTTTAAAGAGTTCATCGGGAATCTGATCTTCGGTAAAATCCGGCAGTCCGCGATTTAAGCGGGGGAGCAGCGTGTTTTTTAAGGCTTCCGGCTGTTCGTGGATTTCTTTCAGCATAAAATGCGGGAAACCGTTTTTCATGGCGGCATCCATGTTCCAGTTGATCGTCATCATTTCCGGCTGGGTTTTATCAAAATTGTCCAGACGGTAGGTCTGCACTTTATAGGGGGTCAGGCGGACGATTTCTCCTTCCGGCACAACGAAATACGACTGTGTGTAGGGAATTAATGCAGTTAAGTCCGAAGCGATAACTGCCCCGGAGTGCGTGTAGGCAGCGACTAAAGGGCTTACGTTTCGTATGGCATAAATCTCTCCCGGACGGTCAGAAAACAAGATACAAAAGCCATAGGAGCCTTCAAGCTTTTCGGTCAGCTTCCGGATGGCAATAAATGGGTCATGATCGTAGAACCGGTCTAAAACCCAGGCGGCAACTTCACTGTCGGTCTGAGAAACCAGCCGATCCTGCAATCCGTATTCTTCGGTCAGCTGATGATAGTTTTCTATAATTCCGTTATGGATTAACGTTACCCGTCCTGCCTGGTGAGGATGGGCATTTTCATTCGTCACTCCGCCGTGTGTCGCCCAGCGGGTGTGACCGATGCCGCAGTGGGAGCTGTCTTTTTCTTTCGCGCAGGCTGCCTTTAATGCAGCAACCTTCCCGACCTGTTTTATCCTACAAACCTGTGATTTCGTGTTAAAATAGGCAATTCCTGCACTGTCATAACCCCGGTATTCCAGACCGGAAAGCCCTTCGATTAATAGTTTCTTTGCCTCTAGCGGCCCTGTATATCCAATTATTCCACACATAGCTTTTCCTCCTTTTTAATCCCAGATTATAGCGCAGACGAAAAAGAACGTCAACTTTTCTGTTCTTTTCTTAAAGATAAATTAAGGTTTTTTATCGTTTTCCCATCTGTTTTTTAAATTTATAATATGTTATACTGTAACGGAAAATGTGAAAGAATAAACATTTTAGAAGAAAGGCAAGAAGCAGATCATGCAGAGGTTGAACGCAGGAAAAAGCTGGCATAAGAGAAAAAAGCCTGTGCAGGGTAAATGGGTAACCGGGCTCATCGCCGTCTTATTTATCGGATCAGGGACTGCACTGGGAAATATCAGCCAGCACTATGGAGAATTAAAAGATGAAGAGTTAAAAGCAGCGGCACTTGCCGCAATACAGGAAGCAAGCGCTCAGGCAGAGGCCGCGGCGCATAAAATAAAAGAAGAAACAGCAAAAGCCGAAGAACCCACAAAGGCTGCGCCGACAGTGCCGGAAACGAAAGAGGAAACGGAAAGTCTTCCCAAGCCCTATGAACCGGCACCGGATAAGCTGAACCTGGCTTATTTTTATCCGGAAGATGCCGAATCAGAAGAGATTATTGACAGCTATGCCGGAGAGGTGTTTCAGGAACTTATGGTTCTGGATTTGGACTGGCTGTCGGATTTATATGAACTTTCCGACGTATCCCCATCGACGATGGCTTCCCGCCTGGGAAAAGGGACGAAGGCCGTTATGGGAGGCTATAACCCCAGGGATAAAGCACACAGGGCGAATAATCCTTCTTCCTGGGTGATTCACGACTGGAAAAAAATCCATGTCAATTTTATCAACGGCGACGGAAAAGCGATTGACGGTTTTTCCAATGTAAAAGATATTCTTTCCATGGCAAGCGTCTACACCTATTTTTCGGATATGATGGATGTGGATACTTTCTCGGAATATTCCCGCCAGCTATGGAAAAATTCCCACAGCTACAGTTTAAGTATGGGAGATTTGTATTACTGCAGCGGGTGCCTGAATAAAACGGAAGAAGAACTTGTCCGGGAAGCCGAGGAAGAAGAATTTGCCGCCGAAGCAATGTCCTTTGGGATGAACGGACAGGCAGGCCGTACCGGTGGACAGAACAGCTTGCCTTCCGGTGAGATTTGGGAAGGCGGAGTCAGCGGCGTGCAGGGCAGTGCTGCAAGAGGTTTAACCGAATCTTCTGCGGCAGGAACAACGGCGGCACAGGCGGAATCTGTACCGGCAGAAACGGCAGCGGCGCAGGCATCCTCTATGCCACAGGCGGAATCTATGCCGGCAGAAACGACAGCGGCGCAGGTATCTTCTATGGCGCAGGCGGAATCTATGCCGGCAGAAACGACGGCGGCGCAGGTATCTTCTATAGAGCAGACAGAATCTGTATTAGCAGAATCATCGGTTTCGGGAAGTTCCGTTTCCGGGAATTCGGCTTTGGGAAATTTATCGGGGGGTATGCCGACGGATTCATCGGTTTCCGGGAACTCGGCATCTGGAAATATATTTGGAAATGCATCCCCATCGGATTTGCAAAATCCTACGGGAATGGGTGCTGAAGCGGCAAATACCGCAGCGGGAAGCGCAAATCAGAAAACCGGAAAGAAAACACAGTATGACTGCCCGGGACATGTTGATTTGTACATACGGGTTAAGGTTTTGGGATTAGAGGATAAAAAAGGATTGTTTTCTATCAGCAAAGCTGCCGAAAAGAAAGCGGAAGAAAAGAAGGCGGCAAATAGGAAGGCAGAAGATAATAAAACCTCCGGGAAAACAGCCGAAAAAGCAGAAGAGTTAAAAGAAACAGAAAAGGCCGAAGAAACCAAAAGCAAAGCAGCAGAAAAAACAGCAACAAACAAGGAAAAAGATAGCACAGACAAAAAGACGGCCGATAATAAGACAGAAAATAAGGCATGGGATGGCTGGAATACACAGAACATTGCCAGTGTTAAGAAAATCAGCGGTCAGGACTGGTTTGAGGATTTTGGTTTAAGCATTTCTTCGATTTCTTTAAGTGTGCCTTTAACTAACCAGGAAATTGACGAATATATGAACCGGCTTCCGGCAGATACATCGGTAACCCGGCGGAATATTATTCATTTTGCCCTGTCTTCGGTGGGACGGGTTCCGTACTACTGGGGAGGGAAGCCTGCGGCCTCAGGTTATGAAGGAAACAATTTCGGTGCGCTGATTCCTGCGGACCCCAAGGGACGGCTGCTGCGCGGACTGGACTGTTCCGGATGGATCAACTGGGTGTATTGGTCGGCTACGGGTAAGCGGCTGGCAGGAGAGAGCACCAGCAGCTTATGTCTGTGCGGAAAACAGGTCAGCCTCAGTGAGTTAAAGCCCGGGGATATTATTGTGCGCACAGGTGCGAACGCCCATGTGGTGATGTTTTTGGGCTGGACTGCCGATGGTCAGATGAATGTTATCCATGAAACCAGCGGTTCAATTAATAATGTCATGGTTGCAACGATAGGTGCTCCTCCATGGCCGTACTACCGTAAACTGGTGGAATAAATTAATACGAGGTTTTATTACTATGTCAAGAAAAAATTATAATGAACCCTATGAAGACGAATTGGACAGAATGCGTGCACGAAGAAAAAGAGCTGTTTCGCCAAGGCAAAGACAGCGATTTGATGATGACTGGGATGATGATTTTGATGAAGTGGACTTTCATGAAAATGACGATTGGAAAGAAGATGGCTACTTCGAGAATAACGACTGGGAAGAGGATGACTACTTCGACGATGACGACTGGGAAGATGAACCGGATGTAAGACCCCGCAATTTGCGCCGTACAGGTTATGGGAGAAATGGTTCGACAGATTCTGCCTATGGACGTGATTCTGTCCATGGACGTCGGCACCAGATAGCAGAACATTCCGGATACTCTAATCATCGTCAGGGAAATTCCACCTATGGCAGCAGAACGCAGGGCAGGAAGAAAAACGGAAGGCGGAAAAAGAAAGCACCTTTGATTCTTGCCGTGGTACTGGTTTTACTCTTGTTGTCCGGCGGAATGCTTTATGCCAAACGCTGGGCAAAGGATCGGGACGGTTACTGGAATATTGCGGTTTTCGGTGTGGATTCCCGGGACGGAGGGCTGGAAAAGGGCGCGTTAGCCGATGTGCAGATGATTGCCAGCATTAACAAGAAAACCGGAGAAATCCGTCTGGTTTCTGTTTACCGGGATACCTATGTGCAGATTAATGACGACGGGGACTTCCATAAGATTAATGAGGCTTATTTTAAGGGCGGGCATAAGCAGGCGCTGGAAACCTTAAAGCGGAACCTGGATGTGGATGTGGACGATTATGCTACCTTTAACTGGAAGGCCGTTGCCGATGGAATCAATATTTTGGGCGGTATTGATTTGGAAATCACGGAGAGCGAATTTGCCTATATTAATTCGTTTATTACCGCTACCGTAGAATCGACGGGGATTGCCTCTTTCCATCTGGAACATCCGGGGATGAACCATCTGGACGGCGTACAGGCGGTTGCTTACAGTCGGCTTCGCCTTATGGATACGGACTTTAACCGGACAGAGCGGCAGAGGAAGGTAGTGGCCTTGGCTTTAGAGAAGGCAAAGCAGGCCGACTTTAAGACGCTTACCGGACTGGCGGGGGTAATTTTATCGGAGATATCCACCAGTATCGGTCCGGAAGACGTTATTCCTCTGGCAAGAGATGCCGGTCATTATTTCCTTGGACAAACCGGCGGATTTCCGTTTGCCAAGACAACTGCAGATGTAGGAAAGCTGGACTGCGTTATTCCTATGACACTCGAGTCCAATGTTGTCTTCCTCCATCAGTTCCTCTTTGATCAGGAAGGTTATCAGCCTTCGGAATCGGTAAAAAAGATCAGCAAAATCATCAGTGAGCGAACAGGTATCTATGAAGAAGGCAAGTCTGCCGGGGCAGATACAAACCTTGGCGGCGTCACAGGAAATACGGGTGCTCCGGCATCTCCTTCACCGGGCGGTGCCTCCAACCAGGGGGGTTCTTCGCAGGGCGGCGCTTCTTTAGAAAATTCCGGAAATAATGATAAAGCAGATACTTTGCAGACCGAAGAAGCGATTTCCGAAGAAAATGCCGGGGAAGAAACCAAAAAAGACACAGAAGAGGAGAGCAGGGAAGCCGACGAGGAAGAGAAGGAAAATAAGGACGAATCGAAGGCAGATAAAGAAAGTACGAAAGCAGAGGATAAGGGCGAAAACGATAAAGAAGAAAAGACAACCGCTGCCGAAAAAGAGTCAAATCCAACCCCTGTAGAACCTTTAGCACCAGAGGAAACCACGCTTTCCCAGGAACAGATTATGGAAGGCCCCGGGGCAGTTCATCCGCCGAAAGAGCCTGGAGAAGGTGCAAATCCTCCTGCACCCGAACCACCGACAGCAGAAGCAGGGCCAGGTTTTGAAGGGCCGGGAGGGAATTAAACACGTAAATATTCATAAGGATGTGTATTAATAAACCGCTATAAGATGCAGGAATAATTTATTGTTGTTTGCATTTTATAGCGGTTTTTTTTTAATACTTTTTGAAAATAATAGAAATTAATAGAAACGAGAGATTTTTTTCTTGACAAAATTAATTATTAATTCTAAAATGATAATAACATTTTCATATTATTTATTTGAACTTATCATGAATGCATTGGAGGTTGATTATGGTATATACGAGAGAAGCTTTGGTCGAAAAATGTTATGCCGGCGAAAAATTTAAGTATCTTTTTTTCTGGAAGCCCACGATTACGGAAGGAGAAATTACAGAAAGCTGTCTTGGTCAATGGTGGATGTGTCCATTTAAGGTGGATGGAGTTACCTATTCCTGCACAGAACAGTATATGATGGCAGAGAAGGCCAGATTGTTTCATGATGAAGCGATGTTGGATAAGATTATGAATACCAATTATCCAAAAGAAATGAAAGCTTATGGGAGGGCAGTGCAGAATTTTAATGACGAAGTCTGGGATTCCAAGGCATATTCCATTGTCAAAAAAGGAAATATTGCAAAATTTTCACAAAATCCGGAATTATGGAATTATTTGAAGCAGAGCAAAAACCGAGTTCTTGTGGAAGCCAGTCCCCGCGACCGTATATGGGGGATAGGTTTGGGCGCAAGTAATCCCGATGCGCAAAATCCTATAAAATGGAGAGGCCGAAATCTTCTCGGTTTTGCGCTGATGGAAGTAAGGGATATTTTGCTGGAGAGAGAACAGCCGGGGCATGGGAATTTATTGGCACAGGGAAAACAGGAACAGGACGATTTATTGAAACAGAAAAAAAAGCAGGCGCATGGGAATACGGTCACCTGTCAAAAAAGAGATAAACAGGGCCTGACGGAAAAGGAGTTTCTAGCTTCTTATGATGCCGGTCATTTTGTGCGTCCTTCTGTGGCAACGGATATGGTGATTTTTACCATTACAGAGGAAAAAGAAGAAAATTACCGGAAGCTTTCGGAAAAAAATTTAAGTGTTCTACTTATTCGGCGCGGCGTTCATCCTTTTTTAGGCTGCTGGGCACTTCCCGGAGGGTTTATTCGTCCGGATGAAACGGCAGAAGATGCGGCTCGAAGAGAATTACAGGAAGAAACCGGGTTATCACAGGTATATCTGGAACAATTATATACATTTACCGAACCTGCGCGTGATCCCAGAACCTGGGTAATGAGTTGTTCGTACATGGCACTGATTGATTGCAGCAAAGTAAGGCTGCAGGCAGGAGATGACGCAGACAATGCACAATGGTTTAAGGTAACTTACCGCCTGTTAAGTGAAAAAAAGGATTATCCAAAAGCCGGCAGGTCGCTTGTAAAAACACAGCAGTATGAACTTCTATTGTCACCGCAGGATAATGAAGGCAAGGATGATGACATCGACACGGAAACGATTGTTCTTCGGGCAATTTTACAAAAAACAGTCACAAAGACGGAAGAAATGGAAAAAACGGAATATACTTTGCTGGAAAATGACGGTCTGGCCTTTGACCATGCCAGAATTATTGCCTGTGCCATCGAGAGGCTGCGCGGAAAAGTGGAATATACAGGACTTGCCCTGCATTTAATGCCGGAAGAATTTACCTTAACGCAGCTGCAGCAGGCTTATGAGGTGATTTTAGGAAAAACGCTGTTAAAACCGGCATTCCGCAGAAAAATCGCAGGACTGGTTGAAGAAACCAATCATTATACAGAAAATGAGGGACATCGTCCTTCGCGGCTATTTCGCAGAAAGTGGGAAGAGTAGGGAGGCGAAGAAAAAATTATGGACAGAAAAGCAATGGCACGGGAAACGCTGGAAATTATGAAAAATGGTTATTATGTTGCAGGCGAAAAACGTGTTGAAATTCGGGGGCTTCATGAGGATTCCGTGAAAAAGAGTTTTTTACTGACGCCAACGCAGGGAGATGTGTTATTGAATCGGTGTATGGAAGGGGAATTTAACAAAGGCTGCAATGGCGAATCCAGGGAAGAAATTTTGGTTTGGAACTGTTCAACGGTGGACGCCATTCTGCGTTTACATGCACAGAAAAAAGAAGCTGCTGTATTAAACTTTGCCAGTGCAAAAAACCCCGGAGGCGGATTTATCAATGGAGCAAATGCACAGGAAGAAAGCCTGGCCGTTTCCGGCGGGCTTTACCGGACGTTGACGGTTCATGAAGAGTATTACAGGAAAAACCGGGAATATAAAAGCATGATGTATACCAATTATGCCATTTATTCACCCAATGTCGTATTTTTCCGGGATGAACGCTTTAAACTGATGGAAGAGCCAGTAATGGCTTCCGTATTGACCATCCCTGCGGTGAATATGGGGCAGGTGCTGCTAAAAGGGGAAGATGAAGAAGAAGCAAAACGGGTAATGCGGGAGCGGATGAAGCTGGTTCTTTCCATTTTTGCCGACCAAAACTGCCGACATCTGGTGTTAGGGGCTTATGGATGCGGCGTTTTCCGCAATGATCCCATCGACATCGCCAGATGGTGGAAGGAACTTTTGGAAAAGTTTTTCTGTGGGTGTTTTGAAACCATTGTGTTTGCCGTGCTTGATCGAGCGAATGGGAAATATATTGGGGCGTTTGAGGGGGAATTATAAATCAGGATGTTTTCCTTTTGTATCACATTATAGATTATAAAATTCTATCAAAGGACTGAAAGAAAGCATGGAAACAGGCAGCGATTACATAGCACATATTAATGACAAAACAAAAAAAATACAAACCATAAAAGAACACAGTGAAAATACAGCAAAACTATGTTATCATTTTGCGCTTTCTCCTATGAAGGAATTTATGTATATTATGGGTTTATTTCACGATCTTGGAAAATTTCAGCCCTCATTTCAGCAGCGAATCCATGGAGCAAATATTCGAGTAGAACATTCCACATGTGGAGCTTTAGCAGCAAGGGAATTGTTTCCTAATGCACTGGGAATGATATTAGCTTATTGTATTGCCGGACATCATTCAGGAATCCCTGATGCTGGAAATAAAAATGATCTATCGGATGAATCTTCATTATATGGTCGGTTACAACGTAAATTTGAAAATTTTAAAATATATAAAAAAGAATTAAAGATCCCTGAAATAAATCAACAGGCTTTTATGGAATTTCTGCTGCGTGATTGCGGGAACGATGTAGAATTGTTGGTCGATAAATTCGCTTTTTTTACCAGATATTGTTTTTCTTGCCTGGTAGATGCAGATTCTCTGGATACGGCTGCGTTTTGTGAGGAAATGTCCTATCCTAAAATGAAAATGAACTTTTCTGTTTGCCTTGAGAAGGTAAATTGTCATTTAAAATCATTTATTTGTACAACAGAACTTCAAAAATCTCGTCACCTTCTTCAACAACAGGTATTTGAAAAAACAGAACAAAATGCAGAAATATATTTGATGAACATGCCCACGGGAAGCGGAAAAACCTTAACCAGTATTAAATTTGCGCTTGAACGTGCAATAAAAAAAGGGAAGAAAAGAATTATTTATATTATTCCCTATAACAGTATTATCGATCAAACTGCCGATACATTAGAAAAACTATTTCAAAAGGATGCAGAGATATTGCGTCATCAATCAACATTTTCTTATGAAGACATGGATGATTTTAGTGAAGATTACCGAAATGTGGCAAAAAAAGCCGCCGAAAATTGGGATGCCCCATTAATTATAACTACCGCAGTCCAGTTTTTTGAGTCTATTTATCATAATAACCGAGGGAAGCTGCGAAAAATGCATCATATGGCAGAGTGCATCTTGATTTTTGATGAGGCACATTTAATGCCATTAGAATATTTACAGCCATGTCTTCGTGGAATTGCCTATATAACAAAATACTTAAACAGTGAAGCAGTATTTTTGACAGCCACTATGCCGGATTTTCCAAAATTAATAAAAAAATATGCCTTAAAAAACAGTAAGATAACTTATCTGGTTGAAGATACTTCTCTTTTCTCTAAATTTCAGAAATGCAATTACTTGTATTTAGGTGAAATATCTGAAGAGGCACTTCTTCATAAGGCATCTATATATCCTTCTTGTTTGATTATTGTCAATAGTAAAAAGAAAGCCCGACGCCTATTTGAAAAAAGTATCGGGAAAACTTTTCATTTATCTACGTATATGACAGGCTACGATCGAAAAAAGGTTTTAGAGCAAATTCGCCGGGAATTATCTTTGCTGGAAAAGAAATTGGAGGAAAATCTATTTACTCCAGATAGTATTCCAGAAGAAGAAAGAATCACAATTATTTCTACTTCTTTAATTGAAGCCGGTGTAGATTTAGACGTATATACTGTATTTCGTGAACTAAACGGACTGGATAATATTTTGCAATCAGGTGGAAGATGCAATAGGGAAGGAAAAAGAGCAAATGCGGATACATTCATTTTTTCTTTAGAAGAAATGAAACAGCCATTAGAAGATGTACAGCAAAGTATTGTAAAAGGACTGATAAAAAAATACCCGGATATTTCATGTCCGGAAAGTGTAAAAGAATATTATGAACGCTTATTTGCAATAAAAGAATCTATTCTTCAAAAAAATGCAATTACTCAAAGATGTCATGCAATAGATTCTATTCCGTTTCGAGAATATGCAGAACAGTTTGCGCTTATTACTTCCAGGACAATTTCTATTGTTGTTCCAAGAGATGACAAAAGCAGGGAATTAATCAATAAGCTTCGTTATACAAAATCAACCATAGAAGCAGGACGAAAATTACAACTTTATACTTGTTCTGTTTATCCACAGGAATTAGAAGACTTAATTCATCAGCATGTGATAGATGATTTCGGAACAGGAATTTATTGCCTTATTCATCCGGATTATTATGATGAAAAAACAGGAATTACTTTTGATGCGAAAGATTATATGATCTGATAAGAGGAGATGAAATTATGGGATATGGATTTAAAATTATTGTGGAAGGAGATTATGCCTGTTTTACAAGGCCAGAACTCAAAGTGGAACGTGTAAGTTATGATGTTCCTCCGCCAGGTGCTCTGGAAGGAATGTTAAAAAGTATATATTGGAAACCTGCAATAAGATATTTTATTGATCGTATTATTGTATTTCAGCCAATTGATTTTCTTAACATTCGCAGAAATGAAGTTAAAGACAAGATCCTTTACAGTGCAGTAAAAAGTCAGATGAACAAAAAAGGGGGGAACCCCTCGATATACACTTCAGAAAACAGAAGTCAGCGTGCATCCATGATTTTGAAAAATGTAAAGTATGGCATTGATTTTCATTTTGAATTAACGGGGCTAAAAAGTAAAGATGAGGAAGAAGGAGAGAATAAACATTTTAATATTATCAAAAGACGTCTGGAAAAAGGACAATATTTTCGCACGCCCTGTCTTGGATGCAGTGAGTTTCCGGTAAAAAGAATAGAATTAGTGAATGGATTTGATGAAAGTATGATTAGCAGCCTGCTTTTAGAGTCTGGGGATGTGGATCTTGGATGGATGAGTTACCGTGTTCATTTTATCGATGAAGGAGAACCAGTAAATAATAATTGGGACAACCCACAGTTTTCAGACCAGGCTAATACTGTCTATTACCATCCACATATGATTAATGGTGTAATCGACGTGCGAAAATATAGGGAGGAGTTAAGATGCTGATTCATGCGTTGTGCGATTATTATGATATTCTGGCAAAAACAGGGCAGGTTCTTCCGGATGGATATTCTCTGGTTAAAATACATTATCTGATAAGTCTTACCGAAGATGGTGAAATCGATGATATTATTTCTCAAAAAGAAAATGAAGAAATAATAACAGCAAAAGGAAAAGTAAAAATAAATCAAATACCTAAAAATATGAAAATGCCTCAACGTACAGAAAAAACTGGAATTGAAGCTAATATCATAGAACATCGACCATTGTATATCTTTGGATTAAATATTGAAGATAGAATTTTAACAACACAGGATCGAACAGAAAAAGCTAAAAAGTCACATGAAGCATTTGTCCATGATAATCTTGATTTTATTGAAGGATTAGAAAGTCCAATAATACAGGC
Organism: uncultured Clostridium sp.; assembly: GCA_946553025.1. Taxonomy (GTDB): domain Bacteria; phylum Bacillota; class Clostridia; order Lachnospirales; family Lachnospiraceae; genus Caccovicinus. Next base: position 29,516 of record CAMNRM010000032.1, read on the forward strand.
ATATCGAAATTTTCTTCTTCACTGGATGCCAGAAAAGGAAACAGAAAATTCTTTTTTATTAGGACTAGGCAAAGAATATGGAAAATCAGGTTTTGCTTTTTGCCTTTCTGGTTATCCTGAAATACTGCTTCACGAAGACGATTTAATCAAAAAAAGATGGGAAGAGCACTATCAGAAAGATATAAATAATAACGATAGGAATTATATTTCACAATGTGCTGTCAGCGGAGAAAAGGCTCCCATTGCAAGAATCCATAGCAAAATCAAAGGAGTTTATGGTGGCCTGGCAACAGGAAGTGTTCTTATAGGATTTAATAATACTTCAGAAAATTCTTATGGAAAAGAGCAATCTTATAACAGCAATATTTCTGAATTAGTGATGAGAAAATATACAGAAGCGCTTAACTATTTATTAGAAAAGCGAGGACATAAGATCTTATTGGATGATATAACTGTTGTTTTTTGGGCAATGGAAGCAGAAAAATCAGCAGAAGATTTGATTATGGCAATGCTCTACGGGCAATCAGATAAAATGAATGCCAAACAGACAGAAACAATGCTGAAACAGCTTTTAGAGAACAGCAAAAAGGGAAGAATCACGGAAACCCAATTACAATCTTTAGGAATAATCGATGCAAATGTAGTTTTTTATATGATTGGATTAAAGCCAAATTCATCAAGGATAGCTCTAAAGTTTATTTATCGCAGAAAATATGCCGATATTCTTTGGAATATTGCAAAATTTCAAAAAGATTTACAGATAACAGACGAAATTCATCCTGTTTCTTTGAAAAAAATCAAAGAAGAATTAATTTCACCTAAAAGCCAGAATGATAAAGTAAATCCGGCTTTATTAACTAAGCTTTTTGAAGCAATTATTTATGGCAGAAAATATCCTGAAGCATTATTATCGACGATCGTAGGAAGGGTAAAAAAAGATACAGATCTAAAAGTAAACGCTATACGTGCAGGTATAATTAAAGCCTGTGTTCACAGAAAAACTCAAAGGGAGGAATTTCATATGGCACTGAATAAGTTAAATGTTGAACCAGCGTACTTATGTGGCCGATTATTTGCGGTTTTAGAAAAACTGCAGCAGGATGCTTCTGGTGGTTCTCTTAATCGGACAATTAAAAATGCATATTTTGCATCCGCTGCATCAAAACCAGTTATGGTGTTTCCTAAATTAATTTCACTTGCGCAAAATCATCTGGATAAAGTAAAACGTTTGTCACAAGGTTCTTCCTATAAAGGAATGCGTACAGGAACATACGAGCGATTAATTCAGGAAATTATCGATCCGATGGAAGGTGAATTTCCGGGTTCATTTGATCTTTTAAATCAGGGTCGATTCATTGTTGGATATTATCAGCAAATGCAAAACTTTTTTATAAAAAATGAAACTAAGCAAAATGGCAAAGAAGAGGAGGAGAACCATGGCAATTAAAAACCGATATGATTTTGTTATGCTTTTTGATGTAGAAAATGGAAATCCGAATGGAGATCCCGATGCCGGAAACAGTCCACGTATTGATCCGGAAACAGGGTATGGTTATATTACAGATGTATGTTTAAAACGAAAGATACGTAATTATGTAGAACTATGCAAAGATGGAGAAAGCGGATATAACATATTAATTAAGCCTGATAAATCTCTTAATACAAAATTTACAGAAGCTTATGATGCAGAAGGACTTACTAAAAAAAATAAAGGAAAAAATGCAGATGATATAAAAAAAGCGAGAGAGTATATGTGCCGAAATTATTATGATGTCCGAATGTTTGGCGCAGTAATGTCAACGGGAGATGATCCCTGTGGTATTGTAAGGGGCCCGGTACAGATTAATTTTGCACGGAGTTTGTCAGAAATCAATATCCAGGATATTACGATTACCCGCCAGGCAAGAACAACCGATGAAAGAAAAGAAACTGGCGAAACAGAAATGGGAAGGAAAAATATTATTCCTTATGCTTTGTATAGAGCAGAAGGCTATGTTTCTGCTGCATTGGCCAATAAAGTAACAGATATTTCAGAAGAAGATATTGAACTTTTATGGACAGCAATTATTAACATGTTTGAACATGATCATAGCGCCGCAAGAGGGAAGATGTGTATGCGTAAATTATATGTTTTTAAACATAATAATGTACTGGGAAATTCCCCTTCGCATATATTATTTGATAAGATATCAATAAAGTTAAAAGAAGAAAAACCGCCGAGAAAGTTTGAGGATTACCAAATCAGCTTAGACACTATAATGCCCGATGGAGTGAAATTAATTGAGAAATTATGAGTACAGCAGAAATTACTATTCGTTCAATTCAACATTATTTATATTGCCCCCATCGTTGGGGGCTTTTAGAGATTGATAAGGCATGGGAAGAAAATTTTTTTGTAACTAAAGCAAATCTTATCCATGATCGTGTCCATAATCCTGAACAACATTACAATGCAAAAGGGAAAAAAGTGTTTACTGCCGTTCCTGTTTATCATGATCAGGAAGAGTATAATCTATATGGTGTGGTAGACTGTTTGGAAATAGCAGAAGATAAAAGGGGTATGCCTATTAAAAACTATGAAGGAAATTATAAGTTTTGTATTGTAGAATATAAGCCTACTAAGCCAAAAGAAGGCGATTATCGTGCGGATGATTTAATGCAGGTATTTGCTCAGAAACTTTGTGTGGATTATATCTTTGGGTGTGATTGTGATGCAAATATTTATTATGCAGATGTCAAAAAGAGAATAAAACTTCCGCTCAAAAATAACTTTTTCGAGTATGATTGCAGATTAAAAATCTTGTTAAAAGAAATGCGTGAATATTTGCGTTTAGGAATTGTTCCTCCTATTCGAAAAGGACAAAAATGCAGTGGATGTTCGATGAAAGATTTATGTATGCCTTCTGTCAAACGAATGAACACACTTTTATCAGAAATTGAAGCAATTGATAAATCATGGTTAAATACACAATAAAAGGATAAGAGAATGAGAAAACTTTTAAACACAATTTATGTTACTAATGAGCAGGCATATTTGACTTTAGATGGAGAAAATCTTGTTTGTAAAATTGAAAAAGAAGAGAAGCTAAGGATTCCTTTTGAGAATATTGAAAATATTGTTTGCTTCAATTATATTGGATGTTCTCCGGCCTTAATGGGAAAATGTGTGAGTAAAACAATTCCTATTAACTTTATATCTCCTCAAGGCAAATTCCTGGCAAAGGTTTGTGGAGAAACAAAGGGGAATGTATTTTTACGGGTAGCCCAAATTGAACAATTTAGAGAAAATGGACTATTTCTTACGCAAAATACTATGGCTGCGAAATTTAGCAACACAAAACAGTTAATTAGAAGAACACTTCATGATAATGTATCATTGAGGAACGATCCGGAAATTCAAGATACTTTAGAACGATTATCTGATGGCATACATAACATATTTAAAACAGAAACAATAGAAGAAGCAGTAGGAATAGAAGGAAATTGTGCAAGAGCATATTTTTCTATTTTTAATAAATTAATTACAAATCCTAAAGTGCCATTTACCTTTGAATTTCGTACAAAACGTCCTCCATTAGATCCAATCAATGCGGTACTTTCATTCGTATATACTTTAGCAACAAGTGAATTTGCTTCGGCTTTAGAAACAGTCGGTTTGGATAGTTATATTGGTTTTTGTCATGCACTGAGAAGCGGAAGAAATTCATTAGCGTGCGATTTGGTAGAAGAAGTTCGCTGTATTGTGGAGCGTTTTGTTATAACATTATTAAATCTTCAGATTATTGGAGAAGCTGATTTTGAAAAACAAATTTCCGGATCTGTTTTACTTAATCTGGATGGACGAAAAAAAGTTCTCTCACGCTGGCAGGAAAAAAAGCGTTCGGATATGGTACATCCTTATTTAAAACAGAAGATTCCATTCGGATTACTTCCTTATGTGCAAAGTAATCTTTTGGCAAAATATATTAGAGGAGATATAGAGGCTTATCCATGCTTTCTGCAAAAATGAAAAGTTTTAAAGATTTTTTTATGAATGGTTGATAGAATTTTTCTGTCACATATATTACTGTTTGTGTCTGTAGTAGAACGGAGAAAATTATGATGGTATTAATAAGTTATGATGTAAGCACCATAGATGATGCAGGAAAAACAAGATTACGAAAAGTCGCTAAAGAATGCCAAAATCATGCGCAACGTGTACAGAATTCAGTATTTGAAGCGAATTTAGATTATTCTTCTTTTCTAAAGTTGAAGGATCGATTAGTAAAATTAATTGATAAAAGTAAAGATAGTCTACGTTTTTATTATCTTGGAAATAATTGGAAGAAAAGAGTAGAGCATATTGGTGCAAAAGAAACTTATGATTCAGAAGGAGTAATTATAATTTAGATTTTTAAGATGGCGAAGGGGTGGTGATTGAAAATAATAGGGTAGGTTCGCCTAAAAAATTAAAATTTGAGATGGATTGATTTTAAATTTTATAGTAAAATGGAGAGGAAATAAAAATATTTTTGTCCGCCACTCTGTATTTAGAAGTGTGATTGCTAAAATATACAATATATTGCGGTCACGCCTCGTGAGGGGCGTGTGAGTAGAAACCATCAAATAGGAGCGCTGCCGTTTTTCGTAGACCGTCACGCCTCGTGAGGGGCGTGTGAGTAGAAACCCGACAGCATTTATGGACTTTTCCGGACACGTCGGTCACGCCTCGTGAGGGGCGTGTGAGTAGAAACAAATCCCGTCTGGACAAGCCGTACAGTTGCTTTGGTCACGCCTCGTGAGGGGCGTGTGAGTAGAAACTCTGTGGCTGCAAATGCATTTAAAGATTTTACAGGTCACGCCTCGTGAGGGGCGTGTGAGTAGAAACAATGACGCCTCTTATCGTTTTAAGTACGAACTTAGTCACGCCTCGTGAGGGGCGTGTGAGTAGAAACTGAGAAGGCTGTAAATTTTTACATACGGTTAAAGTCACGCCTCGTGAGGGGCGTGTGAGTAGAAACATCCAAATGACAACACAAAAGACGGCAGGGCAAGTCACGCCTCGTGAGGGGCGTGTGAGTAGAAACTATTTTTATGCAAAAATATAGGAAAGAAAGAACGGGTCACGCCTCGTGAGGGGCGTGTGAGTAGAAACCTCAATCACCGCAAGCGACGGTTCGAACATGATTGTCACGCCTCGTGAGGGGCGTGTGAGTAGAAACTCCATTCGCCAAGGATTGTTGTGATGGAAGAAAGGTCACGCCTCGTAAGAGGTGTGTGAATAAAAATAGTCATTGATTGAGGCAGGAATATTTTCTGTAAATATTTCACAATTAAAGGTAAAGAAATAAAGGAATGGTATAGCTGGATGTATTGTATTAGAGGTTAGTTTATTATGTTAGTAGTAGTGATTTTTGTCATCTGAATCTATGCGCGAAAGCTTCGGGATTTAGCGAACAGTTTATAGCGTGCGACATTTCTTTTTCCCGTCGGAGCACGCTGTCTATACACTGTTTGCTAAATGCTTCTTTCGCGCATAGATTAGTTTACATAAATCACAAGTACGTTATCAATAATCGTACTTTTTACTATTGTATAACCCCCAAAACGCCTTGTCAAGTCGTCTGACTTTCCACCGCCAATGTATTGCAATCCATGGAAGCCATCGCGGCGGATAGAGATATTACCTTCAAATTTTAATGCTTCCAGTGTTGTGGATAACTTAGACCTTTTCAAACGGGATTACCTCACCTTCTTCAATTAGACGGAAACCATTATTTGCAAGCTGAATCTGCATGTTTTGGATTCCTTTATCGGTGTAGTGTTTTACCTTGCTAATACGTCGGATAAATGCGCTTGTGTTTTCGGTGCGGTCATCGGAATACTGGTCAGTAAGTGGAATGTTGCTAATTAAAAACACCTTGGTGTAACAGGCGTATTTATTGGCGTAGCGGCAGGGCAGTTCTAACGGATAGCCGTCTAAGTAGTTGAGCATATCGGATAGTTTAACGGAACTGCGGAACTCTTCAAAGATGACTACGTCCTGGCCTTTGTAGTTGTCGAATGGGTGAGCGTAGTCGGTTACACGGAACACGTTGGAATAACCGTATTTATCCATGACGGATCGGGTTTTTCCTGTGCCGGTTGCGCCGTAGATGTAGCAAATATCAAGGTTTCGCCAGTGGTCTTTGTATTTTTCCTGGATGATGGTTTGTCTTGCTATCTCGATTTTGTCCAGGTTTAAGAGACTTTCTGGGATTTGCTCCATTATCTGATAATTGCTTAAGCCGTCTTTTAACATGGCGTAAATATCATCGATATCTGACTTACGGCCTTTTCGTTCAACGGGCATCTCGCCGTGTTCCTCGAAGGTATCGGGGACACAAGTTTCATGCTTTTTGTCTTTTTCCCATTTGCCCGTTTTGGAAACGTATTCCATGTTTTCCTGGGCTGTACCGTTGCACATTTCAAAGTGTGCGGTGGGAAATTTTTTCTTTAAGCTGGAAAACCGTATACCGCCACGGCCTTGGATGAATAAGTGCGTGTGGTAGGTGCCATTTTTACCGATTTCATCAGCCATGCAGTAGTAAATAACGGATTTCATTCCCATCATGATATTGTTTATCTCGTTGTGGGTAAATCCGTAGTCAGCAGGATTGTTTATCGTCAATTGCCATTTACGCGATTGTGTGTCTTTTTCAGCAGCCATGTTTCTTTCCCCTTTTTGATTTTTGCGACTGCGACAAGTGCGACAACCACCCGTCGCGGACTGGAAAGCCTGATGAAATCTAAGTTTGTTGGCGACTGCGACACGATTTCCAGGTAATACTAAGCCTGGAAATCGCTGACCGGATTCCTGGCAGGGTATAAACTGTGCCGGTTTGCATGATGTTTCCTTGTCGGCTACGGCGTATGAAAAAACACAATGGCATAGACTACGGCTGTTTTTTTGCCTGGATATTTCCTTGTTGGCCTACAAAATCCCCAATTAAACGCTTTATTTTTGGCTTGCTTTTGTTTTTTTTTAAAGCTTTTTATGCCGTGTAAGCGTTGTCCGCCCTTCGGGACGTACTGGGGGATTTCCTTGTAGACATAGTTTAGGCAACGACTGCTTTCTGTGTTTGGATATTTCCTTGTAGGTGATAACTTAGATAACACTAGCTTAGAAAAAATGGTAATCAAGGCCGGATGGGATAGTGCGTCCATCCGACCCCCTGCCAGTGTATCCGCTACTAAAATCTGTAAAGGCACACTGCGTTCTTTGGCCTTGACAGATTTTATACGCTATTACCAGGTCGCTACAACTTCGGTATATCTGGGAAATACGTCATAAAATCCAACAAAAACCGGAAAGCTGAAAATATCTGATTAGCAGATAATACCCAAAAACTGTAAATGCTAAAAAACCCGGAAAACGGCATGGAAAATAAACCCTACCACGAAGGCAGGGCAGGAGAGTAGATAGTGCTGGTTTTATGCTTGTTTTGCGGGCTTTTCGTTTGGATTGGCGGGCTTATCGTTTGAAACTGCGGGTTTTTCATCTGGAAGAATTGTTACGTCATTAATATAGCCGCGATTGTTATATTCAACGTTGATTGACGTGCCTAAGGTGATGCTATCAATTACCGTTTTTAGACCAAGGTTTTCCGATACAAAAATACTGTCTACAGCCATGCCGTAAACGTCTGAGTCCCTCATCGAACAGTGTAAGGTCGTGCCTAATACTGGTTTTCCTGTCTTTTTGCTGACATAGTTTACCTGCTGGATTCCTAAAACTTTAGCTTTCATCTTTTTTTACCTTCCTTTTCTTTATAGAATTGTCAATGTGCGTCTTAATGATTAATTTATAACAATGGGGGAAGGGGAAACAACCCCCTTGCCCATTATTAACGATTTTTAGTCTGAAGAAGCTTGCGTAGAATCCGGCTTTTTCAGGTTTTCCCATTCCTTAATTAACGAAACGGATAAAGATAGATAGGCGGCATCTGGAATAAGATTTAAACGGTAAAGCATACCCAGAGCATACAGGCGGCTGTCAAGCGAATCCTGATGGCCTAATGTATATGGTGCCGAACCTAAGCGCAGTAATTCAACTTCAACCAGTCTTTGTTGGTTCATCATTTCCCCCTTTTGAACAGATTTATTCTTAATTTCATCTATACGCAGATTGAGTATCGCGTAAATAAATAGTAGAAAAATATTAATCTGGATGCAATTCTTTTATGATGCTTTCTGCTTTTTTCATCATTTTTTGCGCCATGGTTATTAAGTCGTCTAATTCCAGCAAGTCAATGAAGGTTAAAGCCATGGGAAATAATGATATTTCTACATCAGGAAACATTTCAAAAAGCAGATTGGCTTGATTTTTCTCAAATGCCTGACATTGTTCAATGTAACGGCATCTGTCCAGTACAGCATGTTCAGCGCCGCCCATGGAAAAGGCATCTACCGTTAAAAGCCATTTACGGTTTACTACTACAAGATAGCGCTGTTTTTCTGATGTTCTTTCAGGCATAACGATAGCCTTCTGCATCACGCAAGTAAATAGCAGAAATTTGCTGATGAAGAGAATGACCCGTTGAATTATCGATATAGCCTACCTCAATCAACCAATTCACGTCATTGTAAAGACGAGAAAAAGTACAGTCATCCATCGTTTCAGAAGTAGAAATAGTGCGTTTAACGCTATCTAAAACAACCAATAAACGGTCACTGGAAATTTTATAATATTTCATTTGTTTTCCCCTTTTTTTAAGAAAATTTGCGTTCATTTTCCTATGCATGAATTTATAACACGGCTTTCATGCGTTCCGTCACTCTACGCGAATGTCAGGGAAGAGCGACCCTTATCTGGTTTCACCCTAAAGCCAGAAAACTTGCTGACGGACATATGCATTTTTATAGCGTTATTTGCAATAAACCGCTGCCCCGTTTTCACCTTAAAAACAGGACGAAAAACTTGTTGACCGACATGAAAAACAATTTTGATTAATACTTTTTGTTTCCAATCCCTTTTTAGGTTCTCACTGCTACCTTGTTTTGGTTCTCGTTGCTCCCTGGGCAGGGATTGGATTTTTCGCTTTAAAAAAATTTGCGAATGTGGTAAGATAAATTTGACAAATTACAATAGCGAATGTTAACTAGTAGTTAACTGCTTATAGGTATAGTATAGCAGTTAACTGCTAGTTTGTCAACAGCTATTTTAAATCTTTTTAAGGAGAAAATGCGATGGGTGCAAACAAAACAAAAGTAACCGGATTTAGAATAGAGGACGAATCTATACTAAAAAAATTAGGAGTTATAGCAACAAAAAATTGTAGGACAAGAAACAAAGAAGTAGAATACGCACTAAAAAAATATGTAGAACAATATGAAAATCTTTATGGAGAAATTCAAATAGAAGAGCAAGAGAAGGAAGAACCGTCCCAAAATATCAAAATCAAAAACAGAAAAATTTTATCGTAGGAGATAATAGCACTATAAATATGTAAAATATTTCCTGCAAAATATTTCCAACCAATTTCCCTGTAATATGCAAAAAAAGGAGGATGCCATGGACGATATGGTTCAAGCTGCTACAGACATTTTAATAGAAGAACTAAGTAAAATAAGTTCTCAGCTTACAATGCTATTACTTATTTTTGCAATTATAATATATACTTCAGCTTTTATTTTATACTTAATCAAGTCCTATATAAAAAATAAAAAGGATAAAAAATCCTAATTGCAACCAGGGAACAATAATGAAAACTATAAATATGTAAATTATTCCCAATTAATCAACTTAGAAACTATATTGCAAATAAAAATTATATGTGCTATAATGAAGGCAGTCAATGCATGACAAATCCATGAGGAAAGAAAAAAACCCTGAAAGAGCCTACCTTCCAGGGCATTTTCTTTTTTTACGGAAAAGTAACCGGGGTTAGTTACCTACCTGCTACCATCTAACCACTTGATGATATAGTGGGATACTACACCACCCACGACGGCAGAAATGCATGACAAAATAAATTCCATGAGGTCACCCCCTTTCTGTCACCAGTCTAGGGGAGGTAACAAAAAGAGTATAGCATATATTGTCGAAAAATGGAATATCTGTAAAAATAAAACAATTCAGACAATTCTACCTTTAGCAATCCGGATGCGTGTAGAATTGTCTGAATGTTTAAGCTGCAGCTTTTTGAATTGTTTGAAAATTACTTGCTGGTTTTGGATCTGCTGGAGGATGATTTTGTACTGCGTGATTTCTTGTTGTAATCGCTGACCATGTTTGCCTTTTTGGACAACTCATTGTTTGTAACGACTTGTAAGGCGGTTCTTCGGAAGAATTTAAGAATAATAAGTGAAACCATACCGACCGCAACGATTCCAAAGGATGCAATAGTTACATCCCATAACGCATCCACAACACCCTGCATTGAATTTTCAACAATGTCAACGCCATAAGGCTTGATGTAATACATTTTTATTACAACCTTGTTATCTTCGGTCAGTATCAGGTTATCAGCAACGGTTTTTCTGGCATCAAACGAATAGCCGTTATAGTTTTTATGGTTGTATGTGGCTTTTGAACCGTATGCCCCGGTCAGGTTTTCCGTTTCTGCAAGCGTCCAGTTATAGGTAAACTTATCAGCGTTTTCCGTGCCCTGGTAGTGTTCGACCCTGTATTTAATCATATCACGCTTGTAGTATAGATTAATCTCCATTTCCTCTTTTAATACCTTGTCTTTTATCTTTGTCAGGGAATCATCATAGGTAAATCCCGGATAAACTTTTGCTGTATAAGATACATTGGAGCCGTATAAGCCCGTTAGCGTTTCTGTATCGGTCTTTACCCAGTCTTTGCCGTTTAGGGATTGCTGGTAATGATTGACGGTGTAATTAATGCTATTGCGTTTGTAATACAGCTTTACGACCATTTTGTTACCGCTTACTAATTGTAGATTCTTGGGAATGGTTAGGCTGGAATCTAATGTAAAACCTGTATAAGATTTTGGTGTATGTGTTGCTGTAGCACCATGGAAACCGGTAAGGGAATCTGTATCCTTTTTTGTCCAGCTATCGCCGCTTGTGTTTTGTTGGTAATGCTCTACCGTGTAGCTTACGGCATCTCGCTTGTAATACAGCTTGATTACCAGGTCTTTGCCGGATGTTAGTTCCAGGTCTTTATCCGTTGGTGTTGTAAGGCTGGAATCATACTTTAGGCCGGGATAGGATTTTGCTGTATAGGTAGCTTTACTTCCAAATACGCCGGATAGGCTTTCGGTATCGGCCTTTATCCATCCATTTCCATCAAGTCCTTGCTGGTAATGCTCTACTGTGTAATTAATATCCTCACGATTGTAATAAAGCTTAATGACCAGGCTGCCGTTTCCTGGCAAGCGTAAATCATCCGGTGTAGTTAAACTGGTATCAAGTTTGAAGCCATCGTAGGTTTTCGCGGTATAAGCAGCTATATCACCAGCGGCACCAGTTAAGCTTTCTTCATCTTTTTTTGTCCAGCCTTCGCCATCCATGTTTTGCTGATAATGTTCTACTTTATAAGTGTCCTGGTAATCAATCTCAAGGCCGCAGGCACTTAACTTTTCAGATACTGTACCTAAATCTTGAAGGCCACGCACAGAATTATAAGCAGTCATAGCCGAAGCATTATCTTTTGGCAGTTTCATGTTCGGGGAAAGATTAAACTTCTCAGCTTTTTGTAAATCAATATTGACGCCGTATTTAGAGTGCCACCAGAGAGAGCATTTATCTTTCGTGAATAAATTATTCGCTACCCCCGTTTTTGCATAGGTTTGGGCATCATCTGCATTACTAAAAACTTTAATCGGCATATTCATTACAGAATTAATATCAACAATCTTTCTTGACCAAGTAGCACTCAAATCCTTGTCTTTACCATTAACTGCACCAGTATCTACCCAATAACTAACTGCTATACTACTAACGTCTAATTTTGTGTATCCCGTAGCACTTGATGGATCTACATAAAAAAAATCTAAACCAACGCGATTGTCTTCAAATCCATAAAAAGAAACACCAATAGCAAACACATCTTTACCCGATGGAGCATAGACATTACGCCTAACGTTCATTATTTGACCACTAGATGTAGCACCACTATAAGAATCAGAAAATAAATAAGTATAAGCAGAATCCGAAACTGGGCTGATATCCGAAAAGGCGGTCGGACTTATGCCTACATCGCCAATTTTAGATGGAACCGGAGAAGCTTTTGAGGGAAGTGTGTAATACCTTGCATCCGTTCCGTAGGCATCGGATAAAGATAACCAGCTTTTAATGCTGTCATATAATGCATCAACATTTGTAGCCGTATCACCCCAGGAAAGATTGTTATAGCTGTTAAGCTGGTTTAACATGGCTGTGTTATTTGTTGACTGTAAATAACCCTTGTATGCGGCAAGCCATTGTCCATCTGCGGTATAAGAATAAATACCGCAGGCGGAAAGAGCAGTAAGAAATACATATTCGCCCGGTGTAACTTCACTTTCCGCTTTAGCCCAGGCGGCGGAAGAGTGAGAGAGTGCAAGCGTTGCTATAGATAAACATATTGTTAATAACTTAACTAACTTTTTCTTCATCTTTGCATATCCTTTCTATGTTATTTAGATTGTTGTTGCTATATTCAGCCTTTTTGTCTGATTCTGCACCCGAAAGCGCCCCGTTGCTTCGCGGGGCCCCCGTTCCCCCACTACGCGCCGGGACACTTCCGGGTGCTTCGATTAATTCAAAGGTATCATATATGCGGTAAAATCTGGGGGATGCCTTGTAGAAATCACAGTCAATACGTTCTTTCATCGGATACCAGATTTTTACCTTTACGAATAGTTCCGAAAAGGGGGATAGGAAAAGGAAGGAGAGAAGCCAGCCACGCCAGCCCATGTTTTTTACTTTTCGGTGGATGTATTCGTATTCGATTAAACAGCGGACTTGACGGTCTAACATCCGGTCAAACTGTGCACACAGGATAATTAAATAGCCAAAATGACGGTGCATTGTAAAAAACCACGTCCAGCGATCACGACCTTTGGCTGTCCAGTCACGGGCATTAAATAATAGCTGCGCCTCGTCAATAATCAACAGAATAGAATCTTCCTTGACACGCCTTCCGGCGAAGTGTTCTTTTGCGGTTTCTACAAGATAATCGGGTGTTAGTTCATCGTTTGTAACGAAACGTATATCTTTCTTTCCCTTGATTTTAATGTTATCGGTGTTGATAGGGAAGTTACAGATAATCGGATTACCTCGACGGCACCAGTTATAAATCGTTCGGGCACAGTCTAAGGATTTGCCGGAACCTGGTGTGCCACTGTATAGTACAATCATAAAATCCCCCCTTTAATCAATAGCATTAATAAGGCGTAATAGAGCACTGACCGCATAAAACAGGGTGATTGCTGTACACCATATGGTTAATAAGGTTAAAAAATCAGATACGGGTACAAAATAGTTTAAATAACCCAAATAGGGTACATCTGCCAGATTATCAATAAAGGGACGGAAAGGGGAATCGGGCAGAAGATTCATTACTGCATCCAAAATGGATTGAAAACTTTTTAATATAGCGTCCATCATTACCCCCTTATTAGATTTCTGGTTGTGCTGATTAATCCTGCGCAGAAGAGAAGGTCAAGCATAATACGCAAAACAACCGCTACATCGTCAAAAAAGGAAAAATCAATGTAATAGGTTTCAATGTAGGAATAGGAACCATATTCGATTTTTAAGGGAATGGCAAAAACAGGCGTTTCCCTTTCCGCCGCTAACGTCTGGATCAGGTAGGCTATATCAAATGGGATGCAGAAGGGAAATTTATCTGCAATACTTGCAGACAGCGTCAGCCTGCGCCTGGCCGTTTCTCCGTCGGTTTCTGTGCGTTTTTCCAATTCATCAGCAATATCCCTGGGTAGTGCATCTATTGCCCCGGTTATATCTTTTAAACTTGCATTGACATCGGCATCCGTTTCCTTTTCTCCGGTGGTATCCCGCCCCCAGTCGATAGCCAGGCCACCAGCGGCAACCGCAGTTTTTAGCGTGGTTTCATCCGTTGTGATAGCGGTAGATATTTCCTCAATTCTTGCCCTGGCAAGTCCTTCGGATGCGGGGAGGGTGATAGAATCGGGGATATCTTTTAATACTGCCTTTTGCACATCTACGTTTACGGCATCCGCAGGAATGGATATTTCCCCAGGCTTATAGATATTTGCTTTAACGCCGGTTTGGCAGTACTGAGCGGCGGCATCTGATGTTTTAAAAACGGTAAAAGGCAATGTGCCGACGTATTTTGCATCGACCGCAACAGTAGTCATTGTATTATAGTTACTGTCATAGGTGCTGTATTTATAATTGCCGTCCTTGTCTACGTAATCAAAGTAATAAAACATACTGTAGGATTTATAGGTATTGCCGTCCTTTGTACATAACTGAACAACCTGCTTATCTGCATCGAAAAACCCGAAGACGTCAACCGATGATGGTTTATACCAGTTGCGAACAAGCGCATAGTTTGCATATGGGCTGACACCGAAGGATGTAAACACGTATTCGTTGCTTTTGATGTATTGCGCCGGGTAGGTGTAGGATGGGAGAGTACGCAAATTGTACGGCGTAACTGATATGCTGTTATCTAACGTCCAGGCGGGAGGATTAACCGATATATTTGCCGTATAGTCTTTTGTATCTGTGCCATAGCCAGCAAGACCGGATACCCAGGTTTTTAGGGCTGAGATTAGACCTTTAACGCCGCTTATAGTCGCACCCCAGGCTGAACTAACTGCATTGTTTAATACTTCAATTTGTGCTAGTGCATCCTGCCTTAACTCTTCGGATAGGCTGTTATCTTGTGAGCGGTCATACAGGTATTGACTAAATAGCCCTAACTCGCCGCTTGCACCTTTATCCATGTAATCCTGATAGTCTTTCCACTCGCCGAGGATTGTTGTGATGGAAGAAAGGGAAAAGTCAATGCCGCAGGCGTTAAGGATGATATTAATAACATAACTGCCGGCGCTAATGGCGATTGAAGTTGCGGCGGCGTAGGAGGTAATGGGAGAGTAGGAGATAAGAAAGGCGGCTAAGATACCGCATAGTAAACGTTTTAGTTTCATAAAATACCCCCTTATACAGTTTAAGGGGCTGACCAAAAGGCCAACCCCCCAACCGTTTTTGTTATGCCAGGTTTGCAATGCGCTTGAATACCTTTACGCCGACAGTGACTACAAGACCTACAGCGATTAACGGAACAGCAACCGGAAGCATGGACATGATGGAATTTCCGATAGAAGTTGTCATATCGCCGATAGCGGTAGTCAACACCTGACCGGCCTGGTCTGCAAGGCTAGTCGCATCACCTTCAGCAGCATGAGCAACTAACGGACACGCCATAATTGCAGGTACTGCACACATAGCGGTTACTTTTGCCTTTTCGATTACGTTTTTTGCTTTCATCATTTCTTTGTTCTCCTTTTCTTTGTTAGATTTTTTTGAATATATTGATAACTACCTGGATACCGATACCGACGAGCATCGGCAGACAACCAAGCAGAAAACCAATCCCTGTCATCGGGGCTACAAATGCGGATATTTGTTCGATGGTCATTTTTACCCCCTAACGTGCAGATATTTGCTTAGAATTGATGCACAAACAACACCGATGGTTAATGCGATTAATACATCTGCAAATAACAAGAGATTTACGCAGGTGTTTAGTGTGTCGTGGATGGTTGTTAGTGTGTCCTGGATAGCGATGGTTGCTTCCAGTAGATCGGATTCTAATGCTTCATTCATTAATTCATCAATGTCATAGGTTTCATTTTCATCCATAAGAAAAACCCCCAATCATGCAGTATCAGAACGGCTTGCATTGTATTGAGGGTTGTTTTATACAGTTAGTAGTAGTGATTTTTGTTATCTGAATCTATGCGCGAAATAATAGTTTAACGAATAGTTGCCTAGGAAAGTAGGTGTATTTCTATGAAATCTATTCTTTCGCGTTTTTTCGTCTTTTGTATGTTATCCCTTAAATACCCCCTAGGATATTTTCTGTAATTTCTCACTATGTTCAGCAATGACTTTTTTCATTATATCAATATCTTTTTTCATTTCTTCTATCTCTGGTGTTGTTCTTTCATATCTTTTAGCGGCTGGTACATAATTTTCTGCTAGTAATTGAATTTTAGGCTCGATTTCATTTTCTACATAAATTTTAAAATCTCTTATATCGTTTTGTACATCCTTTAATTGTTCTTTTATTGGTTGTAATTCATTTCTTAATGCTAATAATAATTCATTGTCTGTCATTTTGTTTACTCCTTTTTATGAATAATAGGTTGCAGATTATTTTAGTTATTCTTCAATGCCATATTATACTTGTCAAAAAAACAGCTTCTGTATTTCGAACAAATATTCTGTTTATGTAGATTAACAATTACATATTAACATATTTTTTCTTGAAAAGATAGGGAAAAGTTTTATGAAGTATTTTTTCTGATATCCCTATCAGATATCCCTATCCTTGAATTTTAGCTGGTGAAAAAAATTCTTTTGTGATATAATTCAACTGATTCATTAAGCTACTATATTACAAATACTTATCAATGAACCCAATGCACCACCCAAGAAAGGATATTTTATCACCTGCATGAAACTTCAACGCCTACTCAGCCTTACCCGGCAAGCTATTGATGCTTATCATATGATTAGTCCTGATGATCACATCGCTCTTGGGCTTTCCGGAGGCAAAGACAGTTTAACTTTACTCTATGCCCTGGCAAACCTGCGAAAGTTTTATCCGTCCTCATTTCAACTTTCTGCAATTACTGTTGATTTGGGTCTTGGAAATTTGCTTTTGGAACCAATAAAGACTCTCTGTGATGAACTTTCTGTTCCATACCAAATTATACCTACGGAAATCGGGAAAATTCTTTTTGATATCCGCAAGGAATCCAATCCCTGCTCTTTATGTGCCAAGCTGCGGAAAGGTGCTTTAAACCGAGCCGCAAAGGAACTTGGATGTAATAAGGTTGCCTATGCTCACCACCGTGATGATTTGATTGAAACGATGATGCTTTCTCTGCTCTATGAAGGCCGTTTTTATGCTTTTTCACCTTACACCTACCTGGATCGGATGGATTTAACCGTTATTCGTCCCCTGATGTTTGTCACAGAGCCCGAAGTTATTGGCTTTCAGCATAAATATCAGCTTCCTGTGTGCAAAAATCCCTGTCCGGTGGATGGTCAGACGAAACGGGAATATGTTAAAAATTTAGCAAAACAATTGGAAAAAGAAAATCCAGGTGCAAAAAATCGAATGTTTCGTGCTATTCTTGACGGCCAGATTCCGGGATGGCCTGCCGTAACGGCCAGAACACCATAGCTATAAAAAAGAAAGAAGGTAATCCTATGTCTAACCTGCCCTACCACGAAAAAACAGATCGTGACAATATCCTCCATCTCCGTCAGCTTCTCCAGGAACTTCCGCAGTTCTGCTCGCAGTATTTCCGCGGGATTGAACCGCGTACTTCCTCCAGAACCAGAATCGCCTATGCCTATGATTTAAAGATTTTTTTTGAATTTTTACTCAATGAACACCCGAATTTTCATCAAAATACGATTAAAGAAATTCAGCTTGAAGAATTAGATGAACTTCATGTTTCAGATATTGAAGAATATATGGAATATTTAAAATACCGCTTTAATGAAAAAAACCAGGAAATTATTAACAAGGAACGTGGGATAATGCGGAAAATTTCTTCCCTGAAGAGTTTTTATAATTATTTCTTCCGGCTGGAAAAGCTTAAAACCAATCCTCCTGCGCTGGTGCAGATGCCAAAAATCCACGATAAAGAAATTATCCGGCTGGATATCGATGAAGTGGCAATGCTTTTGGATGAGGTAGAACAAGGAGAAAACCTGACGGCAAAACAGAAAGCTTTTCACGCAAAAACTAAAATAAGGGATTTGGCCCTCCTTACTCTCCTGCTCGGAACCGGAATCCGTGTGTCGGAATGTGTGGGGTTAAACATCCATGATATCGACTTTAAAAACGGCGGCATCCGCATCCACCGCAAAGGGGGAAAGGAGGTTACGATTTATTTTGGAACCGAGGTGGAACAGGCTCTTCTGGATTACCTTGATGAACGAAATAAAATTATCCCGGAAACCGGCCACGAAGACGCACTGTTTCTCTCCCTGCAAAATAAACGCTTATCCGTGCGAAGTATTGAAAACCTGGTGAAAAAATATGCCAAAATTGTAACTCCGTTAAAACCCATTACTCCGCATAAACTCCGAAGTACATACGGCACAAATCTGTATCGTGAAACCGGTGATATCTATCTTGTTGCCGATGTCCTGGGACACTCCGATGTAAATACAACGAAAAAACACTATGCTGCCATGGAGGATGATCGGCGAAGAAGTGCAAGAAACGCTGTCCGGCTCCGCGAAGATTTATAATCCCAAAATATTTAATTGACATAATATTTTTATGTAAACAGAACTGATGTTCGTGCAAAAAGTTCAAAAAATAATTAACATAAAAATATTATGTCAATCTACTCTCCCGCTTGCAAGAAATCCATTACGAATAATAAACAACCCATTACGGATAATAAACAACCGTCAAATAATGCCCTGCATGAATCGTATCATCCGTCAGCTGGTTCATACGTTTTAGTTCCTGAACATATTCGCTGGTATTCATCGGACTTGACGCAGCATAGCGGTTTGCTATACTCCAAAGGCTGTCACCGTTTTCTATCTTTATGCTGGTATAATGAGGCTCTCTCCCCGGCAGTGAAGATTCTCTGGCAAAAACATTCATCATCATCAAACCAAAAAGATTAATGCCTATCAGCAATACCGTCGCACAGATAAGCAGTTCACGCTGATACACCTGAAGACGGCGGCGGCGAAGCTCCGTCTGTCTTTTCTGTCCCCGCTCAATAATATGTTCCATTACACTGTACATCTCTGCTTCTCCCATAACTCTTATCCCTCCATCATTCGTTATTATTATTCACATGCCACAAACATTCATAGTAATCACTCATTTCCACTGTTCACAGGTGTTCGCTGTAATCGTGTTCACTATAATCATTCATTTCTTATTCCGAAATTCCAAACATACGTTTGCAAACAAATGTTCTTTATGTGTTTTATCCTATCACGCGAACAGATGTTTGTCAATGCTTTTTTTATTTTTTTCGAACAAAAGTTTTGTTTTTTGTTTGCATTTTTATCGAACATATGTTACTATAGAGATATCAAATACATACGGAGGTGAATATTTATGGCACAGGGAAAGATTTCTGTTAAGCAGCAGGAAATTTTACAATATATCAAAGATACCATTTTAAAGAAGGGTTATCCGCCGGCTGTTCGGGAGATTTGTGAAGCCGTTCATTTAAAATCCACGTCTTCCGTCCACTCTCATCTGGAAACACTGGAACAAAACGGCTATATTCGGCGTGACCCGACAAAGCCGAGAACTATTGAAATTTTAGATGATTGTTTTAACTTGACCCGAAGAGAACTGGTGAATATTCCGCTGATTGGTTCTGTTGCTGCCGGACAGCCGATTTTAGCCCAGGAAAATATAGAAAATTACTTTCCGGTACCGTCGGATTTACTCCCCAACCAGGAAGCCTTTATGCTTCGGGTGAAGGGGGAAAGTATGATTAATGCAGGGATTTTTAACGGCGATCAGATTATTGTCGCCCAGCAGGATACTGCAGAGAACGGAGATATTATCGTTGCATTGATGGATGATTCTGCCACGGTAAAGCGCTTTTACCGCGAAGATGATCATGTGCGCCTTCAGCCGGAAAATGACACGATGGAGCCTATTATTACCACAGATGTACAGATTCTTGGCAAAGTCATCGGGCTGGTTCGGATGATGGGATAATTAAGGCAAAAAACAGAAAATGCGTCAAACCGCTAAAAAGTAAGACAAAAACAAAACTAAAATAAAGCAAAACTAAAAAAGAACAATAACAAAAAAGAACAATCAAAAAAGAACAATAAAAAAAAGAACAAAAAATACTGCATTGCATATTCACAGCTACTTATGCAATGCAGTATCACAGCAATCAATATCCGGCGGTATTACAGATCATCTACGTTGACGATGGTTTTTCCGTCCCGCCATATTCTTTCCAGATCATAGAACAGGCGATCTTCCCGGCAGAATACATGGACGATGATATCTTTATAGTCCATTAAAATCCAGTTTGCCGACTGATAGCCTTCGATTTGTTTACATGCATACCCGGCTTTTTCCAAATCCTCCTGAACCTGGTCCGCCATAGCCTGAACCTGGTTTGGGTTATTTCCATTGGCGATAATAAAGTAATCGGCCAGCACGGATATTTCCTGGATATCAATGATTTGAACATTTTCACCCTTTTTCTCTTCCAGCGCCTTAACCGCCAGTTTTACCATTTCTTTTGAACTGCTCATGCAATCCTCCTTCATTTACTTTTGTCCGTTTTCATACGCAGCTTCTGCGTTTCTTTTGCCTTAATTCAGCTTTCATGCACATCTTTGACATCTTCAATTTCCGTTTTCCGCTCTCTGTGAAGCCATGCATAATATTCAAATGCTTCTACGGTCACCTGATCGGTTTTGCTTCCTTTTTTCTTTAAATAGGTTAATGTCCCCTTTAAAATCTGATACATGGTTTCGTCCAAATCCTGGTACGCCAGTTTTCGTATCTCCGAAAGATTAGGGGCTTTATTCCTTCGGGGTTCGATATAATCGGCAATATATACAATTTTTTCCAGCATCCCCATCTTTGGTTTTCCCGTAGTATGGTAAAGAATCGCCGATAAAATCTCCGGATCGGTAATGCCATATTTATGCTCAGCCAGCCATGCGCCGTAGTTTGCATGGAGAACGGCCGGAACTGCTTCTTCTTCCGCGGTAAAGGCAATTCCGTGCTTCTTACACTTTTTCAAAATAATATCATCCGAATAGCGTTTTCCGCAGTCATGGAGAAGTCCGGCCAGTTCTGCCTTTTCCAGGCTGCAGCCATAGCGCATCGCCAGGTTAATGCAGGTAAAAGAAACGCTCAGCGAATGTTCATAGCGCATTGGATCAAGTTTCATTTCCAGATGTTTACGATACGATAAAATTAAATTAAGGCTGTCGGTCATATAATTTTTTCTCCTTAATATACACCCGGACGGCATCCGGCACAAGACCGCGCAGGGACTCTCCTCTTGCTGCCATAGCCCGGATTTCCACCGAAGAAATATTAACTTCCGGACAATGAAGCCTGAAAATCTTTGCCCCGTACTTTTCGGTAAGCCTGTTGATCTGCCTTTCCATCCGGGGATGCATCTGGTGATAGTCCCTGTCGGCAACCAGAAGAACGGCCTGTGCCATCACTAAGTCCGGTCTGTACCATTGTTCTATTTCATACAAAGAATCTGCTCCGATAATAAAATAAAACCGTGTATCCGGGTAAGCTTCATGTAAAAGTGCCAGTGTCTGGGCCGTGTAGGTCGTTCCCGGACGACGAAGTTCAAAATCCGACAGGCGAAAACCTTCCTGTCCCTCTAAAGCCAGTTCTGCCATCTCCCAGCGAAACTGCGCTTCGGTCACCGGGTGATCTTTTTTATGCGGCGGCTGCCCGGAGGGCATGAACCAGATTTCCTGTAAATGATACTCTTCTCTGGCCTGACGCCCTAAAAGCAGGTGCCCATGATGAATAGGATCAAACGTGCCGCCCATTATTCCTATTTGGTTCATTTTCTATTCCTTATTTTTTCCTTTATTTAAGGGTCAAAGGAAATTCGGAATGCCCGATAAAGCGGGGCAGACCCTCCGCTCCGAACTTCCTTAAATAGGTTAAAATAAAAATCTTTACCGAAGTTACGGAAGTATAATTTTACGCTTCGCCGCATCTTTTGCCGGGCGGTAGAGAACAATTTTACGTCCAATCACCTGCACCACCTCCGAACGGGTACGTTCCGCCAGCACTTCTGCAATCGACCTTCCGTCATCTAAGCAGTTTTTCAGCACAGTAATCTTTATCAGTTCCCTTGCTTCTAAAGCTTCATTCACTGCTTCCGTGACCTCCGGCGTAAGGCTGGATTTGCCGATTTGAAAAACCGAATCCAAATTCATCGCCAATCCCTTTAAATAGGATCTCTGTTTGCTTGTCATTTCCCGTTACTCCTTATTCTTGAACATCGTTTAACTCTATGGATAATAGTCAAACGCCAGACCATACATCCGCACCGTGTCACCCTCCTGAATTCCTGCCTTTTCCAGTTCCTCCAAAATTCCGTTATCTTTTAAGAACTTCTGGAAGAATTCAAAACCCTTTTCCGATTCCAGGTTTGTATAGCCTAACATCTTCTCTATCCTTGGGCCTTCCACTACATAGGTATCGCCGTCCTTCTCCACCGTATAGGGAAGGTTGGGGGCAATATTTAACGAATCCAGGTCGAATTCCCGGGCAAAGATTACCGGTTCATCAGTTATCCCTGCCAGTTTCTCCTTAACAAAATAAAGCAGCTCCTTAACCCCCTTGCCGCTGACTGCGGAAATAGGAAATACAGGAATTCCCTTAGGTTCAAATTCTGCCTTTAATGCCTTTATGGGATCTTCCTGCCCGCTTCCGTCGTCGTAAATGGCATCGATTTTATTCGCTGCAATAACCTGAGGGCGTTCGGACAGCACCGGATTATAGGTGTGCAGTTCCTTATTGATTGCGGCAATATCGGCAATGGGATCTCTTCCCTCCGTCGATGCCGCATCCACAACATGAATCAGCATCTTTGTCCGCTCAATATGGCGCAGAAAATCATGTCCTAATCCGATTCCCTCCGAAGCGCCTTCAATCAGCCCCGGAATATCGGCCATCACAAAACCCTCACCCTCACCTAAATCAACCACGCCAAGATGGGGATTTAAGGTGGTAAAATGATAGTTGGCAATTTTCGGACGGGCATTGCTGACCCGGGAAAGAAGGGTGGATTTGCCCACATTCGGAAAACCGACCAGACCGACATCGGCGATAACTTTAAGTTCTAACTGAATCCAAAGTTCCTGGGAAGGCTGACCGGGCTGGGCATATTTGGGAACCTGCATGGTCGATGTGGCAAAGTGCATATTGCCAAGACCGCCTTTTCCGCCCTTTAAAATCACTTCCCTGCGGTTTTCACCGGACATATCGGCGATTACCTTTCCCGTTTCAAAATCTTTAATTACCGTCCCTTCAGGCACTTTAATCACTAAATCTTTTCCGTCCGCACCATGGCAGCGGCGTTTTCCGCCTTCCTGGCCGTTCGTAGCAACATATTTCCGGACATGACGGAAATCAACCAGCGTATTTAATCCGTCTTCCACCTCAAAGATAATATCTCCGCCGCGTCCGCCGTCCCCGCCGTCCGGACCGCCTGCCGGTACATAGAGTTCCCTTCTAAAGGAAACATGACCGTCCCCGCCTTTTCCGGATTTAATAAATACCTTCGCTCTGTCACAAAACATAGGTTCACCACACTTTCTCTCTGTAAAAGAAAAGCTTCATACCTTAAAAGTATGAAGCTTTTTGCCGTTCCCTATTCGTTGATTGCTCTTGGATAAACAGAAACCTGCTTCTTGTCCCTGCCTTTTCTTTCAAATCTTACAACACCGTCAACCAGAGCAAATAAGGTGTCATCTCCACCCCGGCCTACATTGTTGCCCGGATGAATCTTGGTTCCGCGCTGCCGGTATAAAATGTTTCCGGCTAATACGAACTGACCGTCTGCTCTCTTTGCGCCAAGACGCTTTGCCTCGGAATCACGTCCGTTCTTCGTCGAACCAACACCCTTTTTATGAGCGAATAACTGAAGGTTCATCTTAAACATCTCTTACACCTCCTTATATCGAATGTGAATGTATTTCTTTCCATAACTTTCCTGAATATTGGTCAGACCCAATACCAGGGAATCAGCTAAAAGCCTGGATTCCCGGCTGACAGAACCGGTAAAGCGAAAGGAAAAACCTCCCGTTTCCTCATCCATCTCGCCCTCAAAGGAATCCCCGGTAAAAGCTTCCACCGAGTTTGCCATGTTCAGGGTCAGCGCCGATACCGCGGCACAGATGATATCCTGCCCGGAAGCGGCATAGCCTGCATGTCCTTTACAGGTAATTTCCTTCACCTGTTTTTCAACATCCCGGATAATTGTTACCTGAATCATAATTAAGCGTTGATCTTCTCAATCTTAACCTGCGTATAGAGCTGTCTGTGGCCGTTCTTCTTGTGATAGCCGGTTTTTCTCTTATACTTGTAAACGATAACCTTCTTGCCTTTGCCTTCTTTAACTACCGATGCAGTAACCGTCGCGCCGGATACGGTCGGACAGCCTACGGTCAGCTCGCCGTTGCTCACTGCCAGTACCTGATCAAAGGTAACGGTTTCGCCGGCTTCCACGCCCAGCTTCTCTACCTTAATGATATCGCCCTCAGCTACCTTGTACTGCTTTCCGCCTGTTGCAATAATCGCGTACATTTTAAGGACCCTCCTATTATCATTACTCGCCAGCTTTGGTGCCTGCCCTCCGGCAGTTCTTATAACCTCGCTGTGCGGCATACTTGATAATCATAGCATGGTTGGGTTTTCTTGTCAATATTTTTATCCGCATTTTTCACGTTTTTCGCGAATTTTTGCACCTTGCTGTAAACATGTAAACAGCAACGCCTATTTCTTCCACTCCTGCTTTGCTTCCGCAAATGCCCGGATCAGCTTTACCGCACCGTCATAGCCCACGGCGCTGCTGTTAATGCACAGGTCATAACTCTTTGCATCGCCCCATTTTTTGCTGGAATAATAGTTATAATAGCTGGAACGCTTCTTATCGGTCTTAATCATCGTATCCTTGGCCTGGGCGTCGCTTAACTGATAAACCTCTTTTAAGTGGGCAATACGGTCTTTTTCATCGCCGCAGATAAAAACAGTCGTTGTATTCGGATAATCGGCCAGGGCATAGTCGGCGCAGCGTCCTACGATAACGCAGGATTCATCCATCGCCAGCTTTTTGATGGCGTCAAACTGTGCTAAAAAGACCTTATGATTAATCGGCATATCCATGTAAGCAGACGTCGTATAACCTAAAGAATAAGTATCCATAACCAGAGAATAGAGAAAACTGCTGGTGGGCTTTTCATCATGCGTTTCAAAAAGTTCCTCGCAAAGCCCGCTGTGTTTTGCTGCCAGCGTCAGCAACTCTTTATCGTAACATTTAACCCCTAATTCTTCTGCCAGTTTCATCCCTATCATACGTCCGGCACTTCCGCACTGACGCCCAATTGTAATTACTAAATTTCCGTTCATCTGCACTTCTCCTTCCTTAACACATGCCATGCAGTGAATATGGCATAATCTGTCTAATCTATCTTGACTTAAATTTATTTTAGCACAAATTAGCCAACTTTTAAACCCTTTACACAAAATAATCTGTAAATTTCTCCCTTTAAAGCGATTGCAAGAAGCTTAACCCCTGCGAAACCGTTCCAGAAGCTTTGTAAAATAATCGGGTAAAGGTGCCGAAAATTCCCTGTATTCCCCCGTTGACGGATGAATAAATCCCAAAACCCCGGCATGAAGGGTCTGCCCCTGTAGATGCTTTATCGGGCAGTTTCCCGGCCCATAGACCTCATCGCCTAAAAGCGGGTGCTTTATACTTGCCATGTGTACCCGAATCTGGTGTGTCCTGCCGGTTTCCAGGCGGCATTCAATCCAGGTATAATTGCCCAGGCGTTCAAGCACGCGGTAATGGGTAATCGCTTCCCTGCCGTTTTTTTCGTTGATGCTCATTTTCTTGCGATCCACCGGATGCCTCCCGATGGGCGCATTAACCGTTCCCTCATCGGCAGAAAAACTTCCATGGGCAATGGCATAATATCGGCGGGTAATGGAATGTTCTTTTAACTGGGCGGCAAGTGCACGGTGGGAGGCATCGTTTTTACAGGCAACAATCACTCCGGTCGTGTCTTTATCGATACGGTGGACGATTCCCGGACGCATAACCCCGTTAATTCCGGACAGTTCTCCCCTGCAGTGGTATAAAAGCCCGTTGACTAAGGTACCCGAAGTATGTCCCGGTGCCGGGTGAACCACCATGCCCTTGGGCTTATTAATCAGAATAACATCTTTATCTTCAAAAAGAATATCCAAAGGCAGGGGTTCGGCTAAAATCTCCGGCTCCACCGCCTTTGGAACATAACAGGTAATCCGGTCACCTTCATTTAACTTATAGCTTGCCTTTACCGGCTTTTCATTCACCAGCACAGCCCCGGCTTTCATCAGTTTCTGAAGGTAAGATCGCGACAGGTGCTCACAGCATTCGGCAAGGTATTGGTCCACCCGCAATTCCTGATCCTCTTCTTCCGCCAAAAAACACAGTTCTAAACCCTGCCTGTTCTCTTCCATAAAAACACTTCCCAGTCCTCATCGTTATAGTACCACATTACCAGGCCAATTAGACAAAATGCCGCCACGGTAACATAACAGTCTGCCACATTAAAAATCGGAAAATCAATCAGGCAAAAATAAAGAAAATCGACAACATACTGCTGCATCAGCCGATCAATCATATTCCCTGCCGCCCCCGCCACGATAAGGGACATACAGACAGCTAAAGGCAGATAACGTCTGGTAAACGGCATACGGTAAAGCCCAAAAAGAACGATAAAAAACACAATCAGGGCCACCAGAAAGAAAAACATCTGCCGTCCCTGAAACATCCCAAAAGCTGCCCCTCTGTTTTCCAGATAGCGCAGTTCAAATATCCCCGGAAGCAGTACGATCGCCGGCTTTCCCATCAAGTGCTTAACGGCAAGGCTTTTTGTCCACTGATCCAGCCAGATCAGCAAAGCTGTACTCAAAAAAAAGGCTATCAGCCCCCGGGCTTTTTCTTTTAATCCGCACAATTTTATTGGCATACACCGTTTTCCTCCAGTATATAGTGAAGTCCTTCCTGCATCTCTTTTCGGCTTACATCCTTAAAAATCGAAGCACTGCCGATTTCTTTTAACAAAATGAATTTAATCTGCCCGGCTTCCATCTTCTTGTCATGCTTAACGGCATCTAAGACATCCTCCTCCTTCAGCCCGTCTACGGTCATAGGAAGGCCAAAGCCTGCCATCATCGCCTCAAGTTCAGAAATCTCTTCTAAAGTCAGAAAACCTCGCTTTTCGGACATCTTAGCCGCGGCAAGAAAGCCTGCAGCGACACAGTGCCCGTGGGCCATAGTGAATAATTTCAGTTTTTCTATGGCATGGCCCAGGGTGTGGCCGAAATTTAAAAGCGCCCGCTCTCCCATCTCCCGGGGATCAGCTTCCACAACATCACGCTTTATCTTATTGCTCTCAAAAACCATCTGCGCACAAACACCGGTTTCTCTGTCCATAATTTCTCTTTGATGCCGAATCAGCCATGTATAATAGGCTTTATTTTTAATTAATCCGTGCTTAACGACTTCTCCCATTCCCGAGGTAAACTGTTCTTCCGATAGGGTAAGTAGGGTTTTCACATTCGTATAGACCAGCTTTGGCATGTGGAAGGCACCAACCATGTTTTTATAGGCATCAAAATCCACACCGGTTTTTCCGCCGATGCTGGAATCCACCTGGGCAAGGAGGGTGGTTGGAATCTGGATAAAATCAATTCCCCTCAGGTAGGTTGCCGCGGCATAGCCGCATAAATCCCCGGTAACACCGCCGCCTAAGGCGGCCAGCATATCTTTGCGGTCATACGCCTGCCGGATTAGATATTTATACAAATCTCTTACGGTATCCAGGTTTTTAAATTCTTCTCCCGCCGGAAAAACAAAGACATCCACCTGACGGCACACCTTAGAAAGCCTTTCCTTCACCTCTTCAAGATAAAGCTTTTCCACATGGGAGTCCGTAACGATACACAACTTTTTTCCTTCTGTCCCCAGATGCCCGACCTCTTCTTCAAGTCCGTCAAAGGAATCCGTAATCACAATATCATAAATCTCTTTCCCGTCCAAATGAACACCTAAACGTTCCATCCTGTTCTTTCCTCCAAATATCTAAACGAGCGTTCTCGGAAACTCTTTAAAGCCCATATTTCCGCTCTTTTTTTGTTTGCCTTTTTATTT
>CAMNRM010000033.1 GCA_946553025.1 uncultured Clostridium sp.
AAACCGTGGGATTCCATGGTTTCTTAGTGTTACAAACTTTTAACTCACAAGTAAATCCTTTGCATGATTAATTGTTTTACCGTTAGCATCGAGTACTTTACTTAAAACATAATTATCTCCTTTTCGTTTAAATTCCAATTTATAATCGGAAATATATCTTTTTGCCTCATAATTGGTAATGGTCGTTCCATCTCCATATATTTCATGTGTAAAAATTGAACCTTTGGTAAAAAGTCCAGGATCTGCTTTTGTAAAACTTATTTCTCCGTTTACTAAATTATCTTCTGTTACACCTGTTTGTTTAAGTTTAAAATTCCAAGCTCCGGGATAGTCGTGCCATATTGAATTATTTGCATTTTCATTATTATCATGATATATTCCAACTCCAATTCTATCACCTGTTGTAGAAGTTGATTCATCATAAATACCTTCGTTTAAATGTATATTATTCATTCCAACACGATTTGTTCGTATTCCTTTATGCTTTGGTTCATTTGCTGTATTATCACCTTCAATCGTAACATTATAGTCATGAAATTCTACTTGTGCCTGAATAGTATCATTTGGCTTTGGTTTATAGTAAATTTTAATTAGATTATTATTAGTTGTTGTTAAATTAATTATTTTTTGTTCATCATTTTCATAATACTTTGTTCCATTAAATTCTACATAATCTACATTATAATGCCCGCCTAATGTTACTTTACTCCAATTTTTTACTGCAATTTCATAATCAATTCCTGTACCCGCACCATTAGGTAGTATAATCTCATCTGTGCTATATATTTGCCAATCTTCCTTTTTATAACGTTCTCCTTCTGGAGCATCTGGATAAGCTACACCAGGTGATAAAGTAGTATCTTTGTGTGTTGCTGCTTCAATCTCACGTTCATTCATCCCAGTCGTATCAATATCTGTTTTAACTCCCGTAGGCCTTTCAACGGGAAGACCGTTTTGCATTTCCATGCGCTCAAGCATTGCATGATGTTCTACTGTAAGATGAATTTCTTTTGGACCATCTGGGACATTTACTACAATATAAATCGAGAAATGATCCGTATCCATTACAACATCGCCATTTTCCTGAACTTCACTCTTCATCTCATTGGCGACTATGGCATCTTCATCCAGATGGAGTACTTTGATATTCTCGCTGTTTTCTGCGGCATCTCCAGCTTCTCCAGCAGCATCCTCACTACCTTCTGCCTTCACGTTCTCAGCATCTTTTGTCTTAGTTTCTTCTTCACCCTCCGTTCCCGTTTCAGCTACCGCCGCAACATCTTCTTCCTCACTTCTGGCACTAAACAGGGACATTACCTTCCTTACAGCCTTCTTCACAATCGACTGTTCCTCAACCTTCTCCTGTTCAGCTTCTTTATTTTCATCAACCTTTTCCAGATTAACGTTCTTAAACCTTACCTGCACATCACCTTCCGGCTCGGTTTCCACACCGTCGGCCATCAGCTTGATATCCAGGGCCTTATATTGATTAATCTCGGTTCCTTCTTCTTCGGCTTTCTTCTGCAGTGCCTCATCTACTTTTTCCTGCTGTTCCTGCGTAATCTCCGATACCTTCAAGGACAGTTCATCCGCCTTCGGGAAGGAGCTTACCGGGCCGGTCATGACAATCTCGCTGTCCCCAATTTTTCCAACCAGTTCCAGTTCGCCGGTTTCCTGCTTTACTACAACCTTAAATCCCTGGGTGGTATGGAAGGACTTTCCTTTAATCTTGTAAGAAGCATTAACTCTTCCATAGTAAGTTCCCGGAAGGGTTTTTCTGCTTACATAGAAGCTGCACTTTAAGGATGTTCCAAAGTTATCATCATCCTTCACCGGAACCGCTTTAAATTTATCCAGCTTTACGCCAAAGGTTTCTACTTCGCATTTCAGATTCTTAATCACCGCCGGGTCTTTCTTTCCCAGTGGCCGTTCGCCGTTTTCATCTTCCCAGCCGACCAGAAGTTCCGAAGCGCTTGCCCTCTTTGCTTCTGCTGCGGAGGCGTCGCCGTTTTCGGTTTTTTCGAGTTCTTCTTCAATCGCCTCTTCCAATACTTCCCGCATCAGTCCAAGGTCGAATTCCAGAAGCATTTCGTCTTCTTTTCCGGTTTCTACATATCCTTTTTCTCCGCCTGCGGTCACGGTCATCAGGTTCAGTGCATCTACCGCATAACGGAAGGTTTCTCTTAAGGTGTTCTTTGTCTGCTTTCCTTCCTCATCTTCTAAGGTATAAGCAAAGCTAAAGTCAACCTTTTGGTCTTTCATCCCTTCGATTTCCGGGTCAATGGTGTAGTAGAAATTAATGTAAGCCGTCTTCCCCGGCAGGATTTCCAGTTCGCTTAATCGTTCCGGATCGTCTTCCTCTTCTTTTTCTTCCTCGTCGTCTTCGCTGTCATCCTCGCTGCTTTCTGCTGCCTCTTCGCTTATCTCAGCTTCAGCATATGTGCTGTCCTCTTTATCTTCAATCGCTGTGCTGCTTTCTTCATCCTCAACCGCCACACTGCCTTCTTCAACGGTTTCTTCTACTTCATTCTCAACGGTTTCAACCGTTTCTACCGCTTCATTTCCTGCAACTTCCGTCCCCAAATTTTCCTTTTTGCTTACCTCGGATTCGTCTTCTGTGGGAATACATATCCAATATTGAATAATATATGAAAATCCAATATTCTACAGCGAAATCGAAACAATATCTCTTCATTCTGACACAAAATTGACACAGAATTATTCAAAATACAGGTTGCTAGAGAGGATTCAAAGTGTTAAGATAGAAAACACCAAATTTTCCATAAACAATGTTTTCATCGACAAAGGAGAGGGAGAAATATGTCAAGAAAAGATAACAGGGGCAGGGTGTTGCATAAGGGTGAGAGCCAGAGGAACGATGGACGTTATGTTTTTCGGTATGTAGAGAAAGGGGGGAAGACACATTCGATTTATGCAAAGACGTTAAAGGAGCTGCGGGAGAAGGAAAAGGAGAGAACCAAGGCAGAGTTGACCGGTATTAAATACCACGACGGCAATCGTTTAACGCTAAATGATGTTTTTGACGATTATATCCAGCTTAAGGTAGGGTTAAAGGAAAGTACAAGGGTGAATTACACCTACACCTATAATTTCCATATCCGAAACGGTCTGGGGCAGAGGGCGGTGAATGATATTCGTTATTCGGATGTAAAGGGGTTTTATTTAAGTTTGATTAAAAATGGGATGAAGGTCAGCACATTGACCACTATCCATAATATCCTGCACCCGGTTTTGCAGCTGGCAGTTAGAAACAGTTATATTTCCAATAATCCCAGCGATGAGGTGATGTCTGAGATTAAGAAGGATACCAATTGGGAGGTTCCGAAAAAACATGCGCTTACGGTAGAGGAGCAGCAGGCGTTTATGAATTTTGTAAAAAATTCCAAGCGGCATCGGCGCTGGCTGAATCTGTTTATTTTTTTCCTTGGAACCGGGTGCAGGGTAGGGGAAGTTACGGGGCTGACCTGGGAGAATATTGATTTTAAAAATAGTTTAATTTCTATTGAAAATAACCTGACTTACATCCGAAAAGCCGACGGAACCTTTGATTTTCACATGGGAACGCCAAAGACAAGGGCCGGAAAGAGGAAGATTCCAATGCTTCCGGAGGTGCGGAAGGTTCTGCTGGAAGAAAAGGAGAAGCAGTTTAAGGGCAAAAAATGCAAGGCTGAGATCGGCGGGTACAGCAATTTTGTTTTTATCAATGATAACGCTAAACCTCATGTTTTTCAGGTGATTAATAAAGCTATTAAGCGAATTATTAAGGCGCATAACCAGAAAGAGCAGGAGCTTGCAGAGCAGGAGGGAAGAGAGCCCCTGCTGATAAGGGATTTCAGCGTACATACGTTTCGGCATACATTTTGTACAAGACTCTGTGAA
Source organism: uncultured Clostridium sp. (assembly GCA_946553025.1). Lineage (GTDB taxonomy): Bacteria > Bacillota > Clostridia > Lachnospirales > Lachnospiraceae > Caccovicinus. The sequence goes on from CAMNRM010000033.1 coordinate 3,901, forward strand.
AATGAAACCAATGTAAAGGTCATTCAGGAGATTATGGGTCATGCAGATATTAAAACGACCATGGATGTCTATGCTGAAGTATCGAACAGTAAGAAGCAGGAAGTTTTCCATAGTCTGGAAGGAAAACTGAAAATCTGCTGATAAGAATTAAACACTGAAGTCCGCGGATACAGAATTCAAATTTAAAAATTGCTGACACAGAATCTGACACAGATTTCCGTATCTGGCAGGAAGTGTATGGGGGATAATGACAGAAAAAACCATCCTTAAGGGGCTGCAACGATTGTTGGTATTGAGGGTGGTTTTTTTAATTGATTATAAAATGTTCGGAAAGATGTGTATTACAGTTCATGAGGTGTAGTATTCGCTGGATTTCTAAAATAGATTGTATTTATTTTAAGATAGGTATATACTTTAAGCAGAAATAGAAAAGCAATGATAGGAATAAAAGAAATTTCTGAGGAGAATAAAGGAGAATCCCAACCAATGAACAATAATTATACACAGAACCAATACACCTGCTGCATTTTTGACCTTGACGGAACGATTATTAACACGATTCATGCATTAACCTACACCACAAACCTGGTTTTAGCGCGGTTTGGCTTAGAACCGGTGGGGGAAGAGGCGATGATGAAGATGGTGGGAAACGGCTATAAAAAGCAGATGGAAAGAAGCCTGCTTGCCAGCGGGGATAAGGAGTTAGTGCATTTTGAGGCGTCCCTTCCCCTGTATCAGGAATTATTCCGCAAACACTGTCTGCATGATCTTGAACCTTACCCGGGAATGATGGAACTGCTCAACCGTATGAAGAAAGCGGGGATGAAGCTTGCCGTGTTGACGAATAAGCCTCACCAGCGCGGCATCGAAACGGTGGAAGCGGTGTATGGAAAAGGCTTTTTTGACTATATTCTGGGAGAGCAGGAGAGTATTCCTAAAAAACCAGATCCGGCGGGGGCATTTATGGTGATGGATGCTTTAAAGGTAAGCAGGGAGGAGTGCCTGTACATGGGCGATACGAATACCGATATGGAAACCGCGGCAAATGCCGGGCTGGATGCCGTAGGCGCGGTGTGGGGATTCCGTGGAAGAGAAGAGTTAGAGGCATTTCACCCGAAGTTTTTGGCAGAAAAACCGTTGGATGTGGCGGATATGCTGGGAATCTGAACCGGAGAAAATCATAGGAGCAGCCAGAGAAAATCACAGAAGTAACCGGAGAAAATCGCAGGAGTAACGATTCGGGAATAAATTTACCGGAGAAGCTGTACAGGAAAAAGATTACAGAAAAATCACTAAAGAAACGATACGGAAATCAATTACAGGAGAAAACATACAGGAGAAAACATTATGGAAAAACGGCAGCGAGGAAAACGGCGTGCGGAATACATAGACGATTATGTGGTATTTGACCTGGAAACGACGGGATTAAGTCCTTTGACGGATAAGATTATCGAATTGTCCGGCTTAAAGGTAAAGGCAGGAAAGGTCGTCGAAACTTTTTCCACCCTGGTTAATCCCGGCTGTCCGATTCCCTATGGGGCTACGGCGATTAACGGGATTACGGATGATATGGTTAAGGATTCTCCTTCGATTCATCAGGTTTTGGGGAAATTCCTTGATTTTGTCGGGGATTTTGTGCTGGTGGGCCATAATATCCACACTTTTGATATGAAGTTCATCTATATCGCCGCCGAAGAAGGTCTGGGCAGGGCCGTGGCGAATGATTATATCGACACCCTCTATCTTGCCCGAAAATGTCTTCCTGAACTTTCCCACCACCGCCTGGTTGACCTGGCGTCGCATTTTAAGTTTTCAACCCAGGGGGCACACCGGGCATTGGCGGACTGTCAGATGAACCAGAAATGCTATGAGGCGATGGCAAAGCTTGAGAAAGCAAAAACACCCCAGCAGGAAAAAAACTTCCGGCAGGAAAATCCACTCTGTCAGGAAAACGTCTTCCGGCAGGAAAATCCGCTCCGGCAGGAAAACGTCTTCCGGCAGGAAAAAACGCTTTCTTCCAAACTTATCTGTCCCCGGTGTAATGGTGAACTTATAAAACGAGAAGGGAGATACGGCAGCTTTTACGGCTGCAGTAACTTCCCTTCCTGTCGTTATACAAAGAATATTTAGATAGTTTAGATAGTTTAAATATTTTAGATACTGCCCGGTTGCTGCAAACCTTTCAGGAATTCAAAAATCTCCTGTGCTGCTGCAGTTACTCCAGGGAACCGATAGTTCCTACTTCGTCAAAACCGAAACTCCCGTATCCTGAACCTTACCGCCAAGGGATTCGCCCTCTAATGCCTGAACGGCTGCTTTTACGCCTTCTTTGCCCATAACATCCGGGTTCTGTGCCATGGTGCAGAGCAGGTAGCCGTCGTTAATCAGGTTCATGATGGCGTCGGATTTATCAAAGCCTACGCCGATGATATCGGACTTGCCGGAAGCCTTGATGGCGTTTCCTGTACCGGTGGTGGAGCCTTCATTACATCCGAAGATTCCTACAACACCCTGGGTAATATAGTTCTCGGCGATGGTCTGGGATTTTGCAGCGTCGCCTTCGCCGTACTGGGTTTCCATCAGTTCAAAGTCGCTTCCTTCAAATGCGGAGCGGAATCCGGCTTCTCTCTTTACGGTGGAATCGGTAGCTGCATTGACATTGACAATACCAATCTTTCCGGAGGTGATTCCCGCGTCGGATAAGGCTTTGATCATCTCTTCGCCTGCGGTCTTTCCGGCGGCTTCGTTGTCGGTGGAGAAGGTTGCTTCTGCGTCAACATTGGCCGGGGAGTCTACATAGACAATCTTAATTCCGGAAGATGCTGCTTCCTTCAGTGCGGAGGAGATGGCGTCCGGGCCGTTTGCAGCCACGATAATGGCCTGATAACCGCCGGCAACGGCATTGTTCACACACTCAATCTGCTGTGCGTCGTCCTTGGTGTTGGGCGACATAAAGGTTACGGTTACGCCAAGTTCCTTTGCCATTTCCTGTGCGCCCTCATTTAAGGTAACCCAGTGCTGGTCGATGGAGTCCATGGTGATTAACGCAATTTTCCATTCTTTGCTTGCGGTTACATCGCTGCCTGCTGCCTGTGCTGCTTCACCGGAACCGGAGGAAGCGCCGCCTGCTTTGATGGCAGATACGCCGGTATCGGTAACTTTTCCGCCCAGGGACTCGCCGTTTAATGCAGCTACAGCTGCCTTCACGCCTTCTTCACCCATAACATCCGGGTTCTGTGCCATGGTGCAGAGTAAGAATCCGTCTTCAATCAGTCCTAAAATCGCATCGGATTTATCAAAGCCTACGCCGATGATATCGGATTTGCCGGAAGCCTTGATGGCATTTCCTGTACCGGTGGTGGAGCCTTCATTACATCCAAAGATTCCAACTACGCCCTGCGTAATATAGTTCTCGGCAATGGTCTGCGATTTTGCAGCGTCGCCTTCGCCGTACTGGGTTTCCATCAGTTCAAAGTCGCTTCCTTCAAATGCGGAGCGGAATCCGGCTTCTCTCTTTACGGTGGAATCGGTAGCTGCATTGACATTGACAATACCAATCTTTCCGGAGGTGATTCCCGCGTCGGATAAGGCTTTGATCATCTCTTCGCCTGCGGTCTTTCCGGCGGCTTCGTTGTCGGTGGAGAAGGTTGCTTCTGCGTCAACATTGGCCGGGGAGTCTACATAGACAATCTTAATTCCGGAAGATGCTGCTTCCTTCAGTGCGGAGGAGATGGCGTCCGGGCCGTTTGCAGCCACGATAATGGCCTGATAACCGCCGGCAACGGCATTGTTCACACACTCAATCTGCTGTGCGTCGTCCTTGGTGTTGGGCGACATAAAGGTTACGGTTACGCCCAGGTCTTTTGCTGCCTTCTGCGCACCTTCATTTAAGGTAACCCAGTGCTGGTCGATGGAATCCATGGTAATCAGGGCAATCTTGGTATCGCCGGAAGCTGCCTTTTCCTCGGCCTTGGTTTCTTCTTCCTTTGTGTCGGCTTCGGCCTGTGTGCTTTCTGCCGGGGCTGCTGCTGATTCGGCTGGCTTATTTCCGCCGCCGCAGCCGGTCAGTGATGCGGTAAGAAGTGCCGCACAGGTCAACAGTGCAAATAACTTTTTCTTCATAAAATAATCCTCCTTTTGATTTTTCTATAAAAAAGCATAAATGCTTTCTTTTCCAGATTTTTTCTGTTTTTTTGGGGTTACTTTCTCTGTTTTTGTTTTTCTTTCCCTGATTTAAAGCGTTTTAAGCTGTTTTCAGGCCGTTTTAAGCTTTTTTCTTTCCCAGATTCCCCGACCGGATAACCACATCCAAAAGTACGGAGAAGACTACGATTATACCGATAACCAGACGCTGGATACCTACCTGTGCGCCGATCATGTTCAGGCCGTTTTCCAGGGTCTGCCATACGGCTGCCCCGGCAAAGGTTCCTAAAAGAAGACCGGTTCCGCCAAGCGGGGAGATTCCGCCGATAACGCCGGCTGCCACGCCGTACATCTCATACATATTTCCGGCTTCCATATTTCCCATACCGGCCTGTGCGCAGAGGATGAATCCGACGACGCAGGCGCAGACGGCACTGACCAGATAAGCCTTAATGGTGGTCGATACGACGTTGACACCGGAAAGCTTGGCGGCATCGACGTTCGATCCGATAGCGTAAATATGACGGCCCATCCTTGTCTTGGAGAGCAAGAAGAAGAACACAAGGAAGAGTACCAGGGCAATCCAGAAGGTGTTGAAAATGCCAAAGGTTTTTCCGTAGTAGAAGAAGTTCTGGAAGGCGTCGCCTGCTTCTTTTCCGATTCCTGTGGCAATGGCGTCGGTATTGCGGTTATTATTGACCATGTAGGCCGCGCCGCGGGTTACGAACATGGTTCCCAGTGTGGCAATAAACGGCGGCAGCTTAAATTTTCCGACTAAGAATCCGTTGACCACGCCGCATAAGAGGCAGCAGGCCATAGCCACAGCCATAGCCACAACCGGAGTGATGCCCATGGTCATCAGCGTGGCGGAAATCATTGCGCTCATTCCGACCATGGAACCGATGGAAAGGTCGATATTTCCCGTGATCAGCAGGTAGCTCTGTCCCACGCCGATCAGCAGGTACTTGGACATGGAACGCAGAAGGTTCATCACGTTCTGTCCGGAAAATACATTGCTGTCAATAATGCCAAAGGCAATATAGATAATGATCAGCCCGGCAAAGGCAGTGATTACCGCCCCCATCCCCCGGGTATTTAACAGCCGTTTTACGGCGCTCTGCTTTGATTCTTTCATCTCTTTTTCCTCCCCTTAACCGGCCTGTTTCTTTTCAAATTCGGTTGCATATTTTAAGACTTCGTTCTGGGTGGTTTCCTTTGCCATAACTTCTCCGGTGATCCTTCCGTCGCACATCACAATTACCCGGTCGGCGATGCCAAGGACTTCCGGCATTTCCGAGGAAACAAACATTACGGCAATTCCCTGCTGCTTTAACTGGTTCATCAGATGGTAGATTTCCACCTTTGCGCCGACGTCGATACCCCTGGTCGGTTCGTCGAAAATCACGACCCGGGAGTTTCTTGCCAGCCATTTCCCGACCACGACCTTCTGCTGGTTTCCGCCGGAGAGGTTTGCTGCGTTAATCTCCACATTGGGCGTTTTAATCATTAAATTCGACACGGCTTTTTCGCAGAGTTCGTCTTCTTTTTTGCTGTTAATGACCCCGAGTGCACTGCAGACCAGATCGAGGTTGGGAAGCGAGAGATTGTGCCGGATGCTTAACTTGGTGCAAAGACCGTCCTTTTTCCGATCCTCCGGTGCCAGTACGATTCCGGCCTTAATCGCGTCCATCGGGCAGTGAATCGTGACTTCCTTGCCGTCGAGGATGATTTTTCCGCTGGTTTTTGGGTCAACCCCGAAGATGGCCCGGGTGGTTTCCGTCCGCCCTGCACCCATCAGCCCGGCAAAGCCGACAATCTCACCTTCATATAAAGAAAAGTTAATATCGCGCACCAGCTTTCCGGCATTCAGCCCCGAAACCTCAAAAATCTTCTTTCCCTTGGGACATTCCACCCGGGGGAACTGTTCCTTGATTTCCCGGCCGACCATGTTGGCAATAATCTGATCCATCGTCATCTCGGCAAAAATGCCGTCGGTGATGTACTGGCCGTCCCGCATAATCGTTACCCGATCCACGATCGCCTTTAATTCCTCTAAGCGGTGCGAGATATAGACGATTCCGCAGCCGTCGGCTTTTAACTTGCGGATAATCCGGAAAAGCTCTTCGATCTCCTTGGCCGTCAGGGAGGAGGTCGGTTCGTCCATAATTAAGATTTTTGCGTGGATGGAGAGTGCCTTGGCAATCTCAACCATCTGCTGCTTGGAAACCGGCAGATCGCCCACCATCTGGCGGGGGTCGAGATCAATTTTTAATTCGCTTAATATGCCGGCGGCTTCTTCTTCCATCTCCCGGTCTTTTAATACCACACCGCCGACCTTTTCCCGTCCCAGAAACATATTTTCCGCGACCGAGAGATGGCGGCACATGTTCAGCTCCTGGTGGATAATGGCAACGCCGACTTCCTGGGCTTGTTTGGGCGTCAGGCTTTCATAGTCTTTCCCAAAGATCGTCATCGAGCCGCCGTCCTTGGTGTAAACGCCGCTTAAAATCTTCATCAGCGTGGACTTTCCCGCGCCGTTTTCGCCCAGAAGCGCCATAACCTCTCCCGAGCGAAGTTCAAAATTTACCCGGTCAAGAGCTTTTACGCCAGGGAAATTTTTAACGATTTCCTTCATGGATACAATGACTTCTCCCATTCCTTCCCCTACTTTCTTTTTTCGCTGCCGGTTACATATTTACAGTAATTTACAGCAGCTTTTTTATGTTTTGCTCAAGCCATTCCTGTTTTATCTGGAAATTTTATAATAAATCTGCATTTAAATCTTTATCAGGAAATTTTACGGTAAATCCGGATGCAAACCTGTATGCATGGCGACGCTGAGTGCGGCGATATCACCGATGGCATCCCCGAGTTTTGCAGGAAGAATCTGACAGGCTGCCAGGTTTTTTTCCAGTGTTTCTTTTTTAAGAACCTTCTGCATCTCCTCTTCCATAAACCGTCCTGCCCTTGCATAGATGCTGCCGATAATGATTCTCTCCGGGTTGAATAAATCGATAAGAAGCGATAAAAGTCTTCCCAGATAGTTTCCCGTATCCGCCCAGAGTTTTAAAGCTTCTTCGTCCCCGGCGGCTGCCCGCAGGGCAAGTTCCTTTGCGCTACCCCTTCCGTACTGGGCAATGCCGCCTCCGCTGCAGTAGCCCTCGTAGGACCCGGCCTTCCCGTAACCTGTGTGTCCGTCCGGAAAGAGCCTGAGATGACCGGCTTCCCCGGCCATGCCGCAGCTTCCGGTGTAGAGTTTTCCGTTTAAGATGAGTCCCGCTCCAAGCCCTGTTCCAAAGGTTAAAAAGATCATGTGAGAGCATCCCCTTCCGGCACCGAAGCGCCACTCGGCAAGGGCACAGGCATCGGCATCATTTTGCAGGTAAGCGGGTACGTGAAAGGCTTCGCTTAACTTTCGGGTAATCGGAACATCATCCCAGCCCGGAAGATTTGGCGGCGACAGAATCCTTCCGTTTTCCTGATCCAGAGGACCGCCGCAGCTGACGCCGATGGAAAGCACCTGTTTTGTCCAGAGAGTTCTTACACCGGAAAAAATTTCTTCCAGTGTTTCTTTGCAGCTCCTGGTGGGAAAGGCAAGCTTTTCTAAAATCCTTCCCCTTTCATCCCCGCGGACAACGGCGCATTTCGTTCCGCCGATATCGATTCCTATGTATTCCTTCATTTCACCCATCTCCGCTGCAGTTTGACCATGTATAAAGCAAAAATTTAAGATAGTCTTAGTATATCATAACAAAAAATATCCTTTAAGGGGGTATTCTTTCGGTTAATGTAGACAATCTTTTGATTTTGACTTCTGTCTGTAAATCTGTTATACTACTTTTTAAATGTTCTGTTGTTTTTGGGGGATAATTGTAATTGAAAACATTTTACCATGAACGCATGTGAACCGCGGCACGGAAACAAAAAAGGTTGGGTGAAAAACAGGATGATTAAGGTATTGATTGCTGACGATGAACAAAAGATCTGCCAGCTGATTGAAAAGCTGGTGGACTGGCCGGGGCTTCAAATGCAGGTGGCCGGTACGGCGGCGAATGGTCTGGAGGCTCTGGAGAAAATACAGTCCCTGCACCCGGATATCGTGATTACGGATATCCGTATGCCGGGGTATGACGGGCTGGAACTGATTCGTCTGAGTAAGGAATACTGTCCGAAAACGGAGTTTATTATTATCAGCGGCTACCGGCATTTTGAGTATGCCCAGACCGCGATCCGCTACGGCGTCCACGCCTATATTTTAAAGCCTATTAAAAAGGATGAACTGACGCAAACCCTGCGCAAGCTGGGCGAGAAATTTCAGGAAAATACGGCGAGAGAAATCAGCGAAGAGCAGTTAAAGCAGACCTTAAACACGGATAAGCAGACCCTGCGCCGGACATTTTTTTCGGATTTTATTGCCCGACGCAGCCGGGAGCGCTTATCCTGGCCGACGGAAAAGATTAATCAGGAGTTTCGCTATGCATTTTCTTTGGGGGAATTCTGCATTGCCGTGCTGAAGATGGACGGGCGAGTGTTTGACCAGCCAAAAAACCAGGCGTTTATGGCGGATAAGGTGGAAAATGCCGCAGCGCGTCTTTTTAAGGATCTGGTAAATGACTATGAACTTCTGTTTTTTGGAGGGTTTTACTATTTCCTTTTTCAGATGCAGCCGGAGCACCGGGCGGGAGTCCGCAGGCAGATGAAGCTTCTTTTGGATGAGCTTCGGGTGCAGGGAGATATTTTGCAGGATTTTGCCGTTACGGCTGCCTTGGGGAAGGGCTGCGAAAAACTTTCGGACCTGGAAGCTTCTTTAGATAACGCCCGGCAGAATATCGAAGAGCGGCTGGTTCTGGGTACGGGGAAGCTTTACGAGAATGAATTTCCGGAAAATATGCCGGTGAAGTTTACCGAATTTACTGAGTTTGGACGTCAGTTTTCGCAGGCTTTGGAAACGCTGGAGGTATTCCCTGTCCGCGAGGTTCTTCTTAAATTAAAAGCGCAGGTTCTGGCGGCAGAGGGGATTTCGGGACATGAACTTTTGCATGTGGCAGAGGAGGTTATCAGCCTTTATCGGTTCTCGATGAAGAATTTTCAGATTCCGCTGGAGGAGGATGTCCAGGGAAAGCTTTCCACGGGAACCAGAAACTGTGCGTCGGCTGGCGAATTGTTTGATTATCTTATCCGTGAAGTCACGGTTTCCTATGAGAAGGCGGCAGTAAAGAAGCGTCAGAAGGAAAACCGGCCCATCCGCGTCGTCAAGCAGTTTATTGCCGCGCATTACCAGGAAGCAATAACTTTAGAGCAGGTTAGTGCGGCAGCCGGGCTTTCTCCTGCCTATTTCAGCACCGTGTTTAAAAAGGATACGGGAATGACGTTTCTGGAATACCTCTCGGGCGTGCGCATGGATGCGGCCAAGCATCTGTTAAAGGAAACGAACCGGACGGTTGCGGATATCTGTGCGGCTGTGGGCTACAGTGATGTGCGCTATTTTACGAAATCATTTACCAAATACTCCGGATTAAAGCCAAACGAGTATAGAAAGCTGTATTCATGAAAGAACTGATAAAAACCAAACTGCACTATCTTTCCCGGCGTCTGTTTTTGTGTGCCTGCGCGGGTCTTGTGCTGCTCGTTCTTTATCTGGGGCTGTGCTGGAAGCTGTGTGCAGCGGCGCAGGCAGGCCCTGTTCCTCTCCTTTTTGCGGCGGCAGCGGCTGTGGGCTACATCCTGCTGATCCTTCGCCTGGTTGTCCGCCCCTACCAGGAAACAAGAAAAATTTACGAGCAGTTTGCCATGGGCTACGTGCTGAATGACTTTTTCCACCAGCCGCATCCCCTTACTCCGGAGAGCGAGCTTGCCATTGCGCGGCTGGATGAAATTATTGACCGGAACAACCTGATCCATCATTCCAAAAAGCAGGCAGAATACCTGGCGCTGCAGAACCAGATTAATCCGCATTTTCTCTACAATACCCTGGAGGGCATTAGGAGTGAGGCTTTGATTGCGGGGCTTGACAGTGTGGCGGAGATGACGGAGGCCCTGGCGACGTTTTTCCGCTATACGATTTCTCAGGTGGAAAACCTGGTGACCCTGGAAGACGAGCTTGCCAATATTGAAAACTACTATTACATCCAGCAGTTTCGCTTCGGCGATAAACTGGGGCTGCGCATTGAATATGCCCTGGATGATGCCGGCGATGAATGGGACGATTCCGGCAGTGAAGCAGCGCAGACGGAAGAAATGGACTGCGCCGTCACGCATCTGGACGTTCTTTCCTGCCGCCTGCCCAAGCTTACTTTACAGCCCATTGTCGAAAACGCTATCTATCATGGTATCGAGAGGAAGACCGATAAGGGGAATCTGGTGATCCGCATTGAGGTAAGCGATCTCTGTCTTCGTATCCGTGTTTCGGACGACGGACTGGGGATGGATGAGCGGACACTGTGCCAGCTTAATGAAAAGCTGCGGCGGCTGACCCTGGATGAGGAAACGCCGCCTCCGGGAAAACGGGGCGGGATTGCCCTGATGAATGTCAATAACCGGATTAAGCTTTTGTTTGGTGAAAACTACGGACTGGCGGTTTACAGCAGGGAAGGCGTGGGAACCGATGTGGTGGTTTCGCTTCCCCTGATCCGGGAATCCTAAAGGACATCGAAAATGAAACGTGAACTTTTATGCATCGATCATGTCAGTTTAATAAAAAACGGGGAAACCTGGCTGGATAACCTGAATTTCCAGATGTTTGCCGGGGAGATTATGGGGCTGGTATCCCAAAGCAATAAGGGCCATGATCAGCTGATTGATTTAATCTGCTACAACCGTCCGATTTCTTTTGGGCGGGTGTGGTACAACGGGCGGATTGTGAACCGCTATTCGTTCAGCGACAACAGCAGCAACCGGGTTGCCGTTATCGAGCAGCAGAGCCATCTGGTCGAGGATTTAAGCGTTGCCGATAATGTTTTCGTTCTCCGGGAGGGATTTAAGAAGTATCTGATTCAGGAGAGGGTGCTTCGGGAACAGGCGGAGCGGTTTTTTGCGGAAAACGGTATTTCTGTCAGCCTGCACAAGCGGGTGTTTGCGCTGACTCCCTTAGAGCGCAGCCTGGTGGAACTGGGAAAGGCGCTGTTAATGGGATGCCGCCTGCTGATTGTGGATAACCCCGGCAATTTCCTCAGCCAGACAGAGTTAAATGAGTTTCAGCACCGTTTGCGGGAGGTGAAAAAGCAGGGGATTTCCGTTTTATACATCGGCAACCATCACCAGGAGGTGTTCCGCATTGCCGACAGGACTTCACTGTTCTCCAACGGTCGGATTATCAAGGTTTTTGAACAGGATGAGATGACCGATGAGAAGATGGCACCTTATATTACGGAATGGTTCGTTCCCAAGGCAAAAAATGAACAGGAAACCTCGGAGGGTGCCCTGCATTTTCATCATGTATGCACCGAAAACCTTGATCACCTGCGCTTTAATCTTCACCGGGGGGAATGTCTGACCCTTCTGGATATGGATAACCGGATTGCGGGGGATATCCTTGATCTGCTGACCGGGGCACTGCGCGGGACGTCCGGCTGGATTACCCTGGAACACCAGCACTATCAGCCGCAGACTATCGGCGACTGCCTGGACGCCGGGATTGCCATTATCCCCAAGAATCCAGTGGAAAACCTGCTTTTTGAGCACCGCAGCTACATGGAAAACCTGACGTTTTTTGTGGATCGGAAGCTGAAAAAAACCATTGTTCCGGAAAAAATCTACCGCAGCATCCGCAGGGAATTTGCCCCCGTGATTGGCCCGGCTTTGGATGAAGCATCGGTGGAAAACCTTCCCTTTATCGAAAAGCTTGCCCTGGTCTATTACCGTATGCAGCTGTTAAATCCCCGCGTCCTTGTCTGCGTTCAGCCGCTGGCCCGGGGGGATATGTTTGTGCGGATGAAGATCCTGACCCTGCTTCGGCAGATATTAAAGATGGGAACGGCGGTGCTGATTATCACGGCAAATATCTCCGATACCCTGGAGATTTCTGATCGGCTGATGGTGATTGAACACGGGCGCTGTGCGGCTTCTTATGATAAAACGGAGTTTGGGAAGCTGGACTGGTGAGGGGAGGTTATGGTTTATGGTGTATGGTTTATGAAGTATTGTGTATAAGAAGATGTCTGGAGGAAAAACTAAAAAAAGTTTGAAAGAAAAAGGAGGAAACAGCAATGAATTCTGCATTTGAAGCATTAAAACCGCATCTTGACCGGATGATGGCGTTAAAGGCGGCGCTTGTTTTATTTGAGTGGGACGATGCCACGCTTGCGCCAAAGAAGGCCGGGGAACTGACGGAGAAGGTTATCGGTACATTGTCCGGGGAATATTTTGGGGCAGTGAATAATGAAACGGTGAAGGAACTGGCAAAGAAGTGTGCAAAGGAAGAGGGGCTTTCCGAGGCCGAAGCAGGACAGGTGCGGGAACTTCTGGAAGAGATTTCCAAGCTGGATGCCATCCCGCAGAAGGAATACCAGGAGTTTTCGCAGCTGACCGCAGGTGCGGTTCGGATTTGGACGAAGGCAAAGGAGGAGAATGATTTTGATGCTTTTGCGCCCACGCTGGAAAAGGTGATTGATTTCCAGAAAAGGTTTGCCGCTTACCGGGCAAAGGAAGGGCAGAAGAAGTACGATGTTATGCTGGATGACTATGAGCCGGGATTTTCCATGGAGCTTCTGGACAAATTCTTTGGGGTGATTAAGGAGGAAATTGTTCCTCTGCTGAAGGCCGTGCAGGAGAGTAAGGTGGAAATCCCCAATGAGTTTTTAACCGGCGATTTTACGGATGAACAGCAGGAAGAAATCGGAAGGTTTATCGCCGAGTACGTGGGCTTTGACTTTTCTAAAGGTGTGATGGCGGTCAGCGCCCATCCTTTTACAACGAATCTTCACAACCGGGATGTGCGGATTACCACCCATTACGGAAAGAATCTGGACAGCTCGCTCTTTTCCATTATCCACGAAACCGGCCATGCGCTCTATGAACTGGGCGTGCGGGACGATCTGACGCAGACGCTGGTGGGCGAGGGGGCCTCGATGGGGATGCATGAGTCGCAGTCGAGGTTTTTTGAAAATATCCTTGGCCGGAACAGGAGCTTCTGGGTTCCGGTCTATGCAAAGCTTCAGGAGGCTTTCCCGGATAACCTTGGAAATATCAGCCTGGATGATTTTGTCCGTGCAGTGAATAAGGCCACGCCGGGATTTATCCGCACGGAAGCCGATGAACTGACCTACAGCCTGCATGTGCTGATCCGCTATGAGCTGGAAAAGGATTTGATTGAAGGGGATCTGCAGGTAAAGGATCTTCCGGGGGCCTGGGCGGATAAATATAAGGAATATCTGGGCATCCGTCCGGAGAATGTGAGGGAAGGCGTACTGCAGGATATTCACTGGTCACAGGGTTCTTTTGGCTATTTCCCGTCCTATGCCCTGGGGAGTGCCTTTGGTGCGCAGATGTATGCTTATATGAAGAAGGAGATGGATGTGGATAAGCTTTTGGAGGAGGGAAAGATTTCCGCGATCCGCGATTACCTGAGAGAACACATCCACCAGTACGGCAAGCTGAAAAAAAGCCGGGAAATCTTAAAAGAGATGACCGGGGAGGATTTCAATGCACAGTATTATGTGGATTACCTGAAGGAAAAATATGGAAAATTATATCGGCTGGATGTTTAGTGCCGATTTTAGTATTTGTTTAGAAAAAGAGGGCTGGAAACCCTCTTTTTTCTGTGCTATACTTAATTGTGCTTAAAAAAGTATTCGGTGTGAAGGAGGTAGAAAGATGAAATTACACACCTATGAACATAAAACCCAGTATTATGAAACCGATCAGATGGGGATTATCCATCATTCCAACTATATCCGCTGGTTTGAAGAGGCAAGGACGGATTTGATGCGCCAGATGGGAATTGGCTATGATGAGATGGAAAGCCAGGGGATTATCAGCCCGGTGCTTTCCGTTACCTGCGAGTATAAATCTATGACGCATTTTGGCGAAACGGTGTTGATTATTCCTATTTTAAAGTATTATAATGGGATAAAGATGACGATTGAGTATTCGGTGACGGATAAGGAGAGCGGGGAGCTTCGCTGCGTGGGGAAAACTTCACACTGCTTTTTAAACCGGGAAGGCAAGCCGGTTTCCCTGAAAAAATCTTATCTGGAGATGGATAAGATGTTCCAGAAGGCGCTTCCGCAGAATGAAAAGGACGGATAAGAAGTAAGAGTCAGGTTATCGTGTATGTAGGCGAACCGCAGCAGGAGAGGAGAAAGGACATGAAGCTGGGCATTGTGGGAAACGGCATGATTGTAAAACGGCTACTGGAGGATATCCGGCCGCTTTCGGAGGTGACGGCCCGGGCGATTTGTGTCCGCCATCAGAGCCTTGAGCAGGGGCGGCAATTGGCGGATCAGTTTGATATCCGGGAAATTTATACGGAGTACCGCGTTTTTTTAACCCGAACCGATATCGATACCGTGTATATCGGCATTATCAGCAGCCTGCATTACCAGTATGCAAAACAGGCGCTGGAGGCAGGGAAGAATGTGATCTGTGAAAAGCCGTTTACGACGGAATATGATGAGGCGGAGGAATTAATACGGCTGGCAAAGAAGAAAAACCTGTTTTTATGGGAAGCCTGCAAGATTCCCTATTCGGAAAATTTCCTGGCCATCAAGCACAATCTTGGGCGGGCAGGGTCGATTAAGTTAGTCCAGTGCAACTATTCGCGCCGTTCCAGCCGCTATGATGCCTATCTGGAACAGAAGGTGCTTCCGGCGTTTGACCCTGAACTGTCCGGCGGCTGCCTTTACGATATCAACATGTACAATCTTCATTTTGTCGCGGCGCTTTTCGGGCGGCCCAAGTGGATACGCTACGATGCAAACCTGGGCTTTAACGGGATTGACACCTCCGGCATAGTCACGATGGGCTATGACGGCTTTCAGGCTGTGTGCAGCGGGGCAAAGGATTCCGACAGCCCGTGCTTTGGCCTGGTGCAGGGGGATAAGGGCTGTCTTCGCCTGGAAGGCCCGGTAAGTTCAAGCGAATATGCGGAATTTATCCAGAAAGATATGCGGGAGAGGCTTTCGGAGGACGGGCAGGGCGGCACGCTTACGGCGGAGATGAAGGAGTTTGACCGTCAGATGAAAGAAAAGGATTATCCGGCCTGCTACGATATGCTGGGACAGACGCTGCTGGTGATGGAACTTTTAGTGATGGCCAGGAAGGACGCCGGGATTATGTTTGGGACGGATCTGTAAAGCGTGTGCGCAATGGAGGATACTATGGAGTTGGCATTTCTTGTCTGGCTGCAGGGCCTTCACCGGCCGTGGCTGGATGAACTGATGGCGGCAGTGACCTTCCTGGGGGATGCAGGGTGGTTTTGGATACTGACGGGCTGCGTCTTATTTTGCATGAAAAAGACCCGGAGCTGCGGTCTGGCCGTTCTGCTTTCCCTCGCCGCGGGATTTCTTCTGGGGAACTGTCTGCTGAAAAACCTGGTTGCCCGGCCGCGTCCGTGCTGGAACCTGGATATCCGGGCGGCGTTTCCTCTTTTAGTGGAAAATCCCAGAGATTTTTCCTTTCCTTCGGGACACACGCTGGCAGGCTTTGAGGCAGGGGTCAGCATCTTTTTCTTTCACCGAAGATGGGGTGCGGCTGCACTGGGACTGGCTGCGCTGATTGCCTTTTCCCGGATGTATCTGTTCGTCCATTATCCTACCGACGTTCTGGCCGGGGCGGTTTTGGGGACAGCGATAGCTTTTGGGGTGCATTTTTGTTTGATGCGAAGGAAGAACATGTTGCTGTGAACGTGTGAACAGTAACAGGAATGTAATCGATAAAGAAAGCAGGACAAGAGCATGAATGAATATTTGCAGGAAATTTTTCCGGGGATTTATCAGTTAGAACTTCACGGCAATTTTAAGAGTATTGATGAGATTAAAATCTATATTATTCCGGGGAAAAATCCCCAAAAGGATCGGAGTCTGATGGTCGATGTGGGCTTCCACGATGAGGCATGTATGGAAACATTAAAGCAGGTGATGGAAAAGCTTGGAATTTCCTTTCCGATGCTGGATATTTTTCTCACCCATAAACACCACGATCACTGCGGGCTTGCGTCCTCATTTGCAAAACAGGGAAGCCGGATTTTTATGAATCCCGAGGAGGAACGGCATCACTATGACTGTCTTCATTATAATGTAAAATACCACGAGGATCAGGCGGAAGTCCTCCGCTATGTGGGCATTACCGAGAGGGGGACGCCGGAACTCTGGGAAATGTTTACCATGGCGGTAGAACAGGATCGGCTGGCGGAATTTAATATCCTGCATTTTCCCTACGAACCCATTGAAAAAGGACAGCATTTTTACTATGGAGGTTATGATTTCAGGGCGGTTGAACTGCGCGGCCACACGTTTGGACAGATGGGGCTGGCCGAAGATAATCTGAAGCTGCTTTTCAGCGCCGACCAGCTGATCCGCGGGATTGTGCCGATTGTGGGGAGCAGCTTTAAGGACGAGCATCTGCTCAGTTCGTATTTTCGTTCACTGGAAGAACTCAGCCATGCGTTTGCCGATTATAAGCTTTACCCTTCCCACAATACCATGCTGGAGGGAGCAAGCATCAAGAAGGCGGTCAACCGGATTGTATTTGCCTATCTGGAAAAGATTCAGATTATCGAGCAGGTGGTCAAGCACAGCCGTCGTCCAAGAACCGTAGTTCAGGCGGCAAGGCTGGCCTACGGGATGAAGGAACTTCCGCAGACCAAAGAGCAGCTTCTGCTGTTAAAGATGATTACCAGCAAGACCTTCTCCTGCCTGGAATACCTGCGCGACGAGGACTTTGTGTATAGGACGGAGGAACATGGGGTGCTGTACTGGGAGGCGTGAGCTGTTTTGGTTAGTTCGGGATTTCTTGGTGAAGCCGGTTAAAAGTCAGTTACCCTTTATACGTTCACGGCAGTTCACGGCAGCAGGCATTCACGGCAGCAGGCAAAAAAGAACTTGCTTTTTTTTGGTTTTCCTGTATAATCATATCCATGGTTATCTTGTCTTTCGGGAGCAAATCTTATTTCCGGCAGACGAAAAGCCAAATAAAAATCGTATGTGCAGAGTAGGTTTGTGTGCGTTAAGTGCCGGCTGAACAGGGAGTTGTCAGCGGGACGAAAAGGAAGGTCTTTCCTTGCGGTACACAGGCCGCATCCCGCTGCAATCCGAGAGATTACCACTGCCGTTTTGCCGTGGCTTTCCGTGTGTGGAAACACTGTAAAAATATGAAAAAAGCAGCCTGGCAGTGAACGATTATCTCCTATTGTGGTTGAATGGGTTCTGCAAAGGAGGTAATTTTTTTATGAAGAAATTAGCAACTTTGTACACGCAGTCATCCCAGGAAATCCGAAAGACCCGAACGATTGCATCCTGTGCAATGCTCGCTGCGGTCGCCATTGTCCTTGGGTATTTTTCGATTGAATTGGGAAATTCACTGAGAATCGGTTTTTCCAGTGTTCCCAACCGGCTGGTCGATTATCTGTTCGGCCCGGTGGTGGGGGCATATTTTGGCGGTTTGCTGGATATTTTAAAGTATATCATCAAACCGACGGGAACCTTTTTTCCCGGCTTCACCTTCGATGCCATGCTGGCGGGGGTGATTTGCGGCAGTATATTGTATGGAAGGAAGCTGACACTCTGGCGGGTATTTCTGGCGAAATTCCTTGTTCTGATGATTTGCAATGTATTCTTTAACACTTTATGGATTTCCATACTTTACGGGAAGGCATTTATGGTGCTGCTTCCGGTGCGGCTGTTAAAGAACCTGGTGATGTGGCCGATTGACTCCATAATTCTCTACATGGTAGGGACGGTTCTTGAGCGGGCCGGGGTGTTTCGGCTTTTAAAGCGGACGTCATTTAGCTGAGTTGATTTACAGAAAAAAGACAGATAAAAATAGATAAAAAGATAGATAAAGAGAAGGGAGATTGATGTAAAATGAGTGAGAATTGCAATCACAACTGCAGCTCCTGCGGGGAGAATGGATGTTCCAGCAGAACCCAGGAGCAGACAAGTTTTTTAGAGCCGCTTCATCCGGCCAGTTCGGTGAAAAAGGTGATTGGCATTGTCAGCGGTAAGGGGGGCGTGGGAAAATCCCTGGTGACTTCGATGTTAGCCATTGCCATGAACCGCAGGCATAAAAAGACGGCGATCCTGGATGCGGATATCACCGGCCCGTCGATCCCAAAGGCTTTTGGTCTGGACGACGAGATGGTGGGAACGACCTCGGACGGCGCACTGATGATGCCGGTGAAAACCATGAATGGGATTTCGGTGATGAGTGCAAACCTTCTTCTGGAAAATACAACCGATCCGGTGATCTGGAGAGGGCCGGTGATTGCCGGTGCAGTCAAGCAGTTCTGGTCGGAAACCCTGTGGAAGGATATCGAATATATGTTCGTGGATATGCCGCCGGGAACAGGGGATGTGCCGCTGACGGTGTTCCAGTCCCTTCCTGTGGACGGAATTATTATCGTTACCTCACCGCAGGAGCTGGTGTCCATGATTGTGGCAAAGGCCGTAAATATGGCAAAGAAGATGGATATTCCGATTCTTGGCGTAGTGGAAAATATGAGTTATCTGGAATGTCCGGACTGCGGGAAGAAGATGTCTGTTTTCGGGGAGAGCCATATCGAAGAAGCAGCGAAGGAGCAGGGGATTAAGGTTCTGGCCAAGCTTCCCATTGACCCGAAGATTGCCCAGCTTGTGGATGCCGGCAAGATTGAATATCTGGAGGAAAACTGGCTGGAAGATGCCGTTTTGGCCGTAGAAGAGATTTAGGGGTACAGCGATGAATGTGAGCATGACCTCGAATAACAGTTATAATGAATTTACCAAGTCGCTGTTGGGAAATCCGGATATGGCAGCCGTGCCGGAAAGCCTGATCCATGTGGGGCGGCAGTTCCAGCAGATTATGATGATGTACACCTGCGCTATCCGGGAGGTGCGCACGAAGCTGGAAGTTCTTAATGATGAGCTTTCGGTGCGGAACCAGAGAAATCCGATTGAGATGATTAAGTTTCGGGTAAAGAAGCCGGAAAGCATTATCGAAAAGCTTCACCGCCGAAACCTTCCGGTTTCTTTAGAATCCGTGGTCAATAACCTGGACGACGTGGCAGGAATCCGGGTCATCTGCTCCTTTATTGATGATATTTACGAGGTGGCGGATATGCTGATCCGCCAGGATGATGTCCATGTCATTGCCATCAAGGACTATTTAAAACATCCCAAGAGCAATGGATACCGCAGCTATCATATGATTATCGAAGTTCCTGTTTTTTTCTCGGACAGGAAAAAACCCATGCGGGTGGAGGTTCAGATCCGGACGATTGCCATGGATTTCTGGGCGAGCCTGGATCATCAGTTAAAGTACAAAAAAGAACTGGTGGACGGAACCGATATCAGCAGGGAATTAAAGGACTGCGCCGATGTGATTGCGCAGACCGATGAAAAGATGCTGGATATCCGCAAGAGGATTGAGGCGCAGGGCGTTGCGGTTATGGATTAAGCCGCGCAGGGTGCCGCGGTCAGAGATGAAGTGCGGGGCACTTCGGTCAAAGATGAAGAGTGCGGGGCGCTGCGCGAAAGGCAGCCCAGCGCCCGGTAAGCTAATAGAGATAATAAGACAGGGTTTCCGTGATGTGAAATCCTGTTTTTTTGTAGAGTTTTACGGCGGGCGTGTTATCGGCGGAAACATGCAGATACAGTCCGGCATTTTCCGGCAGGGTCTGCATCACCGCTTCCATCAGCCGGGTTCCCAGACCACGCCTGCGAAAGTCCGGGGAAATTTCCACATGGTAGAGATAAAATCCTGCCTGTCCATGTTTGAGCACACGGCAGTTACCGACCGGATTTGCAGGAGCGGACGGCTCGTCTGTGCGGGAAAAAACCATGAACTCCCATCCCTCTTCACCCTCTTCACGGATTTTTTTGCAGGAGAGGGAAAAAGCATCGGCGGCAGGGGAAAATGGCAGCGCAGCCAGCGAATCTTTTTTGTTTATCCGGCGTTCCATCTGATATTCCGTGCGCCAGAGTTCCATCTCCAGGAAAGAAAAAGCAGCAAGGGCGTCCGGGCTTTGGTGATCCAGAAGAAAGACAAGTTCGGTATCGGCAGGGGCAAGTTCGCAGAGTTTACCGATAAGATTTTGGCAAAGTCCTTTTTTCCGCCGGTTGGGGTGCGTGAAGACATAACATTCCCATAAATCATCCTGTACCTTGCAGACGATAAGGCAGGAAATCACCGTCGTCTGTTCGCAGGTAAAAAGAAAGAGATCCGCATCGTCGGGGAAGCCTAAACGGACAGGTTCATCGCTTTGGCAGGCTTTTATCAGGTCAAGGAAAGACCTGGTCTGCGAGGGGGTGAGTTCGGACTGACAAAAGGTTTTTTGCATGGGAAGCCTCCTTTAGTTACAGTTCACGTAGGTCTGCGCACTTGTTGCGCTGACCGTATGTTAAACTGTGCTAAGACCATAGCATAGCAAACAAAAAAAATCAATATTTTATTTTTCCTTGCCCTCATCCAAAACCCGTGCTAAAATAAGCGGTAATCGTGCAATGGAAGTTACTGTGACGTGTGAACAGTAACCAATGGAGGAAAAACAAGATGAAATTTGCAAAAGAACTTTCAATAATATTGGGCATCAGTCTTTTGGGGGAAATCTTTAATAAGCTTCTGCCCCTGCCTGTTCCTGCCGGGGTGTACGGACTGTTTCTGATGCTGGGGCTGCTGTGTACGGGTATTTTGCATCTGGAGGATGTGGACGGGTGCGGAAATTTTCTGCTGGACAATATGTCGATGATGTTCATTCCTGCCGGCGTCGGCATTATCCGCTATAGGGAACAGCTTATGCAGGTCGGTGTTCCCTATCTGGTGATTAACGTGCTTTCTACGTTTATTGTCTTTGTAGTTACCGGATGGGCGGCACAGTGGATGATGGAAAGAGGAGGAAAAAAGCAGTGAAGGAGATCCTGGGAGAAAGTATCTATTTTGGATTTTTTATTACGATAGGGGCATACTATATTGGCCTGCAGTTAAAAAGGAAGCTGAAGCTTGGGATTTTTAATCCTCTGCTTATCGCGATTTTTCTGGTGATGGGCGTGCTGGTGCTGACCGGAATTGACTATGAGGCTTACCAGCAGGGCGGGAGGTTTGTCAGCGATCTGCTTACCCCGGCTACGGTCTGCCTGGCGATTCCCCTCTATAAACAGCTTCACCTGCTGAAAAAGCACGGGCTGGCGGTTTTGGTGGGGATTAGCAGCGGCGTACTGACCAGCGCCGTCTGTATTTTTGTTTTCTGCAAGCTGTTTCGTCTGGGGCATGAGCACTTTGTTACCCTGCTGCCTAAATCCATTACGACGGCAATCGGCATGGGCGTGAGCGAAGAGGCAGGGGGAATCGTTACCCTGACGGTGATTTCCATTATTGTTACCGGGATTGTGGGAAATATATGTGCGGAAATGCTCTGCCGCCTGGCCGGGATTATTCATCCGGTGGCTAAGGGGCTGGCGATTGGAACCAGCGCCCATGCGGTGGGAACGGCAAAGGCTCTGGAACTTGGCGAAATTGAAGGGGCGATGAGCAGCCTGTCCATCGCCGTGGCAGGTCTGATGACCGTTGTGGTGGTGCCGTTAGCGGCAGGTTTGATGTAGTCGTGATTGGGAAAAGAAGAAAAGGTTGCTGTCGTGTGAACAGTAACAAGAAAAGTGCTGTAAAACGTGCAGAATGGAGGAAAAGATGGTAAAGCGCAGGGAAGTTTTAGAAAAGGATTGCTGGAAGCTGGAGGATATGTTCGAGAGCGATCAGGCATGGGAAGAATTGTATCAAAAAGAAAAGGAAGAGATTGGCCGGTATGCGCAGTTTAAGGGACATATGGGGGAATCGGCCGATCGGCTGTATGCCGCACTGAAATTTGACGACGAGTGTTCGCAGAGGCTGGAGGTTTTATATGTTTACGCCCGGATGCGCATGGATCAGGATACCGGGGAGGCCCGCTATCAGGAGATGTTTGCGCGGGCGCAGTCCCTTTCCAGTGCGGCGGTGGAACAGTCCTCGTACATGGCACCGGAGATTCTGGCCATTCCCGAAGAACGCCTGCGGGAGTTTATGGGTGCGGACAATGGAATCCGGCATTTTTCCCGGGCTATGGAACAGCTCCTGGCGAAGAAGCCGCACACCTTAAGCCGCGAGATGGAAGAGCTTCTGGCGCAGTCCCAGGAAGCCACACAGGGGGCGGCACAGATTTTTACAATGTTTAATAATGCGGATATCTCTTTTCCGACGATTACCGGAAGCGATGGGGAAAGCATTGCAATCACGCACGGAAACTATATTTCTTTGCTGGAAAGTGAAGACCGAAGGGTGCGCAGAGATGCATTTACCGGCCTTTACGGGGTGTATAAGCAGTTTTCCAATACGCTTGCGGCGACGTATGCGGCGGAGGTTAAGCAGGCCGTCTACTATGCAAAGGCCAGGCATTATACCTCCAGCAGGGCACATTCCCTGGCAGAAAATGAAGTCCCCGAAATCGTCTACGATCAGCTTCTCGAATCCGTGCGGGAAAATCTTTTCCTGCTTCACCGCTATGTTCAGGTAAGGAAGAAGGCATTAGGGCTGGAAGAACTGCACATGTATGATTTATATACGCCGATGGTTGAAGGGGTGAGGAAAAAGTACAGTTTTGAGGAGGCCAAGGCCATCGTGCTTGAGGGCTTAAAGCCGCTGGGAGAAGAGTACCGGGAACGCTTAAAAGAAGGTTTTTCGCAGCGATGGATTGATGTGTATGAGAATGAAGGAAAGCGCAGCGGAGCGTACTCCTGGGGGGCCTATGGGACGCATCCTTATGTACTGTTAAATTATCAGGGGACGCTTGACCATGTCTTTACCCTGGCGCATGAGATGGGGCACGCGATTCATACGTACTATTCGGACAAATATCAGCCTTACACCTATGCGGGCTACAAGATTTTTGTGGCCGAGGTGGCTTCCACCTGCAATGAGGCCCTGCTTATCCGGCATTTGATGGAGAAAACAAGCGATGTGCAGGAAAAGAAATATCTGATTAACCATTTCCTGGAGAGCTTTCGGGGGACATTGTTCCGGCAGACCATGTTTGCCGAGTTTGAATATCAGGTACATCAGAAGGCGGAGCGCGGCGAGGCGCTGACGGCCAACGCTCTGTGTGCAATGTACCGGAAGCTGAATGAGGAGTATTTTGGTTCAGCGATTGTGGTGGATGAAGAAATTGCTTATGAATGGGAGAGGATACCGCATTTTTATACGCCGTTTTATGTGTACCAGTATGCGACGGGATTTTCTGCGGCTATAGCGATTTCCGGCCGGATATTGAACGGTGAGGAAGGCGCACTGGAGGGTTATCGACAGTTTCTGCGCAGCGGATGTACTATGCCGCCGGTTGAATTGTTAAAGCTTGCCGGCGTGGATATGTCCACGGCGCAGCCCGTGAAAGCCGCCTTAGAGGTCTTTGGCGGACTTCTGGATGAATTCGAGGCGATGGGGGAATAAGTTATTTTGTCGCCTTTTTACCTGAAAATCTTCATGAAATTCCTGGAAAAACGGGAAAATAATTGTAAGGAATTAACAGTCTTTTTTCCCTTTGTTGACAAACGGGAGATAGAGGTCTATAATTCCAGAGGATCAATTTTTTTCCTGTTCGTTTACCGTAGAAGTCCGCCGCCGGATGAGCGGCGTGTACTGTTTCTATAACGGTCAGTGGATTCATCATGAGGAGGATAATGTATTATGGCGACAAAATCGACCAAGAAGGCTGCTCCGGTTCAGGAGGCAGCAGTAACAGAAACCAAGAAGACAGCAAAGAAGGAAACCGCAGTGAAGGCAGAGCCGGTAAAAGAAACCGCCCCAGCTCCTGTAAAAAAGGAAGAGAAGGCAAAAGAGGCATCCGTATCCGTTGTTTTTGAATTTGCAGATAAAAAGGTAGTGGCAAAAGAACTTCTGGCTAAAGCAAAGGAAGCTTTCTCTGCAGCACACAAGGATGTTGTTGTAGAAGAGATGAATTTGTACATCAATGCAAATGACGGCTATGCTTATCTTGTTGTAAACGGAACTGAGTATCCAGAGGATAAGATTGAATTATAGAAAATTATTGATACAATACACTGGGAACGATAAAGGAAAAGACAGAAAGGGCTGGTATGCAAATTGACCGGCCTTTTTCTTTTTGGAAAAATCGTTACTGTTCACGTGAAAAATCTATTGGCAGACAGTGAGAAAATGGATTACAATAGAACAAAGGCGTTTGTGCCGGTGAACAGTGACGAACGTTTGAACAGTAACGAATGTTTGAACAGTAACGATTAACATGGTGATGAATTTGATAACCGGATGGAGAAAGGAATGGGTTGTGGGAGTGACAGGAGAAGAAAAGGGCTATTTGGAGGCGGAACTTCCGGAAGGTTTTGTCTGCCGGATGAAGAAGCTGCTGGGGGAGGAGTTTTTGCCTTTTCTTGCAAGCTATCAAGAGCCGCGCACGCAGGGCCTGCGTTTCAATGGATTAAAGGTGAAAGCCGGGGAGGCAGAAGAGAACTGCCGCGCTTATTTTTCGCTGGAAGAAGTTTTATGGGCTAAAGGCGGGTTTAGTTATGCAAAAGAGGATCGGCCGGGGAAGCATCCTTACCATGAAGCAGGGTTATATTATATTCAGGAACCCAGTGCCATGGCGGCCGCAGAAGCACTGGAAGTAAGGCCGGGGGAAACCGTGCTGGATCTATGTGCGGCACCCGGAGGAAAAAGTACCCAGATTGCTGCATATTTACAGGGAAAAGGGCTTTTGGTAAGCAATGAAATCCACCCTGCACGGGCAAAAATCCTCTCGCAGAATATCGAGCGGATGGGCGCGGCAAATGTGGTTGTGACAAACCATGACGCCCGGACGATGGCCGGATGGCTGCCGGAGTTTTTTGATAAGATTATTGTGGATGCCCCGTGCTCCGGGGAAGGGATGTTTCGCAAAGAACCAGAGGCAAGAAAGGAGTGGACGCCGGATTCCCCCCGCCAGTGCAGCCAGCGCCAGAAAGAGATCTTAGGTTATGCTGCCGCAATGCTGAAGCCCGGCGGAAGGCTGGTGTACTCCACCTGTACCTTTGCACCGGAAGAAAATGAAGGGACGATTGAGGCGTTTTTAAGAGAACACACGGAATTTTTTATGGAAGACCCAAGGGAGCGGAAAAAGGGCTTTGCGGCTTTTGGACAGGGAAGGCCGGACTGGGTGGAGGAAGGGGGAAGAAAGGAACTGGAGGCCACTTGCCGCCTGTGGCCGCATAAAATTCACGGGGAAGGACATTATCTGGCTGTTCTTGGAAAGAGAGAAGAAGGGGAAGGCAAAGGAACAGATGCAGCAAACCTGAGCGGGAAAACAGGAAAGAAAAAAGGAAAGGGATCGGGAGAAAGAAATGGGGGAAACGGTCTGGAAGGAATGGGAAGCCGGGAATTAGAAAAAGTTTTTCGTGCGTTCTGCCAGGAGGTTTTCTGTGCCGGAGATTGGAAAATTGATGAGGAAGAATCCATAGACAGAGAAAAAATGATGGATAGAGGAAGGTCTGCGGATAGGGAAAAGTTTGAGGACAGGTTTATGCTTTTTGGCGGGCAGCTCTATGCTGTGCCAAAGCCTATGCCGGATATTCGGGGAAAAAAGGTTCTTCGGCCGGGGCTGCATCTGGGAAGCTTTAAAAAGAACCGCTTTGAGCCGTCCCACGCCCTGGCACTGTACTTAAATATAGATCAGGTAAAACAGTATGTGAACTTAGACAGCAGAGGAGAGTGGGTAATCCGTTATCTGAAAGGAGAAGCCCTGCCAGTAGAAGAAGTGCTGTCTGACGGAAAAAAGAAATTTTTAGTATCCATGGATTCCGAAAAGAAATTCTTAGCAGACATGGCTTCCGGATGGGTTCTTGTCGCGGTGGACGGCTACAGCCTGGGCTGGGCAAAGCTGGCCGGGGGAAGGCTGCAAAATCATTATCCTAAGGGACTGCGATGGGGGTAAAGGGTGCTGTTTTTTAAACTTATGAAAATAAAGTTTAGATGGCAAAAAAGATTGCTTTGGTAGAAAAGATAAATTAGGGAAGGCAGGGAAGATGTTGTGTCACTGAATATTTATACACGGTTAGAGGATATACCAGGCAGTATTAAGCTGATAAGAAATAATGATTCTTATTTTAAACAAACGATATTGCAGGATACACCTTTAGTAAGAGAAGTATTGAAGGAAATTGATAAAGCAGAATATAGTTCACCCTTATATTTTATAGGACGTGATAAAAACCTGGGCGCATTGAATAAAAGCTGTCTAAGCACAGGATGCAAAACCTTATTAAATATTATTCAAAATCCGGATACCTGTTTTGATGTTATGGAGTGTGGTCCTAATGCTTTAGCGTTGCTGCCCAAAATAAGGAATGGCAATATCTTATGGCAGATTCCGACATTGGCATCCGATATTTCATGCGATTGCGATATTGTAAGTAAGAATAAACATTTCAGCAATTTTAGTGATTTTTTAGATACAGCGGAGGAGTTCATATGATAAGTATAAATACATCTAGTGATGGAGTGGTTATAGCGTCCGATTTGCCTGAGGGAGTTATTATTTTAAGGGGAGATTCAGGAACAGGAAAGACTTTATTTATGGGAGCATTGGCGGCATACTGTGAAACAAATGCGATTCCTTATTATATGTGTAATTCGCAGGCGGGAAGATTTATTGATGAAGCCATTATTAAGAGCAGCGAAGGATGTAGGGTGCTCTTGCTTGATAATGCAGATTTATATCTAACGAATGATTTGCTTAAGGTTTTACGTGATAAAGCGGAATATATTATAATAAGCAAAAAGCAGCTTTATAATATAGATACAGACAATGTGTATTATGCACTAGTACATTATGAGAAAAATTATCTTAAGCTGGAGGTATTTTAGTGTCAGTTGTATTACTTTTTGAGGATAGTGATAAAGCACCAAGTTCATATTTACTGAAGGGTTCTGGTTTTGGAGAGCATATGGAATTTTCTCAAGGGGCACGTAAGTTATTGAGTAAGGCGGTAGAACTGAGAAATGGGGGAAATATTGTATATGCTTTTTATGATTTAGTGCCAAATAATGCTAAAACAATTAGCAGATATGATGATATGTTGGGATGGATGCGAGATAAATCTTTTTACTATGATATTTATCTTGTGCCTATTATTTGCATTGAATATTATATTTGCCGTTATTTATATGCACATCATTTGTTTGTTGTCAGCAATTCTTTAAATTCGTTGATTGAGCATGTGGTTGCTACTTTTGATTATGCTGGTGTACCAGAGAAATATCGAAGAGAATCTTATACAGGTTCGTCATTAGAGCATATGTATAAGTATATTCTTGAGGAACATAAGATGCAGTGCTTTCATAATCATTTTAAATATTCTTCAGATGGAAAAATACGAGATTGTGAAAGTATAAGCGGTATATTTTATGAACGTGATTGTGTATGTGAGAGGAAGTTTTGCAGGGTAAATTGCACAGAAAAACATCAGGTCAAAGCAGAGAAGTTATGCTGTGAATTACCAGCATTCTTTATTGGTGGAAGCAATCATGAAAAGCGATTAAAAGAGTTAGGACTTTTTTTTCAGGAAACTTCTTATAATGAAATAATGAAGGAAAGGCAGAATTTTTATAATAAGGTGTGTGACAGCATGGGAATTTGCCGGTTGAGGGTAATTTAAGTTAGGATATTTCTTTATAAATCCACTGCATATCCCCCGGAACCTCCGCCTCAAAGTGCATAGCCTTTCCAGTAATCGGATGGCGAAAATCCAGCTGGAAGGAGTGCAGGGGCTGGCGATGCATCAGGCGGTAGTCCGGGTTATATAAAAAATCTCCGGGGAGAGGATGGCCGATATGCTTCATATGCACCCGGATCTGATGCGTCCTTCCGGTTTCTAAGCGAAGGCGTACCAGGCTGCAGTCTGATTTTTTATCGTAAAGCAGCCGCTGGTAGTGTGTGCAGGCATAATCCCCGCTGTTTTCGTCTACACAGCGCAGAACGGTAGAATCATCTGCCCGGCCAATGGGGGCACAGATCGTCCCTTTTTCGTCAACCTTTCCCGTGGCGATCGCCAGATATTCCCGATGAATTTCACGGCGTGAGGACATCTGCGAAAGAATGCAGGCACTCAGGGCATGTTTGGCGATAATCAAAAGCCCTGTAGTATCCCGATCCAGACGATTAATCACTCGGTAAACAAAAGCCTCCTTTTTTTGCTGAAAATACCAGGCCGCAGCATTTGCCAGCGTATTTTCAAAATTTCCCTGCGAAGGGTGGATGGGCATATTGGAAGGTTTATTAATAACCATGATATCTTCATCTTCATAGACAATGGGAAAGGGCAGGTCTGTGGGGACAATACGGGCAGAACTTTCCAGTTCCTCCAGGTGAATGTGCAGAGTTTCTCCCTGTTTTAAAATCTGCGGTGTAATTGCATGCAGACCATCTACTTCGATTCCGCCGGCGTCGCGCACCCCGATAATGATGTGCTTGGAATAACCCTTGCTTTTCAGAAAAAATTCAATACTTTCTCCCGCATGTTCTGCGTCAATAGGATAATAAAAATCCCGTTTCATAGATAAAATTTCCTTTCTTTTCCAGGTATTATTTCCCGCGAAAATGGTTTTGGATAAAAATAATAAGATTCTCTGTGTCGGCTGCATAGCAGCGGCTGAACTTGGTATAATGAATTTTAGGTTGCCTACCGATTTTAAGAAGATTATACGATAAAATTTCTGTAATGCAAATGGAATTGGAGAAATTTTTTCAAGAAGAGATTAGACCGGTTATTGTTCATGGGGTTGCGTAGGTGGGGGCATGTTCCGTGAGGAATCCCCTCAAAAAACACCGGCGCTTAACGAGGTCTTTTCGAGTTTAGCGTCCGCTGTGTTCTTTTGCGGAGCGAGAGCGTGGTGACGACGGAATATGCCCCCACCGCAGCAGCCCCGTGAACAGTAACTAGACAGCAACGATTACTGAATGACTTGGCTTAAAGCAAAAAATGTGATAAAATAGTTGCTGTAAACGTGTGAACAGTAACGAAAATTAAGGATTTCGGATGCTCATGGGGTATAAAAAATGAAACGATGGGAGAGTTTAAGGATTTTAACGGCGGTCCTGGCAGTGATTTTTAGTCTGGCTGGCTGTCAGCGGTATGAACCAGCCCCTGAACTGGGGGAAAAAAGCATGGTTGGCCGCCAGGAGGAGCATGATCCGGGGGGAGGAAGCGGACCAGGAAAAAGTCGTAATTCGGAAGATGGAAACGGATGGGAAGAAAAGGACGGGCCGCCTGCGCAAAACGGATGGCCGGGTGACAATGGTCAGGAAAACGATGGTCAGCCGGGGAATGCGGATGGAGAAATCGGCATTGAAGCGGGGAATTCCGAGAGTGCACTTGCAAAAGCGGAATCCGAAGGAATTGTCATCCGTACAAAACCGGAGCGGACGCCGGTTAAGGTTAAGGGAATATATGTTTCGGCCTATGTTGCGGGGATGGAGGATTTGATGGATGAAATCATTGCCCAGATTGACCGGACGGAATTAAATGCTGTGGTTATCGATGTTAAGGATGATCATGGACGGGTTACTTTTGCCATGGACTCGCCTTCTGCACAGGCTATCGGGGCATGTGTGAATTACATCCCGGATATGAAAACCCTGGCGGCGAAATTAAAAGAACATGATATTTATATGATTGCCCGCATCCCAGCTTTTCGCGATCCCTATCTTGCAGAAGCCCGGCCCGACTGGTGCTGTACGCTGGCGGACGGAACTGTTTTTCGGGACAGGAATAAACTGGCATGGGTGAATCCCTATAAAAAAGAAGTCTGGAATTATCTGGTGGAAATCGGAAAGATGGCAGGAGAGGCCGGATTTGATGAGATCCAGTTTGACTATATCCGTTTCTGCACGGAAAAGGGGATGCAGAATGTTGTATTTTCCGAAGAGGATACGCAGGGAAAATCCCGGCAGGAAATTATCCTGGAATTTGTCCAATATGCTTACGATCAGCTGGCTGCGGAGGGGCTGTTCGTTTCCGCAGACGTTTTTGGCGTAGTGATGAGCGGGGGCGCAGATGCCCATGCGGTGGGCCAGGACTATGGGGAAATGGCTGCTTCGCTGGATTATATCTGCCCGATGATTTACCCTTCGCATTACGGGGACGGTTATTTTGGCATAGCCCATCCGGATACCCAGCCTTACCAGACCATAGCTGCCGCCCTGAATCAGTCGAAGCAAACTCTGGCATGGGCAAAAGAAATGGCAGAGCGAAAGAAAACAGCAGGCACGAAAAAAGATGAAGTAAATGCAGCCGGGGCAGCAGGAAATGAAGCGGCAATAACAGGAAATAAGGCAGCCGGGGCAGGGAACGAAGTGACAATACTGGGAGATGCAGCAGACGGGACGGGAAACAAAGTGATAATACAGGAAGGTCAGGCGGCAGCACCGGAAAATGGAGATGATGCGCAGGAAGCGGAATCCGACAGCCTGCAACAGGCTATCGTCCGCCCGTGGCTTCAGGATTTTACGGCCAGTTACCTGAAACATCATATCGCATATGGACCGCAGCAGGTAAGGGAACAAATCCAGGCGGTGTACGATGCCGGGTATGAAGAATGGATTTTGTGGGATGCCAAGGTAACTTATCATTATGACGGGCTGCTTTTGGAGTAAGCTTGGATAAGGTTTGCTCCATTCATTTAGCCAATAAATTGAAATAAAACAGGAGAAAAAACGTGAACAGGATACCAAAGCCAGGGGAATTTTATCGGGATATTGAAAACAGATTGTACCAGATTATTACAATGGCAAAGCATACAGAAACAGGAGAGGAACTGGTGGTTTATCAGGCGCTTTACGGGGTGTATCCTATTGCTGCTGCACCGCTTTTGCTGTTTAACCGCAGAGTCGATGAAACAGCACATCCCCGGGCAGAACAGGAATATTGGTTTGAACCAGTGAAATTTTTAGCAGGAAAGCGGGCAGGAAATAAAGATTTTTTGCCGGAAGAGGAGCCGGAGGAGTATTTCGACGAGGAAGGTGATACTTTTGAGGATGTGACCTTTGAGGAGTTATCCGAGGATGAATCCCCGCAATCGTCAGTGACAGAATCCGAGAGAAACGGCAGTACGGCGATTGAATGGCTGGAGAAGTTTCTGGATGCGGAAAGTTATGAAAAACAGCTGGAGGTTTTGGCTCAGATGCGCGGCAAGGTGGGGAAACGGGAACTGGACAGCATCTGCCTGGTTCTGGGGATTCCTGCGTCTTTGGGGGATGAGGACAGCCAGATTTTGAATATAAAGAAGCATCTGGAAACACGAATGCGCTATGATAATCGAAGATTGAGGTGATTTTTATGGAAAAATCCACACAGGAAGCAAAACAAAAACCCCGTGAGGAGGGAAACATGAAAGCCGTGCGGCACTCTCCCCTGGGGGCTTTTGATGTGGAGGCGGAGTTAAAGAAGCTTCCGGCAAAGCCCGGGGTGTATTTAATGCATGACGGACGGGATGAGATTATCTATGTGGGAAAGGCGATCAGCCTGAAAAACCGGGTGCGCCAGTATTTTCAGTCCAGCCGGAATAAAACATCAAAAATTGAACAGATGGTGGAGAGGATTGCCCGGTTTGAATACATTGTTACCGACTCGGAACTGGAAGCTTTGGTGCTGGAATGCAACCTGATTAAGGAACACCGTCCAAGGTATAATACCATGCTTAAGGACGGAAAAACCTATCCCTATATTAAAGCAACCATTCAGGAGGATTATCCCCGGCTTTTGTTTTCCCGGGAGTTAAAGAAGGATAAAAGCCGGTATTTTGGGCCGTATACGAATGCCGGAGCGGTGAAGGAATCCCTGGATTTAATGTATAAGCTTTACCAGATCCGCACCTGCAACCGCTCTCTTCCCAAGGATATCGGAAAGGGGCGTCCCTGTCTGAATTACCATATTAAACAGTGCAGTGCACCCTGCCAGGGCTACATAAGCAAAGAAGAATACCAGAAGAATTTTGCGCGTGCCCTGGAGTTTTTAAACGGCAATTACGGCCCTCTGTTCAAGGAACTGGAAGCGAAAATGCTGGAGGCATCCGAGGCCATGGACTTTGAAAAAGCGATTGAATACCGGGAGGCTTTAGCCAGTGTAAAGCAGGTTGCCCAGAAGCAGAAAATCACCAGTTACGGGTTGGAAGACAGGGATATTATTGCCATGGCAAAGGACAGTCAGGACGCTGTGGTGCAGGTATTTTTTGTCCGGGAAGGGCGGCTGATCGGGCGTGATCATTTTCATCTTTCCATTGCCGCAGCGGAGGATGACCGGCAGATATTGACCAGTTTTGTTACGCAGTTTTATGCGGGAACACCCTTTATTCCCCGGGAACTTCTGGTACAGTTTCCTTTAGAAGATGAGGAGGTTATCAGCCAGTGGCTGAGTGCAAAACGGGGGCAGAAGGTGCGCCTAATCAGTCCTAAAAAGGGAGAAAAAGAGCGTCTGGTGGAACTGGCGGCAAAGAATGCAAAGCTGGTTTTGGATCAGGATAAAGAGAAAATTAAGCGGGAAGAACTGCGCACGATCGGCGCGATGAACCAGATTGGAAGCTGGCTGGGGCTGCCCGGGCTGCGGCGGATTGAAGCCTTTGATATCTCCAATACCGGGGGTTTTTCCTCTGTCGGTTCGATGATTGTCTATGAGGACGGGAAGCCGAAAACCAGTGATTACCGGAAGTTTCGGATTCAAACCGTCCAGGGCCCGAATGATTATGCCTCGATGGAAGAGGTGCTGACCCGGCGCTTTACCCATGGGATGGAGGAGGAAAAGGAATTAAAGGAAAAGGGAATGGAGCTTTCGCACGGAAGCTTTAACCGTTTTCCGGATTTAATTATGATGGACGGCGGGCGGGGACAGGTCAATATTGCCCTGGGGGTTATGGAAAAGCTTTCCCTGTCCATTCCGGTCTGCGGGATGGTTAAGGATGATAATCACCGGACAAGGGGACTGTATTATCACAATGTGGAAATTCCCATCGATAAACATTCAGAGGGTTTCCGGCTGATTACCCGGATTCAGGATGAGGCGCACCGCTTTGCGATCGAGTACCACCGCAGTCTTCGGAGCAAGACCCAGGTGCGTTCGATTCTGGATGAAATTCCGGGAATCGGCCCGGCAAGAAGGAAGGCATTGATGAAGCATTTTAAAAGTCAGGAAGCGGTCAGAGAGGCTTCTGTGGAGGAACTTGCCGCAGCACCTCAGATGAACCGCAGAGCCGCCGAGGAAGTTTACAAATTTTTTCATGGAAAAGAATGACAATTTCTTTAAGGTATGCTACTATAGCCTTATGAAAGAGCGGAGTGCTGCTGTGAACACAGCTTAGGGCAGCGCCCCTGCGGTAACGAACAGAAAGGAGAAATCTAATGCATGGGGTAATGATTACAACGTTTATCGAAAAAATGAAATTAAAAAATGCCACCCCAGAGCTGGATACAGATAAGATTGTTCTCAGCCATCCTGAGGTAAACCGTCCGGCCCTTCAGTTAGCAGGCTTTTTTGACCATTTTGATCATGAGAGGGTTCAGATTGTGGGAACCGTAGAGCGGGCATATGTTTCGACCCTTTCCCAGGAAACGAAACTGGAGGTTTATGATAAGCTCTTGTCCAGCAAGATTCCCTGCCTGGTGTATTGCCGGGGGATGGAACCAGATCCGGACATCCTTCCCTTAGCCAATCACTACGATGTTCCCGTGCTGGTTTCGGATAAGACAACCTCGGATCTGATGGCGGAAGCTACCCGGTGGCTGAAGGTTCGCCTTGCCCCCTGCATCAGCATCCACGGTGTGCTGGTCGATGTATTTGGCGAGGGCGTGCTGATTATGGGTGAGAGCGGGATTGGAAAGAGCGAGGCAGCCCTGGAACTGATTAAGCGGGGACACCGTCTGGTTACGGATGACGTGGTGGAAATCCGCAAGGTGAGCGACGATACGCTGATTGGAAGTGCGCCGGATATTACGAAGCATTTTATTGAACTGCGCGGCATAGGAATTATTGATGTTAAGACCTTGTACGGCGTGGAGAGTGTAAAAGATACCCAGGGAATTGATATGGTGATTAAACTGGAGGACTGGGATAAGGATAAAGAGTACGATCGTCTGGGACTGGAAGACCAGTACACGGATTTTCTGGGAAATCAGGTGGTCTGCCATTCGATTCCCATACGTCCGGGGCGGAATCTGGCGATTATTGTGGAATCGGCAGCCGTAAACTACCGTCAGAAAAAGATGGGCTACAATGCGGCACAGGAGCTGTATAACCGGGTGCAGGCGAATTTAAACCGGCATTATCAGTAGCCGCAGAGAAAAGCCGGCAGAAGTCGGAAAAGATCAGGCAGGAAGCAGGGCAAACAGGAAATCGAGGAAGCAGCGGGAGGCAGATTTGAGCAGGGATCATCAGTTTTATCAGGAATTATGCGCGGTAATAGCAGAAGAAGGCAGGGTTTTGCAGCAGGAGCCGATGAAATATCACACGACGTTTAAAGTCGGAGGACCGGCGAGGTATTTTGTGCGGCCGGTAGACCGCAGGGAACTGGCAGCGGTGATTTCCCTTTGCAGGAGGGCGGATCGCGAATGGTTTATTCTGGGAAACGGCAGCAATCTTTTGGTCTGTGATAAGGGCATTGAACGTGTGGTTATTGCTATGGAGGAAGGGTTTGGCGATGTACGGTTTGAGGGAACGCTGGCCATAGCCGGAGCCGGGATTCTTCTCTCCAGACTGGCCCGCACGGCCTGGGACAACGGGCTGACCGGACTTGAATTTGCCGCCGGGATTCCGGGAACTCTGGGCGGAGCCGTGGTGATGAATGCCGGGGCCTACGGAGGAGAGATTAAGGATGTTCTGGAGTGGGTTCGGGTACTGAATGCGGAAGGAAAGGAAGAGGTTTTGCCTGCCTCTGCGCTGGGACTGGCTTACCGCAGCAGTATCCTTCAGGGAAATGAAATGATTGTACTGGAAGCGGGGCTTAGACTTTTGCAGGGGGATAAGGAAGAATCGAAAAAGCGTATGGAAGAACTGGCCGCGGCACGAAGGGAAAAGCAGCCGCTGGAATATCCCAGTGCCGGAAGTACTTTTAAAAGGCCGGAAGGATATTTTGCAGGAAAACTGATTCAGGATGCCGGGCTGAGAGGAAAACAAATCGGCGGTGCGCAGGTGTCGGAAAAGCACTGCGGCTTTATCATTAATCGGGAAAATGCCTCAGCAGAGGATATTCTTAACCTCTGTGCCTTTGTGGCCGGGGAAGTCAAAAAACAGTTTGGTGTGAAGCTGGAACTTGAGGTAAAGGTTCTGGGAGAGTAATCGGCAGACGAAAAGAATAAATAAAAACAAGAACAGCCGGAGGGCGAACAGATGAAACTGGTTATTGTAACAGGAATGTCAGGTGCAGGCAAGACCCAGGCACTGAAAATGCTGGAAGATATGGGGTTTTATTGTGTGGATAATCTTCCGATTTCCCTGCTGGAGCGTTTTGCGGATTTACTTTTGGGAAATATGGCGGATATTCACCGGGTGGCCCTGGGCATAGATATCCGCAGCGGCGAGGACCTTCCGCAGCTTGCGGATGTTCTGAAAAACTGGAATACAAAAGAAATTTCACATCAGGTATTATTCCTGGATGCCAGCGATCCGGTGCTGATTAAGCGCTATAAGGAAACCCGCCGCAAGCATCCTTTATCCGGAACCGGAAGGATAGAGCGGGGGATTGAAGCGGAGCGGGAAAAGCTGGATTTTTTAAAGCGTTCGGCGGATTTTATTATTGATACCAGTCAGCTTTTGACCAAGGAACTTCGTCAGGAACTGGAGAAGATTTTCATTGCCCAGCAGGAATATAAGAATTTGTATATTACGGTGCTTTCCTTTGGATTTAAGTACGGGATTCCCTCGGATGCAGACCTGGTTTTTGATGTGCGCTTTCTGCCAAATCCCTACTATGTCGAGGAATTAAGGAGCAAAACAGGCGAAGAAACGGCTGTGCAGGACTATGTAAAACGTGGCGGAAATGCCGATATTTTCCTGGATAAACTCTATGATCTTCTGGAATTTTTAATCCCTAATTACATCCTTGAGGGGAAGAATCAGCTGGTTATTGCTATCGGCTGCACAGGGGGAAAACACCGTTCGGTTACGGTGGCGACAGCCCTGTACGAGCAGCTTTTACGCCATCCGGAGTATGGGATAAAGATGGTTCACCGGGATATCGGCAATGCCTGATTTATCCGGCGATGAAGTGTGGAAAGGGTGAATTTTTATGTCATATGCCTCCAGGGTGAAGGACGAATTATCGCGTCAGCTATCTTCTGCCAGGCACTGTCAGATCGCGGAAATTGCAGCAATTATCAGCCTTTGCGGCAGAATTTCCATCACTGCCGATAACCGTTACAGTATAAAAATCCATACAGAAAATGTGGCAGTTGCAAGAAAGTACTTTACATTATTGAAAAAAACATTTAATATAGTTACGGATGTTTCAATTCGGAGAAATTCCTATCTGAAAAAAAACCGGACGTATTCCGTGGTGGTTCGTGAACACGGTGACGCTATCCGGGTTTTGCAGGCGGCAAAGCTGATTGGCGAGGACGGGGAGATAAAAGAAAACCTTTCCCTCCAGAAAAACCTGGTAGTTAAGCAGGCTTGCTGCAGGCGTGCTTTTATCCGGGGCGCTTTTCTGGCAGCAGGTTCCATCAGCGATCCGGAAAAGTCCTATCATTTTGAAATCACTTGTGCAACGGAGGAAAAGGCCCGTCAGCTTCAGGGACTTATCGGGACTTTTCATTTGGATGCAAGAATTGTGGTTCGGAAAAAATACTTTGTGGTTTATATGAAAGAAGGCTGCCAGATCGTGGATATCCTGAACGTGATGGAGGCCCCCGTAGCTTTAATGGCGCTGGAGAATGTTCGTATTCTTAAAGAGATGCGGGGACAGGTCAACCGTCAGGTGAACTGCGAAACAGCCAATATTCATAAAACCGTGTCGGCTGCGGTAAAGCAGCTGCGAGATATTGAGTACATCCGCGATACTATTGGCCTTGCCAAATTGCCGGAACGCCTGGAAGATATGGCCAGAGTCCGCCTGGAAAAACCGGAAGCTACCTTAAAGGAATTAGGGGAGGCACTAGATCCTCCCGTGGGGAAATCCGGGGTGAACCATCGGCTGCGCAAACTCAGTGAAATTGCCGAAACCCTGCGCAGTGAGGAAAAGCCGGGGGAGGACGTTCTGGCTGATGCGTGTTATCCGGCAGAAAAAAAGAAGTAAGATGGTAACAGTGAAAGACACTTGAACTGTTCGTAAGATTGAATACTGGGACGGAAACGGGACCGTCCGGGAAAGAGGAGGAAAATTATGATTAAGAAAACAGTCACTGTTGAACTCTCATCCGGTTTGGAAGCAAGACCGATTGCTATGTTAGTACAGGTGGCAAGCCAGTATGAAAGCAAGATTTATGTAGAATGTGAATCCAAGAGGGTTAATGCAAAAAGTATTATGGGAATGATGACCTTGGGATTAGCCGCCGGAGAGGAACTGGTGATTACCGCAGAAGGCGACGACGAGCAGCAGGCGATTACCGATATCGAGAAATATTTGCGGAGCAATTAGGCAATTGGTCATAAAAAAGAATTAAAGAAAGAAAATAAAAAAACACGCGCAAGCGTGTTTTTTTACCAAATAGAGTTATAGAAAAAATTTACCAAATTGTACGGAACAGAGCATGGAAGATTTAGAATAGAAGGGTAAAAGGATTAATAAGAACAGGAGGAAAAGGAAAATGAAGAAACTGGGGTTTGGATTAATGCGGCTTCCGCTTTTGCAGCCAGAGGATGTGACTTCGATTGACGAGGCGCAGCTTTGCCGGATGGTGGACAGGTTTTTAGCGGAGGGATTTACCTATTTTGACACGGCCTATCCTTATCACAAGCAGACCAGCGAGGGTGCGATTAAGAGAGCATTAGTTGAACGGCATCCAAGGGAGAGTTTTTTGCTGGCGGATAAGATGCCGACCTATCTGGTGGAAAAAGAGGAGGATTATCCGCGCTATTTTAAGGAACAGCAGGAAAGGTGCGGGGTGGAGTATTTTGATTATTACCTGCTGCACACCCTGGATCGGGATCTTTATGAAAAGACGAAGAAGTTCGGCGGATTTGCTTTCGTAAAGAAGATGAAGGAGGAAGGAAAGGTACGAAAAATGGGCTTTTCCTTCCACGATACGGCAGATGTTCTTGATAAAATTTTAACGGAACAGCCGGAGATGGAGTTTGTCCAGTTACAGATCAACTATATTGACTGGGAGAGCGAAAAGGTACAGTCAAGGAAGTGTTATGAGGTGGCAAGAAAGCATGGTAAGCCGGTAATTGTGATGGAACCGATTCGGGGCGGCGCACTGGCGAATGTTCCCGAAGAGGCAGAGAAAAAGATGAAGAAGGTGCAGCCGGAACTTTCCGTTCCCTCCTGGGCGGTGCGGTTTGCGGCATCGTTAGACGGGGTATTTATGGTGCTGAGCGGGATGAGCAATGAAGAACAGCTCCTTGACAATATGTCCTATATGAAGGATTTTGCCCCGTTAAGTGAAGAAGAGAAGAAGACGGTAAATGAAGTAACCGAAATTATCCGCAGTACGATTACGATTCCCTGTACGTCATGCCGCTATTGTGTGGACGGATGTCCGCAGAATATCCCGATTCCTGAATATTTTGCCCTGATGAACCGGATGGAGCAGACGCGGGATAAGGATGAGGCGAAGAAAGGCTATAAGAAGCTGACCGAAGACGGCAGCAGGGGAAAGGCTTCGGGATGTATCGGGTGCCGACAGTGCGAGGAGCGTTGTCCGCAGCACATCGATATTACGGGATGGCTGGATAAGACGGCGAAGGCGCTGGAGTAGAACAGGGAAGAAAAAGACGGCAGAGGGTTATTGTTCACGTAGGTCTGCGCACTTGTGAACAGTAACGTCGGAGAAGAAACCATAAGAAAAGGGAAAAGGAAAGGGGGAAGCAATGGGCTTTACACATTTACACGTCCATACCGAGTACAGTCTGCTCGACGGTTCGAGTAAGATTAAGGAGCTGGTTGCCCGGGCGAAGGAGCTGGGGATGGACAGCATTGCCATCACCGATCACGGGGTAATGTACGGTGTTATTGATTTTTATAAGGCGGCAAAGGAAATCGGGATGAAACCGATTATCGGCTGTGAGGTTTATGTTGCGCCGGGTTCGCGGTTTGACCGGGAAACGGTGAGCGGCGAGGATCGTTACT
Organism: uncultured Clostridium sp.; assembly: GCA_946553025.1. Classification (GTDB taxonomy): domain Bacteria; phylum Bacillota; class Clostridia; order Lachnospirales; family Lachnospiraceae; genus Caccovicinus. The sequence goes on from CAMNRM010000033.1 coordinate 43,477, forward strand.
ATCATCTGGTGCTTCTGGCAGAAAATAATCAGGGTTATCAGAACTTAATGAAGATTGTTTCTAAAGGTTTTGTCGATGGGTTTTACTATAAGCCGAGGGTGGATGAAGAAGTTCTTACCACGTATCATGAAGGGATTATTGCCCTGAGTGCCTGTCTTGCCGGGGAGATTCCGCGCTGTCTGGAACGGGGAATGTACGAAGAAGCGAAGAAGACGGCACGGCATTATGAAGAAATTTTTGGAAAAGGAAATTTTTTCCTGGAACTGCAGGATCATGGGATTCCTACGCAGAAAACCGTGAACCAGGGGCTTCTGCGGCTGAGTCGTGAACTGGAAATTGATCTGGTGGCAACAAACGATTCGCATTATACTTTTGCCGAGGATGCCCAGCCCCACGATATTCTTTTATGCATTCAAACCGGAAAAAAGGTTGCGGACGAGAACCGGATGCGCTATGAGGGCGGACAGTATTATGTTAAATCCGAGGAGGAAATGCGAAAGCTCTTTCCCTATGCCCAGGAAGCACTGGATAATACGCAAAAAATTGCCGACCGCTGCCAGGTGGAGATTGAGTTTGGCGTGACCAAGCTTCCGAAATTTGAGGTTCCTGAGGGAGAAACTTCCTGGTCTTATCTGCAGAAACTCTGCCGGGAGGGAATGGCAAGGCGCTATCCGGACGATGACGGCACGCTGGCCAAACGGCTTTCCTATGAACTGGATGTTATCCACGGCATGGGCTATGTGGATTATTTTTTGATTGTGTGGGATTTTATCCGTTTTGCACGGTCGCAGGGGATTCCCGTGGGGCCGGGAAGAGGGTCGGCGGCGGGAAGCATCGTTTCCTACTGCCTGGAAATCACGAATATTGATCCCATCCGCTACAATTTGCTGTTTGAGCGGTTTTTAAACCCGGAGCGGGTGTCTATGCCGGATATCGATATTGATTTCTGCTTCGAGCGGAGGCAGGAGGTTATCGACTATGTGGTGGAAAAGTACGGAAAAGACCAGGTTGTGCAGATCGTTACCTTCGGTACATTAGCGGCCAAGGGGGTTATCCGGGATGTGGGGAGGGTTTTGGATCTGCCCTACGCCCAGTGCGATTCCATTGCCAAGATGGTTCCGAATGACCTGGGGATGACGCTTGACCGGGCTTTAAAAGAGAGTCCTGATTTGCGCAATGCCTACCAGACAGACGACCAGGTAAAGTACTTAATCGATATGTCCAAGCGCCTGGAAGGGCTTCCGCGCCACACCTCCATGCACGCCGCCGGGGTGGTGATCAGCAGAACTTCCGTGGATGAATATGTCCCCTTAAGCCGGGCAGCAGACGGAACCATTACCACCCAGTTTACCATGACGACCTTAGAGGAACTGGGGCTTTTAAAGATGGATTTTCTGGGTTTGCGTACACTAACCGTAATCAGCAATGCCGTGGCGCAGATTGAGAAAAATCATGGGATACATCTGGACATGGATCATATCAATTACGACGATAAACAGGTGCTCGATTCCATGGGAACCGGGAAAACCGAGGGTGTGTTCCAGTTAGAAAGCGGCGGGATGAAAAGCTTTATGAAGGAGTTAAAGCCCGAGAACCTGGAAGATATTATTGCCGGGATTTCCCTGTACCGGCCCGGCCCTATGGATTTTATCCCGCGGTATCTGAAGGGGAAAAATGACCGCTCGTCTATCACCTACGAGTGCCCGCAGCTTGAGCCGATTTTAAGTCCTACCTACGGATGTATTGTTTACCAGGAGCAGGTTATGCAGATTGTCCGTGACCTGGCCGGGTATACGATGGGCAGGAGCGATCTGGTACGCCGTGCCATGTCAAAGAAAAAGGCGGCGGTGATGCAGAAGGAGCGCGAAAACTTTATCTACGGCAATCTGGCGGAGGATGTGGAGGGCTGTATTGCCAAGGGAATTCCGGAAAAAACGGCGAATTTAATTTACGACGAAATGACGGATTTTGCCAAGTATGCTTTTAATAAATCTCATGCTGCCTGCTATGCCGTGGTAGCTTACCAGACCGCTTATTTGAAGTATTATTACCCTCTGGAATTTATGGCCGCGCTGATGACTTCGGTGATGGACAATGGAAACAAGGCGGCAGAGTACATCCTTACCTGCCGCCAGATGGGCATTTCCATCCTTCCGCCGGACTTAAACGAGGGAGAAAGCGGGTTTTCCGTGTCCAATGGGGCCATCCGCTACGGGCTGTCCGCGATTAAGAGTGTGGGAAAGAACGTGGTGGATCAGATTGTCGCCGAGCGCAGGGCAAACGGGGCATTTTCCTCCATGGAAGATTTTATTGACCGGATGAGCAATAAGGAGGCCAATAAAAAGACCCTGGAAAACTTTATTAAGGCCGGGGCCATGGATTCGCTGCCGGGGAATCGTCATCAGAAGCTGATTGTCGCCCCGCAGCTTTTAGAGCAGAAGAGTAAGGAGAAGAAAACCTCGATGGCCGGGCAGATGAGCCTGTTTGATTTTGTGGAGGAAGAGGTGAAGGACGATTTCCGCATTACCCTTCCCGATGTACCGGAGTTTTCCAAGGATGAGCTTCTTGCCTTTGAGAAGGAAACCATGGGGATTTATGTCAGCGGGCATCCCATGGACGCTTACCGGGAACTCTGGCAGAAGAATATTACGGCGACGGCGGCGGATTTTATCGTGGATGAGGAAACCGATCGGGCCAGGGTGGTGGACAGTTCGGTTGTAACCATTGGCGGGATGGTGACGGGAAAAACCGTAAAAACAACGAGAACCGGGCATATGATGGCGTTTATTACGCTGGAAGATATGATGGGTTCTGTGGAGGTTCTGGTATTTCCCAATATTTACGAGAAAAAGCGGGAACTTTTTGTGGAAGAAGAAAAACTGTTCATCCAGGGGCGGGTTGCTCTCGAGGATGCTCCGGTGGGAAAGCTGATCTGCGAGCGGGCGGTTTCCTTTAAAGAGGTTCCCCGGGAACTGTGGCTGCAGTTTGAAGACTATGCGGCGTACCAGGAAAGAGAGAAGGAGGTTCTGGCGCTTCTGGGGGAAAGAGAAGGAAGGGACAGGGTTATTATCTATCTGAAAAAGGAAAAAGCGAAGAAGATTCTCCCGGCAAACTGGCAGGTCAAGGCGGATCAGGATTTATTAGAGATTTTGACGAAAAAACTTGGTGAAAAAAATGTCAGGATAGTAGAAAAAAGTATTGAAATGAAGGGCAAAATGATTTAATATAGTTGTGTACGGGTTTTCGAACAAGACAGAAGTTTTGGAAGAATAGATTTTCACAGCAGGAGGGAATAGCAATGGCAAAGGCAGTCAAAACGATTGGTGTATTAACCAGCGGCGGTGATGCTCCGGGTATGAATGCGGCGATTCGTGCAGTTGTACGTACAGCGATTCATGAGGGACTGAAGGTAAAGGGCATTATGCGCGGCTATGCAGGGCTTCTTCAGGAAGAAATCGTGGATATGGGAAGTACCAGTGTGTCAGATATTATCCATCGGGGAGGTACGATTCTTTACACTGCCAGATGTATGGAGTTTATGACTCCGGAAGGGCAGGAGCAGGGAGCAGAAATCTGCCGGAAGCACGGGATTGACGGAATTGTGGTTATCGGCGGCGACGGATCTTTCCGCGGCGCAGGAAAGCTGGCGGCATTAGGGATTAATACCATCGGTGTTCCGGGAACGATTGATTTGGATGTGGCATGTTCCGATTATACGATTGGATTTGATACTTCTGTAAATACGGCGATGGTTGCTATTGACAAGGTGCGTGATACTTCTACTTCTCATGAGCGTTGTTCGATTATCGAGGTAATGGGACGGAAAGCCGGTTATATTGCCCTGTGGTGCGGTTTTGCCAACGGTGCAGAGGATGTCCTTCTGCCGGAGAGATATGACGGTGATGAGCAGGCGCTGATTAACCGGATTATTGATAACCGGAAGAGAGGGAAGAAGCACAATATTATTATCAATGCTGAAGGTATCGGACATTCGGCTTCGATGGCAAGAAGAATTGAGGCAGCTACGGGGATTGAAACCAGAGCGACGATCTTGGGCCACATGCAGAGGGGCGGTACGCCTACCTGTAAGGACAGAGTTTATGCGTCGATTATGGGTGCGAAGGCGGCATTGCTTCTGGCGGCAGGAAAGAGTAATCGTGTGATTGCTTACCGGCATGGGGAATATATGGATTTGGATATTCAGGAAGCATTGAATATGAAGAAGGATATTCCTGAGGATCAGTATGAGATTGAGAAGATGCTGGTGAGATAGGGTAAGCGGATTAAAAATGGATGCAGCAGTGTAGTATAGATGCAGACGGAAAAGATTGGGAAAGGCGTCGTGAGGGTGCGGCGCTTTTTCGTGTGGGTGGGGGAGGGGGAGTTGAGGCGGAAGGTGGGGAGGGGACATGCTTTTCCGCTACAGCAAAGCCGTGTTCCGTCGTCACCACGCTCTCGCTCCGCATAAAACGTAGCGGACGCTAAACTCGTGAGGAACCTCGTTAAGCGCCGACGTTTGATAGGGGATTCCTCACGGAACATGGCTTTGCTTTCGCTGGTTGATGAGTGGGCGGAAGGAAGGGTGATTGATTTGGATGTGACTTTGATAGAGGAGGAACGGATATGGAGAGAGAAACGGTTGTGCTCTGCGGGGCGAATTCGTATGAGCAGAAGTATTATTTTAATAGGGATTTTGCAAAGCTGCCGGAGGGGATTCAGCAGGAGCTGCAGGTGATGTGTGTTTTGTTTACGGAAGATGTGGGCGGGGTGCTTACGCTGGAGTTTTCGCCGGAGGGGGTTTTGGAGTTTAAGGTGCAGGTGGATGAGCAGGATTATCTGTTTGATGAGATTGGGAGCGAACTTAAGATCCGGGAGTACCAGAGGGAGAAGAGGGAACTTTTGGAGGCATTGGAGATGTTTTACCGGGTGTTTTTTATGGGGATAGATGTGGGGGAAGTGGAGAGAATGAATTTGGATAAGATGGGGATGGGGGAATGAAACTGGAGATTGGCGGGGTGGGGTTGGAGAATGGGCTTGTTTTGGCACCGATGGCGGGGGTTACGGATTTGTCGTACAGGAAGCTTTGTAAGGAGCAGGGGAGCGGGCTGGTGGTGACGGAGATGGTGAGCGCGAAGGCGATTCTTTATAAGAACAGGAATACACAGGAGCTTTTGCGCATAAGGGATGAGGAGAGGCCGGCGGCGGTGCAGCTTTTTGGGTCGGATGCCGGGATTATGGGGGAGATTGCGGAGGTGGTTTCGGAGGGGAACTGTGATTTGATTGATGTAAATATGGGGTGTCCGGTGCCGAAGATTGTGAATAACGGGGAAGGGTCGGCGCTTCTTAAAGAGCCGAAGAAGGTGGAAGCGATCCTGACGGCGATGGTGAAGAGGAGTAAGAAGCCGGTGACGGTGAAGATTCGCAAGGGGTTTAATGATGCGTCGGTGAATGCGGTGGAGATTGCAAGGATTGCCGAGGGCTGCGGAGCGGCGGCGGTGGCGGTGCACGGGCGGACGCGGGAGCAGTTTTATTCGGGGAAGGCAGACTGGGAGATTATCCGGCAGGTGAAGGAGGCGGTGAAGATTCCGGTGATTGGGAACGGGGATGTGACCGGGGCAAAGGAAGCGAAGGCGATGCTTGATTTGACCGGGTGTGACGGGGTGATGATTGGGCGGGGGGCGAAGGGAAATCCCTGGATTTTTTCGCAGATTCTTCATTATCTGGAAACGGGGGAAGTCTTGCCGGGGCCTTCGGTTTTGGAGATTAAGGAGATGATTTTACGGCATGGGCGGCTGCTTTCGGAGGATAAGGGGGAGTTTACGGCGATGCGGGAGATGCGAAAGCACATGGCCTGGTATACGGCGGGACTTCCCCATTCGGCGGCACTCAGGAATGAGATTAATTTGGTAGAAACGCTGGAGGAGATGGCGGGGCTTATGGAACGTTATTTTGTCGGTTGACAATCGTGGGTGTTATAGGCTATAATACGGTGAAATAACAGGGATGCTGTGTATGCGTGAACAGTGATATAACAGGCAGGAGGGCTGTGCGCAGAGCGTTGGAAAGACAGCAGCCGAACGAGTATTGAAGGTAAGGAAGGTGCAGAATATGGCAGAGAAGAAAAACATTTTGACGTATGCTGGATTAAAGCAGTATGAGGATGAACTTCATAATCTGAAGGTGTTTAAGCGGAAAGAGGTTGCGCAGAAGATTAAGGAAGCCAGGGAACAGGGCGATTTGTCGGAGAACGCAGAGTATGATGCGGCGAAGGATGAACAGAGGGATATTGAACTTCGGATCGAGGAATTGGAGAAGCTTTTAAAGAATGCGGAAGTGGTTGTCGAGGACGAGGTTGATTTAGATAAAATCAGCATTGGCTGCCGGGTTAAGGTTTATGATCTGGAGTTTGCGGAGGAGATGGAGTTTAAAATTGTCGGGTCTACGGAGGCGAACAGCCTTCAGGGACGGATTTCTAATGAATCTCCGGTAGGTCATGCGCTTTTGGGACGGCGCGTGGGCGATGTTGTGGATGTGGAAACGCAGATGGGAATGATTCAGTATAAGGTGCTGGATATTCAGCGGGTGAGTGAATAGTCCTGTGCGCTTTGCCTGCGGGTGTGTGCCGGTTTTTGCGTAAAATGGCGGATGGAAAGCGCTGGCTGAACGCGGGTGAACAGCAGGAAGATAGAGGAAGGAGAAGTGCAGAAGGATGCATTGGTCAGATAAGATTGCGGATACGATTATCCGCAGGAATCCAGAGAAGGAAGAGTATGTGTGCGCTGCGGGCATCAGTCCGTCGGGGTCGATTCATATTGGAAATTTCCGGGATATTGCCACGAGTTTGTTTGTGGTGAAGGCACTTGAGCGGAAGGGGAAGAAGGCAAGGCTTTTGTTCTCCTGGGATGAGTATGACCGTATCCGCAAGATTCCGGTGAATGTGGCGAAGGTGAACGACGATATGGAGAAGTATATCGGGGCTTCTTATATTGACGCGCCCAATCCCTTTGGTACGGAAGAAAAGACGTATGCGGAGTATTTTGAGAAGGAATTTGAAGCTTCCATTGACCGGTTTGGGATTAAGATGGATTACCGCTATCAGGGGCAGATGAATAAGAGCGGGAAGTATAAGGATTATGTGATTGAAGCCCTGCAAAAGAGGGGGGAGATCTTTGATATTTTAGACAGCTTCCGCACCCAGGACGCGCAGGAAGGGGAGCGGGAGGCATATTATCCGGTGAGTATTTATTGCCCGGAGTGTCATCGGGATACGACGAAGATTACTTCGCTTTCTGAGGACTGCACCAGGGCTGAGTATGTCTGTACGTGCGGGCATCACGGAACCCATGATTTTACGAAGGACTTTAACTGCAAGCTGTCCTGGAAGGTTGACTGGCCCATGCGCTGGAAGTATGAGCAGGTTGACTTTGAGCCGGGCGGGAAGGACCATGCAAGCCCGGGGGGAAGCTATGAAACGAGCAAGGTGATTGCAAAGAAGATCTTTAACTATGAGGCTCCGGTGTTCCAGGGCTATGAGTTTATCGGGATTAAGGGATCGACGGGGAAGATGTCAGGTTCTACGGGGCTGAATCTTACGCCGGCGACTCTGTTAAATATTTATCAGCCGGAAGTGATTTTGTGGCTGTATGCAAAGTCCGATCCGACGAAGGCGTTTGATTTTTGCTTTGATGACGGGATTTTGCGGCAGTATTTTGAGTTTGACAAGCAGTATAAGAGCTTTCTGGACGGGACGGCGGATGATCATGTGCGGGATATTATGAACAGCTGCCTGATGTTTGATAAGAAGATTGAGATGGTGCCGATGTCGCATCTGGTGCAGCTTGGATCGATTGTTGATTTTAATGTTCCGATGCTGGAAACGGTATTTGAAAAGATTGGGACGCCTTATAAGTATGAGGAATTTAAGGAGAGATTGGGTCTTGCGAAGTACTGGCTGGAGAACTGTTCGCCGGAGAATGTAAATAAGCTGTGTCCGGTAAGAAACTGGGCAGTGTACAATGAACTGGATGAGCAGGAGAAGGCGGCGGTGGCTGCACTCTTTGCCTACCTTTCGGGAAATGACTATACGCTGGATGAACTGAATACAAAGCTTTATGATATTCCCAAGGAAATCTACGGGAAGGATGCGGAGAATATTAAGGCATTGCAGGGGAAATTCTTTAAGAATGTTTACCGGCTGCTTTTGAATAAGGAGAAGGGGCCGAGATTGTATCTCTTCTTGTATGCGATAGAAAAGGATCAGTTTTTGTCCCTGCTGGATTTTTCCGCGCCGATGACCGAAGAGGAAGAGAAGGCGATGCATCCGGAGGAAGAGGAGAAGGCAGGAGAAGAAGCTGCGGCGGAAAATGCTGTGGTTTACGGCGAGCCGGATGAGGTTTTGCCGGTGGAAGAGGAAATTGTGCTGGATGAGTTTAAGAAGATTGATCTGCGGGTGTGCAGGGTGTTAAAGTGCACGGAGATCAGGAAGTCGCACAGCTGCTATAAGCTTACCTTATTTGACGGGCTGAAGGAGAGAGTGATTGTTTCCAGTATTAAGAAGTATTATCAGCCGGAAGAACTGGTGGGAAAGAAGATTATCGTGGTGGCAAACCTCCAGCCGGCGAGATTCAGCGGCGTGACCAGCGACGGGATGCTTCTTGCGGCGACGAACAATGCCTGCGGGTGCCAGGTTGTGTTTGTGGATGATATCGTGCCGGAGGGGACGAGGATTTGCTAGAAGTCAGGGATTAGGCAATGAAGCATTGACCATAGAACAAGTAAAATGCCGGAAATCTGCATCATTATGTGTGGATTTCCGGTTTTATGTTTTGATGATTTGAAAAATAGATTTTTGCCTGTTTTTGTGTGTGAACAGTAACAAATTTTTTGTGAAATCTTTTAAGAGCAGGTTGTTAATTGATATGAATTTGTTATAATAGAAAAAAGATGAAATAATGTTGACAGAACATATGTTCTGTAATATACTATGAATAGATAGCAAGTGATTAAGAAACAAGTTTGTAAATTGAGAGGAGGAGAAGGATGTATTTGGCATTAGAGATAGCAAAGTATATTATTGATAAATGTACAAAAGATAACTGTCCCATATCTAATTTGCAATTACAAAAAATTCTTTATTATATTCAAAGAGAATTTTTACAGCAAGGAGAAATTGCTTTTCCAGAAGAAATAGAAGCCTGGCAGTTTGGCCCTGTTGTTCCAGAGGTATATAGGCAGTATTGTGGATTTGGTGCACTGCCGATTAGAATGCGATATATGGTTAGGATAGAATTAGATGATATAAGAATGATTAATCCTATTATTGAAAAAAAGAGAATATTAAATCCATGGGATATGGTAAGTGATACACATAGTTCTGGAAAGGCATGGGATTTAATTTATAGAGATGGGGCGGGAGATCATCAGGTTATCCCGCAAGAATTAATTAAAAGTAAGGGATAATTCATGAGGATATTAAATGAACAAGAAAAAAGGGATTCATTGAATGAGATTCTAATAGAATTATCTAAGTCACAGGATATATTAAAAGAATCAAAAGACAGAGTTGCCTTTTTCATACGACTTGAATCCATATATTATAATAATAATGAAGAAAAATTTCGCCATTATTATTCAGATATTTTTTCCACATTAACTTTGATTGACGGGGATTCCAGTATAGGAAGCTTGGATATTCTGGCACAAAATATTCAGACGATTAAAGAGGGCTATATTCCTAAAAATAATGATGAAGATGGAAAAATCATTGATATCAGCAAAGAAATTGTAAAATTATATGATCATACAAATTTGGATATTGCGAGAATTAATTATACAAAAACAATGACAAATGAAACAATGTCTGAATTAACTAAGACAAAATTGCTTGTAACCAAATTAGAAAAAAATGTTCAGGAATCTGAAGTTTTATTAAAAGAATTGTCAAAACAGACAATTGAAAATTTAAAACAGTTGTCCGAGGATATTCAGAAAAAGCAAGAAGATATGCAGAAAGAATATATTACCATTCTGGGAATATTTGCTGCTATTGTTTTGGCATTTACTGGGGGAATTGTATTTTCAAGTTCGGTTTTGGAGAATATAGATAAACCATCAATATACAGAATTACTTTGATTGCATTTATTATTGGTTTAATATTTTTTGATTTAATTTGGTTATTGATTGATTTTATAAGAGATCTTAATGGAAAGGTACTTGGAAAAAAGTGGATATTGGTATTTGTTAATTTTATTTTGATTGGTGGAATACTAGGTGTATGCTTCTCTTTTCAATTTGGATGGTTTCTTCCGATTTGAAATTTATTTATGATTAAATGCAGAAGAATGAAAAAGGTGGGGACTTATGAAAAGAAAACCAAAAATGCTGCTGATTTGCACCGGCGGGACGATTGCCTCGAAGAAGAAAACAAACGGTCTGGCACCGGGGATGGACGGAGATGAACTTTTGTCCTATATTCCTTCGGTAAGGGAAAAAATAGATGTGGATGTGGTGCAGATCTGTAGTATTGACAGCACGAATATGGCACCGGAACACTGGACGATGATGGTGGATGTGATTGAAAAAAACTATGATGTGTACGATGGTTTTGTGATCTGCCATGGGACGGATACGATGGCTTATACGTCGGCGGCATTGTCCTATATGATTCAAAATACAAATAAGCCGATTGTGGTGACCGGGGCGCAGAAGCCGATGGATTTGGAGATTACGGATGCCAAGACGAATCTGATGGACAGTATTGTCTATGCGGCAGATGAAGGGTCACGCGGGGTAAGTATCGTCTTTGGCGGGGATGTGATTGCGGGAACGAGGGCAAAGAAGATGCGGGCCAGGAGCTTTAATGCCTTTTCCAGTGTGAATTTTCCCAACCTTGCTGTGATTCAGGAGGGGAAGATTATCCGTTATATTCCACAGCCGTTCTTTGAGGAGCCGGTGAAGTTTACCCGTAAGGTCAGGGACAGTATCGTGGTATTTAAGCTGATTCCCGGAAGCAAGCCGGAACTTTTGGAGTATTTATTCCAGAATTATGACTGCCTGGTGATTGAGAGTTTTGGCGTGGGCGGTATCCCCGAAAAGCTGGTGGATGCATTTTACCGGCAGATGAAGCAGTGGATTTCCAAGGGAAAGATCGCGGTGATGGCTACCCAGGTAGTGAAAGAGGGGAGCAATATGGAAATCTATGAGGTTGGCCGGAAGGTGAAGAAGGATTTTGATTTAATTGAGGCGTATGATATGACGTTAGAGGCGACGGTTACGAAGCTGATGTATCTGATGGAGTGTTTTGGGGCGGATTACCATGCAGTCCGGGAAGGGTTTTATCGGACAGTGAATTTTGACTTGCTGTATCGTTAGAAACTTGCAAAGTGATCGAAAAAATTGTAAACTGATTGAAAAAAGGATGAAAATAAGGCTGGAGAAAAGGAAAAGCGCGGCGGATGGCTGCTGGACTTTCCTTTTTCTTCAGCCTTTTGTGTTATTCTTATTGCTATCGGTTGTTATATTATGGCTGTTGTATTATGGTTCTTGTTTTATCTGTATTCTTTATTGATTTTCATTTATCTCCATTTGTTTCCATGGGATTTTTTTGTCTTTATAATAATACTCCCGGTCATGTTCATTGATTTCACGCATCACCCGGCAGGGGTTTCCCACGGCGACGACATTTGCCGGGATATCTTTGGTTACGATGCTTCCGGCACCGATAACCGTATTATCACCGATGTTCACACCTGGCATAATGATAGCGCCTGCGCCAATCCAGCAGTTTCGTCCGATATGAACGGGCATGTTGTACTGGTAGGTCTGTTCGCGCAGTTCGGGCAGGATGGGGTGTCCGGCGGTGGCAATGGTGACATTAGGGCCAAGCATCGTATAATCGCCGATGTAGATATGGGTGTCATCCACACAGGTCAGGTGATAGTTGGCGTAAACCATCTTGCCAAAATGGCAGTGGTGTCCGCCGAAGTTGGCATAGAAGGGGGCTTCAATATACACGCCCTCGCCGCAGTCGCCAAGCATTTCTTTTAACAGTTTCGTTCGCTTTTCGTATTCGGAAGGTTTGGTCTGGTTATACTCGCAAAGCTTATCCTGGTAAATCACCTGTTCGCTTATAATTTCTTCATCGCCCGGAAGGTAGAGTTCTCCGGTGTGCATTTTTTCTTTCATTTCGCTCATCTTATGGCCTCCAATGGTTTTATACGTATTTATTTTCTTTTACCGGTTTTTCCTCACCGCGTTCTCATAAAACCTGAAGTAGTCCGGGCGGTGGCGGGACTGGGTGTATTCAAACATAATGCCGTCACTGTTGTAGGTCTGGCTGCTGACCACCGCCATGCAGTTATAGTCTTCCGTGTTCAGATGCAGGTATTTTTCGTCGATTTCCGTTATCTTTTCCACCGTCATTACCCGCTTGCTGTTGACGATGGTCATGTGCAGTTCATTTTCCAGATAGTCATAGACGGAGTGCTCTGCAATCTCCTTTGTCAGACCGGGAACGGCTTCCTGAAGAAAATAGTTGTGGTTGATAATCAGAGGCAGGCCGTCTAAGTAGTGAAGCCGCTGGAGATACCAGACCAGGGCCCCGGCGGGAAAACCGGTGACGGCTGCCTGTTTTTCAGTGATGGTCAGTTCTGTAAACAAAAGAACCCGGGTGGAGGAGTGCTGTCCGTTTCGCTTTGCCGATTCCTTAAAGCTTTCGATCTCTCCGATGGTGAAAGCGGTCTGGTCAATGGGGCGGTAAATATTGCGCACGCCCTTCCCCTGCATGGTCTGCACATAGCCGTCCGTAACCAGTCGTGCAACGGCCCGGCGCAGAGTATTGCGGGAGCAGTCGTATTTCTGAATCAGGGTATTTTCCGAGGGCAGAAGTTCCTGATAGGCGAAGGTATTTTCTTCAATTTTCTTCTTTAAATCCTGATAGATGGTTTCGTAAATGCTTTTTGGCATCTTGGTCGTTCCGTCCTTCCTTCTTTTATTTTTCTGGATTCTTCTTATTTTTGTACATTTAGGTTTCTTCTCTATTCTCGCTGTTTTTTTCTTGTCTTGTTTTTTTCATCTTCTATATTGCTCTTGTGAGTTAAAAGTTTTCAACAAAAAGAATAGCCCTTTTGTATGGATTTATG
>CAMNRM010000034.1 GCA_946553025.1 uncultured Clostridium sp.
TCTCCCCCGTGGTACCGATGCTTATAAGAAAATCTATAAACAGCGCACCGCCACGGAACGTATCAACAACCGCATCCTTAATGATTACGGCCTGCACCGCATGTTCATACATACAAAGGAGCATTATTCTTTCATGACAACCATGATCGGTATCTGCATCCATCTGGATGTACGCTATAAACAGCAGATGCAGGCAGCGGCATAAACCATATTTCCTATTTCGGGATTCTTTCAGGCCTGTTTTCCGACAGGCTTAAAAGCCATGCCCATTTTTATTCTTTATGCTCTCCGAACCGTTCAGATCCCACAATTATCCATCCCTTATCCCACGCATTTCTGAAAATCAACCCTTCCCTGCCTATTCACTATTGAGTTTCCGAGAATGCTCTAAACGTAAGTCGAAAAAGCAAAGTAAATAAGGGAACCGCCCATATGACAGTCCCCCTTCTTCATGTATTTTGTCACAGGCGGATATTCAGTCCGCCAAGGCCGCTTACGTTACTCATCGCACTCATGCTGCTCACATTACCCATACTGCCTGCGCTGCTGACACCGCCCACGTTACCGCCCGTAATAAATTCCTGGAAATCCCCGGAAAGTTCCACTGACTGCGGGGTTGCAATAAAAATATAATTTGAAATTTTCTGCAGATTGCCTCCGATAGAGTAAGTTGCACCGCAGGTGAAATCGATAATTCTCTGTGCCACTTCCATATGAATACCTTCCAGATTCAGCACAACTGCCTTTCCTGCAAGAAGATAATCACAGACTTCACTGGAATCCTCCATCGAACTGGGTTTTACCATCGTAACTTCCATGCCCCTCCGCATCGGAACTACTTTATTATTTGTCCGGCTGCCGGAAAAACGGGACTTTGGTTCTTCATAGTCGTCATAATCATCTTCATCATCGCGGCGTCCGAAAAAACTTCTCCTCGGTCTTTCCTCTTCAAAAGAATCCTCATCGTCTAAGTAATAATCATCATCCTCTTCATCACTTAAACGCATTGTATTCATTAATTTGCTCAAAAGGCTCATTTTATGCTCTCTCCATTCTTCACCGGGAACCAAAGATATTCGTGCCTACACGAACCATCGTAGCACCCTCTTCGATTGCCACTTCATAATCACCGGACATTCCCATTGATAAGATATCCATACTAACATTATCAATGTTTTTCCATGCCGTGTCAACATAAAATTCAAATAATTTTTTAAATACTTTTCGATTTTCTTCGGAAAATTCGACAAAAGGCGCAATTGTCATCAGACCGCGAATGTGAACATGAGGGAATTTACTGATTTCTTTGGCTGCATCCATAACTTCTTCCAGCAGAAAACCGTATTTGCTTTCTTCCCTGGCTACATTGACTTCCAGAAGAATATCCACGCAAATTTCTTTCTTTGCACATTCCTCTTCAATTTGTTTCGCCAGACGAACCGAATCTACCGAATGAATCAACACCGCTTTATCGATAACCTGTTTTACCTTATTGCGCTGGAGATGGCCAATCATGTGCCAGCGGATATCTTCGGGCAGTACAGGCTGCTTTTCTAATATCTCCTGAACCTTGTTCTCGCCAAAGTCCCGGACACCTTCCTCGTATGCCTCCAAAAGCATGGATGCCGGCTTTGTCTTGCTTACGGCAATCAACGTTACCTCCTTGGGATCTCGTCCCGCACGAAGACAGGCCCCTTTCACTCTCGCCTGAACATCCTTTAGTTGTTCTTTTACCATAATCTTTCCCCCTTAATCGTATATCATATTGGATGTATTTATTGATAAATCTGCTTTCCTTCTTCCACCGTAGAGGCGTCTAAAACAATGTGGTCGTAAACGGCCAGTCCATAGCTTACGCCTTTTTTGATGGTGTAATATTCATCATTGGAAGCAAGAACTTCAATCTGTTTAAATATGGCATAGCCTTTATTAATATTGTAAACCCCCTGTAAAGCAGCGCTGGCACTGACCTGGAAGCGCCCCTCATTCTCTGCCGCCCTTGCTGCCTTTGATGCGTCCTCGTGGGTTTCTTCCATCGTTTCTCCTGCTGCATCCGGTGCCTCGTCTTCTGCGGCAATATTCGGCCCTGTAGGTTTTACCAGAAAATCTCCTGCGTTTATCTCACATTCCTGAATATCGATATAGTAGTATTCTTCCGTCGAATAATAAATCGTGGCAGGAACAAACATGACCGACGTTCCCTGGTCGGAATAGGTTTCTTTCATAAATCCTGTATCTGAACCCTTCTTATCACCGCCCTTGGCCAGGTAATCTAAAGGAACCAGATAAAAGGTCTTTTCGGTTACGGCACTGGCAGGAATCTTTAACCCGGTTATCCGTTCCGATTCAATTTCAAACTCGACAAAACGCTCCGATAAAAACTGAATCATATATTCCTGAAAATCCAGCTTCCCGTAAGGCTTCCCATCCTTGCCGATAATGGTAGAAAAGCTTCCTTCTGCCCTTAAACCCGATGCAGGAAAGGTAACTTTTAGCGAAGAAGCCTGTCCATAAGCGACGATGTCTTCCTCCGTCATCGGAAAGACAATCGACCAGTCATCGGAAGTAACAATTTTACACACTGGAGAGTTCGGGGGAAGCATCTCGTTTGACTTTACCCGGGTAAGCGATACCGAATAGGCTGTCTGGTCAAACATCTCTTCCGAAATCTGCGAAACATCCAAATCTTCATAGGAATCTACAGCATAGGAAACAATCCCTGCCTGATCCGAAACGACCTGATGAAAATTTACTCCCTCCCGGGCCATCAGCTCATCCAGATTATCGAGTGTATTGAAATTGGCATATTCCAATACCCGTGCTTCCAGAGAATATTTTCTGTCATAAACCGAACGGAAATTTTCATCCGTATAGGCTAAGCTGTACGAGGTAAGCTGCTTTTTTAAATCCAAAAGATTTTCCTCACTCAGCGCGGCACCGACTTCCGGATGTTCGGCAAGAAATCCTGACACCGATCCCATCTCGTCAATGGAATAAATACAGGTGCCCACGCCGGCCCGCTTTCCCTCCCGGGTATAATAATTAATATATCCGGCCCGATCGGTATATTTTGTACTTTCCTCCCGAAGGATGATTCCGGTGTAAGCTTTTTCGTTGACAATGCCGCCTTCCACAACCTCGTACACCTGTATTTTTTCCCGCTTGAGATAGGTATAGACACTGAAGCTCATATACACAAAAATAATGGCAAAAATAATCATACCTACATTAATATTCTTCGGACGTCTGTAGCGTACAATCTTGTGGTTGCCTGTCTTTTTCTTCTGGCTGCCCATGAGAAGCCTCCTTCCCCTCCCGTTATTATAAAAGGAAGAAGAGAAAAATGCAAATACTTCCGTAAAAAAGCTGCTGCAAATATCTTTCGCAGCAGCAAATAAAATCTATATATGCTTATAAAGAAAGAATCACGTCGCCTTTTGCATTATCCGGAAGCTCATCTGCATCCAATGATATGCTAAGTACGAATGTCACATGATACTTCTCACCGATTTTTTCCAAAGTTGCTATGGTCTGGGAGATATCCTCCCCTTCAAGTACGGCCAGCTTTAAAAAGCTGTCCAAGAACATAATCTCCAAGTCGTGATCCTGAGAAATAATACCGCTGATAAATCCGATAAAACTTTCGCTTGAACTTACAGGAAACTCATTAACATTAATTAAACGAATTTTGTTGCTCAGTTCATACATGTGCTTTGAACTTTTATCAAGATAAACGATAGAACCCTTCGCTGTCTTCACTGCTGCATTCGCTCTCTCCAGCAAATGTTTTGTTTTGCCTTTCCCCTTCTTACCTGCTATAATCTGAACCATAACAATCTCCTCCTTCGGCTTAATTGTATAAAATGTCAATTAATTATAAAACAATTATAGTATAAATATCCAAAAAACGCAATGACTAATTGACAATTTTCTGAATTATTTCTGTCATGTTATCATAAAGGTTCGGACGGCTGCTGGCTTTAAGCACCACGGAGATATATTCCTTCTCCAATTCGTCCCGGCTTGCCATAATCAGGCAGTACCCGGCAGCATTCGTCGTCCCGGTCTTTCCGCCAAACACCGTCAGCCCTTGCGGCGTTTCCCTCTCCCCGGTCATAAACCAGTTTCCGCCCTTCCAGGTCTTTGATACCAATTGGCCATTGCCGTCAACATAATTGGCCGTGTAGGCTGTCGAACCGGTAACTTCGCGGAATTTCGGCTGCTTTAAGGCTTCATTAAAAATCAGGTAGAGATCGTAAGCGGTCGTCACATGTTCCTGGTTGGTTAAGCCGTGAGGGTTGGTAAAATGCGTGGACGTTGCGCCAAGACGCGCTGCCTCCGCATTCATCAGTTCGGCAAACTGATCAATGCTTCCAGCCATATGAACCGCGATCGCTGCCCCGGCATCATTTCCCGAGGGAAGCATAAGCCCGTATAAAAGCTGCTCCAACGTCAGGACATCTCCCGGATGGATCTCGCAGAGTGTAGCCCCCTGCTCCGTAATCACTGCTGCGTCCGTTACCGTTACCTCATCCGATAAATTTCCGTATTTAATGGCGATAAGTGCAGTCATCACCTTGGTTATGCTTGCCGGGTGGAGAACTTCAAAGGCATTTTTGCTGTAAAGCGTCTGGCTGTCCGTCAGGTTAAAGACGGCGGCAGCCTGTGCATTCACCACATCATCCGGTATCTGTGCCGCCTCGTCAACAACACAGAGATTGGCAGCAAAACCCTCGGCCCGTTCATCGGCCCGATCGTTTTCTTCCAGGGTAAAATCCCGCTCCGTCCACGTATAGGGACGCTCAAGCTTTGACTGCCCGCAGGCCGCACAAAAAAGGGTGATCCAGACCAGACACAGGCCCAGGCCGATTCGTTTTTTTATGGATTGATTTCTGTCTGACACGTTTTTCTTCTCCTGATTGATTCTTTTATGGGAAAAACTCCCGGATTAGAGCAAAATCAGCGGTACATCTCCCGCCACTCCAAATCGCCGCGATCCAGGGCTTTAATCAGAAGTTCCGCGGTAGCCAGATTCGTAGCCAGAGGGATATTGTGCATATCACAGAGGCGAACAACGTTGTTGACATCCGGTTCATGAGATTTTGCCGAAAGAGCATCGCGAAGAAAGATCACCAGATCAATCTCATTGTGCTCAATCTGTGCCGCCAGCTGCTGGCCGCCGCCCAGATGTCCTGCAAGATACTTGTGCACATTTAAGTTGGCAACCTCTTCAATCAGCCGCCCTGTTGTTCCTGTAGCATAAAGTTCATTCTTGCTCAATATCCCCCGATACGCTATACAGAAATTTTGCATTAGCTTTTTCTTTGCATCATGTGCGATTAACCCAATATTCATGTAATAACTCCTCCTTGATTGTGAGTATTCTTTCTCTGTAGTCCAACATTTAATACAATTCCAATTCCTACATACATACTGAGCAGGGAACTGACCCCATAACTGATAAACGGAAGAGGAAGGCCGGTATTGGGGAAAAACTTTGAAGCCACGGCAATATTGGAAAAACTCTGAAATCCAATCAGTGCCGCCATCCCCGTGCAGAGCAGCTTTCCCGCCGTATCCCTGGCTTGTCTTGCCATCCACAGACATTCATAAATAATCAAAAGGTACAGCCCGATAACCAAAAGGCTTCCCGCAAACCCCAGTTCTTCTCCGATAATGGCAAAAATAAAGTCTGTAGCTTCCTCCACCAGAAAATTTCCGTTTTTTACGGACGCAATGGTTGTATTATTTAATCCCTTTCCCCAGAGCTGTCCGGAGCCGATGGCAATGACCGAATTATCCTGCTGAAGGTTATTTTCCTGGTATTTATCCGGATAGATAAAGCTTAAAATACGCTGTGCCTGATACCCTCTTAAAACAGGAATCATCTCATACTGCAAAAGATAAATAAATCCGGCAGCTATCGGCGTCAGGACAGCCAAAATACCGAAAATCCACCGGTAACTTAAACCGGCAACAAAAATCAGAGCGGTAAACACCATAATAATTATCAAACTGGTGGAAAGATTTGGCTCAATTAAAATCAAAAGTACAGGAAAGCCAAAAAGAACGGCTGTAGCTGCCAGGATGGAAACCTGGTTAATCCGCTCCTGGTACTTGTGAAAATACCAGGAGAAGAAAACAATTAAGCCAATTTTCGTAAACTCTGAGGGCTGGAGCTGACCAAGAACAGGGACAACAACCCAGCGGGTTGCACCGCCCCGGACCACACCGTTGACCAGTACCCAGACCAGAAGAGCGATGCAGGTTAAGTAAGCCAGAACACTTAACTTTAATATCCTGTGATAGTCCACCAGCGTCAGAACACCGGCAGCGATAATGCTTACAAAGATTCCCAGAACCTGACGGGTTACCCGGGAATCTTCCATCGATCCGTTTGCGGCGCTTTTAATCACCAGGACACCGATAAAGCTTAAGGCCAGCACATAAATTACCAGACGAAAATTAAAATTTCTCAGTTTATATTCTGAAAATAAAAAGATCATGAACATTTCCCCTTATTCGATAAATCCAGAATCGGGAACGCAGCGTAAAGGGCATTTCCCGGGTGGCTGCTGACAATTTTTATCTCAATGCCTTCCCGGTCAATCTTCATGTATTTCGAGATGACACGAACCATGTCATCCTTCATCTTATCCAGCAGTTCCGGTGAACAGTTTGCCTTGTCCGTGACAAGAACGACCTGAAGCCGCTTTTTCGCCAGGCTGCCGGAATGGTTTTTGGCGATTTTCTGAAATACACGAGCCATCATACACCCCTCCTAAGCTCTTCGCAAAAGGCTTGACAGCCTGCTCAGAAGCTTAGGCTGAGTGTCCAGGCTGAGGAAAGGAATCTGCTCTCCCATAAGTCTGCGGCAGATATTCAGATAAGCTTGTCCGGCCATGGAACCCATGCCCACCAGCGGTTCTCCCTGGTTGGTTGAAATCACTATCGATTCATCGTCCGGCACTACGCCAATCACATTCACCGCAAGAATATCCATGACGTCATCCATGGACATCATATCTCCCCGCCTGACCATGTCCATGCGGATACGGTTGACAATTAAATCAATCATGCCCATATCTGCCGCTTCCAAAAGACCGATAATCCGGTCGGCATCCCGTATGGCGGATACTTCCGGCGTCGTTACCACCAGCGCCCTCTCCGCCCCGGCAATGGCATTTTGAAAGCCTCGTTCAATTCCGGCAGGACAATCCAGCAGTATGTAATCAAATTCATCCCGCAGATCGTCTACCAGCTTTTTCATCTGCTCCGGGCTGACGGCTGTCTTGTCCCGGGTCTGTGCAGATGGAAGTAAATACAGGTTCGGATATCTTTTGTCCCTAATAAGGGCCTGCTTCATCCGGCAGTTGCCTTCCACCACATCGACCAGATTATAGACAATCCGATTTTCCAGACCCATGACCACATCCAGGTTGCGCAGACCGATATCCGTATCGATCAGCACGGTTTTTTTCCCCAGGACAGCCAGTCCGGTTCCTACGTTTGCCGATGTCGTGGTTTTGCCGACCCCTCCTTTTCCAGAAGTAATAACAATGACTTCACTCATAACGATATCCTCCTGCAAAAACAGCTATTTAATTGTACTACATATCGAATAATTTTTCCAGTATTTAATGAAAATTTAACAGATGCAAAAAACTCTTTTTTAAACTTCTTGTGCAGATTGCTCCGTCCTCGACAACGGCTAACATCGGGCCTTTTCCCAGGCGCTTGTTCTTTTCGCCAATCCGGCTGGAAAAGTTGCCGATACGGATTTGAATCGGTGCCATATCCAGGGCAACCACAACCGCATCCGCATTTCCGTTGCAGCCTGCATAGACCGAACCCTTCAGTTCGCCCAGGACGATAATATTGCCTTTCGCGGTTATCCGGGCACCGTGGTTGACATCGCCGATAACCACAATGCTTGCCTCCGAGTCCAAGTTATCTCCGCGGTGAAGATCTCCCTTATAAAACTTACCTGTCTGTGCACTTAGTTCCATCAGCTTTTCATTCAGCGCATGTTCACAGCGGCGGATTTGCTCGCCGTTCTGGTCAATCAGACAGAGAATTTCCACCTGGGAACTGTCCATAATGGCGTTCGCCACCTGAAACTCCTCTTCAGGGGTAAGACTGCGCCCCTCTAAAGCAAGGGCCATCTGCACGGCTCCCCAGAATTTTGCGCTTTCCCTGAATTTTTTCTCAAGGTCGGCTAAAATCTGCGCAAAAGGAGCATTAGGGTCCAGATAGATCGTCATCCCCGATTTATTTCCTTTAATCATTATGGTACTGCGCATAGATCATCACCTCAGTTTGTTTTTCCTTTAATCACCAATCGTAACATTTGAAGCTTCCAGTGCACCGGCATTTAAGATATCATCCAGGCTGGTATAGCCGTAGTAAAGCCGGTAGACATGTTTTGCCAGCATCGCCGCATTGGCAGAAGTATAACCGTAGGGAATATTTACGGTTACACAGATTTCCGGGCTGGCAAAGGGACCATAGGAGATAAAGAACGCATGGTTTCCTCTTACTTTTGATTCTTCTGCCGTACCGGTTTTTCCGGCGATCTCGATTTCAAGGTCGTTAAAAATACGGCTGTTGGTGATTACGTTTCTCATTCCCAGGGCTACAGCATCCCAGGTGGAATCCTGAATATTAATATGATCGCTGGCTTCCGGGGTAAAATCCCGAACCAGGTTTCCGTCCGAATCGGTTTCCCGGTCAAGGAGGCTTAACTCAAACACGGTTCCCCGGTTGGCCAGTGCCGCCACATAGCGGGAAAGCTGTACATTCGTATAGCTGTGGGTTCCCTGCCCCATCGCAGAACGCTCGGGGTCAATATCGGAAATCTCCGGGTCACGCTCGGAAATCTCCACACCGGAATCATGGTCAAGACCGAACATGGATGCATATTTTTTCAGGGCTTCCAGGCCCTTTCCGGTATTATACACCCCGTGTTCGTCCGTGGAAAGGCGATGGGCAACTTCCGAGAAATAGCAGTTGCAGGAGTTTTGAATACCTCCCACAATATCCAGTTCCCCGTGGTGTCCCGGACTGATCCAGCACCGGATAGGCTGTGCCACTTCCTCATAAACTCCCGTACAGTTAATCTTTTCTTCCAGGCCAATCACGCCCTCTTCCAGCCCGGCAACCGCCGTAATCGGCTTAAATGTCGAACCGGGGGCCTTCTGTGCCTGTGTGGCATTATTGTACAGCGGCTGGGACAGGTCGTTTTGCAGCCGGGAAAAATAAGCGCTGTCCACCGTTCCCGACATCCGGTTATTATCGTAGCTTGGATAGGTAACCAGGGAAAGTACCTCTCCTGTCCGCACATTCGTGATAACACAGGAGCCGCTGCACGGATCTAAAGCAAGCTGTGCCGGCGTTATCTGAATCTTTGAAATCTTATCCAAAAGAAAGCTGTAAGCGTAGGCATCGCCGTTGCTGTGCAGGGCTGCAATCTGATCCGGTTCATTTTCCAAAACCCCCTGATCGTACAGGGCAAGGCAGAGCTGACTTCCGGTCACGATATTATCATTAATCAAAAAGCGGTAAATTCTTTTGGTAAACCGGGCATCTTCCATAAGCTGTCCCAGGCAGTAATCCACAAGCTGCTGATAAATATCGTCAGCGCTGGAGTACTTATTATCTGCGTTTAACTTGGTTGTATCCACCCAGCTCTGTGCAATGCCGTCGTAGAGGTAATCGCGCAGGCTGATTTCATCGGCCTTCCATCCAAGGTAGGCTTCGCTGGTAATATCAATCTTGCTCTCATCGATAATGCCCACGGCAGAAGACGAAAGCCAGGTATAAATATAGACCATATAGTTGGCAAGATCCGGCGGCAGTTCCTGTATGGTTCTTGCCTGCGCACTCATCAGTTCCGCCCGAAGCTGTGCCATAATCCGTTCCCTGGAAGTTTCAAATGTACTTTGAATCTGCCGTTCCATCGCTGAGGCATCCTCTGCCTCAAAATGACTCAGAGAAAGGACATTATTATTAATCAGCTGATAATAGGCATCCTTAATCGGAATTTTTAATTTACTGGAAGGCGTTCGTTCCGTATTTGGTTCATCTTCGGGAACCAGCCGGTCTACCAAAATTCCCGCAAGCTGCCGTTCAATCAGATGATAAATCCCTTTCTGCAGATCCGCATCAATTGTAAGATACAGGTCATTCCCCGCCTGGGCCTTGACCGTTTCCTTCACTTCCCGTATCCTTCCCCGGTTATCCACGTTGACGATCTGATAGCCGCGTTCTCCGTGAAGCGCCGTTTCCATCGTCGATTCAATGCCAATCAGACCTACGGTGTCATTAATATCGTATTCCGGGTTTTCCTTCTGCAATTCTTCCAGTCTTTCCTTCTGCATCTTACCCGTGTAGCCGATAATCGGAGCAAAATAAATACTGTCGTTGTAAACCCTTACGGAGGATTCTTCGATATTCACACCTAAAAGATAGGGCGTATTTTCCAGCACCTCGGCAACCGTTTCTTCATCCACCTGTGAGGCAACCACCGTGGACTGGTATCTCTGAAAAGAAACAAGGGACATGGTGTAGCGGATATTCATCAGCTTTAAGGCCGTTTTATCATCCAGCATTACCGTATTACCCTTTTCGTCCTTTATCTCGTCCAGCTTGTAACCGTCTTTCCCTTTCCATCGGTTAAAAAGTTCTCTGGCGGTCACATTTACCGGAAGTTTTCCCACGATTTTATCGAATTTATCTTCTTCACTAAGTTCCTCGATGTACTTGCACCCGTAGATATCCCTGAGAAATCCCAGACGCCCTGTTTCCGTGGAGGATGTATAATAAAATTCCCCAAACTCATCCAGGCCAACTTCAAATTTCCCCTCGATCGCCACATTGTGTTTATCCAAAATATTCACCAGGCGCAAAAGCATCGCATTAAGATCCGCTGCTTCCCGATAATCGCCGGTATCCTGTACGGTAACGGAATAGGCCAGCTCATTATAAGCCAGAAGCTTTCCGTTTTTATCGTAAATATTCCCCCGTGTACCGGGTGTGTACATGGTTTTCTCGGTCTGTTGAATATATTTATTCAGCATATCCTCCCCACGGACAATCTGCAGCTTAAAAAGATGGGCAGCTAAAACCCCAAACATGCAGGTAAAAAGCACCGTTAAGGCGAATAGTCTGGAATAAGCAATTTTCTGGATAAAATCCTTCAGTATTTCCCATAAATCTCTGAACAATGTTTACTTCTCTCCTCTTTCTGTCACGCCTGGTCAGAGGGACTACCCTGACAGGTAAAACCATGCCTTTCAGACAATTTTGGTATCTCTGCGCTTGTCAAGCTCCTCCAGCTTCCGGCTGATAAATAAAAACAAACGGTAAATAAACAGGGTCGTTACCAGGCTGAAGATAATCTCCGGCAGCATAATCTTCCGGAAATAATAAAACAAATTCAGCTTTCCGCGGATTAAAAAACGGAATACATACATATACATGTTATACATCAGTTCATTGGCAATGCACAAAAACAGGGGCAGGGTAATGTATTCTTCATAATAATATTTGGTAAAGATCCCGTTAATATACCCGATGTAGATAAAAACCAGCATATAAAAGCCAAACGGCCCGCTGTAAAATAAGTCCAGCAAAAGCCCCGCAAACAGCCCGTACAGAATTCCCGCCCAGCTTCCATGGATAAATCCAAAGGAAAACGTCAAAATCAGCAGAAGATTCGGCGAAGCGGCCAGAAAAGGAATCATGGGAAAGACACAGGTCTGTATGGTAAAAGCTAAAACCATCAAAAGCAGATTAAGAATAATCCTTTTCATGAACCGGCCCCCTCTCCCGCTTTTGCCTCCTCATCTCCGGTACTCTTCGTCCCGATAATAATCAAAACTTCCTGGAGATTGTCAAAATTCGCCACAGGAATCAGATAACCGGATTTGGTCAGCCGCTCCGGGTCCATGGTCACATCGGCAGCATAGCCGATTAAGATCCCGGGAAGAAATTTTGAACTGATATTGGAAGTAATAATCTGATCTCCCTCTTTGACGTCGCCGTTTTTGGTAATATTGGTAATCCGCAGTCTTCCCTCTTCAAATAAGGTCAAATCCCCCGCCACAATGCACCGATCGCCCGACTGCATCGCCATGGCGCTGACACGGCTGGAATCATCGATAATCGATCGAACCGTCGCATAATTTGCCCCCACATCGGTGACGATTCCCACAAGCCCGCCGCCGGCAATAACATTATTATCCACTTCCACACCGTCCGCGGAGCCTTTATTCACCCGAAAAACCTGAAACCAGTCCCCGGAGTCCTTTGCGATAATCCTTGCGCCGATTTTATCGTACTGCATATAAGTCTGGTCTAGCTGGTAGAGTTCACGCAGGCGGTTAAGTTCAAACTGGCCGGACTGAAGCCGGTTATTCTCTTCAATCAGCCCAGCCACCTCTTCCTTTAAGCGCTCATTCTCTGCCAGTGCTGTCTTTAAGTGGGTATAATCCCTGTACTCCGTATAGATTCCGTTTCCCAGTGCATTTACACCGGTCTGAAGCGGGACAAGCACGTAACCGACCCCTGTTCGCAGAGGTTCGAGTATGCCGTCTTTAAACGAAGTAACTATAATCAGCACGAAACAAAAAATGGTAAGGCCAATCAGAAGATATTTGCTGCGTTTCGTTTTCATTCCCTATGTTCCTCATTCTATAAATTATGGTTATAACATTCCCTCATTCAGTAGGCTGATATATCTAGTATCGCCAATAATAATATGATCTAACAGTGAAATTCCCAGAACCTCCCCCGCAGCCTTCACCCGAAGGGTCAGCATCTTATCCTCTTTGCTGGGAGAAGGGTCCCCGCTTGGATGGTTGTGAACCAACACCAGGGAAACGCAGCCGCACTGCATCGCCTGTTTAAAAATCTCCCTGGGAGAAATCACCGCGGAATTAATCGTCCCCGTGCTCAGCACCACATCCCGAAGAAGCTTCTGCTTGGTATCAAAGTAAAGTCCCCGAACCTGTTCCTGCTCCAAATGGCGCATATCCTCCATACAGTAGGCAGCAATATCCGCCGGGTCCTGAAAGGCTTTCTGCCTTAATCCGGCAAACTTTCCCTTCTTCCAGATCCTCCGGGACAGTTCCCCGATACAGAGCATCTGAACCGTCTTAACCTTGCCGATCCCCTCATAGCCTAAAAGTTCATCCCGGGTAAGGTGCAGAAGCCTTAAAAGTCCTCCTTCCGGGGAATTTAAGGCAAGGATCTCCGACGCCAGTTCCAGTGCATTGGCGTTTCTTGAACCGGTTCGGATAATCACCGCCAGAAGCTGCGCATCGGTAAGCTTCTCCGCTCCTTCCGTTATGCAGAGCTCATAGGGGCGTTCCTGCAGGGGCAGATCTTTCATCGTATTTTTTTCCATCTTATCCTCCTTTATGGGCTTTTCCCTCTCCAAGTACGAATCCCGGGAAGATAATCCGGCCTGGGTTCTATCTGTCGCTGTTCCCGTCAAATATACCCTGATTTTATTCTAACATAAGTTTTATTTTCTGTACATGTTTTTCAAAATTTTTATAAACTTTTTAGCAGATTTTCCGCCGAAATAATCCCTTTTTCTGTCAATTTCTGCAAAGTTGTAATAATTCCCAGTTTTGCATGATACCAGGTCAGTCCGCCCTGGAAATAAACGGCATAGGGCGGCTTAATCGGGGCATCGGCACTCAGTTCGATGGAAGCGCCCTGGACAAAAGCGCCCGCCGCCATAATCACCGGCGCATCATAACCGGGCATGTCCCAGGGTTCAGGGGTAACAAAGCTGTCCACCGGAGCCGCCGCCTGGATTCCCTCACAGAAAGCAATAACCCCTTCCGGCGTTCCAAAGGTAATCGCCTGGATAATGTCGTGGCGCTCCTCTTTCCCATTCGGCACCACCAAAAAACCTAAACGCTCATAGATATTGGCAGCAAAAACAGCACCCTTTAAGGCTCCAGCAACCACCGTAGGCGCTAAGAACAGCCCCTGGTAAAAGGAGGTATTCAGCCCCAGGCTTGCCCCCACCTCACGGCCAAGCCCCGGGGCGCTTAGACGGTAAGCCGCCCGCTCGATACATTCCTTTTTTCCCACAATATAGCCGCCGATGGGTGCCAGACCGCCTCCCGGATTCTTAATCAGGGAGCCGACCGCCATATCGGCCCCCACATCCGTAGGCTCTATGGTTTCTACAAACTCGCCGTAACAATTATCCACCATGCAGATAACCTCCGGCTTGATTTTCTTAATAAAATGGATTAATTCACCGATTTGGTCCACGGATAATGTAGGACGGGTCGCATAGCCCTTGGAACGCTGAATCGTAACCAGCTTTGTCTTCGCATTCAATGCCTGCGCAATGCCGGGGTAGTCAAAACTCCCGTCGGCAAGCAGATCCACCTGGCGGTAGGTCACGCCGTACTCCTTTAAAGAACCCACAGACTCCCGGATTCCGATAACCTCCTCGAGCGTATCGTAAGGCTTTCCCACCGGAGAAAGCAGTTCATCCCCCGGGCGGAGGTTGGCAGAAAGCGCAATATGGAGGGCATGGGTGCCGCTGATTAAGTTTGGACGGACTAACGCCGCTTCCGTGTGGAAAATCGAGGCATAGACATCCTCTAACGTATCCCTGCCCAAATCATTATAACCGTAACCGGTGGTTGCCGCAAAATGAATATCGCTGACCCGGTTATCCTGCATTGCCTTAATGACTTTTAACTGATTGCTTTCCGCCCGCTGGTCAATCCGGGCAAAACGTTCGGACAAATCGGCTTCTATATGCAGACAGAAATCCAAAACTTCTTTTTGAATTCCCATCTCTTGGTATAATTTCCTGGTTTCCGTCATTATTTTCCTATCCTTTTCTTTTTGTTCCGGGAAAAATAAACTTGTTATTTTTTCCATTTTCTTTTCTATTTTGCATACTTTCCCCGGGATTGTCAATTTCTTTTCATTAAGTAATTCTTATTTTTTTGTTACAACGCCGCTGTGCGCATTCCATGATTTTTGCCGAAAACAGGAAATTAAATCGCTGACGGTCGCATTTTGGGCAGCGCTGGTATGCATCCCCATCCTGGCGGCAGCCTGCCGGGTTTTTTCTCCGATACAGACCGCATAAAGCCTTTCATAAGGGTAATCGCAGCCAAGCATCCGGCCAAAGCCCTCTACGGTGGAACTGCTGGTAAAGACGACCTTTGGCAGACGTTCATCCTGCTCTACCTTCATCAGGGACTGCATAAGGGCGGTGTTTTCCAGTGCGGATTTTGTCGTATAAACCGCCAGATCCGTAAAGGACAGCCCGGGATTTTTCTTTAATTCCTGCAAAAGTTCCTCACTCCCTATCGCCGATCGGGCAAGCAAAAGCCTTGTCCCTGCCGTAAGCTTTTGGGCAAGCAGACGCCCAAGGGAAATGCTGTCATACTGCTCTGGCATATAGTCGGCACGGATTCCTTTTTTCAGGAGTGCATCGGCCGTTCCCTGTCCGATTACGGCAAATTTCATATGCGCCGCGGCCCGGACATCCCTTCCGCTTTTTAAAAGCTGCGAAAAAAAACATTCCACCCCGTAAGGCGAGGTAAAAACAAGAACCTGATACGTATTTAACCGGGCAAGTTCTGTTTCCACCAAAAGGCGCAGGGCTTTATCTTCTACGGGAACGGTTTCTATCGCAGGTACGGACCATACCTCTGCGCCCAGTGCCCTTAACCCCTCCTGCAATTCTTCCCCGCGTTCTAACGGACGTGTCACCAGGATTTTTTCTCCGGCTAACGGCAGCTTTTCATACCAGCTTAAGGTTTCATGCAGCCTGCAGACCTCCCCCACGACAATCACGGACGGGGGCTTAATCTTCTCCTTTTTTGCCTTTGCTGCCAGATCGGCAACCGTTGCCACCACCTTTTTCTGTCCTGCCGTCGTTCCCTGCTGCAAGATAGCGGCCGGCATGTCCTTATCGATACCGGCAAGGCAAAGACCTTCCATAAGTTCCTCTAACGCATGTACCCCCATAAGAAAGACCAGGGTTCCCCCTGCCTGCACCAGCGCCTTATAGGGAACTAAGCGGCTGTCTTTCTCATCCTTACATTCCTTTCCATGCCCGGTAAAGATATGAACGCCGGACACATAATCCCTGTGCGTCACCGGAATTCCCTGGTAGGCAGGAACGGCAAGCGCAGAGGAAATCCCGGGGACAATCTCAAAAGCTATCCCTTCCTTTTCCAGAACCTCTGCCTCTTCCCCTCCCCGCCCAAATAAAAACGGGTCGCCGCCTTTCAGCCGCACCACCCTTTTTCCAAGCCTTGCCTCACGAACCAAAATCCCATTAATCTCTTCCTGGGGAATGCTGTGATGCCCGGTAACTTTACCGACATGGATAAGCTTGCGTCCGGGCGGAATCTGACTTAATACCTCCTCCCCCACCAGCCGATCATAGACGATACAGTCGCAGTCCTTTAAAAGCCGCCGGGCCTTCACCGTTAAAAGATCCGCTGCCCCGGGCCCCGCTCCCACCAGCCAGACCTTTCCCGGACACTGTTTTTTCTGTTCTTTATGTTGAGTTCTGCTTTCTTCCATTATACCATCCTGTTTTCTTTCTCTTACCGCTTTTGGTTATTTCTTAAAATTAAGTAGTTCTTAAATGCAATAAATGCAATACTTTTCTTATCCGGCTATCTCCTTTAATGCCCTGGCAAGACGGACGCCCAACTCTTCCGGCGCATCTGCCTTTCCGGTCATCCGCAGTGTTTTTGCCACTCCCAGACATTCCCTGGCATACAGGCCGCGTATGCTTATCTGCCATTTGCCGGAATCTTCCTCAAAAACCTCCGCATACACCCCCACAGGCAGGGAACAGCCGCCGTTTAAATAGGACATAAAT
This sequence comes from uncultured Clostridium sp., assembly GCA_946553025.1. GTDB lineage: Bacteria > Bacillota > Clostridia > Lachnospirales > Lachnospiraceae > Caccovicinus. The sequence continues at coordinate 16,889 of CAMNRM010000034.1, forward strand.
GCCCTCTCGGCCCGGGCGCAGATTTCGGCTTCCGGGTCAAAAAAGCCCTGCAGAAAACGATAATCTTCTCCATTTCGTCCCTGGACGCATAAAATCCCCTGACCGGCAGCCGGAATCATCTCCTCCACAGAAAAATAGCGGCTGATGCGGTGTTCAAGTCCCAGACGTTTCAAACCGGCGGCAGCCAGAACCAGGGCACCGTATTCCCCGGCATCCAGCTTCTCCAGCCGGGTTAAAACATTTCCCCGCACGGTCTTGATTCCGGCTCCGGGATAAAGCTTTCTTAACTGCGAAATCCTGCGGTTGCTGGAAGAACCTATGGGCAGATGTCCGTCGTATACGGACACGCCGGGAGGAAGGACAAGAACATCCCTGGCATCCTCCCTCCGGGAATAGCCAAGCACCGGAAGTTTGGGTGAAATCTCCATCGGCATATCTTTTAATGAATGTACGGACAAATCCGTATCGCCGTTTAACAGGGCAATATCGAGTTCCTTGACAAACATACCCTTGCTGCCGACTTCATCCAGTTTTTTATGCAATATCTTATCCCCGGTCGTCACCACCTTCACCAGTTCTGCCTGACCGCCCTCCACATTTTTGCGGATATATTCTGCCACAGCTTCTGCCTGAATACAGGCAAGCTCACTTTTTCTTGTTCCGATTTTAATTACGTTCATAAGTTTCCTTTTCTATCCTGATTTGCCGAATACTCGGCCTTTTATCTTCATTAGGGCGTATAACTCCGTTAGGGCATATAAAGTGTTTTTTTCACAATGCCCCGCAGTTTTGCCGCCACGCTCACCGCTGCCAGACAGAGTGCAAAATCTCCCCCCGCAGTCAGCAGAAAACAGTTAATAAAAAGAATCTGCCAGGTCACTTCCCGGGCAATGAAAAAGCGGCAGATAATAAAGAAATAAAGAATACCGATTCCATAGTACAGGCAAAATCCTGCCATGGATATGCCAAAAAGCTTTAAAAACCCCGCAGGCTGCACGCGCTCGCTTAACCCGGCCATAGCATAGGCAGCCGCAAAAAAACCCAGAAGATAGCCGAATGTCGGCCGGACAATATAGGAAGGGCCTCCCCCGGAAGCAAACACCGGAACCCCCATTAGTCCCAAAAACAAATATACCGCAACGCTGGCACTGGCAAGCTTTTTATTCAGCAAAAGCCCCGCAAGCAGCACAAAAAACCACTGCAGCGTAAAATGCATGGGCAGCGGCTGTGTGGGCAGTGTGATTTTCACCCACGCCCCGGCCGTAATCAGTGCAGCAAATAACCCGCCCACCGTCAGTTCCCGGATGGATAATGCATTTTCTCTGATCATACACACCTACCTCACCAGAATAATCGTATAGTAGCCCGCCGTTTCCGGCATTTCCTGCACGGATAAATACATGCGTTCATCCTCCAGCCCGCAGTTTTCCACCATCACCGCGTCCGTCCCCCGTTCCTCTAAAAGCTTCTTTACCTCCGGCAGCCGGGAAGCCGCTTTCATTAATACCTTCGTTCCCGGATAATCCAGAGCCTCTTCGATAGAATAGGAAGACGGAAGAATATGAAGCTGCTGTGCCCGGTCGGCAAGGCTTTCTCCCCGTTTTGCCGCCGCTGCACAGAAAGAAGGAACACCGTTAATCATCTCTGCAGGATAACCCTGTTCTCTGACCATGCGGTGGATATAAATATAGGTGGAATAAATCGCAGGATCGCCCAGGGTAAGATAAGCGACATCCTTTCCTTTACAAAGACAGGCAATAATCTGTTCTGCCGCCCGCGCATAGTTTTTCTCTAATACTTCCCGATCCCTGGTCATGGGGGTAGATACATTTAAACATTCCTTTTCCGCAAGCCCCCTTACCATACCGCTGGCAATTTTATAACTCAGCGCGTGATCTCTGCCCTCGGCAGGAACGGCAATCACCGGACAGCGCTCAATCGTTTCTATGGCAAGGCAGGTCATCAGTTTTGGATTCCCCGGCCCTACGCCCACACCGTACAACGTCCCTCTCATCCCTTCATCCTTTCCGCAATAAAGTGGGTATCTGCACACCGCAGATATCCGCCAGTCCATTACAGGAAAGTATATCATATTTTGGTTCTGTGTCAATAGGCCCGCGGCTCCGGTTTTGTTTCTTTGTTTTTATAAAAAAGACAAGAAAGTGCTATAAACAGGTTAAGTAATTCCCTGGAATTTTTCCGTCCTGTGTCCTATAATAAACATGGTTAAACAAAACAGCAAGTCCAGGAAGGTTGTGCAAATAAATGCCTGTGGAATTTAAACACGAATTAATCATCCCCAATGAAGATCTTCCCTTTAAACTTTTTTTGTTTGAGGGAAAGGACGGAAACTACAAACGAAGCAAACACTGGCACCGATCCGTGGAAATTTTTCTGGTGGTCAGCGGTCATCTGGAATTTCTGATGAACAATGTGCGGATTCCCTTACATGCGCCGGACTTTGTTATTGTCAATCCTAATGAGGTTCATTCCATTGACGCGCCGGAGCCCAATATGACGATTGTCCTTCAGATTCCCATAAGCTGTCTTTCCGGCTATATCCGTGAAAATGACTATGCTGTATTTTCCAAGCAGTCCGACGAGAACAACTTAAAACTGGTACAGTTAATTTCCCGGATTTATAAAACCTACCAGGCAAAAGCCTTTGCCTATGAACTAAAGGTGCAGAGCCTGTTTTTAGAACTGCTCTATCTTCTGGTCACGGAATTTATGAATACGGAAAATGACCAGAACCTTATCCGGCAAAAACGCCATTTAGACAAGCTTTCGGATATTACAGCCTATATGAAGGCCAACTATAACCAGGAAATAACGTTGGAGGATGTAGCCCGCCGCTTTGGTTTTTCCCCTACCTATCTTTCCCGGATATTTAAGCGCTATGCGGACGTCAGCTATAAAACCTATCTTTTAGACCTTCGGACGGAATACGGCCTTCGGGAGATGTTAAACACCGATCACAGCTTATCGTCCATTGCCGTCAATCATGGTTTTCCGGACAGCCGCGCCTTTGCCAAAGCTTTTTCTAAACGCTACGGATGTCTGCCCAGTGAATATCGGAAGAACTATCATTTTTCATGAAAAAATAAAAAGATTATAAATATAGAAAAACAATAATAATCAACATAGAAAGACGAGGAAAATGTATGAAGTATTTGATTGGTATTGATGTGGGTACATCCGCCACAAAAACCGTGCTGTTTGACGAACTTGGCACGGTGATTGCCTCTGCTTCCCGGGAATACCCGCTTTATCAGCCGCAAAACGGCTGGGCAGAACAAAACCCCGGGGACTGGAGGGATGCCGTCCTTGCCACGGTCAGCGAAGTAGTGAAAAAATCGGCAGCAGAAAAAGAGGATATCCTGGGAATCGGCATTTCCGGACAGATGCACGGTCTGGTTATGCTGGATGAAAAGGGAGAGGTTATCCGCCCTTCCATTATCTGGTGTGATCAGCGCACCGGCGCAGAGGTCGAAGAGATGCTTAACCTTATGCCACGCGAGCGCTGGATTGCCATTACCGCCAACCCGCCCCTGACCGGATGGACTGCGGCAAAGATCCTCTGGGTGCGCAGGCACGAGCCTGAAAACTATGCCCGCTGCAGGCACATCCTGCTTCCCAAAGACTATATCCGCTACATCCTGACCGGCGTCTTTGCCACCGAGGTGTCCGACGCAAGCGGAATGCAGCTTTTAGACGTGCCGGGACGCTGCTGGTCGCAGGAGGTTCTTGACGTTCTTTCCATTGACCGGGATTTGCTGGGAACGGTGTATGAGTCCTGTCAGGTCACGGGAAACCTTCTTCCGGAAATTGCGGCAAAGACCGGATTAAGCACGAAAACCGTTGTTGTGGGCGGGGCCGGGGATAATGCCGCGGCTGCCGTGGGAACCGGGATTGTCCGGGACGGGACGGCATTTACCACCATCGGCACTTCCGGGGTTGTCTTTGCCCACACCAGCAAAGTATCCATCGACCCGAAGGGCCGGGTACACACCTGCTGCTGCGCGGTTCCCGGCGCATGGCACATCATGGGCGTTACCCAGGGGGCGGGACTTTCCCTGAAATGGTTTAAAGACGAGTTCTGCCAGGATTACCTTGCCCGTGCCAAGAAAGAAGGCTGTGATGTCTACGACCTGATTAATGCGGATGTTTCAAAGATTCCTGCCGGAAGTGACCGGCTGATCTACCTTCCCTACCTGATGGGTGAGCGCACGCCGCATCTTGACCCGGACTGCCGCGGCGTATTCTTCGGTCTTTCCGCCATCCATACCAAAAAACATCTGCTCCGTGCCGTGATGGAAGGTGTTTCCTATTCGCTCTGCGACTGCAACGAGATTTTAAAGGAAATGGGTGTGGAAGTCACCCAGATGATGGCCTGCGGAGGCGGCGGAAAAAGCCCGGTGTGGCGGCAGATGCTGGCAACCCTCTATCACTGCCCGGTAAAAACGGTTAAGCAGGATGAAGGCCCGGCCCTGGGTGTCGCCATCCTTGCCGGTGTAGGATGCGGACTTTATCCGGACATAGAAACCGCCTGTGACCGTATTCTCAGCGAAAAGAGCCATACAGAACCTGCTAACGAACTGACGGCTGTCTACGACGCCTATCATCAGCTCTACCAGAAGCTTTACCAAAGCCTGAAAGAAGACTATAAAGCCTTGGCTCTTTTGTAAATTTTACAGAGTTCTGTCCGATAGCCGATAATTATAGAAAGCAAAAAGAAAACAACAATAAATCAAGTGTTAAGAAAGGGGAATATTTATCATGAACAATATGCCTGAAGTTAAAATCGGTATTGTAGCCGTCAGCCGTGACTGCTTTCCGGAAAGCCTTTCCGTAAACCGGAGAAAAGCCCTGGTGCAGGCTTATAAAGAAAAGTATGACGCCAAAAACATCTATGAATGCCCTGTCTGCATTGTAGAAAGCGAAATCCACATGGTGCAGGCGCTTGAGGATGTCAAAGCTGCCGGGTGCAATGCCCTGGTGGTTTACTTAGGAAACTTCGGTCCGGAGATTTCCGAAACCCTGCTGGCCAAGCATTTTGACGGGCCGTGCATGTTTATCGCCGCCGCCGAGGAAAGCGGAAACAACCTGATTCAGGGCCGCGGCGACGCCTACTGCGGTATGCTCAATGCCAGCTACAACTTAAAGCTGCGCAATATTAAAGCCTATATTCCGGAATATCCCGTGGGAACCGCCAAGGAATGTGCCGATATGATCGAAGAATTCCTTCCGATTGCCCGCGCCGTTATCGGACTTTCCTCGTTAAAGATTATCAGCTTCGGCCCAAGACCGCTAAATTTCTTAGCTTGCAACGCGCCCATCAAGCAGCTTTATAACCTTGGCGTGGAGATTGAAGAAAATTCGGAGCTGGATTTATTCGAGGCATTTAACGCCCATGCCGGGGATGCGCGTATCCCGGAAGTGGTAAAGGATATGGAGGAAGAACTGGGCAAGGGGAATAAAAAGCCGGAAATCTTAGAAAAACTTGCCCAGTACGAACTGACCCTTCTTGACTGGATTGAGGCACACAGGGGCTACCGCAAATACGTGGCCATCGCCGGAAAATGCTGGCCTGCCTTCCAGACTCAGTTCGGCTTCGTTCCCTGCTACGTCAACAGCCGCTTAACCGGCCGCGGGATTCCGGTATCCTGTGAGGTGGATATCTACGGAGCATTGAGCGAATTTATCGGAACCTGTGTCAGTGAAGACGCTGTCACCCTTTTGGATATCAATAACTCCGTGCCCGCGGATCTCTATGAAGAAGATATTAAAAACGTCCATCCCTACACCCAGAGAGAAACCTTTATGGGCTTCCACTGCGGAAATACCAGCACGAAAAAACTTTCCTTCTGCGAGATGAAATATCAGTTAATTATGGCACGTTCCCTTCCGGAAGAAGTAACCCAGGGTACGTTAGAGGGCGATATCCTTCCCGGCGATATTACCTTCTTCCGCTTACAGAGTACAGCAGACAATATCCTACGCGCCTACATCGCCCAGGGAGAAGTCCTTCCCGTAGCAACACGATCCTTCGGTGCCATCGGTATCTTTGCGATTCCGGAGATGAACCGCTTCTACCGCCATGTTCTGATTGAAAAGAACTTCCCGCACCATGGGGCTGTTGCCTTTGGCCACTTTGGAAAAGCTATCTATGAGGTATTCAAATACATCGGTGTAGACGTAGAAGAAATCGGCTTTAACCAGCCTAAGGGAATGCTTTATAAGACGGAAAATCCGTTTGCCTGATAAAAGAAAAGAAAACGATCACAGAAAAACCGTCACAGAAAAAGGAACTGCCTTCGGACAATTCCTTTTTCTTCTTCACAAAATCCTGATTTCTGTTTTCTTTTAATGTATTCCTTTTCTATGCTTTCTTACCTTTTTTATTTTCCCTGCCCGTAGTAGGCATTCGGCCCGTGCTTGCGCATAAAATGTTTATCCAGCATACACTGCGGCGTGTGGCAGTCCGTATCCGGGCTTAATAATTCGGTCATCATATTCATTTTGGCGACCTCTTCCATCACAACCGCATTGTAGACAGCCTGGGCGGCATCTTTTCCCCAGGCGAAAGGGCCGTGGTTTTTGCACAGTACTCCCGGAACATAGACGGGATTTTTGCCCGCAAATACTTCAATAATGCTTTTTCCCGTATTTTTTTCGTACCCTTCTTCAATTTCTTCCGGGGTAAGGTTTCTGGCGCAGGGGATTTCGCCGTAAAAATAATCCGCATGGGTTGTTCCGTAGCAGGGAATTGCCCGTCCCGCCTGGGCCCAGGAAGTTGCATGGGGGGAATGGGTGTGGACGATGCCGCCGATTTCCAAAAAAGCCTTATACAGTTCCAGATGCGTCGGTGTGTCGGAGGAGGGGTTAAGCTCCCCCTCCACTCTCTTTCCCTCCAGATCCATAACCACCAGCATTTCGGGCGTCAGTTCCTCATATTCCACGCCGCTGGGCTTAATTACAAACAAGCCCGAAGCCCGGTCAATTCCGCTTACATTTCCCCAGGTATAGGTTACCAGCCCCCGCCGGGGAAGTTCCATATTTGCTTCCCACACCTGTTTTTTCAGTTCTTCCAACATATTTTTACCTCACTTGAGTTTAAGCGTTTGATTTGCATAAAGTTGCTGCGTTCTGCCAAACGTTTTCTTTTTTCTGCTATTGCAAAGCCTCAACCGCCGCTTTCTCTACAGCCAGCCCGGCGCGGTAGCGTTCCATAAAGGCTTCAAAGCCTTCGCTGCCTTCTCTGCACGGTTCTTCGGTAAGACAGCCCTTTTTCCCGGCAAAAACTTCCCGCTCCAAATAATCCGCCAGGCTTTCACCGTCCTTTTTCCACAGCCGATAAGCCCCTAAAAGCGCACAGCCCCAGGCACCGCCCTCTCCTGCGGTTTCCATTACGGTCACCGGCACGCCCGCAGCGTCGGCTAAAATCTTCTGTCCCACGCCTCTGGTTTTAAACAGTCCGCCGTGCCCCAAAAGCATATCCAGCTTCACCTGCTCTTCCTTAAACAGGATATCCAGCCCGGTCTTTAACGCTCCCAGGGAGGTGCAGAGATGGGTGCGCATAAAGTTTGCCAGGGACAATCGGCTGTCCGGATGGCGCACAAACAGCGGCCGCCCTTCCTCCAGTCCTGTAATATGTTCTCCTGAAAAATAATTGTAAGCCAGCAGCCCTCCGCAGTCGGCTTCGCCTTCCAGGGCTTTTTTATAGAGTACCTCAAACAGTCGATCTGCGGAAATATCCATTCCCATGGCACGGGCAAATTCTCCAAACAGTCCCACCCATGCATTCAAATCCGAAGTACAGTTGTTGCAGTGCACCATACCCACCAGATCCCCGGAAGGTGTGGTGACCAGATCGATTTCCGGATGCACTTTTTTCAGTTCATGTTCCAGAACCACCATGGCAAAGACACTGGTTCCGGCCGATACATTTCCCGTGCGGACACGAACGCTGTTGGTCGCCGTCATCCCGGTTCCTGCATCACCCTCCGGCGGACAAAGAGGAATTTTTGCCTGCAGTGTCCCGCTTGGGTCTAAAAGCCTTGCTCCTTCCTCGGTCAGTTCCCCGGCATCTTCCCCTGCGGTTAGCGCTTTGGGGAGAATATCACGCAGTTTCCACGGATAAGCTTTTTCGGCAATCAGTGCATCAAATTTTTCTACCATAGACTGGTCAAAATCGTGGGTGTGCATATCCGCCGGGAACATTCCGGCCACATCTCCGATGCCCAGAACCTTCTTTCCGGTCAGCTTCCAGTGAACATAGCCTTCCAGAGTAATCATATAGTCAATCTGCGGCACATGCTCCTCTTCCTTTAAAATTGCCTGATACAGATGGGCAATGCTCCAGCGCTGGGGAATCGGATACTGAAACAACTCCGTCAGCTTCCGGGAAGCCTCCCCAGTCATCGTATTTCTCCATGTGCGAAACGGTACCAGAAGCTTCCCGCCGCGGTCAAAGACCATGTAACCATGCATCATGGCGCTGATTCCGATTGCCCCGGGTTTTTCCAGGATTTCACCGTATTTATCTTTTACATCCGCAGACAACTTCCGGTAAGCATCCTGAAGCCCTCCCCAGATATCTTCTAAGGTATAAGTCCACACCCCATCCTCCAGCCGGTTTTCCCAGTCATGGTTTCCCGCGGCAATGGGGGAATGATCCGCACCAATCAAAACTGCCTTAATCCGGGTGGAACCCAGTTCAATTCCCAGTACAGTTCTGCCTTCACGAATCCACTGCCTGATTATTTCCTGCTTTGCTCCCATCTCTTTCCTCCATCTTTTCTTTATCATGAAGACCTGTCAGCGCCAAACCTACCGACGATTCGGCGCTTTTTACAGAAATTTAGCGGAATGCTGCCTTATTCCAGCGAAGTTCATTTTTCAGACCGCGGATCGTTGTATTCTGGTCAATATATACTGCTTCAATGCCCATAGCCTCTGCCCAGTCGCCCATCTGCTCGGCGCTTAAATCATAGGAGAATGCCGTGTGGTGTGCTCCTCCGGCTAAGATCCAGCTCTCTGCGCCGACGGTTAAGTTTGGCTGCGGCGTCCAGAAGGCTGTAGCCACCGGAAGCTTGGGCATGGGTTTTTCTACCTTCTTACAGTCCACGGTATTAATAATCAGCCTGAACCTCGTCCCCAGATCGATCAGCGATGTGGCAACGGCCGGTCCTGTCTTGGAGGTGAATACCAGCCTCGCCGGGTCTTCGCGATCGCCCATGGACAGCGGGCATACCTTAATCCCAATCGAGCCTTCGGCAATCGTCGGGCAAACCTCCAGCATGTGCGCCTGTAAGATGCCTTCCTTGCCGGGAACAAGATTGTATGTATAATCTTCCATAAAGGAGGTTCCCTTGGCATCCTTCATCCCCTGGGTCATCACCTTCATCAGGCGAACCATCGCTGCCGTCTTCCAGTCGCCCTCTGCGCCAAATCCATAGCCCTTTTCCATAAGACGCTGAATCGCCAGTCCGGGAAGCTGCTTTAATGCTCCCAAATCACCAAAATGCGTAACAATCGCCTGATAATCCTTCTCCTTTAAAAACCGCTCAAAACCAATTTCAATCCCTGCCTGAACAGCGACATGGCGGCGGAACTCTTTCTCGTCCCTTCCCTCGGCAAGAATTTCGTATTTATCGTAATACTCTTCGACCAGGGTGTTAATTTCCCCTTCGGCAACATCCTTCACATAATCGGCAATCTCATTAACCGGATAGGCATCAACCTCCCAGCCAAATTTAATCTGGGCTTCCACCTTATCGCCCTCGGTTACGGCAACATTGCGCATATTGTCAGCCACACGGACAACACGAATATGGCTGCTTTCCATAATACCCACGGCAGTCCGCATCCATCCGGCAATGCGTTCCTGTACGTTTTTATCGCTCCAGTGTCCCATAATCACCTTGCGCGGGATTTCCATCCTTGTCACCATGTGGCCGTATTCCCGATCACCGTGTGCGGACTGGTTCTCGTTCATAAAGTCCATATCGATCGTGTCGTAGGGAATCTCCTGGTTAAACTGGGTGTGGAAATGCAGCAGAGGTTTGCGAAACTCTTTAAGCCCTAAAATCCAGGACTTTGCCGGAGAAAATGTGTGCATCCAGGTAATAACTCCGGCACAGTTTTCATCGCTGTTTGCCTCGTTAAACAAACGGCGGATGGAAGTATTGTCAATCAGGGTCGGCTTCCATACCAGGCTGTAGGGCAGAAGACCCGACTGATTTAATGCATCTACAATCTTTCGGGAATGTTCGGCTACCTTGGCCAGGCATTCGTCACCGTATAAATCCTGAGAACCTGCGGCAAACCAAAACTGATATTGTTTTTCTTTCATGATGTTGTAATCTCCTTTTTTTACTTTAAAAGTCCGCCGCCGATTAGGCGGCATAAGTTCAGGTATTCCAAGTGCGCCCAGCAGACTTTTACTTATGGTGGTGCACTCACTTGTGGGCGCATGATGGTTTATTTTGTTGTCCACCTGTATTTACGGTAAACCTTCCTGTGCGATAAGCCTTTATTATTTCTTGCGGGCCAGAATCACACTCTGGATAATTAAGAATACGCACAGCATGGCAGCCACGGTAATTCCCGTCCACCACGCCTGATCCAAACCAATCGAAGATACGATGTTCTGGATGGTGCTTAACGATAAAACGCCGACAAAGGTTCCGAAGATATTGCCCACGCCGCCGGTTAAAAGCGTTCCGCCGATAATTGACGAAGCGATGGCATTCATCTCCATCCCGCTTGCATGGGAGGCCGAACCGGAGCCTACGTGCAAAAAGTACACATAACCGCCGATACCGGCTAAAAGTCCGCACAGAAGATGGGATAAAAATCTCGTCCGCTTAACGTTAATACCCAGCATCAGAGCACTCTGACGGTTTCCGCCCACCGCATAAAAGCTTCGTCCCAGTTTGGTATAGCGAAGGACGAAAAAGAGAATCAGAACAATCAGCAGGGCAACCATAACGCCGATTTCCACATAGGCGTTTACATACTTGCCCAGCTTATTCACCGTGCCAAGTCCCGGGACATTAATCCGGGTTCCTTTTAAGGCGACAAAGGCTTCATTGGCCACGTTAAAGGGGGCCGTATGAACGATGGTGGTCATGCCGCGGGCAAAGAACATTCCCGCCAGCGATACGATAAAGGGCTGGATATCCAGATAGGCAACCAGATAACCCTGAACCGCGCCGAACAAAAGACCGATCCCTAAAGCAAGCAGCAGAGAAACAAATACATTTCCGCCCTGATAATCCAGATATACCGCACAGCTCATGCTGACTAAGGCCACCACGCCGCCCACGGAGATATCGATTCCGCCGGTAATCATCACAATACTCATCCCGCAGGAGGTAATAATCAATGCCGCATTGGCGTTTAAAATATTAAAAAAGGTCTGCGGCTTTAAAAAGCCTTTCTGTAAAAAGAGCATTGCGCCCAGATACATAACCGCGAACACAACCACTGTAATCATCAGCAGGAGGTTCGTATCGGTCATTTTGATTTTTTTCCCTTTTGCCATATCAGCCGACCCCCTTTTGCTTTTTCATCAGTTTAAGCAGCTTATCCTTGACCGTCGGTGCACTGAATACCACCAGAAGGATAACCACGATGGCCTTGTACGCCGGAAGTGCATCCGAAGATACATTGAATTTATACAGTGTCGTCGTTAAAAACTGAATAACATAGGCACCGACAATGGATGCCATAATATTAAACTTTCCGCCGCTTAGCACGTTTCCGCCTAAGGCAACAGCGAGGATGGCGTCCATCTCGATATCCTTGGCGATAACCGAGTAGTTGATGGTGGATAACCGGCTGGTTTTAATTAAGCCGACCACCGCCACGCAAAGCCCCAGGATAACGAAGCTCAGCCATTTGATAAAGGTAGGATTTAAACCGTTTAACCGCGAGGAACTTGCATTAATGCCCACAGCCTGGGTGTAAAGGCCAAGGGTTGTAAACTTTAAGACCAGCATGGTAATGACAATGCACAGTACAGCCAGGAAAAACGGCGTGGGAATCGGGATTCCCGGGATAAAACCGCCGAAGTAGGTAAAGGTCGGCTCGGTGATAATCGGCAGTTCGTTATTGTTAATCCATGCGGCAATCGAGCGCCCCGCCGTGTATAAAATCAGGGTCGCCACCATGGGCTGGATATTAAAGACAGCCACCAAAATGCCGTTAAAGGCACCAAACAGCATGGCTACAACACATGCCGCCAAAAAGCCCACGATAATCGGTGCCTTTAACGTTCCGTCGCCGCCAAGGCCGACCAGCACGCGGAGGATCACGGAACCTGCGATAGCCACCGCCGCCCCCACGCTGATATCCTGTCCGCCGGAAGCCGCAGTGACTAAGGTCATGCCAATCGCAAGGATGGCTACCTCGGAGCCGTAGTCGAGAATCGTCATCAGGTAGCCCGTCAGCACCGGGTCGCCCGTGCTGTTATGTCCCAGGGTAATCTTAAAAAACGAAGGGTCAAGAATGAGGTTAAACAGCGCTAACAGCACTAACGCCGCAATGGGAATAAAAATCTGTCTGGATGCAAACAGACTGTTTTTCTTTGTCATTACATTTCACCTCCTGCAATGGTTTCCATGACCTTGGCCTGGGTCAGATCCGCACCGGAAAGTTCGCCAACTACCTTGCGGTCACGCATCACGACCAGACGTGAACAGGTTCTAAGCATTTCGTCGGTTTCCGAAGAGATAAAGGTCACGCTCATTCCCTCCGAAGCCAGCTTCAGTACAAGTTTCTGAATTTCAATCTTCGTTCCGATATCAATTCCGCGGGTCGGTTCATCCAGGATAAGGTATTCCGGGTGCGTTAAAAGCCAGCGCCCTAAGATAACTTTCTGCTGGTTTCCGCCGGAAAGCGATTTAATCGGCGTATCCGCGGAGGCAGTTTTTACCTCCAAAAGCTTGATGTACTCATCGGCAAACTTATTGGCTTCCGCCCTGGAAAACGGCCTGAAGAAGCCACGAAGCACCTGTGCCGCCAGGATGATATTGTCACGCACGGAAAGATCGCCCACGATACCGTCAATCTTGCGGTCCTCCGGGAGGTAGGCAATGCCGTTTTTCATCGCATCTAACGGCTTGGTCAGCTTAACTTCTTTTCCCTTCATCTTCACCCTGCCGCCGATCACCTTATCGGCACAGAAGATGGCACGCACACACTCGCTCCGCCCCGAACCTAAAAGCCCGGTAAACCCGTTGACCTCGCCTTTTTTAATGTGAAAGTCAAAAGGCTTGATTCCCGCATCGCTCTGTAAGCCCTCCGCTTCAAAAACAACTTCATCATCGCCGTGATAAACCTGGTTTTCGTCCTTGATCTCTTCCATATCGTCAAGTTCCTTGCCCAGCATCTTTGCCACCAATTTGACCCGGGGAAGATCTTCAATCACGTACTCGCCCACCAACTGTCCGTCGCGGAGAACCGTAATCTTGTCACACACCTCGTAGACCTGATCCAAAAAGTGAGTAACAAAGATAATCCCCACGCCCCGGCTGCGCAGATCGCGCATCAGCCCAAAGAGCTTTTCCACCTCAGACTCATCCAAAGAGGAGGTCGGCTCATCTAAAATCAGCACCTTGCAGTCCATATCCACGGCGCGGGCGATGGCTACCATCTGCTGGATGGCGATGGAACAGTCCGAAAGCTGCTGCGCCGCCTTTGCCGGAATCCCTAAGTTTTCCAGAATCTTATCGGCTGCCGCGTTCATCTTTTTCCAGTTCGTCAAAACATCCTTTCCCCGCCCGATGTACATATTTTCTGCCACGGTCAGGTTCGGGCAGAGGGTAATTTCCTGATACACCGTACTAATGCCCAAGTTCTGGGCATCCTGCGGGGATTTAATCACAGCGGCTTTTTCCAGACCCTCTAAAAAGATTTCTCCCCCGTCCTTTTCATAGACACCGGTCAGCACCTTAATCAGCGTGGACTTTCCGGCTCCGTTCTCCCCCATCAGCGCGTGAATTTCCCCTTTGCACAGAGTAAAATCCACCCCCTGTAAGGCTTTGACTCCCGGGAAGGTCTTTACAATACCCTTCATCTCTAATACAGCATTCTTTTTCACCCGAAATGTCACCCCTTTCCATTTTCTTTTTTCCGTCTTTTTTCACAACTTCTTCTTTACAACTTTTTCTTTATGACTTAACTTCCCACGGTCTGAACTTTCCAGGAAACAGGCGCAGACGTAGACATCCTTTGCTTATGTCACGCTGCGCCTGTGTTCATGCTGTGTCAGCCGTAAATGATTCGTGCTTCTGTGCGTTCACAGTAATCTTTTAGCAGTTTAAATACCGTAATTATTTACATCATCTTCGGTGATTTCTTCTGCGTCAAAGCCCTTCTCATCCATGATAATGGTCTTTTCGGCGATTTCTTCGCCGCTCATCACCTGCTTAATCACCTTGTCAATATAGGCAGCCTGGAACGGATTGCACTGTCCGTCGTAGTTCCAGTTTCCGGCAAGCAGTTCCTGTAATGCCCACTTATTGCAGTCAAAGCCCATAACGATAACGTCCTTGCCTACGCCGTGGGAGATATTGGCCTTATCGAGAGCAGCTACCGCGCCCTTGGCCATATCGTCGTTTTCTGCGTAGATAACGTTAAATTCGGTACCGGAGTCGATAACAGACTGTACGATCTGCTGTGCCTTTTCAGAGTTCCACTCTGCGGTCTGCTGGGTTACTAAGTTCCAGGAACCTTCGGCGGCTACCTTATCGTCTAACGCCCCGGTACGTCCCTGCTGTGCGGCGGAACCCATAACGCCCTGGATATGGATGATGTTATAGCTGTCAAGCCCCTGTCCGGCCAGCCAGTTCACTGCGGTTTCGCCTTCCTTTGCCATATCGGATACGATAGAAGCTAAGTAGAGATCTTCGCTCGCGTCGATGGTACGGTCGAAGAGGATAACACCGATTCCGGCGTCATTGGCATCCTGCAGTACGCTGTCCCAGCCGGAGGTATCTGCTGCGGATAAGAGAAGGAAGTCTACCTCATCCTGGATAAATTTCTGCGCTGCGGTAATCTGCTCGTCATTCTTTAAGCTGTAGGCAAAAGATGCATCATAGCCGTTTTCTTTGGTAAACATCTTCTTTAAGTCTGCGTCATTGGCTGTACGGTAGCCGGACTCATTCGGATCGTTATTGATAATGCCGACTTTAATCAGTTCGCCGTCGGCTGCAGGAGCAGGAGCCTCTGCTTCTTCCGGCGCTTCGGTTTTAACCTCTGCCTCGGTTTCTTTTGGTGCTTCAGCTTCGGCCTGGGCTGCTGTAGTTGCCGGTGCTGCCGTGGTTGCTGCGGTCTGGCTGGAACTGCCGCATCCTGCAAGGCTTGCTGCGGTCATTGCTGCGGTCAACATTAATGCAATTGTTCTTTTTTTCATGTTCTTTACCTCCACATTTTGTTCTCGTGTAAATCGTTCAGGTTTTCTTTCCTGTGCCTAAAGTTTAGCAGAATCTGCCCGTGCAAATCAATTTTAAGCCTTCCGAAAAACGGCAGTTTGGCAGTTGTTTACAATACAACTTTGGCATGTTATAATCAATAAATAGTACAACTTTTTGCAAATGGGGATTTTTTTCCTGAAAGGTAGAATATTTTACGATTTAAGCGGAAAAAAGATAAAAAATCACGGCCGACAGCATTTGTGCAATTTGACGGATTTTTGTTTTTATGAGGATTTTTTATGGCTGTTTTTGTGAAAATCTATGGATGGGATTTTTTCTTCTTTTGTTTTTTCACCAAAAAAAGGGGGATTTTTTATGCTGAAATACGAATGGCTGCTTCGGCGTCTGGAAGCCTTAATCCAGAAAAATATCCGCGAGGGAATCAACCGCCTGCCTTCCGAAAGCGAACTCTGTGCCCGCTATAAACTCAGCCGCCAGACCGTGCGCACGGCGCTGAATATCCTGGAAAACGAGGGCTATATCGTAAAAAAACACGGAAGCGGATCGTATATTACCGGGTATCTGGGTAAATCCAGGGGAAATGAAATCGGCGTTCTTATCTTAGACGAACAGGAATACATCTATCCGGGCATTATCCATGATATCCGCAAGACCCTTGCAAAAGACGGATTTTCCTGCACCGTTTTTTCGACCCAGAACAGTATCAGCCAGGAGCGAACCATCCTTTTAGAACTGCTGTCGAAGCCGCCGCGGGGGCTGATTGTCGAGGGCTGCAAAACGGCGCTTCCCAACCCCAACATCGACCTCTACCGCAAGCTGATGAAAAAAGGCTGTGAACTGGTCTTTTTATTTAACTACTACCCCGCGCTGCCGGACTGTCTTTTTATCAAAGACGATAACTATTCCGGAAGCGCCCTTTTAGTCCGCCATCTCGCTGCACAGGGACACACCCTGATCGGCGGCATCTTTAAATCCGATGATATGCAGGGAATCGAGCGCTATCAGGGCTTTGTGGAAACCCTTCGCGATCTGGAACTTCCCATAACCGATAAACATATCTTCTGGTATAACTCCCGCAACTTAGACAAGCTGCTGACCCAAAAAGACACCCGTTTCCTGCTGGAGATCGTGCAGGATACTTTAGCGGCCTGCACGGCGGTTGTCTGCTATAATGATATTATTGCCTATCATCTGATTAATGTCCTTCTGGCTTTGGGCTACCGGCTTCCGGAAGATATGGCAGTGACGGCATTTGACAATACCTATTTCAGCAATTCCGATATCTTAACCATTACCACCCTTTCCCATCATCCGCACGAGATGGGAACCCATGCCGCAGAGGCGATGCTGCATAAACTAAAA
The DNA here is from genome assembly GCA_946553025.1 of uncultured Clostridium sp. Lineage (GTDB taxonomy): Bacteria > Bacillota > Clostridia > Lachnospirales > Lachnospiraceae > Caccovicinus. Next base: position 33,697 of record CAMNRM010000034.1, read on the forward strand.
GGGCTTCCGGTACACAGCCTGGAAGCCCGATGGAACTTAAATCAAAAAGAAAGCACAGAAAAAAATAACCAGACGTAGAACACCGCATAAGGATTCCTGTGCCCGGCGGTATCCCAAACAGCCTACTTACGCTCTGCCCGATACTCCCTGGGATTGCATCCCTGAAGCTTTCGGAAGACAAAACTGAAATAGTGCGAATCCCGGTAGCCCACCTCCCTGGCAATCTCCCCGGAGGGCTTATCCGTCTGCCGAAGAAGCTTTTTTGCCTTTTCAATGCGCTTTTCGGTCACATATTCAATAAAGGTCTTCTGCATGTTCTGGCTGAAAACCGTGCTGAGATAATTCGGACTCATCCCGGTCTGTTCAGCCACCAGGCTTAAGGACAGGGACTCCTGATCGAAATGTTCATCAATATAATCCAGGGCTTTTTTAAACAGCTTATTTCCCTGGTAATTATTGATTTGGTCGCGGATACGCATAGCCGTCTGCAGCATGGAGATAAAATATTCGTACAGCTCCTCTTCATTGTCATGCACCATCTGCGCACGCTGCTTTATCTCTTCGAGATAGCTATCCTGTTCCGCGCCGATCGATTCCAAAAAAGTGACTGCGGCAACACGGATATTAAAAAAGACATAGCCGCGAAACATCAGGGACTTGAGCGCATGGCGGATGTTGGCAAAGTAGGACTCGGCAAAATCATGGATTTCGTTTTCATTGCCCCTAAAGAGAAAGTCCCGAATGATTTCCGGGTCCATCTGCAGAAAATCCACATTGTCCATCCCTTTTTCTCCCTGGACGGACAGGTATTCGGACAGCGTTTTTTCCGTAAGAATATGGGTGTCCGGCATAACAAACCGATAGGCAAAGTAATGGCTTGCCTGCAGGTAGCACTGCGGAAGCATACTGAGCCGTTCCACGACTTCTCCCACGGCGACATACCAGCTTATCCGGCTTTCTTCCGGAATGCAGACTCTGCGTATATGGTCTAAGCCGTTTTCCGCCAGCTTTTCCATCTGCGCTTCTTCGGATTTAATTAAAACGCCGTAGCTGTTGACATTTAAACGAAATAAAATATACTGCGGATGCCGGAGAAAATAGTGGAAGATCTCATCCTGCCTGCGCAGAAAAAAGTTCTGGTCGGTGCCGGATGTCTGGTTTTCTTTTTCGTAAAAGGAAAACAGCAGAAGGTTGTAACACGGCGCATCAATCTGCAAAGACAGTTTTGCCGCTTCCTCGTAGATTTCCTTAACGGACAGCTTTCCGTCCAGAATCTTTTCAAAAAACCGGCGCAGGGAAAACTGTTCAAACTCCTGCATCTCATCCTGAAACCGGGTCTGATAATCTTTTTGTTCCATATCCTGTTCAATTTTTTCCTTGATTTCCAGCAGAACATTTCTAAGGGCGGCGCGGGTAATCGGCTTTAAAAGATATTGATCCACCCCGGCTACAATCGCCCGGCGGGCATATTCAAAATCGTCGTAACCACTGATAATAATGATTTTTGTCCGCGGAAATTCCTCCTTAACCATCTCGCTTAAAGAAAGTCCGTCCATAAACGGCATCTTAATATCCGTAATCAGCACATCGGGCTTGAGTTTGCGGATCATGGGAAGAGCCATCTCCCCGTCGCTGGCTTCCCCGATAAAGCGGTAGCCGTACTGCTCCCAGGGGATTTTATCCCGCAGCCCCTCCCTTATCACACGTTCATCTTCAACCAAAAATACTTTTAACATAGTCTTCCTCTTTCTTTATTCCGTCACGGTTTCCTGTATTTACAGCAACCCTATTCTCCGCTCTCCTTTAACAGATACGCACTTACATTTTCCCGGGTAAACACCCTTTCCGGGACAAAGTAAAGCTTGGCCACGGCTTCTTTGCTTTCTATCTTTTTAATCACTTTTTCCACATATTCTCCCTGGTTGGGATTGCACTCCACGTCTGCGGCTATCAGCCCCTCTTCCACCAGTTTCAGCGCGTTTTTTACCGCGTCAAAAGAAATTATAATGATCCCGTCTTCCCCGCCGATGGGGATTTTCTCTTTTTGCAGCGCTTCAATAGCGCCAAAGGTCATATCGTCATTCTGGGAAATCAGCACGTCGATCGTTTTATAGCGCTTTAGCAGGCGCTCCATCTCCTCTTCCCCCTTGGCCGTGGTAAACTGTGCGTCTGCCGATTCCAGAATATTCCAGTTTTTATGTGTTTCGGCCACCGAAGCAAAGCCCTGCGTCCGCCCAAGGGTTGAGGTTGCACCCTTCGTTCCCTGAAGTATGGCGATATGAACCGTATCCTTTGTGTTTTTTCGCTGTGAAAGACACTCTTCCAACGCTTCCCCGGCCATCCTTCCCTCATGAATAAAATCCGATCCAATCCAGGTCACATATAAAGAATCATCCTGCACCTTGACCTTTCGATCGATTAAAATCACCGGAATATTCGCCTCCTTTGCCTCCTGGAGCACGGTATCCCACCCGGTTTCAGTGATGGGAGAAAAGACAATATAATCCACACGCTGGGAAATAAAGCTGCGGATCGCCTTGATCTGGTTTTCCTGCTTCTGCCTTGCGTTCTTAAAAATCAGAAAGTATCCGTTTTCCTTGGTAAACACCTCCTGAATGGATGCCGTATTTGCCGTGCGCCACACGGATTCACTTCCCACCTGGGACACCCCTACCACAATCAGGTTTTTATCTATCGGCGTTATCGCATCCCCTTCACTGCTCTCAAAAGAAGCCCTCCTGCATCCAAAGAGCAGACACGGGATAAGAAAAAATGCCAAAACCGTCAAAAAACATCGTATTCTGTTTCCTGTCCAATCCTTCATCCTTCTTCCGGCTCCTCTCTCCTGGTTATCGCAGGGATGGTCAGCTCCACCCTGGTTCCCTTCCCCTCTTCCGACCAGATCTTCATTCCGTAATCCGGGCCGAAACGCATGTGTATCCGCTCATTGACATTGGCAAGCCCAAAACCGCGGCTGGTTTCACTGCACGGGCGTTCGATTTCTTTCTGCAGATGCTCCAGACTCTCCTTATCCATCCCCACCCCGTTATCACAGACTTCCAGATACAGGTTTTCTCCCTCTTTCTTTCCGGTGATATGAATAAAGCCCCGGGCACGTTTATATTTAATTCCGTGATAGAGAGCATTTTCCACCAGAGGCTGCAGGGTCAGCTTTAAAATCTGGTAATCGTACAGGGACGGATCGATACGGATTTCATAGTCTAAGATATCCCGGTAGCGCACCTCCTGAATTTCCAAATAACTGCGGATGTGCTGCCGTTCTTCCCGAAGAGAGATAAATTCCCTGCCCCGGCTCAGTACCAGGCGGAAAAAGTCCGAGAGCGCGACCACCATCTCCACCGCTTCCTCCTCCTTGTTTCCCTCAATCAGCCAGACAATGGTATCTAAGGTATTATATAAAAAATGCGGATTAATCTGCTCCTGCAAAAGCCGCAGATCCAGCCAGCGCATCCGCTGTTCATCCTCCTTGGTCTTTGTAATCAGGGTCTGTATCTTTTCTGCCATATCATTAAAACTGTGCGCCAGCGTTTCGATTTCATCGTTGGAATTAACCTCGGCATGGGCATCAAAATCCCCCTTGGCAATTTTCTGCGTGGCATCATACAAGACCTTAATCGGGCGGAGGATTCCCGAAGTGACAAAAAAGGTCACCGCAATAACCGCCGCGGCCAGAAGCGCAGCCAGAACGCCGCAGATAATAATAAAGCTTTGTATCCGGCGGTGCAGGTTTTCATTAATCTCCTCCATGCTCCGGGTCTGGTAATAAATATAGTACTGGATATTTTCCTGAATCAGTTCGGTGAGGATGTAAATATTATTATCCAGTTTTTCGATATTTTCATCATAGCGTCCGCCGATGCGGATATTTTCCAGGACATCATCGACACGTTTTTCCAGGGTATCGATATTTCGGTTTAAGTTTTCCAGCCAGACCTTGCTTTCCGGTTCCGTCGTCACTGCAATCAGCCTGGTAAAATCATCCCGAAGATCGCCAATCAGCAAATAAGGATCTTTTAAGGTTTCATCCTCATGAATATCCTCATAGGCAATATAGCCCACCACCAGCTTATAGAGGCTTTCATCGACTTCTTCTTTAAAATTCAGATTGTAGTTATTGGCAATGGTCATGCTGCTGACGATCTGGTCATAGGTGCGGCTGTAATTCGTCATGGAAAGCAGCAAAATAACGGCAAGGACAAGGAAGGGCAGCGCTGCCCCGGCCGCCAGCATCAGGATTTTATTTTTAATCGAAAACCGGACAACGGACTCCTGCACGTCCTTTTTTCGGAAAATGGGCTTTTTCATCAGCAACTCCTATTTGACAGATAGTAAAAATATCTTTATAATACTCCTATAAGCAAAAAAAAACAACCAAAAACAGAAAATTTTCTGAAAACGATGAGGTGAATCCATGGAAAAAGCAAAAGTGTATTTCACAAAAGAAATTACGCCGGAGGCTGTAATTAAGATGTACAAAGCGCTGGGAAAGGAACTGCCGGGAAAGGTGGCCGTTAAAGTTCATTCCGGCGAAAAGGGAAATCAAAACTATCTTCGCCCGGAATTTATGCGGCCCATGGTCGAAGCCGTAAACGGAACGATTGTGGAATGCAACACCGCCTACGACGGTGCCAGAAATTCCACCGAAAAACACAGACATCTGATGGAAGAACACGGGTGGAGCAAATATTTTAAGGTTGATCTGATGGATGCCGAAAAGCCGGATCTCATCCTCCCGGTTTCGGGCGGAAAAGTGCTGAAAGAAAACGCGGTTGGCAAAACGATGGCAAACTACGATTCTCTGCTGGTGCTGTCGCATTTTAAGGGGCATCCCATGGGCGGCTACGGCGGCGCGTTAAAGCAGCTTGCCATCGGCTGTGCTTCGAGCGAAGGAAAATCCCTGATTCACTCCGGCGGCTTTACCGACGACCAGACAATCGTGTGGGATCATGTCCCGGCGCAGGAAGTCTTCTGTGAGGCCATGGCAGACGCCGCGGGAAGCGTTATGGAGTTCTTTAAGGGCAACACCGCCTTTGTCAGCATGGTCTGCAACCTGTCCGTAGACTGCGACTGCTGCGCCGTAGCCGAAGATCCCTGCATGAAGGATATCGGCATCCTCTCCTCCCTCGACCCGGTGGCCTTAGACCAGGCATGTATCGACTTAATCTACCAGTCCAAAGATCCGGGACGCGACCACTTTGTTGAACGTGTGGAAACCCGCCACGGCATCCATACCATTGAAGCCGCAGCAGAACTGGGATACGGCGTGCGGGAGTATGAACTGATTTGTGTTGATTAATATTTTGCTATTATAAAAGCCCCTGTCTTAGCTTAGGACAGAGGCTTTCTTTGTTCTTATACTCCAAAATACTCCTTTACAATCCCGTCAAGCTGTGCCCTAATCACCCGAAAATCCGCAGATAAATCCAGTGTTTTTGCGCCAATCTTATTCCCGTCGATGGTAAATGCACAGTCCGGGGTAATGGCCTCGTCGGTTTTGGCATAGAGCAGCAGCCCGGCTACCTTACCGCTGTGTTCCTTATCCTGGTTCTTTACATAGGCAAAAATCTGGTACAGATTCGCGGAATGCAGAGTCTGCTTATCAAAATAGTTCTGCAAGGTTCTCCCATAATATTTCGCGTCGATAATCAGGATTTTTTCTCCCAGACGCAGAAAAATATCCGACTGCATCGCCGGAAGAAAGGAAAGGGACGCCGGGTCTTGCTTTCCGGTTAAGTTCCAGGTAATCCGGGCGGATTTTATCTCGGTAAGATAGCCATGGTGCTGCCGGTAATATTCCAGAATAAACCGCTCATACAGCCTTGCCATGTGCTCATCGGAAAACGCCGCCATCTTATAATTCCCGTCCTCCGTCGTCTGAAGCATCCCTTCCAGGACAAAAAAGCAGAGATTTAAAAGCATCTCATAGTTTTTATTCCCTCTCTGATAATACAGCCGCCCCCAGGGAATAGCCAAAGGATTTAAAAGGCTGACCCCGTCAAAAAACAGTCCCAGCTTCTGCAATGCCTTCTTCCGCCGTTCGTCCACCCCGGGATCACGAAGCAGATAATATATGGTTGTCTTTAAGATTTGATTGTAATCGTTGTCTTCTGTCAGTTCATCAAAAACACAGGCGAGTTTCTGTTTTCTCAACACCTGGTGATGAAACGTTTTCGGCAAATCCAGCTTTCCCCGCATTACCGTAAGATCTTCCCTTTGCTCACGATACTCCCGGTAAAGCCCCTGCTTTATCTGCCGGGCAATTCCCCTGGCAAGGATGGCGGCAAATAAATCCTGCACCTGTTTAAACTCTTCCGCCGCCACCTCTTCCATATCCGTCTGTTTCAATACCTGAAAGGCATAGGAAAGCATATAATAAATATTTTTGATATAAATCCCCTGTCTATTCGTCATCAAACACCCCGCGCAGCTTCTTTTCCCAGTTTTTTAATTTTTCCGGCTCGTCAAACCAGTATTCCGCCAGGGTTGGAAGAAGATCAAAGGCAACCACGGCACGCATCCAGTCCTCAGTGCACTCCCCTGCCTTTCTCCCGCAGAAATAGCTGTGACCGATGCAAAAACCACGGCCCAGAGAGTTATCCCGGGCAATCTCTTTATTCAGTGCCTTTACCTGGTCAATTAAGGCGTCAAAGGTTTCATTGGCAAATCCTTTCTGATACTGCAAAAAACCATCCGAAGTAAACCCCGGTTCCAGTTCAAAAAAACCAAACCGCCTGCGCAGGGCATAGTCAATCATGGCAAGACTGCGGTCGGCTGTGTTCATCATACCGATAATGTAGAGGTTCTCCGGGACAAAGAAGGGCTGTCCGCTGTAGGCTAACGTCATCTTGCTCCCCCGGTAATCCTTTTCCATAAGCATCAGAAGTTCTCCGAAAATCTTACTTAAATTTCCCCGGTTAATTTCATCAATTAGGAAGAAATACGGCTTGTCCGGATAAGCTGCCGCCTTTTGACAGAAGCGGTAAAAAATCCCCTCCGTCAGCTTAAATTCCGCCCCGTCCGGCCGATAGCCCATAACAAAATCCTCATAGGAATAGTTTTGATGAAACTGCACCATCTCTACCCGGTCATCGTCCTGCTCTCCCATCATCACATAGGCAAGCTTTTTTGCGGTAAAGGTCTTCCCAACCCCCGGCGCTCCCTGAAGGATGATATTCTTTTTATTCCAGAGAAGGGCTTCTAAAACCTCCAGGCGCTCTTTGGTCATAAAGACGGTGCGCAGAAAATCTTCCTTGCTGTACTTGGGAATTCTTACCCCGGGATCTCTTTGTCCGTCTGCATTAAGCCACCAGTAGCCGTGCCCAAAAGCCTCCCTGCTAAACAGTTCTCCCAGGCTCATCTGAAAATAAGGCGATAAAATCAGTTCCTCAAACAGAGGTTCATCGCTCTTATCCACCTTGATGCAGGTAGAATTTTCATTCGGCGTCCACCATTTCTTCGTCCCGGTATAGGCAGCCTGGGATTTTGCCCGGGCAATCAGCCGGTACTCCCGCTCATACCAGCCTCCCTGCAGTTCCGGATTCGGAAGGGCTTTATCGCCGGTAAACTGCCCTAAAAGCTGAACATGCTTTCCATAGCAGAGATAAAAATAATCGCCCCGGTGAATGGCATCCATAAATGCCTGTCCCTGCGTCGTCCTGGAAACCGCCTTGGCCTTGGTCGCACTGTGCACAACCACGACGCTGCGGTTTTCAAAGATGATTTTCTTTGCATCCGAAATCCCTGTATTTTCCGTGCCGTGGCTGATTTTCCAGATGGCGGGCGTGCGGTCCACATACAGCAAAACATCCGACAAATCCGTCTGCTCTAACGCCTCCAAAAGTTCCGGGCGAAGCCTCCAGGTAAAGCTTCCCTCACCCGGACTCTCCGTCGTTTTGCCAAGGTAGAGAATGGGCCACCATTTGACGGTTTTAGGGTTTTTTGTACTGTCCGTCGCCAGCGGACACTTGGTCTTTTCCGCTACCCTGCGGGCTAAGGAAGAAGAACCGCTGTTGTAAAAATTGCTGCTCTCACCGTACTGGAGAGAAAGCTGCTTGCAGGTCGCCTGCCCGCCGTAGTCCTTTATCCTCTTCATAATCTGGAGAGCATTGGGCGTAAATACCGATGCATCCTGTAAAAGCTCCATCCAGTCCGAAACCGTAAGTTCTGGGGAATAATCCGTGGGAAACCATCCTTCCTCCCGGGGTTTTTCTTGCTCCTCCTGATAAAAGCGGCTTAAATAAAAGCCAAAATCCATCGTCAGCGTTTTCCGTTTGGGGTCAGGGTAGCAGGATTTATCTAAAGCGGCATCAAACAGAGAAGCAAGTTCACTGTCCCCGCAAAGCGCCGCGCAAAGTTCATCGTACATCCGATATCCGGCAAGCATACTTTCCGCCAGCCCGTCCCGCCGGGGCACATCATCAGCTTCCAGCGCCAGGGCAACCTCCCGGAAAATCTCATATTTATAGATATAATACTTGTCCGGGTAGCGCAGCCAGAGATAGGTGCTGATAGCATTGGTATTCTGATAATGGCTTCTCCAGGTGCCGTCATCGTGCTTCACCCGCAGAACTTCCGCCGCATTCTGAAACGCCTCCACGCGCTCGCTAAGGTCGCTTCCCTCATAAAAAAGGTCGGAAAACATCTGCCGGACGTATTCATCGTCAGCCTTGGCAAAATGAAGGATCATGGTTCGGGGATAAGCATAGCCGGAAGCCAAAAGGTTAAAGGTCTTACCTGTCGCCTGCTTAAACATCTCGCCGAAATTTTCGGCATCCATATCCCAGTGTTTTTGAAAATGCAAAACCGCTTCCCATTTATACTTTTCATCCTCCCAATGCTTTGGAAAATAATCTTTATATCCCGTAAGCACCGACTGTAATTTTTCCAGATTAATCATAGGTAGTTCCTCTGCTTTTATGTTTTGTTTTATCGTCCTGCTCTCTTCTTGTCAATCTGTTTAAATCAATTTTTTAATCTGTTCAACATATACCTTCACTTCTTTCCCACCAGATAGTTTATCCCTTTCTAATGCCTTAGAAAAATTATTGATATCACGAATAATCGATTGCTTATCATAGATATAGAAAATCAACTTTGAACATCTATAGAAAAAGGCATCTTCTCCCAATTCACGAAATAATTTATTTTCTGTATGATCTGCTCTTGTACATTTAAGTTCTATAATCGTATCTTCCTCTTTTATCCAAATATCGCACCGGTCTGCCCCATATCCAATATCCTGGTATACTTCTCTTCGGGCAGAAGGATAGAGTGTTTTAATTACTGCATACATTATATGCTGCAAATCATACTCATTGCAAATAACTATTTGTCTTAAACTTTCTTTTTTAAGTGTGGCTTTATTTCCTGGTAATTCAAAAAACATATTTTGCAGATATAATCCAAAGTTTTTAATCACTATTTCCAGAATATCGTCATGATATTTTTTACATTCTGGTTCTTTTTGTAAAGATATAATAGTTTTCTTTATGCAATAGCGGTATTTTTTTAACGTTTCTTCTGTTGACTCAAAAGGTGTATGAACAGCATAAAGCAACATTTTATATTGTTCTGTATGCAGATGGTTTTCGGAAACATAATGCAAAACTTCTGTTTTCCAATTTTCATAATTTTGGCAGAAATCTGAAAACTCGGAAATTTTTTCCAACTCCGCCCCGTTTTTTATTAATTCCTCTTTATTCATCTCTTCTCCATCTTAAATAAAATAAAAATAATGGTTCTTTAAATGTCAGCACCCTTTCCTTCCAGTCAAATACCCGTTCAGCCTCATACCCACTTTCTTCCAGAATAGAAAACATCGTATCTATCGTCTTTTCTATGGTTTGCATAGTTAGTTTATGCACCGTCTTTGCTTCATCTAAAAGTTTCCTTGCCCTTTCATAGATTTCGATAACAGTTATTGACTTTAATGGAGGATCTTTTCTTAATGTTTCCAGTACAAGCCCATAGCGATCTACCGATAAACCATCCTTCAGATAATAAACGGCTCTTTTTTGCCCGCGGGAAGGCGGACCTGACAGAAGCTTTGCAAATAATTCCTGATAGGGAAGAAAATCTGCTTTTAAATAACAGCTTTTTGCAATATCTTCTTCTCTTAACTGCCTGTCTTCTGCAATATAATAACCAATATTTTCACAAATGGACTGCATCGTTTGCGGAGAATTAATACACTCAACAACTAATCGGTTAATTAATGTTTCATTGGCAGATATTCCGAGTTTAAGAAAACCTTTTTTGGGAATTTCTGCCAGTTCTTCATCTTTCCACGGCTTCATCGTTATATTCATAATTCTCCCCTGCAAATCCGGATTGTTTTTTACCGTTTCATCTACCCGGTGCGGAAGCGATACAATAATTGCTTTTAAATCATAACGAATCGCCTCTTTCAACTGACAGGCTGCATCGTGCTGCATTCGTTCACTTGCATAGTGAAAGTCATCCAATAAAAGAACTTTTTTATTTTCTATAAAATAACGCATTACCCGTTCTTTATTGGTTTGGTACTGTGAAGTATATTTTGTTCCCGCCTGCTCTCCCTGACTATAGACTGCACTTTCATTTTGTACTTCACCACGCAGGGGAATATCTACTTTCTTTGCGACTACTGTCCAAAAATCATTCTCACCTTTAAAATCATTTCCTGTCATGGATACAAGTTTATCTCTTCCAATAGTTGCTTCGCATAAAACTGTCTTTCCAATTTTTGATGGGCCATCAATCACCGTTAAATATCCCATCTGTTTCAATGCCATAGCTAATCTTTCCTCATAAGTAAAATCACCGGAACTTTTTCTGTTGACATAAGTATATGACGGAAAAGTTGCCGAGGAAAAAACAGAACTGAAATTATAATCCATATTCATATTTTCTGTTGCCATTCATCCTCCCTTAATTTTAGCTTTACTTTGTACTGACAAAATTATAGCATAAAATATACCTTTAATATACCTTTTTTTACTTTTTTTCACCTTTTTTATTATAGATAAAAACCGGCAGACATCAACATCTGCCGGTACATCAACAAGAATACTACAAAAATTATATCAGAACATATTTCAAAATAAAGAACCCTGCCAAAAAGTACATCAGCAAACTGATTTTTTTCTCCTTCGCATGGCCGCTGATCAGGTTAATGATGACGTAGGAGATAATTCCCATAGCAATCCCTTCCGAGATGCTGTACATAAACGGCATGGCAATCAGGCAGATATAGCAGGGAATGGCTTCGGTGTAATCATTAAAATCCACTTTCAGGATGGAAGTAACCATCAAAAACCCTACCACAATCAGCGCCGGTGCCGTGGCAAAGGAAGGAATTGCCAGGAAAATAGGTGACAAGAACAAAGATAAGCCAAAAAGCACAGCAGCCACAACCGCCGTCAGTCCGGTACGCCCGCCCTCGGCCACGCCGGAAGCACTCTCCACAAAGGTAGTCGTCGTCGATGTTCCAAATACCGCACCTGCTGCAGTACCCACGGCGTCAGCCATCAATGCGCCCTTAATATGCGGCAGTTTCCCGTCCTTATCCAGCATGTCCGCCTTGGAGGCAACGCCAATCAGGGTTCCTAAGGTATCAAACATATCCACAAACAGAAAGGCAAACATAATGGTCAGGAAGTTTAATGTAAAGATACCGCCAAAATCCATCTTTAAAAATGTAGGTGCCATGCTGGGAATCCCAAAGCCGGAGCTAAAATCAGGGAGAACACTGAACATCCCCAGTTCTGCATTCGGACGATATAATCCGGTCAGTTCACAGAGCATTCCAAGTGCCCAGGTAATTAAAATTCCCCACAAGATATTTCCCTTGATATTCTTTACTAAAAGCACCGCCGTAATTAAGATACCGATAAATGCCAGAAGTACGGTAATCCCCTCGGAAGAAAAATTCCCGGACTTTATCGAAGCGGTAAAGGAATAAACCGATACCAGCGTGGCGCTGTCCACAACAATCTTTGCATTCTGTAAGCCGATAAATGCAATAAAAAGTCCGATTCCCGCAGATACCGCATGTTTTAAGTTCATGGGGATAGCATTAAAGATGGCTTCCCGTACATTCGTCAGCGAAAGAACGATGAAAATGATTCCTTCGACAAATACCGCCGCCAGAGCCATTTCCCAGGAATAACCCATCTGCAGGACAACCGTGTAGGCAAAATAAGCGTTTAATCCCATTCCCGGTGCCAGAACAAACGGATAATTGGCCAGGGCAGCCATTAACAGCGTGGCAACCAACGATGCCAGGGCTGTCGCGGTAAATACGGCTCCCCGATCCATACCGGCAACGCTGAGAATATTCGGGTTTACCGCCAGAATATATGCCATCGTCATAAACGTCGTAATTCCTGCAATAACCTCGGTCTTTACGTCCGTGTGGTGCTTGGAAAGATGAAATGTCTTTTCCAGAAATGATTGATTTGTGTTGTTTTTCATTCTCGCCACCTCCTATTCCATCATTATACCTCAGGAGATGAAGAAAGGGAAGCCTTAATCTTTGCATTTGTTTCTTCGACATTCATCCGGGAAAGCACCAGCATAATTACGATATTGATTACCAGAGGAAGCCATAAGTACATCACATGCAGCATACGGATACAGGAATCCGGCTGAACAGCCAGCTTTCCGTCGAACTTACTGAACTCCAGCATCCATCCCGCAATCGCCGTTCCGATGCCGCCGCCGACCTTCACCCCAAGGGAAGTACAGGAATACATCGTTCCGTCCACCCGTTTTCCTTTCGTTAAATACGTATATTCCGAACATGAGGCAATCACCGCATTCATATCGCCCTGCCACGGCCCCTGCCCCAAGGCTGCCACCGCCGTAAACAAAAGCATTAGCGCCACGCTTCCCTGGTAGGCGGCAAAGACCACAAGCCCTCTTCCGACCACCGCCAGGATATAGCCCCTTAAATTCAGCTTATACATCCCTTTCCACCGCCCGACAAGGGTTGGCGTAAAGATTAATGCAATAATCAGCGGAATATTGATGGCCCAGGAAAATACACCGTAGAGGTTTTCATTCTTCAGCACATAGGTCATGTAATAAATCCCGGCATTAATCATGGCCCCGTAAAGCTGCTGTAAGATATAGACACCGCAGATCATCAGGTAAAACTTATTGGCAATCAAAAGCTTAAACGCCTCTGCCAGCCCAAATTTCTCACCCTCGGTTTTCTTTTCCTCCCATTCTTTTTCATGAAGTTCTTCTTCCGAAAGTTCCTTAACCGAAAATACGGAAACCGTATTGACAATCAGTCCAATCACCGCATAGACGATGGCAACCGTCCTCCAGGCCGCCGCTCCTCCTCCGCACATGGCAACAAAACCTATGGTTACGGACTGGATAAATAAACTGGTGGAAAAGGCAAAAATAAACCGGTAAGAACCCATCTGCACCCTTTCCTTGCTGTTTTTCGTCACCAGAGAAGTAAGCGCCGAGTATGCAATATTATTGGCCGTATAAAACACGCCGTTTAACAGGGTATAAGCGATAAAAAACCATGTATACTGCGCCGTGCTCCCCCAGCCGGTGGGAACGGCAAAAATCGCCGCAAGCGTAACCGCACATCCGATATAGCCGTAAAGCATCCACGGCCTGGCCTTGCCCATTTTAGAATGTGTACGGTCAATCATCGAGCCGAAGAAAATATCGGTAAACCCGTCAAATAATTTCGACACCGCAATCAGCGTTCCCACAATCCCCGCCGAAAGCCCGATGGTATTGGTCAGATAAATCATAACAAACGAGGACAAAAACGCATACACAACATTGCCCGCAATATCCCCCGAGCCGTACCCGATTTTATTATACCATTTTAAATATGTCTTCTCTCCCATTTTAATCCCCTTTCTTTGAGCTTCTTTATTTTTATCCTTCCTTGTTCCCTGAATTAATCCCTGCAGATAAACGGCACAAGCTTAAACGAAAAACAAAACGCAGCGTCATCAAAGCGATATTTGTCCAAAAGTTCTGGCCCGCAGCTGTTAGATCCGATTCCGTTCATCGCATAATCCAGGCAAAATACCGTGTTTTTTGAGCGCTCTAACGCAAAATAATGGGCTTTTTCCTCCAGTTCTTCCTGGGTGTAGACCGATACGTTAAAAGAAAAACTCTGCTCTGCCGCAGCCGCAAGCCCCAATCTCCCGTCACAGATTTCCACATAATCACAGTCAAAATGGCTTCCGTTTTCCTGCGGACGAAGATAGTCTTCATGCATCGAAAAAACCTTTCCGCAGTATAAGCCGTGACTTGCCGCCCTGTGCTTATCGCGGTAGCTTTCCATCGGCCCATAGCCGTAATAGGAAACATCCTCAAAGCTATCCGGAAGAAATAACCGCACCCCAAACCGCGGAAGTTCCGGAAATTCCTTATTCCGCACCACATCCATAACGACCGAAATTCCTCCGCAGTAATCAATCGTCCAGACTGCTTTTATCTCCATCATACGGGAAACGGATGCCGCCGAAACCGACATTGTGCTGGTTAAGATAATTCCCTTTGCAGACTGCCTTACCTGCGTATCGTAAGCCCGAACATAAGCCTCATGGTAATGCGCCCTCTTCCACTCCGCCTTAATATACATATCATTATCCACAGGTGCCCGCCAGAGATTGATCTCCATAGGCTGTTCAAGATATTCTTTTCCGGCATAATTCAGGCGCTCAAACAGTCCGTTTTTCTTATTGTAGGTGTAGAAGAAATTTTTTCCTTTGATCGCTGCATAAGTGTCGGTTTCTTTTATCTGCAGGATACCGTCCTGGTCCGTTCCCGAATTCATCCACTTTAACGCCGTCTGGTTCCTTTTATCCTTATTTTCAAGCAGGATCTCGTCAAAGCCAAGGATGTGCCCCGCGGGAATCATCGGTGCTCTTGCTGTCTTTGTATAGATAATCTTCAGATAAGCCCTTCCCTTTTCGGGAACATCAATCTCCAGCTTTTCCGATGCCTCGCCGTGAGGCTCTACCGAAAATGCAGGAATCGTTCCAAAGGCAATACAGACCCCGTCGCAGCTCACCTCATAGCTGATAGCTGCAGCATCCTTTAAATCCGTAAAATCCAGATAATTATGAAAAGTCAGTTCCATCGTTTCCTGGTTAAAAGCCACAACCCTTGCCGGGCGGTGCACATTTTTATATTCCAGAAGCCCGGTGTGCGGAGTGCGGTCGGGGTAAACCAGGCCGTCCATACAGAAATTGCCGTCATGAATCTTTTCTCCAAAATCGCCCCCGTAGAGCAGCTTTGTCTTTCCGTCTGCCGTCTTCCCGGCATCTATCCCGTGATCGCACCACTCCCACACAAAACCACCGCACATCTTATCCCGGCTGTGTATAAGCTGAAAATACTCTTCAAAATCACCGGGGCCATTGCCCATAGAATGACAGTATTCCACAAGAAGAAACGGCTTACTCCCGTCTTTTTCAAAATATTCCCCGATTTCTTCCAGCTTTGGATACATCCTGCTGTATAAGTCCAGATGGGAATAATCATAGGTTTTATCCTTATTTCGATACCTTGCACTCTCATAGTGGGTGATGCGTTCCGGGTCAAAATGCTTCGTCCATTCCAGCGCTTTTTCAAAATTGCACCCGTAAGCACTCTCATTTCCCATTGACCAGATAAGAATACATGGACGGTTTTTATCCCGCTCGACCATAAGCTTCACCCGGTCTAAAATCGCCTGCTCCCATGCCGGATCATCGGCAATTTTCTCATTCCACCGCTGAAAACGGTTCTCATCCGTATCTTCTTTGTAATACAACATACAGGGTCCATGGGCTTCGATATCCGCCTCATTCACCACCATAAATCCGTACCGGTCGCAAAGCTGATAAAAATAAGGAGCATTTGGATAATGGCTGGAACGAATGGCATTAAAATTATGCTGTTTCATCAGAGTAAGATCTTTAAGGATGTGTTCTTTGCTTACCGTAAAACCGGTTACCGGGTCAAAATCATGGCGGTTTACCCCGTGAAGCTTGATCTTCTGCCCATTAAGGTAAATCACCCCGTCACGGATGGCTAAGCTTCGCAGACCTATGTAATCGGTAATGGTTTCCTCCTTCGTTTCCATCACCAGCGTATATAAATAGGGGTTTTCTGCATTCCATAAAACAGGATCAGGGATGGTCAGAAGAAGCTCAACGGATTTGCCTTCGGTTTTCACTTTACCTTCGGCTGCCGGCTGGACTTCCGCTTTGCCTTCGGCTACTGGCTGATTTTCCTGATTATAAATTGAAATAACGGTATCTGTCGGCTGGTTAAAGTAGGAAAGATGCAGCCGGACTTCGGCTTCCTTTTCACCGATCTTTGTGGTTACACGATAGTCATAGATAAACTGCTGCGGGCGTTTTAAGAGGTAAACATCCCGGAAAATCCCGCTCATGCGAAACTTATCCTGATCCTCTAAATAACTGCCGTCACACCATTTTAAAACAAGGACAGCCAGGGTGTTTTTCCCTTCGCACAGCACATCCGTTACATCAAACGTACTCGTTGCATGGCTTACCTGGCTGTAGCCCATGTAGCGGCCGTTAAGCCATACATAAAAGCAGGAATCCACCCCCTCAAAATGCAGATAGGCCCTGGGGGCACGCTCATCCCTCTGATAGCAGAAATTACAGACATAGGCACCGCACGGGTTATCCTGCGGAACATAGGGCGGATCAAAGGGAAAAGGATAGCGGATATTGGTGTACTGCGGTAAGTCATACCCTTCCATCTGCCATACGCCGGGAACCTGAAGATCCACAAAACCGGAATTTATCGAAGCCTCATATTCCGGCGCAAAGAACTGGTCTTTAACTTCATGGATACTGGGGAAATACTTAAACTTCCAGATGCCGTTAAGCATCTGCATACGATCCGAGTCTTCCCTGTGCTCAACCGGATCAGCCATTCTTTCGGATGCCGGAATATAATAGGCCCGGGCCGGCATCGTGTTCTCATGGAGAACCTTAAGGTCCTCATAGTACCTTGGTACAATCATTTTCTTCCTCCTTTTATGCACTTTTTTGTCTGAACATATTTTTCTTCTGCACGCCATTGGAATAATCTTCTGTATTTTTCCCTTTTTTATGGCATAATTCTATAATTTCTGCCAAAAAAAGTCCATAAATAGGATTGGACAAAATATGCACAAAATGATACAATAAGGGTATAACAAAGGTAAACGGCATTTGCCAAGGAGGGATTATGTATCTGAACTCGGGTTATCTGAATAATTCACACCTGGATTTTAAAGATAAGAGCAGACCGCTAATCGTGGGAAGCTGCGGCACTTATCATCTTTTCACGCGCCCAAAGCTTCCCACCTACCGTCCGCGGGGAAGAGTTGATTTTCAGATTCTCTATGTTGCTTCCGGAATTGCACATTTTCATTTTGATCATGAAGAAAACGAAACCATCGTAACCGCCGGAAACATGGTTATCTACCGGCCAAAAGAATTTCAAAAATATGAATACTACGGCGTTGACCAGACCGAAGTGTATTGGGTTCATTTTACGGGAAATAATGTAAAGAATATTCTGAGAAGCTATGGCATAACCGACGATCTGCGCGTCTTTTACACAGGAACCTCTCTGGAATATGAACGAATATTTAAACGAATGATCGCCGAACTTCAGCGCTGCCCGGCTAACTATGAAGAGATGCTCACCCTGCTTCTGCGCCATCTCTTTATCCTGATCCACCGGCGGATTTCCAAACCCCGCGTGTTAAAAGACGAATACTTAGACAGCGAAATGGATCTGGCCGCCCAGTATTTTAACGACCACTATCACCTGGATATCCAAATCGAAGACTACGCCGCTTCCCGCGGCATGAGCGTAAGCTGGTTTATCCGCAATTTTAAAGCCTACACCAATACCACGCCGCTGCAGTACATCCTCTCCATCCGCATCGCCAACGCGCAGGTGCTCCTGGAAAACACGACCTACAGCGTTGCTGAGATTGGACGTATTGTGGGATATGAAAACCCCCTGTACTTCAGCCGGATTTTCCGGAAGCAGAAGGGGATATCGCCTTTGGGGTATAGGAAGAGGGTTGGGAATTATCCCCTTTCCCAATATCACTCTCCGGAAGATTCTGCTCTCCCCAGGCTTTCATATAGCGAATAACCTCCATAAAACGCAGGCCCAAATCCGACAAGGTATATTCCACCCGTGGCGGAATCTCCTTAAAGTCGTGCCGAATCAGGAAACCATCGGCTTCTAATTCTCTAAGCTGCTTCGTCAGAGAAGACTCGGTGATCTCCCCAAGCTGACGGCGCAATGCTCCAAACCTGTGAATATCACAAAAAGCAATATAATATAAGATTTCCAATTTCCACTTTCCCCCCAGAATCCTCTGCAGGGTTGACATGGTTTTACAGCGCTCGATTGCTGTTTCGGTTTTTTTCATGTGCATCATCTCCTGTTATTATTATATGATAGAAGCGTCAAAAGGTCTTTTGCCGCTTCTTATGATACAGATTGCTCTGCACTTCGTGCTCCCGCAATCTTAAAAACATTCAAAATCCGCCCTGTCGGGCTACTTTTTCATGTTTTTGGCGGGTCCCAAGTTCAAAAATTCTCCTGAAAGCAAGCTTTCGTCGAATTTTCGACCTTTTGACCCTGGTATCATTATATTTCCTTTACCAAAAAAAACAAGGTACTACAAAAAAGTACCGTACTTTTATTTTCTTTGTATCGTGATATAATGGCAAAAAAACAAGGAGGTTTGATTATGCACTACACAGGAACAATATGGAGGCCGCCTTATGAGGCTTCTTCGCTGCTGTTGGAAGTAACCGCAGGCTGTACCCATCATCAATGTAAATTTTGTACCCTTTATAGCGATTTGCCGTTTAAGTTCAGAATGTCGCCCCTTGCAGATATTGAAAGCGATTTGCTGGAAGCACAACTTTGGAGTACAGATCCCATTTCCATGCTGACAGCCCGCCTGCGGGGAAATCCCAGACCAGAGCACGTACAGAGGGCCTTCCTCACCGGAGCCAATCCCTTTGTGCTGAACAGCGAGCGATTGATGAACATCGCTGACCTAATTCACAAGTACATTCCTTCAATAAAAACGATTGGATGTTTTGCACGGATCACAGATATTGCAGGAAAGTCGGATGAAGAATTGGCTTCTCTTCATAAGACGGGATACGATGGGTTGACGATAGGGATAGAAACCGGCGATGATAAAGCCCTGCTTTTTATGAATAAGGGCTATACTGCCGCCGATATTGTAGAGCAATGCCGCCGCTTGGATCGAACGGGCATTCACTACAGTTTTTTTTACCTGGTGGGGATCTCCGGTGCCGGACAGGGAGAAATAAGCGCAAAGGCAACAGCTGATGTCTGCAACCGGCTCCACCCAGCGCTGATTGGCGTCAATATGCTGACCATTTACCCGGATTCCGAACTTTATCAGGAAATTCAGCATGGCAGATGGGAGGAAGAAAGAGAGATTGAAAAATACAGAGAAATTCGTACCCTGCTTAAACACCTGGAAATCCCTACCCAATTTGCAGCTCTGGGCGCTTCAAATGCCTTCCAGTTTCATGGAGATTTGCCGAAGGATAAAGAAGCCCTGATCAAGGCACTGGATAAGATTATTGAAACCGTAAAGGAAGAAGATTTGCGGGAATATCGTGTTAATCTGAATCATTTGTAAAACCTTTCATGGCAAAAAGCTGGTTATTATGCCATAATCAAAGAAGCAACCAACAATTTTCAGAGAAAATGGTTGAACATGATGAAAACAGAGCGTTATGCTATGTCTGATGATTTTACTACATCCTACAATGAAATCCGTCCTGAATTGCAGGGAAGCATCCTGCGGGGCATTTTAGGCAGCCTTGCAGGAATGGTTATCTGCACCCTGCTTCTGCTGTTTGGCGGGTTATTTCATACAGGAAGGTTCAGTATCATGCCTCCAAAAGCACTGTACCGATAATGATTTCTGACTTTTCCAACACGATCCGAAAGTAACGCTGTGCTCCGTTGTTCATCCTGGTGGTAATAATACAGTTCTCCTCCTATCTGAGCCGCTTTTATGCCACTCCCCAGATAGTAGTTTACTTTTTTTCCATTACTCCCTTCATAATAATTCTATCACTATTTAACATTGTACTAACAATCCTGCATTTTTAAAATCGCTTGATATGAAAACAAATAAAATGGGCATTGCGCCTAAATTTAAAACAAATGGCTGGAAATTACAATGAAGTTGTAAAAGAAGTTTCCACTCTCCTTCAGGCCATTCATCACCTCGAAAAAAATCAGGCGTTCCTCCTATTTTATCTGTATCAACTAATTCATTATACCTAGATCTTTCATTGTCATCTAATTTCTGATATTTACTGCTTGTAATAAACTCGGGATCACTTCCTTCTTTTAAAATTGGAATATATTCAAATCTTCCATTGTTACTATCAAATAAAGTAGGACCTTCTATACATTCTTCATTATACACTTCATCTTGTGAGTTAAAAGTTTGTAACACTAAGAAACCATGGAATCCCACGGTTT
>CAMNRM010000035.1 GCA_946553025.1 uncultured Clostridium sp.
TTTCCTTTCGCCAGGGATCGGCCTTTAACAGCGTTACTGCACTGCTTACGCAGGCTTCCAAATCCCCGTTCTCATAATGACACAGCACAAGAAGATCCCAGGCTTCCAGCAGACTGCGGGCCAAAAGCACAGAAATTCCGTCGCTTCCATAGCGCTCTAACTGCCCAAGCGCCTTTTGAAGATAGCCGGCAGCTTCACGGTAGCGGCAGCACCCGGCACAGTACCTTCCCATTAAAAAATCAAAATCCGCTTCTTTTGGGAAACGCCGAATGGCTTCTTTATAGGTTTTTACCAGATCCTTTTCCTTATATTTTCCGAAGCTTCCTTCATCGGCCTGTGCCTTCCCCAAATCATCCGCCTTCGCCTTCCCCGAAAAATCCGTATAGATCACCAGAAGGTGCTTAAAAATCAGCGCCCCCATCAGTTCATCCTTTTTTTCGTTTTCCGGCAGACGGCGTGCCGCCTTCTGATACCAGACAGCCGCCTCTTTATATTTTTTCTGCTGAAAATAAGAATCCCCCAGATAAGTCATCAGCTTATAGTCCTCCGGGTGATCCTCCAGTTCCTTTTTTACCAGCAGAATATTCCTCTCCGTCTTATTCTTTTCTTCCAGTTCCTCGGGTGTGTAGCCGGTGTGGAGGATGGACAGCTCCCGGCTCTTATCTGCGCCGATAAGTCTTTCTTTGCTCAGATACAGCTTTTCATGAACCCTGCCCCGATAGCGCAGCCCGGGCATATTGCGAAACAGGCGGATCTGTGTTCCTGCCAGAGAAATTCCCCGGCTTCCGTCCGCTTTCACCGTAAACTGCCAGTTCAGCCCCGCTCCGGTCGTTTCCGACAGTTCCTCCTCGCTGCCGTCCACCTGAACCCATCTGGCCGATGCCGCATAAAAGCCTTCCCGGTCCAGTTCTTCAAGTATGGGAAGAAGCTTTTTCACATCTTCCTGGGAAAAATATTCATCGGCATCCAAAAAAGCAATCCAGTCCCCCGAAGCCTGATCAATGGCAAAGTTTTTTGCCGCCGCAAAATCATCGATCCAGGAAAAATAAAAAACCTTCGCTCCCATCTCCTTTGCCAGAGCAGCCGTCCTGTCCGTGCTTCCCGTATCCACGACAATCTGCTCCCACAGAATATCCTTTCCCCAGGATAAGGCCCGACGGATATTTTTCTCTTCATTTTTTACAATCATACACTGCGAAAGCCTGATTTTTCTTTCCATCCCTGCTCCTCTGCTGTCACTGCTCACATAGGTTTTGTCTAAGCGACAAAACCGCCTATAAAATCTCCCGAAGCCGCCCTGCCGCCGGCTCATAGCCCTGGTCTGCGGCCATACGGTAGTATCTTACCGCCTGATCCTTCTGTCCCGAAACCTCGTACCAGGCACCCAGATTGTAAGCAGCCTTAAACGAACCGGTTCCCACAACCCCGCCAAGCTCCGGGCGCTCCCCTAAAGAAAGGCATTTTAAATAAGACGCTTCAATCTTAGGAAGCAGAGAAAGATAGCGCCCTACATCGGATAATACCCGTTTCATATAAAATAACCCGCAGACAAAGCAAAAATCGGACCAGTTTCCCAGAGCCCTCTCTTCCTTCTCGACAATCCTCCCGGCCTCGTCCAGATGCGCCATCTCCCCTAAATCCAGCAGGGTGTACAGATAAAGGACGACGCCTCCCGCCCGGAAAGCATCCTTTTTCCCGGAAATACGGTAAAACCTGCGAAAATACGGCAGGCTCTCTTCCAAACGTTTTAAGTTTCTTAAGGTCTGTGCCATCTGATACTGATAATAAGCGTCCCCGGGGTAGTCCTTTACCGCCTGTTTAAGATAAGCTAAATTCCTTTCCCCCTTATCCCCCACAAGGTAGCCGTCATGATCCACTTCCATCGAAAGCGCATAGCAGGGATAGTTTCCTTTGGGCTGTTCATGAATTACCCCTTCATAGACAACACCCCGGGGCAGAATCCTGGGAAGAACCGAGGTTCCTGTGCTTACGCCTTCCCCGTCAGGATAATCGTCATAGCGGATAATCCCGCCAAGCCAGATCCCGCTTCGGCTTTCCAGTTCCTTTTCCAGTTTTTCCCTGCTGTAATCCCGGACATACTCGTCGGCATCCAGCACCAGGTTCCAGTCGGCGTCCGACTGCTTTAAGGCAAAATTACGGGCAGCGCCGAAATCATTGATCCAGGAGAAGGAAAAGACCTTCGCCCCCATCTCCCGGGCAATCCCTGCAGTATTATCCGAAGAGCCGGTATCTGCCACGATTATCTCATCCACCAGCGGTTTTGCCGCTGCCAGACACCGCCGCAGACAGCGCTCTTCATTTTTAACAATCATAACCAGATTTATCTTCACTATGCCCTCTTCCCCAGCCGGTTCTGGCGTTCCTTCTGCTTCATATAGACAAACTTGCGCACACTGGCCTCGGAATCCAACGATATCCCCACAAACTGGCAGCCGTAGCTGTATTCCCCTTTAACCAGGGCACCGATCCGGACAACTTTAGCTTCTAAAGAAACCATTCCTTCGCCCAGACGGGGATGGAAGGTAAACAGTTCATTCTTCTTCAGCACATGGGAGGTCAGGAGAAAGATTCCGCCTGCGCTGATATTTTGGATCGTTCCGGAAAAGTAGCCGGTGGTCAGCGAATTAAACTCGGCTTTCATCGCGACTTCCACCCGCAGATCCTTCTGCCTTTGAAAGGTATCCTGCACCTTGATAATCGTGCACTTGGCCATCCACGGTTCGGTCAGGCGATTTACCTGGGTATTATTCTGAATAATTAAATCACAGTAACAGCGGACAACACCCAGTGTACGATCATAAAAATCCACAAACGCCCTTACACGTATACTGCGCAGTTTCGTATATTTAAAATACAGCAGAACTCTGTCGTCGTCCATCACCTCTGCCCTGGCCTTCGCCAAAGGCCGGTTATCGGTTCCATAGACAAGGCATTGTTCGCAATCCTTTAATACCATGTTTTCTTTCCCCCTTAAATACTAATGCTTCCAACCTCTCTGCTGGCATTCATCATCATCTGAAGCTGCAGCATCTGAATCAGGCTGACGTAGCTTTCTTTGCTCAGGGTAATGGTTTCCCCGTCCTCACTCATGGAAGCCGAGCCTAAAAGCATACCCATGGTATTCATGCTGCTTCCAATACCGTAGGCATTTGCCAGATCTCCGTAGGACGTGCCGTATACACTGGCCAGCTTGCTGCTTGCAGAAGTTTGGGAATCGCCGTTTAACAGACTTACATAGGCACTGGAACTTCCGCCCAGAAGCCGGGAATAAATACTCGCCGAGCCGTTATTCGAGGCCATCACCGTCTTTCCTGTGGAAATCGGCGTGCCCATGTATGAATTTACCACCCGGACATAATTCTGCGTTTCTTCATAGGGCGGGATGCCGCCATAACGATTCACCGCGTCCGGACCTGCATTATAGGCAGCTAAAGCAAGGGACACATTCCCGTTAAAGCGATCCAGGTTCTGCTTGATGTACTTGGCACCACCCATAATATTCTGCCTTGCGTCGTAAGGATCAGCTACCCCCAGCGACCGCGCCGTCGCCGGCATAAGCTGCATAACACCGATGGCACCCGCCTTGGAAACGGCATTCGGATTAAAGCCGGACTCTGCCTTGGCAACTGCCTTAAGTAAATTGACCGGGACATCGAACCTTGCCGATGCCTCCTCAAAAATTGCATCCATACTCTCTGAACCGCTTTGGATTTTATTCGTATAGATGGACTGGAAGGAAGGCGTGGAACTGCTGCTTCCTGTCCGGGAAGTGGTGTTCGGCTTCTGGATATTTACGCCTTCCAGGCCGGCTAACGAAGTAACTAATGCCATGGTTTTCATCCTCATTTCTTTTCTGAATTTATCGCTGCCATTCTGTGTTCACTGTAACTTCACCGCAGCTATAATCTTCTTATTTTATTTTTAACCTTTTTTACCTTATAAACGAAAACATTCCTGCTGCCTTTTTGCAGAGCATCCCGTCAGTTCAGCGCCTTCCCGTCTGCTCCAAGAGTGTGGCCGTCCATCACGACATTGGCAGCCATCGCACCGTTGCCGTAGAGATAGTACAGGTTTCCGCCTTCTAACAACCATCCGGTCTGCATCTGCCCGCCGGCATTCATATAGTACCACACATTATCAACCAGCGTCCATCCCCTCTGCATCCGCCCGGAAATATCCATATAGTACCATATCCCCGGCTGCGGCTGAATCCAGCCCACGGCCATACCGCCGTTCTCATACAGATAGTACCAGGAATCCCCTTCGGTGTTCACCCAGCCCGTCATCATCTTTCCGCTGGCATCCATAAAATACCAGAACCCGTTAATCACCTGCCAGCCTTTAACCATATTTCCGTCTGCACCAAAATAGTACCAGTCGCTGGAAATCTTCTTCCAGGTATTCGTCTGCTTTGTTCCGTCGGGAAGAATGTACTGGTTTCCCCGCACTGCGCCGCCGTCATCCGTCCGCCGGGCTTCCTCTTCCTCCCAGTCAAGTTCCTGCGATGTGGAGGGAACAAAATTTCCTTCCTTCAGATATTTCTTTTCCTCCGAAGTAACCGGAATAGCCTTTACCTCATAATAGTAAGCAATCTCATCATCCGTCATATCCTTGGAGAGATCCACGGAATTGGTGTTCACCGTCATCCGCCGGATAACCTTATCCCCGCCGTATAAAACCAGGGAATAGCCCGGTGCATACTCAACCGACTTCCAGACGGCCTGATGCTTATTCTTACTGTTCCATCCGGCGGTTTCCGCATCGCCTAAAACCGTCACCGGCACATAATCCACCCGCACCTGGAGCGTGGAGTTATCCAGAGCCTTTGCCGAAACATACTCTGCACCGCTCACCTTGCACTGGGTCCGGGTCAGGGAAGCCGGAAATACCTTCCCCTCCTCTGCATTTACATTAATCTCCAGGCGGACTTTTTTCCCGGGCTTCCACTTCTCATAGGCCGTCCGGTACTGGACATCACCCAGAACACATCCGTTCCCGCTCACCGTAATCTCCGGATCGGGAATCTCTCCCTGTTCTCCAAAATCCGTTTTAATATTTACCGTTACACTCTCAATAACGCTGGACTCCGCACCGTAACCCTTCCGGCTCCCCGCGGCCAGAAAAATCACCGCAGCCAATACCAGAGAAAAACTTTTCACGGTGCAAAATCCCCATTTCTTCCAGTTCATCTACCGCAATACCTCGCTTTCCTACTGCCAGACGCCGTCCTCCCCAATCGGCAGGCCATCGATAAACGTACTCCTTGCCATCTCTCCGGTTTCCGGATAAAAATAGTACCACAGGCCGTCAATCTTATACCAGCCCTCCACAATTTCCCCGTTCGCGTCCGCAAAATAAGTCTTTCCGTCACGGATAATCCATCCGGTAAACATCGCACCCTGCAGTCCGTTGTCCAGGGTATTCAGATAATATTTCCTGCCGTTTAAAGTAAGCCAGCCCGTATACAGGCTTCCGTCCGCATTAAAATAATAGTAATAAGGGCCAATCACCCGCCAGCCTCCCGATACCATGGAACCTGCCGGGGCGGGATATTCTGCCTCGGGCCGGAAATAATACCAGGTTTCCCCCAGCTTAAACCAGCCAACCACCATCGCTCCGTCGGTATGTAATAAATAGGTATAGCCGTCCTTCTGCTGCCAGCCGTTTAACATCCTTCCCTGTTCGTCAAAAAGATACCAAAGACCGTTAAACGTAGCCCAGCCGTTCTGCGCCAGCCCTCCGTTCGGATAGCGGTATTTCCAGACATCATCTTCCTGAAACCACCCGATCTTATCTTCCGTCCCCTTCACCGTTGAAGGATTCTGGGACTGCTGCCCCTTTCCGTCGGAAACATAGCGGTCGGTAATCTGCAGTTCGCCCGAGTCCAGCCAGTCGCTGTTTTTCCCGTACTTTTTCTGTTCGGAAGTCCCCGCCACGGTGCGCACCTTAAACATGTAGTCGCCGGGTTCCGTCATATAGGGGTAAAAATTATAATTTCTTGAACTTACCGCCGTCAGCCGGTGGACGTTCTTCCCGTCCCGTAAAAGCTGCACGTCGTAGTAACCGGAATCATTCTCCGGCTGTTCCCAACGGGCCTCGCCCAGATTCTTCTCGTTCCAGAACGCATCCTTAGGCGAATCATAGCTTCCCTTCACCGGACTGATGCGAAGTGTCACCTCCAAAGCATCCCCGTTCCTTCTTGCCGATACAAACTCCCCGCCGTTTACCCGGATATTCGTCCGCTTGTAGCTTGCCAGAAAATAGTGCTCGCTCACATCCGTCGGCTCTAAAACAACCTTCATCGTCGGTGCGTCGGCCGTCATCACCTTTGCGGAACTCTTATCCGTCCACTCCGCACTGCTCAGAGCGTACTGGGAACCGCTGGCGTTTACCGCCACCCCGCCCTCGGAAGCCTTATCTCTTCCCACATCAATATTGGGAAGGCGGTTTCCCGCTTCCAGTTCCGAGGAAACTTTAATACTTACATTATTGATCGGCTTCGTCGCGGCCATTACCTCCAGGCAAGTCCCTGTCAGCAAAAGAAACGCCAGCCAAAATGCCGTAAGTCGCTTTATTCCTGCCATGAAAAACCTCTACCTTTCTATACTTATACTGTAACCTTTCTGTCTGTCATCCATTCTGCATCATCGGTTCAGGTGCCGGTCTGTTCCTATTCACCTGTCCGCTGTAGCCGGTCAAAAATGCCGTCACCGCATCTGTCTGAGGCTGACCTGACCTTCGCCTGCCGGGGCCTTGGGGGCTTCCTGTGCCATCTCCTGATAGGTTTCCGGTGCATCGCCCTCTTCGCCTTCCTGAAAAGCCTCCTGTCCGGCTTCCTGCTCTTTTTCGGCAGGAATATAGCCCAGGAAATAAATATAAATTTCCACAATCGCCTGGTACAGTTCCCTGGGAATCTCTGCCCCAAGCTTTAACTGGGTAAGAAGCGTAGCCAGAGAATCATCCTCGTACACCGGAACCCCGGCCTCCAGAGCCGTTTCGGTAATCCTCTCCGCCATGTATCCCATCCCGGAAGCGACAATCACCGGCGCACCGTTCTTCTCCGGGTTATATTTTAAGGCAACGGCCTTTTGCTGCATAAGTTCATCATATTCGGACATTAATCGTTCTCTCCTTCTCCCTGATTTCGGGAAAAACTTCATCGACTCTTCGATCCCGGACACGCTCCCGAACCAGAAGCTGGCTGAACCGGAAACCGTTCCGCTTTAAGATATCGGCAACCTCCGTATGGATCTTTTTTTCATCCTTTGCCAGCTGCGGCGGAACCAAAAGCTGAAGCCTTGTTTCCCGATCCTGCATAATCATCAGCAGTTCAAACTTGCCCAGGCTCTGGATATCGAATTTCAGGAAAAGCTTAATCTTCCTCCCGCCGTCCTCGTTATCCCGCTTGGCATCCGGATCGACCCACATCTCCGACATCACATTATTATCCTCATATTGAAAAGGAATAACAAAATGCAGAAGAGGCAAATATACGCTTTCATTTAACAGCATTCCGTTAATCATAGAATAAAACTGCTGCACGTTCTCCAGACCGGCCTGCCCGTTCGCACCCTTTAACATCAGATTCGCCATGCCGTCGGCAAAATCACTGATGGCACTCTTATTTTCTGCCTGGGGGAAATCTTCCTTATTTGCAATCAGCCAGGTAGAAATCCCCTCGGTAGGGCGCTGTACCTGGCGGGAAGCCATGTGAAGCAGCTCCTTTAAGCTTTCATCCACATCCCCCTTAAACAGGCGGGCAAAGCCCTTATTCGAGGTCATCTCCTCAAAAAGCTTGTGCAGAGATTCCTCCGAACCGTTCTGATAGCGGACGGCGTGGAAGATTAAAAGCATCGTCGCTTCCCTTATCGGCCCGTAATCATGCGTGGCAGAAATATAGGAGGCAAGGAAGGGAATAAGACGGCCGTTAAGCACCGCCGCATTCTGCTGCGTATCCCCGTTCTCCGCCGCCCAGTTCATCCCCTGTGTGATTTCCTGAAATTCCTCGCGGTAGGCCCGGTAGAGGAGCTGCCCGATATCGCTGGTCAGCGAACGCATCTGCTGTAAAAGATGCGCCCCGGACGAAAAATTATTATATCCCTTTAAAAACCGCATCGCCAGTTCCTGAAGGCGGTTCGACGAATTCTGCGAAAGAATGGAGCGAAGCTGATTAAAAAACTGCCCGGTAAACTTCGCCTGAATCTCCTGCTGGTTCTCGAAAAAATCCACAATCTCCTCCGGAGAATCCATCTTCATGGACAGAAGGAGCTTTTCCACCAGGCTCCCCACTTCATTCTGCTTGATATCCTTGGTCTTTGTGACATCGGTAAAGAGGATATTTTCCAGAATCGCCGCAAGCTGCCCGCTCTCTCCCAGGCCCTTAATAAACGCACCGTAATTGCTCTCATAATTAATCGGACTGAATAGGGCATCCTGCGTATTACTCCCTGTATGACCTTCCTGCTGACCGTCTGCCCGGACAACCCGGGTAGGATCGGTGGGATTATGCACGGCCTGATTCGCTGCATTCCCCCGGGGGTCCTGAGGATTTAAGATATTCCGGTTATCGGTATTCAAATTTGGTGTCGTCACCTGTAAAATATTTGCCATATGCCCCTCCAGCTTATTTTCATACTTTGTATCTGTAATATATCGGCAAATGTTAATCAAATATTAACTTTCCATGTCATTCGGGTTCTTTTTTCATTAAGATAATACAGATTGCTCTGCACTTTATGATTTTGGTATTATTATATTATTATTTTCCCTTTTAGACAAGACAAAAAATTCAATTGTAAGTATTATTTAAGCCAAATGTCAGCGAATGGTAATTCTATTAAGGAAATCCTGTTACGGTTCACATGTTCACAGCAACGGGCAAAAAGGACAAAAAATCGCTTAATTTACCACAGATTTACCAAAAACAACGGTTAAAATTTCTTGTTAAATTGGCAGGATACACCTTAACATAAAGAAAAAATTGCCGATAAACAGTTATATAATTATACATTCTAAAATGAAACAATGGATTGACAAGGCGTAGAGAACACAGATAGACCTTTTCTAGTTAAGATTAACATGAAGCTGATTTATCTGTCTGGAAAGGAGGTCGCTATATGAATGTAACATTTCAAAAACTGAACACGGCATACCGCCCGACAGTCCCTGTAAAGGCCAAGCAGGTACCTCGAACGGAAAAGATAAAAGGGGATTATGATACCGTAAATATCCGCCGTTCCCAGGCTGCCCCGGAGGATGATGAAACCTTCGCCAGGCTGCTTGCCCGCAAGGCTGCCGCCCAGTTAGGCGACGGAGCCAGCCAGGAAAAGATGCAGGAAGTGAGCCGCAGGGTTTCTGACGGTTCCTACAAACCGGATGCCCAGAGAATTGCCGGAAGGCTTTTGGGCCTGGGCTGATACAGAAAGGAGTTTAACTGCGGTTCATGGACCAGACAACACAGACAACACTCGATGAATTTATCGCCGTAGTCCAGGACACGGCCGAACTGGCTGTTTCAATTGCCAAGATAGAAACATCAAAAGCAGAGGCAGCCTCCGAAAAAAAGCACCATTACCTGGACAGCTACATCCAGACCGAACAGGCCATGATTTTAAAGCTGCGCGGCCTTGAACAAAAACGGACACACCTGGCGGAAGCACTTGGCTGGAAAGGGCTTACCTTCCGCCAGATTCTTGCGAACGCTTCTCCTGAAGACCAGGAAAAGCTTTTGCCTTCCTTTAATCAGTTGGAAGAATCGCTTAAAGGACTGGAAACCTCTCGAAAAGCTTCCGAACAGATCCTTAATGTACGGCTCCACGAGCTGCAGGTAGCCATCGCCCGCAGAGAGGGCGGCTCCTACGATGATGCAGGAAACGTCAATTTAAACAGCCCCTATCGTTCCAAGATGAAAGATCGGTATGTTTAATTCGATTTAATGATTTGTAAAGATAGAAAATCGTTATTTTAACATTATCTTAACATTCAATATTGATCATTTACGATTGACCAATATACACAAAACGAACAAACCCATTGGAGGATTAAATTTATGGTAAGAGCAACATTCGCCGGCTATACCACCGCACTTTCCGCTTTGCAGGCTAATCAGAAGCGGCTGGATATTTCCGGACAGAACCTTTCAAATATGAACACCCCGGGCTACACCAGACAGCAGCTTAAGGTGTCAAGCGTAAATTACACCAACCCGATTTCTCATTACTTAAACGATACCCAGGCGGTCGTAGGCTACGGTGTAAGCATGGACGCCGTGACGCAGATCCGCGATCCTTATCTGGATGCACAGTATCGGAATCAGATTCAGAAGTCGGGCTATAATGACTCCATCAATACGGCTCTGGACAGGCTGGCAGGCATCTTTGATGAAAGTGATATCACCGGTATCCGCAAAGCATTTGATAATGTATTATCTACCCTGACCAATATGCAGGACCCGGCAAAAGTAACCGATCAAATTTACGATTCCGAGCTCCGCAACCGTATACAGGCGCTGACGAATGCACTGAATAATGCCTCTCGGGATTTGACCAAAGCACAGCAGGACGAACTTCAGAAACTGGATGGAACCGGTGTAAATGAAATGGGCGACGTTCAGAACATCAATAATATCTTACAGCAGGTCGGCAAATTAAACCGCGAAATCAAAAACGGACAGATTGCCGGAATGGACTGCCTGGAACTGATGGATGAACGAAATCTTTTGTTAGATGAACTGGCAAGTTATATTCCTATTGAGGTTACGTATTATAAAGATGCTGCGCATGATGGGATTGGCGCAGATCCTACAGATCCAGATAAAGCTGTTGCCCGCCCAAATGAAGAATACCACCTTGACGGACATGGAAATATCGTTGGCCGCCGGGACTGGCCCGATGACCTGCGGGTAGAGATGGTTTACAAAGATAAAGACGGCAATACACAAAAACTCACCTTAGTTGAAGGCACCATAGGAGAAGATGATGATAACTATGGACAGCTTCAAATGCAGGTAGAGTACAAGGATAAAAACGGTAATAATGTTACATGGACCAGTGACAGTAAAACAGCTGTAAATATTTTGGATTCCGATGGATCACCCAATGTTTCTTTAACATTTACAGGTCTTACGCAATATAATCCTTTAAAACCAGGAGCACAGTTAGATCCAACTACAGGATCTAAACCAGTAACATTTTCCCGGGATACTAATAAAACTCCAGCTGAACTCTCAGGCTATTTTTCTGGTGGTTCCGTGCAAGCTAAACTGGATATGTTGTGGAAAGACGGAACAACAGAAGGGATTGCTGATGTAAGAGGTTACGAATTCTACCACAATCAGTTGAATAATCTTGCTTCCGCATTTGCCAGTATAATGAATAAGCTGAATATTGAAGGAACAAGTGCTAATCCTGATAAAGATAAATCGCAATATCTGCTGGCAAATAAAACTGATAATACAGTAAATGGGATTACAGCAGCAAACATTGGTGTCAGCCAGGGCTGGATTAATGGCAGTGTTCATGTATCTACTACAGATTTGAATGAAGATGGAAATAATAATGATACAATCCTGAAAATGATAGAAGCGATGAGTGCTGCCTATACAAAAGACGGTTATACAGGTAAGAATTTTTCCGTTAGTGCCACGGAACTTAACGGTGTTGACTTAAAAAATAATTCTTTCACCGATTACATTAATTATACATCGACAATCCTGGCTAATGACACATATACGAATGCTCAAGACCTGAAAACCAATGTAACCGTATTAAATGGAATTCAAAATTCCCGTGATGAAGTTTCCGGTGTCAGCCTGGACGAAGAAGCATCCAATATGATGATGTATATTTCCGCTTATAATGCAGCCTCCCGTCTTATGACTACATTGGATGAGGCATTGAATACTTTAATTAATAATACTGGTTTGGTTGGTCGTTAATTTTTAAAAATCTATCATGTTAAATAAAAAATTATACAACTGAATCAAATCTATAAGAAAAGAAATCAACAAAACAGACCTAACAAACTGTGGAGGTAAAGCAGTATGCGTGTTACTAATGGAGCAACCTATAGAAATTTTACCACTGGTGCAAATAATGTTCATGCCCAGCTGATAAAAAGTTATAATAAAGTTTCCAGCGGGGAAGCCTACGAAAAAGCGTCAGACAGCCCTCTTAACTATTACAACAGCCAGAAAATTGACAGCCGTTATCAAGATGTTATCGGCAAGCAGGCATTAATCAAAGATGTACAAAACCGTATCTATCAGCAGGAATTAGGTGCAAGAGATGTTCAGAGTATCCTATCCAAGGCAAAAGACCAGATCATCTATGCAAATACAGATACCACAAATGATACTCCTCTGTTAAGCCTTCGTGATGACCTTCTGCAGAAAGAGCATGAAATTGTCAATGCCTTAAATATGCAGTATCAGAACTTTTATGTATTTGGCGGAAATGATATCTCTACTCCCCCATTTGCATTGAGCGGCGACGGAACTACCATTACTTATACGCACACCTTTCCTGGTGCTAGTGAACCAACTACTTTTGAAATGAAATTAGAAGAAACAAAACCTTATCCTGCTGCTGATCCCACAGAGTATGGGTTTTCACTAAAAGTTGAAACTCCTAGTGGTCAAACTTTTACCTATGATCCCAAAAACCCTCCTGCTGATCCAACTGATCCTACCGATCCAGGAAATCAGGCCCAGGCACTGTTATTAAAAGCCATGAAAGAGCAAGGACGTATGGACGTTGGCTATGGTTCTATCCGTGACCATGATACACTTATTGATACGTACACAGGTGGTGTAAATCTATTAACCGGACTTACTTCGGATGCTGTCAAAGGCGGAGCTGGCGTCCCTGCAACTGATTCCAGCGGCAAAAGTATCATGGATTATTTAAACGAAAGCCCCCTCGCCCTGATCAGCCGCTCTGTACAGGCGATTGATAAATATGTCGGCGACGCGGATAATCCCGATCGTGACCGTGCTGAACTCAACCACCTTCTCTCCCAAACCATCACCGATATGGTTACTACGGAGCACAGGGTAAGTGCAGTTTATTCTGATTTAGGAAACAAATACCGTCTTCTGGAAGACACCACGGATAAGCTGTCCTTAGAAAAGAATAATTTAACGGAACAGTACACCGACGTATGGGGTGCCGATCCTTATGAATCCATCGTTGAGATGTACAACAGCCAGCAGGCTTACAATGCTGCTCTTAAAGTAGGTACAAATTTAATGTCCTCTTCGCTGTTTGATTTTATGCGATAAATACACTTCATCTTTGCTGTCTGTCTTCACTGGCGGACGGCAAAGATTGTGTTGAATTAAAGTTTTTATTCTGTAATAAAAGGAGGTTTTTATGCAACCGTTGATTAAAATCACGACCGAACCGATTCAGATTACGCGGTTCACACAGAATGCCCGGCTGGTCAGCCCGAATTCTGTTGATATTGAGCGGAGGAAAGCCATTGCCCGCCATCGGATGATGCATAAAACAGGCTTACAGGGTTCTGCCTCCATTGAAAATTTAAGCCGGATTAACCGTACATTTTCCCAGCACATGAATAATGTCACGCCGCAGCCGCAGGGCGGGCAGAGCCAGTCTTTTGAGCAGCTTGCCTCACAGCAGAGCCGCGCAGCTTCGGTGATGAAAACCGCACCAAAGGTACAGGTTCCGCAGAATATCCCTGCACCGACGGCTAATCTTTCTGCTACAGACAGTACGGCTGCTGCCACTGCTGCGAATTCGGTTGCTTCTGCAGTAACGTCTTCTCAGGTAAGCCAGAGCCAGACCGTACAGGATGTCCCTGCACAGGCGGGTTTATCCTACACAGCACAGCGCGGCGCTTTTGAAATGCGGGTAGCCAAAGGTGAACTTACCTATCTCCCGCCGCTGACCATGACCATCGTTACCCAGCGTCCTTCCGTTCATGTGGAATACCTGGGCGGCTATAATTACGTTCCACGCCAGACCGATGCCAGCACAAACATTAATCTATTCACATAGGAGTGATTGCTTCATATGACAATACAAACTGATTATGGTATGGTAGAATATCAAGAAGAGGATTTACTGATTTTCCGCGACGGACTTTTTGGCTTTCCCAAATTAACCCGTTACCTTCTGCTTCGGATGAATGACGAGGACGATTCCATCCTGCTTATGTTGTCCGTAGAAGAAAGCAAGGTTGTTTTCGTTTTAATTAATCCGTTTTTCCTCACTCCGGATTATTCTCCCGTCCTTGCTCCTGAAGAACTCGCCTGTCTGGAATCTGAGGACAGCGGGGAACTTTCCTATTATGCTATTTGTGTCGTACAAAATGATTACCTTGAAAACACTGTAAATCTGAAATGTCCTCTGGTCATTAATCCAAAGACTCGTCATGGAATCCAAGTTATCTTAAAAGATTCCGCTTACGGCTACCGCCACAAGTTAGGTTCCTTTGCATCCATCACGAATCCACCAGATGACCAGGACGGGGAGTGACCACTATGCTGATACTTCGACGTAAAAAAAATGAAAGCCTTTTAATTGGAGAAAATATCCGTATAACGATTATTGACTGCGCCTCCGACGGTGTGCGCCTGGCCATTGATGCGCCAAAACAGATTTCCATTCTTCGTGAAGAGCTTTCCGAGGCAGAACAGACGAATAAAACTGCTCTCTCTCCTGATTTGCATTCTGTTTTAAAACTTCAATCGTTTTTCCATCATCCTCCGAAAGATGAAAACGAACAGAAAGAGTAAAAAAGATGCTGCGGGTCTTGATGATCTTGCAGCATCTTTTTTTAATTCGTTAAATGTAAGAAAATAAATCAACGGTACAATTAAAAAATATCTTTACGCCTTAATTCCTCCACATTTTCTTGAGTATCTATGGATTATATATTTTCTAATCTCTTTTGTAATTTTTTATCAAAGGTTATGATGCTAATCCCCTTTTCTTTCTTATAACCATATAAAAGACAATCTACAAAATCCAGCTTTGGCGTTTTATCGAAAATCTCTAATGCTCGAAGTAATACATCTGCATATAAAATAATAATATCATTGTTTAATTTGCGAAAACTGCTGATAATATCTTCTCTGGAAACCTGATAAAGCCCTTCTAATACATAACAAACTTCTGCCAGTACTTCTAATGTTACATGGCAGCTTTTAGTTCTTATCATTTTCCTTATATAGATAAACTGTTCTTCATTATCTCTTAATAAAAACCTTAAAACAGCATTTGCATCTAATAAACACTTATTTCCCTCCATACTTTTCTACCACCGCTTTCCTCCAAGCATCTTTTTCTTGCTCAATTAAAGCTGTATTTGCATATTGCTGAAGTATCCCTGCTGCTGATTCTTCCCAATCTATCTCGTTTTCTACTGGAATCACAATAACTTTTTGATTTATTGGTAATGGTTCATTTACACGCACAGCCATTCCATCATAATATCCCACAATTGACATATCATCCACCTCACTTTTCTAGAATTTCAAAAAATTTTCCACTCTTATATTTTTTACCTTTTCTTCAAATTTCATATCTTCATAAAGAAAAAAAATCAATGGTGCAATATCAAGAAATATCTTTTTAAATTCTGTCATTACTTCTTAAGTCCTCCACGTATTCTTGAGCATCTACAGAAAACATTTTTTCTCCTCTCCCCATATATTTACCAAGATCTAATTTAGAGGATAAATTTCTCTTCCCATCAAGTATTGTAATCATAACTTCTTGTCCAACAGACATATTTATATTTTCATCTTTTCTCAAAAATTACCTCCTGGACTACGATAAATGCCGTAGGTTTTATTCAACCTGCGGCACCTTCATTTGTAAACTACTTCGTAAACACCCTCAACATCAACCTCACGCCCCGGACAATCCAGAACACAGGTAAAAGTGCAGGGGTTTTTTCCAGACTTGGGTAAATGGACGACATATAGTGGTAGTCCGGAAAGGCCCAGCGCACCTTTTTCATCGCCTGTTCCTTCTTCTTTTCCCACTTTTCCCGCCGAAGTTCCCGGCTTTCCTGCTTTCTTTCTTTTTCAATATCCCGTTCAATAATGCTCTGCAGGCGCAGCGCCTGTTCGTCGGACTCGTGGTTGATAATCCCCTTGGTCAGAAGACGGTCTTCCAGTACGTCGTACACGGACATATCGTCTAACTGATTCTGGAAATAATTATCCTTTTTATCCCCAAACCACATATAGGAAATCCGAAGAATCTTCTCCGCCAGATCTTCAATCTGAAAATCCGCCAGATTTTTTTTCACCGCCTCATGGTGCAGTTCATCCCGCCAGATAATATGAAAATGCAGCAAATCCAGCACTTCCCGCAGGGTCAGTTCATCCATAACATAATGGTAGGCAGCCCCGGCCATGCGGTAGATAAACTCGCTTTCCGGGGGCAGCATCCGAATATAGTGATAAGGCTCCTTGTTTATTGCTGTTTCCAGGAGCCTTGTCATATTCTTTATATACTTTGCAGTCCTAAAGGGAAGCTGTGTATACAGCATAACGGAAATGCCGGATACCTTGTTCATCCGCTCTCCCATCCCCTTATAGTTCTGGTCAATCTCATAACCTAAATCAATCAGATAACCTTTGGCATAAAAATAATTTTCTTCATCCAGCAAAATCTGAAGAGCGTTATTATATGCCATCTCCGGAATCTTATAAAAATCCCGGATATATTCATAGGTCAGGACAGTGCAGGAAATCTCCCGCATATCCAGCCAGGTCAATATCTCCTTAACCTGCTCCTTACAGTTTTCCCCAAAAAGCAAAGCTTCCTGGTAACGCTCAAAAAAACGATCCCGCCACTTATCCGGCAGAGAATCTCCCTTGCCTAGAATTCCCAGATAAACAATATTTGATACTTTATGAAAATCTGCCAGACGAAACATTCTTTCCCAGTCAAGACGGCTGTAGGCCACCCGCAGATCATCCTGACGAATAACTGAGGACACAATTCCCACCAGGGAACGCCCTTCAAACAATAATTGATTCATCGCACTCTCTTTATACTGTTCCTATGATTTTGTCTGTTTTCTATTTTCTGTTACTTTGCAGCCTGCTGATAAGACTTTTTCCCATGCATCCTGCGGTTTAATTCCTGATCTTTCTTCTTTAACTTTTCCAGCAAATCCTGGGTTTTCCTGCGGATTTCATAGATTTTCTTCTCCTCGGGGGTCTTCCCCACAGCCTTTTCCAAATCCGACGCAATTAATTCCCGCAGTTTCACACTTGCCGCCGGGCTTACCTCCCCAAGCTGCCAGAGATCTTCCATACAGCGCTCGATTTTAAGCATCTCATCCTGCCGAAGCTGAAGAAGCATAGCAGCAGATATGCCGTCATCCCGTTCAAAGGTTTCCTCCATCTCGCCGGTCAGCCGATCCAGTTCACGGATAGAATTCCATTTCCGCTGAAGAAGAATCATTACCTCTCTCAAATCCAGTTCCATCTGCGCCAGTCCTTTCTTCCGGTTATCCCTGCTAAACAAACCCTTCGCAAAAGTCTGTGCTCACGGTTATCCCCGGATTTCCTTTCCCCGAACCACATGGGTATCGTTCACTTTCCTGCTGGCACCGTCAAAACCTTCTCTTAACTCGGAAAGAATATGACGGATACGCCCGATTTCACTCTCCTGACGCTCTCTTCCTGCCCTTACCCGGCTGAGATCAAACACCAGATAATCATAAATCCGCTTTAAATCCCAGGCAATCGGCTGGCTCATATCCAGAATATCCGTCAGATACCGGACAATCTTCGTCACCCGCGTCACACAATCATCAAAGTCTTTATAATTTTTATCCTGCAGTGCATGTTCAGCCCTGGTCAGACGCCGAATAGCCTCATCAAACAAAAGAAGTAAAAGCTCTGGACCAGACATGGAATAAATACTTTTCTCTTTATATTGACTATATCCGTTCATCAAATCCCTTTCCTTCATACCGCTGCCGCCGGGCAGGCCGGGTGCCGGAAAAACACTATCCGGCACAGCCCGCCGCCCAAACCGCAGCACATCATCATTTTATGGTTGTTCCTCCAGTATCTTTTATGAACTAAGCTGAGAAAGATAACTGGACTGTGTGTTCATCTGATTCAGCAGGGACTCCATCGTCGTAAACTGAGAAATATAGCGATCCTGTTCCGATTTTAACTGCGACTGAAGCCGTTCAATCAGATCCTGAATATCCTCAATCTCTCTATACAACTGGTTATTAAACAGAGAAGTAGGTTTCTTCTCCGAACCGGCAATCTCAATCAGCCGCCCGTAAGAACCCTTTCCTGTTCCGCCGCCGTTCTTCGATGAATAGCGGGTAGCGTAAGGTGTAAAGGTTTCATCCATAATATCCACAAGACCCTTGGAAACCTTTCCGCCGCCGGTAAATACATTTCCTACAGCCTCAGAATCTTTCTCAACCGCTGCACGGAACTTGCTCTCGTCAAACGAAATCGTACCGCCATCGCCGTAATCATCGGAATAGGTGATACCCATTGCCTTCAGTTCCTCAAAGCCGACATTATTCATCAGCTTCAGGAAAATACCCTGTACATCCGTACTTAAATCACGCATCGCAGAATCGCCGTAGAGAATACCCTGCTTCGCCTTCTTCTCCCAGTTTTCAATGGAAGTATCGTCCATCTCCTTCTTCTGCTCATCCGTCAGCGGGCCGTAAGAACTGTCGGGACGGGTGGTAATTTCTTTATTAATATCACCGGCAAGCTTATTAAAGTCCTCAAAGAATCCCTTAACACGCTCAACAATGCCGTCAACATCCGCTTTCGCTGTGAAGGTTACGCCGCCGGCGGAGTCGGCTTGCCAAACTTCTTTACCTGTTGTTGCATCTTTTTCAAACTTACCGCCAAATGCACCGGATACCGTAACACTTAAACCTTCCAGGTCAAATGTATTCGAGGCACGTTCCATCTTTACATCTACACCGTTGCCGTAGCTTACACAGATGATGGCGTTTTTGCCTCCGTCTACTCCGGCGTCTTTGTTATATTTTACATTTCCGTCTGTATCTGTTTGTATCTTACCATTTGAATCACGCTCCACACCCTGACCAAAAAGCACCTTGGATAAATTAGAATCCAGAGTGATTTCACGGCCCTTTCCTGTTTCTGATGAAACCAACATAAACTGACCTGTAGCATCAACATAAGTCGCTTTTACACCTGCATCTGTAGTAGAATTAATCTTTGACAAAATATCGTTAATACTGCTGTCTTTGGTCAGTCCTTCAATGGCTACTCCGTTAATCCTAAGGTCAAGCGCATCACCATTAGTAAATTTAAGAGTAGCATCACCAATGGCATTTTTATCCCCAAGAATACCTGCCTGATCTAACTTTCCGCTCAGATTAACCTTGTTGGATTCACCATAGCTGATACCTAAGTTATTCAACAAAGCATAATCGTTGGATACAATAGAGAGGCTGGATGTTTTATTGGTTGTATTAAAGCTTAACTTACCACTTGTAACATCTACCTCTGCCTTAACCATGTCTTTTCCAAAAGCACGGTCTAAACGTGACTGGAGGTTTTCAGCCATCTTTTTTAGTTGATCCTCCTTATTTCCTCCATCATCCAAGATTTTCTTAAGGGCATCAACCTCATCTTTACTAATTAACTCAACCTCTTTCTTACTTCCATCATAATTAAAGGTTAATTTCTTTCCAGCCATGGCTTCAACTGCGGGTGTCTTGGTTATACCAGTATCTTCAAAAGACCCTGTTCTGCCAGCATTTACTTCCGCCAATTTTGCCTGCGTAGCTTCGATCTCATTTTCACCATACCC
Organism: uncultured Clostridium sp.; assembly: GCA_946553025.1. Taxonomy (GTDB): domain Bacteria; phylum Bacillota; class Clostridia; order Lachnospirales; family Lachnospiraceae; genus Caccovicinus. Next base: position 19,836 of record CAMNRM010000035.1, read on the forward strand.
TAACGCTTTCATAGCTGTACCATAAACCTTAAAACCAGTGGGTTGTGTATCTTTATTAATATTAAGATCTATTCTTTCACCATCACCACTCAGCGTAAATGAAAGTATATCCTTAGCTTCATGATCGCCAATCTTTATATCTGCATTTTCCAGCGCCAGGTTTAATTGTCTTACTAACTCCTCACGTTCTGCCTTAGTAGCTGTTTTCGTATAATCAATTTCTTTTGTTACCTCTTTTCCATTTGCATCTTTTTCTGTATATGCATCCGGCAGCGTAAGCCTTATTACCTGGTCAGGTGTTTTACCTTCTCCCGGCTTTTTAAATATCAACTGACTCCCTTTTAACTTAGAATCTCTCCAGATAGCATTCAAATCATCCAAGCTTGTTTCAATACCATTCGCACTCTTATGTGTATCCGACTGGCGAACGGTAGATGTAGCAAGCTGCTCCACCCCTTTAAGAGAAACATTGTTTAAAAGGTTGGAAGTTCCCGTTGCCGTAACAAACCTTGTCGCTTCATCTCTTCCATGTACGGAAATAATGTTCTTTGCAAAGAAATTCGGATCTTTTAAGCTGTCTGTGGAAGAAAAGCTGGTATACTTATCGCCGAAATCCAGAATCTGGTCGCTGATATTGCGGTAAGCTTCCTGCTTCCACTGGATCTGGGTAATCTTATTCTTCTGGTTATTAATCTTGGTTGTTGTCCCCAAGGTCATCTTCTCGATAATGGAATCACGGTCGATGCCGGAAGCCATACCGCCGTAGCCTCTCAGGGATGTATTGCCTATGCTGTTTGTACTTGATATACTTGCCATTATCTAAAACTCCTTTCATTTCAAAATGGATATTGTCTTTTCCGTGCAGATCCAGTTCTGCCGTCCTCTGCCCTCCCCGGACATCCTTTTCTCAGGGTGCAAATTTTTCTGGCGGCGGTTTTCATCTAAACATCTTCACTGATTCATTACCGCCGTCATTTCCACGCAATACCCGGAAAAAATTCATTTTTCATCTATACTTATTTATCGACATGTTATATAATAAAATTAATATGGAGAAAATCATTTTTACAATTTTATTTTTTGGAGGTACTGTTTTGTCTATCATTATTACAGTTTCAAATCAAAAGGGCGGCGTGGGCAAAACCACTACATCCGCAGCTATAGCTTCCGGGCTTTCTCTTGCAGGCAAGAAGGTTCTTGGCATTGACCTCGACCCGCAGGGAAACCTTGGATTCTGTCTTGGGGCAAATATGGATAACCAATATACGGTTCTGGACGTGCTTAACGGTGAGGTTTCCATCGAAGACGCCATGTTTGCGAGTGAATACGGCGATATCCTGCTCTCGGATATCACACTGAGCAGCAACGGACTGGAAAAATTCACCTCAAACCGGGAAACGATTCTGCGAAATGCATTGTGGCCGGTCATTAATAAATATGATTATATCGTGATTGACACGCCGCCGGCATTAAACCTGCTGACCGTGAACGCCTATGCGGTTTCGGATCATCTGATTATTCCCATGGCTTCGGATATTTTAAGCCTGGTGGGACTTGCACAGTTAAAGGAAACCATTGAATCCGTGCGCGATACCTTTAACCCCCGTTTAAATGTACTGGGCATCCTTCTGACCCGCTTTAATGCGCGAACCCTGCTTTCCCGGGACGTGCTGGAGATGGCCGAGCAGCTTGCCAGTCAGATTAACACCAAAGTATTTACGGCGAAGATCCGCTCCGGTGTAGCGATTGCCGAAGCCCCGGCGCACGGCGAGAGCATCTTTTCCTATAATCCGCATTCGGGCGCGGTTACAGATTACCAGGCATTTCTTGAAGAGATAGCCCCGGCTATCCATCTGGATCTGCCGAAAAAAACCGATGAAACTTCAGCGACTTAATGACGGTTTAATGTCTATTTTTCATGGAAATAAATCAGTAATTCCTTCCTGTGCACCCAGACACATAAAGGAATAAAGGAGGAACTATAAATGGCTACAAAAAAAACAAACAAAACTTCTCATGTCATGAATCTTCTAACGAACGGAACCCCTCCGGAAAACGGTGATCCGGCAGAAACTTCTGCAAATGCGGCTTCTTCGGATTCCGCTGCCGGCAGCCAGGAGAAAAAAGGCGATGCTTCGTCCCACGCAGCAAGTCCGAAAAAAGTAACTGTAGTGGACGAAGCCAGTCAGAATGACCGCCTTTCCCAGGAGATCTTTAATAAATTATCCGAAGAACTGGAAGAAGAAACAAAGGCAGAACCGGAAGCAATTTCCGAACCGGCTCCAGCACCGGCTCCGGCTCCTGAACCTGCACCGACTCCAGCTCCCGAACCGGCTCCAGCACCCGCTCCAACTCCGGAACCGACACCAGAACCAACCCCAGTTCCCGAACCGACTCCAGCACCCGCTCCGGCTCCCGAACCGACTCCAGCACCCGCGCCTGCTCCGGAACCTGTTCCTGTTCCCGAACCTGCACTGGCTCCAGCACCCGCTCCAACTCCCGAACCGGCACCAGAGCCCGCTCCGGCTCCCGAACCAACCCCTGCACCATCTCCAACTCCGGAACCAGCACCAGAACCGGCTCCGAAAAAGGAAGAACCGGTACAGTTATCAGGAAGGACAGCTCATCACGCCTTCCTTTCCAAGGGGAATGAAAGCCTGATTAGCGGTGAGTTCCGCTTTATCAATGTTATGGAACATCTGATGCTCCGCCAGGATATCAGCAGCTGTATGGATCAGTACAATGTGTGCAAATGCCCGCGCTGCATGGCTGACGTGTGCGCCCTGGCGCTTACGGGTCTGCCGCCCAAGTACGTGGTTACCAGCAAGGATTCCCTTTCCCCGTTAATCAGCTACTATGAAAACAGGAATAAAATTACCATCCTGACCGCATTGATTAAGGCGTGCAACAAAGTTCGTGAAAATCCTCATCATCAAAGACCATAACGATTCCTGTTTATGCAGGACTCGCGGAAAACATACATGATAAAGGTAAAACCGGCCGGAAAGAATGAACTATCGGATTCTTCACCGGCCTTTACTCTAACCGGAAAGAACTGGAAAGGAAAATGGATGTCTGATTTCAAGACCAGAAGGGAGGCTTAGTCATGACTTGTTTTTCATGTAAAGGAAATATACAAAAAAATACTACCACTTATATGACTGAAATAGATGGATGTTATATAATTATCAAAAATGTCCCCTGTACAAAATGCACGCAATGTGGTGAAGAATATTTAAACGGAACTACTTTGCAAAAAATAGAAAAGATTCTTGCAAAAATGAAAAATATGCTTACAGAATTAGCTGTGGTTGATTACAATAAAGCCGCATAAATAAAAGCAAGAACTATCCTCTCCTCACAGCGGACAGCAACAGAATTATCGTGTTAAGAAAGGTACTGGGGAAGGCACAGAAAAATTGTTAATTTATGGAAATAAAAGGAGATTGAACAATGAGCAATAAAGAATTGGCTATTCAATTATTAAATCGGATTCCTGAATATAAAATGTATTATATTCTCGGAGTATTAGAAGGCGCTGCCATTCCCGAAGAACTTCCAATAACTAATGCCCTTTTAAGTGAACCAAGTCTTGCTAAAGACTGGTTAAGTGAAGAGGAGGATATTGCATGGAAAAATTTATAAAAGGAGATGTCGTTATTCTTTCGTTCCCCTTCTCGGATTTAAGTTCTTCCAAAAAGCGCCCTGCTCTAATTCTTGCTGATATAACCGGGGATGATTACATCATGATTCAAATTACATCAAAAAACATCAGGGATAATTATGCAATATCTTTATCGAAAACTGATTTTTCTTTTGGCTCGCTTAACCAAGAAAGTAATTTGCGCCCAAATAAAATATTCACTCTTGACCAAAAATTGATTTTATATAAAGCCGGACATTTATCCAATTCAAAATTAACTGAATGTATCAATAAAATATGCAATATCCTTCAATCATAACATTAAAATTAAGGAAGAACCGGAACACACTCTGACTTATTCAAATAAGACAAAACACTTCCCTTAAAAACCCGAAAGGAGCATAACATATGAGATGCACAAGTTGTAAAAATGGAGAAATGCAGGAAGATATAACAACCTACTTTGCTGAACTTAAAGAATGTTATGTGATCATCGAAAATGTACCCTGTTTAAAGTGCAAACAATGTGGCGATGTAGTGTTTAAACATTCCACAGCCGAAAAAATCGATGATATTTTAGATAACCTTGAAAAGATTGTTAGTAAAATTTCAATTATTGACTATTCTAAAGTTGCATAATAACTATTTTTACAACAAAAACCTCCCCTGCACCAACAAAAATCGTTTTTCATAGATAAACGCACCATACTTACTCAAATAGCTGGAAGGGCATGTAACCATTCATTCTAAGTCTTATGAAAACAGCAGACGGCGACAGAATCATAGTATTAGGAAAGGTACTGGGGAAAGCAGAGTAAAATTTTGATTTGGAGCATTGATGATTATGTATAGAAGAATTGGTAAGATTCCCACCCCAAAAACCCGCATTTTTCTTACCTTTTCTTTCCCTTTCTTCCATTCTCGAATCCCAAAATCTTAACATTTTCTTAACACCCTTGTCCTATCCTTCTAAGAGTGCTATAATCTTTCCTTAATAATACCGGCAAAATAAGCATAAACTATATGAAGACATTAACCCTTGTCTGTCGTTATGATAAGCAGCAGAAACAATTACGGAATTGAAAAAGCGCTGTTTTTACAAAATGCCCTCCGCGCTCTGCAGGAAAGGATGTATCTTATGAAAGAATTTATCCGAAAATACCGGCACGCCTGGATATTAAGCTACGGATTGATTTATATTACCTGGTTTATGTATCTGGAGCGCACCGTAAGAACCCAATATCATGTTATGCATGTTGCACTGGATGATTATATTCCCTTTAATGAATATTTTATTATTCCCTATCTTTTATGGTTTGCCTATGTGGGAGTAACAATTGCCTATTTCTTTTTTACGAATAAGGAAGAATACTATCAGCTTTGTATTTATCTGTTTGGAGGAATGACCATCAGCCTGATTGTCTGTACTTTATTCCGCAACGGCACGGATTTCCGCCCCATGATTGACCCGGATAAGAATATATTCTGCCGCATGGTATTTGCCCTCTATAAGACGGATACCTGCACGAATGTATTTCCCAGTGTCCATGTGTATAATTCCATCTGCACCCATGTTGCTATTTCCAGAAATGCGGTCTTAAGACAGCACCACAGACTTCAGATAGGAAGCTTCCTGCTCATGGTTTCCATCTGTCTGGCGACGGTATTTTTAAAGCAGCACTCCGTGATTGACGGTATCGGATCTGCGATTATGGCCTATGCACTGTATTACACCGTTTACGGGGCACACGAGCACGCTGCACAGAAGGTTCGTCCGAAGATGCTGGGATAGCGGACTTCCCTGTGTATTGGAATAGCAGACTTCCTGGTCTATTAGAATAACAGACTTTCAGGTGTATTGGCCTTGCTTTTATTCCGCAAACTTATCCTAAGGCAGGGAATGAATCCTGCAAATCATAAAAACACAGAAGAACGTTCATTGACCAAACGGCAAAAACGTTCCCTGTGTTTTTTCTTATCGTAAAAGCAATTATCTCACAGACAATTTTGACCACTCAGACATCACCATTTATAACAGCTTCTACGAAATCACCGTTCCGCCCTTCCCCTTAATGCTCTCTCTTGCCATCTTCAGCGAAGTAATAATCGCCTTCCGCCCCTTCCCGTTTTCCACGAAATCTATCGACGCATTTACCTTGGGCAGCATGGAGGCAAATTCAAAATGCCCCCGCTCGGCAAATTCCTTCGCCTCCTCCACGCTCATCGCATAAATCGGCTGCTGGTCGGGCGTTCCGTAGTTTAAGGTTACATTGTCCACCTTGGTAATAATCATCAGCACATCGGCGTCTACTTCTTTAGCCAGTAATCCGCTGGCAAGGTCTTTTTCAATAATCGCACTTGCCCCTTTTAAGTCGCAGCCCTGTTCCATCACCGGAATTCCCCCGCCGCCGCAGGCAATCACCATCTGATCGGCATCCAAAAGCGCCTTGATTGCGTCAATCTCCACGATGGCCACCGGCTTTGGCGAGGCAACAATCCGCCGAAAACCTTTCCCGGCCTCCTCGATCACATAGTTGCCCTTCTGTTCCTCCTCTGCCGCCTCCTGTGCCGTCATATAGCGTCCGATTTTCTTCACCGGCATGTAGAAGGCTTCATCGTAGGTATCCACCGTCACCTGGGTAAGCACCGTGCACACCGGCTTGTAAATCCCCCGCCGCACCAGCTCCGAGCGGATGCCGTTCTGCAAGTCATAGCCGATATAACCCTGACTCATCGCAGAACAGACCGACATCGGAGCCTTGCTGTAGCCGTCGTGCTGTTTTCCAAACTCATTCATCGCCGTGTGGATCATCCCCACCTGCGGAGCATTGCTGTGGACAATGGCTACCTGCCAGCCCTCCTGGATAAAATCTCCAATCACCTTTGCCGTCCTTGCCACGGCAGCCTTCTGTTCGGGAAGGTTCGTCCCCAAATCATTATGTCCAAGAGCAATAACTATTCTCTTCTTTGCCATATTTTCCTCCATTCTGTGCACAACTCGTTATTGTGCACACGTTCACAGTAACCACAACTCGCAGCACATCCATTATATGATACCAGGGTCAAAAGGTCGAAAATTCGACGAAAGCTTGCTTTCAGGAGAATTTTTGAACTTGGGACCCGCCAAAAACATGAAAAAGTAGCCCGATAGGGCGGATTTTGAATGTTTTTAAGATTGCGGGAGCACGAAGTGCGGAGCAATCTGTATCTTAAGAAGCGGCAAAAGAACTTTTGACGCTTCTATCATTATATCTTTAGTAAAATCAAAACACAAGACAGATGAAACAATAAATCGTAAAGAAAATCCTCTGGAAAAAAAAATCCAGCCATGCTATAATCACAGTCGTAACCCGCCCTGCTGTATTCAATATTCAACCAACAGGTTACGGTTCACACATTCACAGCGACACCAATATCTCTTAGTTAAACAAAATTCATCCCACGTTGAAGGGACTGCACTTAGAAGAATTGCATTTACAAATACACAAAGGGTTATACTATAACCACACACCATTCCAGAAAGGAGCCTGTTTTTTCTTATGAAATTATTATCCATTGCCATTCCCTGTTATAACTCTGCCGCTTACATGGAAAACTGTATCCGTTCCCTTCTTGTCGGCGGCGAAGATGTGGAAATCCTGATTATCGACGACGGCTCCACAAAAGATAATACCGCCGCGATTGCCGACGAATACGAACGCCTCTACCCTTCCATCTGCCGTGCCATCCATCAGGAAAACGGCGGACACGGAGCAGCCGTGAACACCGGAATCCGGGAAGCTGCGGGAACCTTTTTTAAGGTCGTGGACAGCGACGACTGGGTCAATGAAGAGGCATTCCGGCAGATCCTTTCCGTTCTTAGCCAGTACCAGGAACCCGCATCGGACGATGAAGCGCTCGATATGCTGGTCAGCAACTTTGTTTACGAAAAACAGGGAGCGAAGCGGAAAAAAGTCATGAACTACCGCACGGCATTCCCAAAAAATCAGCTGTTTACCTGGGAGGATGTCCGTTTTTTCATGAAGGGGCAATATATTTTAATGCATTCGGTCATCTACCGCACCAGTATGCTGCGCGGCTGCGGGCTTGAACTGCCCAGACACACCTTTTATGTGGACAATATTTTTGTCTATCATCCCCTGCCCCATGTGCGCAGGCTCTATTACCTTGATGTGAACTTTTACCGCTACTTTATCGGCCGAAACGACCAGTCCGTCAATGAGCAGGTGATGATTGGCCGCATTGACCAGCAGATTTTAGTCACGAAGCTGATGCTGGGCTATTACGATCTGGGAAAAATCCGCCCCCGAAAACTCCGCCATTACATGATGCAGTATCTGGAAATTATGATGACCATTTCCTCGATGCTCGCCATCCGCTCGAATGATCCGGAAAACTTTAAAAAGAAAAAAGAACTGTGGCAGTATCTGCGCAAACAGAACTTCCCCCTCTATCTCCGGCTGCGCTGGGGCTTCCTGGGTCAGGGCGTCAACCTTCCCGGAAAAAGCGGGCGGAAAATTTTCAGCGTCTGCTATAAGATCACGCAGAAATTCTACGGATTTAACTAAGCCGGCGGCGGCTGTTTGCAGGACCCTGGCAGCATCTGTTGTTTGCAGAACCCTGGCGGCGGCTGTTGTTTGCAGAACTCTGGCAGCGGCTGCTGTTTGCAGGACTCTGGCGGCGGAATAGGTTTTGCCGCCGCCGTGCTCCTGCTCCTCTCTTCTTTTTGCGCCTGTTTTTTACACCCTGGCAATATCCACAAGCGTCAGTTCTTTTGCCTTATTTTCCATACTGGTTGCCAGCGCCTCGGCTGTATCTAAGGAGGTCAGCACATGCACCCCCGTTTCAATGGCATTTCGCCGGATAATAAACCCGTCATGGCTTCGCTCTGCCCCCTGGTGGGGAATATCGATAATCAAATCAATCTTATGCCCTAAAACCAGGTCGAGAATATTGGGCGATTCCTGTTCAATCTTGCGGACACGGATAGCCTTTACCCCCGCGTTATTTAGCGCCCCTGCCGTTCCCCTGGTGGCAAAGATCCGATAGCCCAGGGCGGCAAATCTCCTGGCAATGGGAATCAGTTCCTCCTGATCCTCGTCCCGCACGGTGATAATCATATTTTTATATTTGGGAAGCTTTATCCCCGCACCCTGAAACGCCTTCGATAACGCCTCGTTAAAACTTTCGGCAATGCCCAGGCATTCTCCGGTAGACTTCATCTCCGGCCCCAGGCTGATATCTGCCCCGCGGATTTTTTCAAAGGAGAACACCGGCATCTTAATCGCGATATAATCCGCCTTTTTCTGCAGTCCCGGCGTATAGCCCAGTTCCCGGATGGTTTTTCCGCAGATAATCTGCGTTGCCAGAGGAACGATGGGAATCCCCGTTACCTTGCTGATATAGGGAACCGTGCGCGAGGAACGCGGATTCACTTCAATAATATACACGTCTTCCCCGTCCACGATAAACTGAATATTAATCATTCCCTTTACATGCAGGGCGCGGGCAAGTTTTTTCGTGTAATCGACAATGGTTTCCACGTTGCTTTCCGTAATATTATAGGCAGGATAAACCGAAATCGAGTCGCCGGAATGAACCCCCGTCCTCTCGATGTGCTCCATAATCCCGGGAATTAAGATATCGGTTCCGTCACAGATGGCGTCAACCTCCAGTTCCTTCCCCCGGATATATTTATCCACCAGGATCGGGTGCTCCTGGGCAATCTGGTTGATGATTCCGATAAATTCATCGATATCCTTATCCTGAATGGCAATCTGCATCCCCTGTCCGCCCAGAACATAGGAGGGACGAACCAGCACCGGATAGCCCAGCTTATGGGCCGCCGCCTTGGCTTCCTCGGCGGTAAACACCGTAACCCCGGCAGGACGCGGAATCTGACACTGCTCCAAAATCGCGTCAAACCTCTCCCGATCCTCGGCGGCATCCACATCCTCCGCCGCCGTTCCCAGAATCGGCACGCCCATCTTCATCAGAGCCTCGGTCAGCTTAATGGCCGTCTGTCCGCCAAACTGCACCACTGCCCCGTCCGGCTTTTCCACATCCACAATGCTTTCCACATCCTCCGGCGTCAGCGGCTCAAAATACAGCTTATCGGCAATATCAAAATCCGTACTCACCGTTTCCGGGTTATTATTGACAATAATCGTTTCATAGCCTTCCCGCGCAAACGCCCAGGTGCTGTGCACCGAACAAAAGTCAAACTCAATGCCCTGCCCGATGCGGATCGGCCCGGAGCCAAGCACCAGAACCCGCTTTTTCTCTTTTACGGAAACCGCTTCATTCTCCCCGTCATAAATCGAGTAGTAATACGGCGTCTGGGCCGCAAACTCCGCCGCACAGGTATCCACCATCTTAAATGCGGCGAGAATACCATACTCCCTGCGAAGGGCCTTAACCGTTCCCTCGGAAAGCATCGTCAGCCGGGCAATCACCGCATCCGGAAACTCCAGCCGTTTTGCCTCCCGCAGGAGTTCTTCCGGAAGAATCTCTTTTGCAGCTTCTTTATCCTGTCCTGCTTCCTTCTGCTGCTCTGCTTCTCCATCCTGCCCTGCTTCCCTCTGCTGTCCTGCTTCTTTCCCTGCCTCTTCCCGCCTCTTCGTCTTCTCCTCTGCTGCTTTTTTCGCGCTTTCCCCTGCCTTAACAAGCCTTTCTTCCATCTCCACCAGCACCGCCAGCTTGTCGATAAACCAGCAGTCAATCCTGGTTATCTCGTGAATCTTTTCATAGGACACCCCTCTGCGCAGGGCTTCGGCAATCACCCAGATCCTCCGGTCGTCCACCTTGTTCAGCATGTCTTCCAGTTCCTCGTCCGAAAGAGCCGTAAAATCATAGCTCATTAAACTGTCCACATGCTGTTCCAGCGATCGGATAGCCTTCATCAGCGCCCCTTCAAAATTCGTGCAGATGCTCATCACCTCCCCGGTTGCCTTCATCTGCGTTCCCAGGGTTCTCTTTGCGCTGATAAATTTATCAAAAGGAAGTCTTGGCATCTTTACCACGCAGTAATCCAGCATCGGTTCAAAGCTTGCATAGGTCTTTCCGGTCACGGCGTTTTTAATCTCGTCCAGGGTATAGCCCAGGGCAATCTTTGCCGCCACCTTGGCGATAGGATAGCCGGTCGCCTTGGACGCCAGGGCAGAGGAACGGCTCACCCGGGGATTGACCTCGATAACACAGTATTCAAAACTTTCCGGATGCAGGGCATACTGAACATTGCAGCCGCCGGTAATCCCCAGTTCGGTGATAATGTTCAATGCCGACGTTCTCAGCATCTGATATTCCTTATCGCCCAGGGTCTGCGAGGGTGCAACCACGATGGAATCTCCGGTGTGTACGCCGACCGGATCAATATTTTCCATGTTGCAGACGGTAATCACATTGCCCGCCGAGTCCCGCATTACCTCGTACTCGATTTCCTTCCACCCGGCGATGCACCGCTCCACCAAAACCTGGCCCACGCGGGAAAGCCGAAGCCCGTTGCCAAGGATTTCAATTAATTCCTCTTCATTTTTTGCAATTCCTCCGCCGCTTCCTCCCAGGGTGTAGGCCGGGCGCAGCACAACCGGATAACCGATTTTCTTCGTAAAGGCAATGCCGTCCTGAATGGTTTCCACCACCTCCGACGCCGCCACCGGCTCCCCGATCTTTTCCATGGTTTCTTTAAATTCCAGGCGGTCTTCGGCCTTTTTAATGGTCTGCGCCGTCGTTCCAATCAGTTTTACATGATTTTCCCTTAAAAATCCGGATTCCTCCAGCTCCATCGCCAGGTTAAGCCCGGCCTGTCCGCCCAGGGTGGGAAGGACGCTGTCCGGACGCTCCTTCTTAATTAACTGCTCCACAACTTCCAGGGTCAGAGGTTCGATATAGACATGGTCAGCGATATCCTTATCGGTCATAATGGTCGCCGGATTTGAGTTTAAAAGAACGACCTCGATTCCTTCTTCTTTTAAGGAACGGCAAGCCTGCGTCCCGGCATAGTCAAACTCGGCGGCCTGTCCGATGATAATCGGCCCGGAGCCAATCACCAGTACTTTTTTAATTGCAGGATTCTTCGGCATTATCTTTTCACCTCCATCATCGTTAAAAACCGGTCAAATAAATATCCTGAATCCAAAGGCCCGGGGCAGGCTTCCGGATGGTACTGCACGGTAAATATATTCTTTCCCACATAGCGAAGCCCCTCGTTCGTCCCGTCGTTGACATTGACAAAGGCGGGAACGGCCACCTTCGGATCAATGCCTGACGCATCCACCGCATAGCCGTGGTTCTGGGAAGAGATATAGACCCGCCCGGTTTCCAGATCCTTTACCGGATGATTTCCTCCCCTGTGCCCGTACTTTAACTTATAAGTCGAAGCCCCGGCAGCCAGCGCCATAAGCTGATGGCCCAGACAGATGGCAAAGATCGGCACATCCGCCGCATAAAGCTTTCGGATCTCGCGGATAATCTCCACGTTTTCCGCCGGATCACCAGGCCCGTTGCTAAGCATAATCCCGTCCGGATTTCCCGCTAATATCTCTTCGGCCTTCGTCCATGCCGGATAAACCGTTACCTGGCAGCCCCGCTTTACGAGCGAACGGGCAATATTATCCTTCGCCCCGAGATCCAAAAGAGCCACCCGCTTTCCTTTTTCCGGACGGCTCTTCTCCGCCGCCGGACTTTTCTCCTCCTTTGCCGGACGGCTCATCTCTGCCTCCAGCACGCAGACTTCCTTCACGCTTGTCTTTGCAACCACACCCTCCACCCGGTACGCCTTCATGCGGGAAATGGGTTCGGAAATATCGGCATACTCCTTTGTGGTGATCATGCCGTTCATGGTTCCTTTTTCTCTTAATAATTTCGTCAGGGATCTTGTATCTATATGACAGATACCGGGAATATTATTCGATGTTAAGAAATGCTGAATCGATTCTTCGCTTCGGAAGTTACTGGGAATACGCGATAATTCACGGACAATATAGCCCTCGACCCAGGGCTTTTTCGACTCCATATCCTTTTTACAGATTCCATAGTTTCCGATTAAGGGATAGGTCATCACCACAGCCTGACCGGCATAAGAAGGGTCGGTAAGGACTTCCAGATAACCGGTCATCGATGTATTAAACACAATTTCGCTGATTACTTCCCTGGGTGAACCGATGCTGGTTCCGGTAAACACCGTTCCGTCTTCCAGAATAAGGAATGCTTTCATGTATGTACCTCGTCTTTCTTCTTGATAACTGACTGCTGCCGGGCACAAGCCCAAATTGAAAAGATTATATATTATTTCGACGTATTTTGCAATCCTTTTTCCAGCAAAAATTTTTAATTTTAAATTACAGCTTAAGCCTCTCCATATGAATGGCCAGATGCCCTACGGCCTCCCGGGGAACCGGCTTTCCCAGTTCCTTCCCAATCATGGCGCAGATCTCTTCGGCCAGTGCATAGGCTTTTGGAAACTGTTTTCTGGCATACTCATCCATATCCAGGGGAACGGCTTTGCTGTCCCGAACCTGCACTAAAAGATAGCGCAGATGCGCCATAAAACGCTCAAACAAAAACGAATGCATATCAAGCGTCAGCCCCATCCCTTCTTCTGCCATTACCACGGTCTTTTTCATCACAGCCACCATCTGCAGGGACTCTTCCAGCCGTTCATCCATTCTCCCTGCCCGGATGTGCAGGGCAATATAGCCCACTTCGTCCTCACAGAGCCTGCAGCCAACCGTCTGGTCAATCATCTCTCTGCCCTTTAAGGCAATCGCATATTCCTCCGGATAGAGAACCCGGATGTCGCTGTGAAAAGGATTTTTCAGCACAATCCCGTGCTGCATCCGCTCGGCGGCCACCGCAATATGATCCGCTAACGGAATTAAAATATTGGGATTCAGTTCCTCCAGTTCCTTCCTGGCCAAGTCCACAATCCTCCCCGCCAGTTCCAGGAATTTCGGATTCATCCCGCTGATCACCTGCCTCCCGGTACGCTTCTTTTCCTCCCGGTCAACAATGGTATAGCGCTTTGTATTTTCATCCCGCTCGAAACGCTCGTTTACCCGCTTTCCAAAACCTATGCCGCTCCCCAGCAAAATCGCCTCTTCCTGCCGTTTCATATCGTAAACCAGCACTCCGTTATTGTTTAATACCTTAATCACACGATACATCCAAAGTCCCCCATTCGCCGTTACGGTACACCCTCACCGTAAGCGTTTTCTCTTTTATCGTTTCTCCCCGTAGCTTAAAGGCTGCTGTCTATACCGAATCAGGATGCACAGCAGCCTAAAACATCATCAATCCATTGTCTGAATCAAATGTCCGGATCAAATATGCAGATCTGCCGCATGATCCAGGGCATGAATCTCTTTTTCTTCCTCAACCTTAATGAAGGCCCCCTCCGGAAGCGCCGTATAGATAATCATACAGGCTTCGGAAACCGCATTTTCTTTGACATAGTCTAAATCAAAACCAATCAGCTTATCGCCCTTTTTCACCTTATCGCCGTCTTTGACAAAAGCCTCAAAACCCTTTCCTTCCAGCTTCACCGTATCCACACCGATGTGAAGCATGAATTCCGTTCCATCCGCAGTTTTTAACCCCACGGCATGTTTTGTCGGGAAGACAAAGGCTACTTCGGCATCACAGGGCGCTAAGGCTTCACCATTAACCGGCATAACCATAAAGCCGTCCCCAATCATTTTCTGTGCAAAGGTAACATCCGGTGCGTGGTCAATCGGCTCTACCCTGCCGTTAAACGGACTGTATAAAGGAACAACCTTTGCCGCGGAAGCTGCTTCTTTTTTCTCCTGAACCGGTGCTTTTTCGTTCGCTGCTTTTTCCTCTGCCGTATCTTTTGTTTCTTCTTCTCCAAGATACTCCACATCCGGAGCAGTCGCCATATAGGCTACAAGATTTGCCTTAATATTGGGAACGGTCGGGCCGTAGATAACCTGAACGCCCTGGCCTTTTTTCAGCACGCCTGCCGCCCCGGTTTTCTTTAACAGCGCCTCGTGCACCAGTTCCGGCTTCTTTACCGTACAGCGCAGACGGGTAATGCAGCAGTCCACATCCACAACATTTTTCTTTCCGCCAAGGCCATTTAAAATCGCCTGCGACAGTTCGTCAGACTCTCCCTTATCCGCAGCGCCCGCGCCTTCTTTTCTCGCATTCACATCGCTTCTGCGGTAAAGCTTTACTTCTTCGCTGTCATCCCGTCCGGGTGTTTTTAAGTCAAACTTTAAAATCAAATATTTGAATAAGAAAAAGTATACAACAAAATAGGCAACACCCACAACCGGAATCCAGTACCAGCTTGTTTTTGCCGCTCCCGGAAGAATACCAAAGAGAACCAGGTCGATAATACCGCCGGAAAACGTCATGCCCACGCCGACATTAAAGATATGCATCAGCATGTAAGCCGCTCCCGCCAGCACACTGTGCACCGCATATAAGAACGGAGCCACAAAGATAAAGGTAAATTCCAGCGGTTCGGTAATTCCGGTAAGCATGGAGGTCAGCGCAGCCGAAAGAAGCAGTCCCCCTGCAGCCTGCTTTTTCTCCGGTTTTGCTACCTGATACATCGCCAGTGCAGCCCCCGGAAGGCCAAAAATCATGAACGGGAACTTTCCTGCCATAAACCGGGTACCCGGGTTTACGCTGAAATGGGCAATTTCTCCCACATGGCCAAGCTGCGCAAAGAAAATATTCTGTGCACCGTAAATCATCTCTCCGGCGACCTCCAGCTGTCCGCCCACAGCCGTCTGCCAGAATGGCATATAGAACACATGGTGAAGACCAAAAGGAATTAAGGCACGCTCGATAATCCCGTAAATCCATGTCCCTGCATAACCTGAACTGTTGACCAGTGCGCCCAGGCCGTAGATTCCGTTTTGGATTACCGGCCAGATAAAGTACATCAGGATTCCCACAAAGATATAGACAAGGCTGGAGATAATCGGCACAAACCGCGTCCCTCCAAAGAAAGATAATACCTGGGGAAGCTGAATATTATAGTATTTGTTGTGCAGTGCGGCAACGCCAAGTCCCACGATAACACCGCCAAACACCCCCATCTGCAAAGAGGATATCCCTAAAACCTTCGTCACCGAACCGTCCAGCATGTTGACGGTCTGCTCTGCCGAACCAACCATACCGGAAATCGCCGCCCCGGTTCCGTCAAAAACAGCCGAAACGCTGACCAGGCTTCCGGAAAGCACCAAAAGGGCATGGATAGCCGTGTGCATAATAAAAAAGGCAATTACGCTGGCTAACGCCGCCACTTCTTTTTCCTGTTTTGCCATACCTACGGCTACACCGATGGCAAAGAGCAGCGGAAGATTTTCAAAAACCACATTTCCGCAGCTGTTTAAAATATTTAAAAATCCGTTTAACAATGTCCCTTCACCCAAAAGCGCTTCCAGATGATACGCCTGGATCATCGTTGCATTTGTAAAGGAACCTCCAAATCCGAGCAGCAGTCCTGCTACCGGAAGAATCGCGATCGGAAGCATGAATGAACGTCCGACTCTCTGCAATACGCCAAAAATCTTATCTTTCATCTCTCTTCTCCTTTCCGTTTTTCCCTGATTGCCCTGATAAATCCTCTGGCATCCGGCAAAAATACCCACCGTTTAACTCCCATAAACGACAAAAAGACATAAACCTCCCTTCCACTTACAAAAACTGCGTCATGGGTAGTTTATGCCTGATTTATCGTTCTTAATCAGTAACACACTATATAAAGTATAAAAGAAGCCTGCCGGTTTGTCAACTGTTTTTAGGCACTGTTTTTGGACATTAT
Source organism: uncultured Clostridium sp. (assembly GCA_946553025.1). GTDB lineage: Bacteria > Bacillota > Clostridia > Lachnospirales > Lachnospiraceae > Caccovicinus. The sequence continues at coordinate 36,275 of CAMNRM010000035.1, forward strand.
TCTAATTCCGACAATCCCGTATACAGCTGATAATATCTTCCGTGCTGTGCCACCAGATCGTCGTGATCTCCGCGCTCGATAATCTCCCCGTTTTCCAGAACCATAATCGCATTGGCATTGCGGACGGTGGAGAGGCGGTGGGCGATGACGAAGGTGGTGCGATCCTTCATCAGACGATCCATCCCGTGCTCGATATGCTTTTCTGTTCGTGTATCGACGGAACTGGTTGCCTCATCTAAGATCAGGATTGGAGCCTTGGAGATGGCGGCACGGGCAATGTTTAACAGCTGCCTCTGTCCCTGGCTTAGATTGGCCCCGTCACCCTCCAGCAGCGTATCATAGCCCTCCGGAAGACGCATAATAAAGGAATGGGCAGAGGCGGTTTTTGCTGCCTGAATGACTTCTTCATCCGTGGCATCCAGCCTCCCGTAGCGGATATTTTCCCGCACGGTTCCGGTAAACAAATGCGTATCCTGAAGCACCATAGCGATGTTTTTGCGCAGGTTTTCCCGGGCAATCTCGCGGATATTTACCCCGTCAATGGTAATCTCGCCGGACTGGATATCGTAAAAGCGGTTAAGCAGGTTGGTAATCGTCGTTTTTCCGGCTCCGGTGGAACCGACAAAGGCGATTTTCTGTCCCGGCTTGGCGTACAGACTGATATGTTTCAGAATGGTTTTTTCCGGATTGTAGCCAAAGCTTACATCTTCCAGGCGGACAAAGCCCTTCATCGGCTCCAAAACCTTTGCCTGCGCCGAATCGGCGGCTTCCGGTTCTTCATCCATTACCCGAAATACACGTTCCGCCCCGGCCAGAGCCGAAAATACATTGGAAACCTGCATGGAAATTTCGTTAATCGGCCGGGAGAACTGACGGGAGAAATTTAAAAATACGGTAAGCCCGCCCACATCAAAATTCTTAACCACACAGAGCAGTCCGCCGATACAGGCGGTCAGCGAGTAATTCACCTGGCTTAAATTTCCCATCACCGGCCCCATAATTCCTCCGAAAAACTGCGCACGGATCTGATTGTCCCGAAGCTCCTGGTTTAATATCGAAAACTCTTCCTCGGCAACGTCTTCATGACAGAACACCTTAACGACCTTCTGCCCGGTAATGGTTTCCTCGATATAACCGTTTAACGCCCCTAAGGAATACTGCTGGGCGGAGAAATATTTCTGGCTGCGGCGGGCTACCGCACCCCCTGCTCTCATCATCAGAGGAATCATTATCAGGGTTATCACGGTAAGGTAAATATTGGTATAAATCATCAAAGCCAGGGTTCCCACCAGACTTAATGCACCGGAAAAAAGCTGAACCAGAGTGCTGCTTAACATATTTCCGATGGTATCCACATCATTGGTAAACCGGCTCATTAAATCTCCGTTGCTGTTCGTGTCATAGTAACGCACCGGAAGGGACTGCATCTTGGTAAATAAATCATTGCGCAGCTTAACCAGGGCATTCTGGGCCACGGTCAGCATCACCTTGGCCTGGAGATAATTGGCGCAGACTCCGGTGAAATAAATCATGGCAAGCACGACCAGGGAGAAAAAAAGTCCGGTGGGATTCCCCCGGCTCCCGTCCGTCGGGGCAATGTAGATATTAATAATCGGGCGAAGCATATAGGAACCGGCAAGGGTCGCCCCGGTGTTTAACAAAATACAGATAAAAGCAACGGCAATCTTTGCCTTATCTTCATTAATATACTGCATAAGACGGCGGATCGTCTGCGCACTGTCCTTGGGCTTTCCTCCCATCCGGACACGCTGTCTTCTGGGGCCGAACCCCGGCCCGCCCGGGCCATGTCCGCCGGGTCTGCCTCCTCCGGGACCGCCCATACCGGCAGAAGAAGCACGGTTTCCATATCTGCGCTTTAAGCTTTCTCTTCGTTTTTCTCTGTCCATCACGCGCTTACCTCCTTCTCCCGATCACGCTGGGAATAATAAATTTCCTGATAAGGTTCACAGGTCTTTAAAAGTTCCTGATGTGTCCCCATCGCAGCAATTTTTCCGTCATCAAGAACCAGAATCTGGTCGGCATCCTCCACCGAACTGATTCTCTGGGCAATGATAAATTTCGTAGTATCTTTAAGCGCCGTCCGGAAACATTCCCGGATTTTTGCCTCGGTCGCGGTATCTACGGCGCTGGTGCTGTCGTCTAAAATCAGGATTTTCGGTGCCTTTAATAATGCCCGGGCAATACATAGGCGCTGCTTTTGCCCGCCGGAAACATTCGATCCGCCCTGGCCGATTTCGCTCTGATAGCCTTTGGGAAAAGCCGTAATAAACCCGTCCGCCTGGGCACTGTCCGCCGCCTGCCGCAGTTCTTCCATACTGGCTTCTTCCGCGCCCCAGCGCAGGTTTTCTTCGATGGAGCCGGAGAAAAGAACGTTCTTTTGCAGAACCATCCCCACGCCGTTTCGCAGATGTTTAAGGGAGTACTCCCGCACATCCATGCCGTCCACCAGCACCTGTCCGCCGGTAACATCGTAGAGCCGTGGAATCAACTGCACCAGAGAGGTTTTTCCGCTTCCGGTCGCCCCGATAATCCCGATGGTCTGCCCGGGAAGGGCGGTAAAGTTTAAGTGATCCAGTACCAGGTTTTCCGGTTTTTTCGATACATTTTCCATATTTTTCTGCCGTTCGGTCTGATAAGAAAAACAGACATCCCGAAATTCCACACGGCCCTCGGTAACTTCTTTTTCTTTATGGCCCGAACATTCATCGGTTAAATCAATCTCTACATCCATGATTTCATTCATTCTTTTTACGGAAGCCATGGCGCGGGAACTCTGTAAAAATACCATGGAAAGCATCATTAAAGACATTAAAATCTGCACAATATAGGTGGTAAATGCCGTTAAATCCCCCACCTGCATATCCCCGGCGATAATGATATTTCCCCCGTACCAGACAACCGCCAGCGTCGTAATATTCATCGCCAGCATCATCACCGGCATGGTCATAATCACAACGTTTAACGCCCCCATGCTGGCATCTTTAAGGCTGGTGTTTGCCTTCTTAAATTTCGCTTCTTCATAGTCTTCCCGGACAAAAGATTTAATCACCCGGACGTTGGTTAAAGCCTCCTGAATCCCGTTATTTAAGGTGTCAATCGCCTTCTGCATAACCTGAAACCGCGGAAAGGCCGTGCGCAGAATCGTTACAATCGCCAGGGTTAAAAGCGGAATCACGATAAGAATAATCACCGCCAGACGGGAGTTCATGATAAAGGCCATAATCAGCGCACCAATCATCATCCCCGGCGCACGAAACATCAGCCGCAGACCCATCATGGTTACATTCTGCACCTGCTGGATATCGTTGGTCAGACGTGTGACCAGCGAACCGGCGGAAAAATCATCAATGTTTTTAAAGGAAAATTTCTGCACCTTGGCAAATAAATCCTGGCGCAGATCGCTGGTAAAACAAATCGAAGCTTTCGCGCTGAAATAGGCCCCGCCGATACCGCCCAAAGCCATCACCAGAGCAACTGCAGCCATGGCAATGCCCATCCAGAGAATATAGCGGGTATCCCTCTGTGCCACGCCGTGGTTGATGATTAAGGACATCATTTTCGGAAGCATAATCTCTCCTAAAACTTCGGTAATCATCAGAAGAGGGCCGAGAAGGAAGGCGCTTAAATAAGGCTTAATGTAAGGTTTATAACGTTTCATTGCTTATCTCCTTCGGTTATTATTTTGATTTATTTTTTCCAGATTCTCACACATACGCGCAAAGAAATTTTTCAGTTCATTGATTTCTTTTTCACTGAATCCAAGAAACATGGACTTTTCGACGCGGAAAAAAATTTCATGGCTCTGTGTGACAATATCCTCTCCCTTCGCGCTCAGCAAAATCCGGTTGCAGCGGTTGTCTTTCGGATCGGACATCCGCAGAATATATCCGGCTTTTTCCAGTTTTTTCAAGGTCACGGCAATCGTCGCCGTAGAAACACCCAAAAATTCTGCAATATCCTTCTGCGACGCTTCGGGATGGTTGGACAGATACATTAAAATCTGGTGCTGGCTTCGGTAGACGCCGGTCTGCCGCACTTCCTTTTCCAGAACATCCCGATGCAGATGACCGGTTTTCATATAAAGCTTAACGGCCTGGTGCGTCAGGGACTGGGGTTTTTGCGGATCTTTTTCTGGTGTTTCCATAAAATCCTCCATTCATGCGTTTTTAGTTAATTAACTAATAGTTAGCTAACTATTTAATTCTGCAAAGATTATACGGGATATTTAATGACTGTGCAAGAAGAAAATTGTGAAAGTTTTGTGAACTGTTCTTTCTTTATATTTTCTTTACCATAAAAAAACAAGGTACTACAAAAAAGTACCGTACTTTTATTTTCCTTGTACCGTGATATCATGGCAAAAAGCCTGTTAGTATGATATCACCTGACCTTACAGCTTCCATCGTCAGAAAATCAATTCAATCTTGTCAATTCAATTTTATGCCGTTTAACATTCATTGCCCGGATAAACGCTCACATTATTTTGCATCAAACCCATGAACCCAGTCCGAGCGCAGGTAGTATACCAGGTAAATAACGGAACTGATTCCCCAGGTAAGCGGATAGGCCCAATAGATATCGTTGTTTTCCCCGGTCAGGCGCATTTTACTCCGGTATCATAAAATTATTGATTGTAGAAAAACAAAGAAAAAGGTATAATCAATTTATCTATTCCCGAAGAAAAAGAATCAGAAAGGGCAACAACTTATGAAAACTACAGCTTCAGAAAAAAAGAAACCGTTCATTATCGCGTTAATGACGGTGGGCATTGTTCTGGCAGGGCTTTTGTTCTGTTATTTTCAATTTCGGCCTCAGCCGGAACAGGGAGAAAAGGAAATCAGCGTAGAAGTCGTATACGAAGATCAGTCCTCAGAAAACTCTACAATCAAAACTTCAGAAAGCTATACTATCCGAACCAATGCCGAATATCTGGAACAGGCGCTGGAAGATGCCAAAGGGCTGACGATAGAAGGCAGCCGGACGAAACAGTTCGGGCTGATGATCGAGAGTGTCAACGGCGTTGAGGCAGTCTATGACAAAAACCAGGCTTGCTGGGCCATAGAGGTGGATGGAAAACCCTGCAATTACGGGGTCAGCCAGCAGCCTGTCCGAAACGGTGAACATTACCGGCTGGTTTATACCGCCGCCAGTATGCCATGAGCCGCGTTCGACAGGTAGCAGCGGACGGACTTTGGGCAGCGGTTCTGTTCGCCCTTCAGATTTCCATGATCCATCTGCCCAACATTGAACTGGTGTCCCTGATGGTGATTCTGTATACCCTGGTGCTGGGAAAACGGGTGCTGAATATCCTGATAACTTTTACCATTCTGGAGGGCATCTTTCACGGTTTTGGCGTCTGGTGGGTTTCCTACCTCTACATCTGGCCTGTTCTGGCAGGACTTACTGCTTTGATGAAACGGTTGGGTGCCCCGGATTGGGGATATGGGATTTTATCCTGTCTGTTTGGATTTTCCTTCGGCTTTCTGTGTTCCCTCCCCTACCTTGCCGGAGGCCCAGGGGCCATGTTTGCCTGGTGGATAGCCGGAATACCGTTTGATATTGTGCACGGAATCAGCAATCTGATCATCGGTCTGGTGCTGTTTCGCCCGATAAAACGAATCTTGATTTTCTGCAACAGGATATAGGAAAAACAAAGATAGTTTTACATGGATATTTTCATTCAGACGGAAGGACACTTTGGTGATATAAAAGAAAACGAGGATTTCCGGAGGTTCCATTATCGGTCAGCAGAAAAAGTATATAAAGAGTTGATGCTGTATGTCATCAGCAGGAACATCATGAAATACCATCGATTTGTGCATCAGGAAATTGAAAAATATGAAGGAAAAAAGGAGCAGAAAGCATCTTTCCAATCTCCCTTGATTCGTCTTCCTTCTGCCCAATCTCCTGCGCCGCACAGGCAGCCTCCTTTACCAGTTCATCCAGGGAAAAACTGCTGTGATAGCCCAGCCCGAAAGCCATCCCCAGCCCGTAAAGCTGCGACAGGGTAAACGAGGATGTATTGGGAAATGCCTCTTCGTCCGCCCGAAACGCCAGCAGCACATCCGCCCTTTTGGCCAGCGCACTCTCCGCCCCTTCCGTCACGCCAATCACGCAGCGATCCGCCTTTACCGTTTCCAGAAGCCGAACCGTTTCCGCCGACTCACCCGAGCGGCTTAAGACAATCAACGGCCGGGTGTCTTCCCTCTGCGGACAGCCATAGTCCAGCAGATCTCCGGTATTCACCAGTTCCGCCGAAAAATCTCCCTGCCGGTTCAGCAGCCACAGCGGAAGTTTCAGCGCAGACAGCGAGGTGGAAATTCCTGTCATCACCACCGGACGGCGCTTCACTGCCGACGCTATAGTTTCCGGAATCGATAAAATCCTTTCTCTGTGTCCGGCAAACTGTTCCGGCTGCTTTTGAATATCCCGAAATAATTTTTCCACTTCCATATCTTCCCTCCGCTTTATCGATAACCATAGAGTTTTTCTGCCATTTCGGGACTTACCTTCTTACATGCAATATCCCCGGAAACCTTTTCTCGGTTCCGCTCCAGAGGATTGCCGTAGCCTGCGCCTCCGCCAAGCGCCATCTCCACCCGGTCGCCTGCGTAAAGCACGGCATGGCCCTTGGCCCGCATAGCTTCAACCGTCCCGTCCTTTCGCGTAATCTTTAAATAAGCCGGTGCCCCGTCCTGTCCTCCCCGTGCTCCCCTGGCCGGATACTTAAACCGGTCGGAGTAGAAGGTCATATCTACCTGATCTTTTAAAAACTCGTACTCGCGAACCGCCCCAAGACCGCCCCTCGTCCTGCCGGCCCCGCCGGAATCCGTCCGCAGATCGTAGCGCAGGACACGGAAAAACTTCTGGGCAATCTCTAACGATTCCACCGGAGAATTCTTGCAGTTTCCCAGCGGATCGTCAATTAAATCCGCACCGTCATTGTACATCCCCGCGCCGTAGCCGCCCCCGAGTTCATCACTGATGGCGACAAAGGAGTCCTCCCCCGTCCACTGTAAATTAATCTCCGTTCTCTGGTCGTAGCCCTGTGCCGGAACACGCTCCGGGAGCACCTCTTCAAAGGCTTTTAAAATCGACTGGAACACGCGCATAATAATAATATTTCTTCCTTCCACCGGGGCAAATTCCTTTGGATTTAAGATACATCCTTTGGGTGCCGTCACCCGAATCGGCCGGTAAGCCCCGTCATTAATCGGAACGGACGGGTCGGTTAAAATCATCTTTAATGCCGAATAAGTCGCCGAAACCGTGGAGGCAATAGGACAGTTAATTGCCGTAACCACCTGATCGGACGTTCCGCCATAATCCACCTGCATAGTATCGCCCTTAACCGTAACCTTCACCCGGATAATAATCGGATCGTCGTGGATTCCGTCGTCATCCGCCATACATTCCCCAAAGTATTCCCCGTCCGGCACCTTGGCGATGGCCGAGCGCATGGCCCGCTCTGCATAGTCCAAAAGCTGTTCGGAAACTTCCATAAAGGCATCGTAACCGTAGCGCGAAACAAAGCCGTGAATTCTTCGCCGCCCGGTTTCATTCGCCACAAGCTGCGCATTAAAATCACCGATCGTATCCTTGGGAAGACGAAGATTTGCCCGAAGCATCTGCTCGAAAATCCCGCCGTTCCAGTCCCTTGACAGAGAAAATTTCATCGGGGTAAACCGAAATCTCTCCTCAAAAATATCCCTTGCATACAGGTTAAACCCCGGCGAATGTCCCAGATCCGCATGGTGCCCTGCACTCCCGGAAAAAGCAACCAGCTTCCCCTCCTCCACTACCGGGGAAAACAGATAGACGTCCGACTGGTGCTGTCCCCCATTGTAGGGGTCATTTAAGATAATCACGTCATCCTCCGTCAGGGAAGACACATCCACCATGCGCAGCGCACCGGTGAGTGCCGAACTTACGGAATTCATGTGCAGCGGAATATTCTGGGACTGGGCAAGCACCCTTCCCTTGGCATCCGCCAGAAATGTCGATGCGTCCGCTGCCTCACGGATAACCGTGGAGTAGGCGCTGCGCAGCATATCCGCGCTCATCTCCCGGGCAACCGCAAGCAGGTTATTGCTTAAAATATTAAATAATGCAATATCATTTGCCATACTTTCCTTCTCCTTTTATTATCCTGCATTACTGTATCCTTTTATCATCCTGCATTACTGTTTTTATGGTTCACAAAAAATCCCTTTTCCTTTATGCGAATGCCCAAATAGCAGCATGGGGATTTACTGTGCTGTGGTGCCGTCCCATTCCAGCAGAAGACTTCCGTTTTCCTGCAGAAATCCGTCCCAGTGCTCCGGAATAAAACAGGTCGTTGTGTCGTCCTCCACAACCGCTGGGCCGTGAATCACTGCCTCGGCAGGAAGCTTTGACCAGGTATAAAAATCGCAGTCCTTCCATTTTCCTCCAATCAGCACCGGAGAGCGGGAGGATTCGTACTTATCCGTCACAGCACAGTACCTCATCTCTTCCAGAAGATGATTATTCTGCGGGATAATGGTCTTTAAGCGGTAGTTGACAATCTCCACCTCGTTATCCGGCGAGTTGCAGCCGTACCGGGCAAGATGCAGACGGTGGAATGCCTCGGCAACCTCCCCGGCGTTTTCGGGAAGTTCGTCAAAATCTATCTGAAGTTCAAAAGCCTGACCGGCATAGCGTGCATCTATCGCGTATTTAAAAACCATCGACTCCCGTTTAAACCCGTAGGAAACCATATTTTCGACGGCATTTTCCCGGATCTGGACAAACTGCTCCCGCAAAAGCTCCGAAGAGGTTTCCGCACAGCGGCTGACATGGGTCTGCACATAGTCCCGGATAACGTCCGCCACCAGAAGGCCGAAGGAAGAAAGGATTCCGGCATAGCAGGGAACCAGCACACGGGTAATCCCCAGTTCCTGGGCAATATTTGCCGCGTGAAGCCCGCCGCCCCCGCCAAAGGCAACCATGGTGTACTGCCTTGCATCGTACCCTCTCTCGGTGGAAACCAGACGAACCGCCTGCATGGTATTTGCTTCCATAATACGGATAATCGCCTCCGCCAGTTCATCCGGCGCTGCCTGCACCTGTCCGGCCAGTTCGCCAATCACCGTTCGGGCATTTTCCACGTTTAAGGGATAATTTCCCCCGGCAAAATGTTCCGGCCGGATAAACCCGCGGTAGGCAAGGGCATCACTCACGGTCGCCTGATCTCCGCCCCGCCCGTAGCAGGCCGGCCCCGGAACCGCTCCGGCGCTCTTAGGCCCTACCTGGAGCATACCGCCCTCATCCAGCCAAGCGATACTTCCCCCGCCCGCGCCCACGGTAACGATATCCAGCATCGGCACGGCGATTGCCGATCCGCCGATCTTATTCTCTGTAGAAACCAGAGGCTCTCCCCGGTTGACCAGGCAGACATCGGCGCTGGTTCCCCCGATATCCAGGGTAATAATATTCGTAACCCCAAGCTGGCGTGCCATAAATGCCGCCCCGGTAACCCCCGCTGCCGGGCCGGAAAGCAATGTTCTCGCCACCTCTTTTCGCAGCGCACCCATAGGGATAATTCCGCCGTTGGACTGGGTAATAAAAATTTCTCCGCGAAAATGGCGGTTTTTCAGTTCCCCGTAAAGCTTCTCGATATAATTCACCATGACCGGAGCGATATAGGCGGTGATGGCCACCGTGCTGGAACGCTCATATTCCCGAAACTGCGGCAAAATCTCATAGGAAGCCGTGATAATCGCCCCGGGAAGCTCCTCCTCCAAAATCTCCTTCACCCGGCTCTCATGGGCAGAATATGCATAGCTGTGCAGAAAACATATGCCGACCGAAGATACCTCTTCCTTTCTTAATTCCCCGGCAATGGCGCGAACCTCATCCTCATTAAGCGCCTTCAGCACCTCCCCGTCCGCCGTAACCCGCTCCGCAACCGGAAACACCATGTTCCGGGGAATGATGGGCTTTGGCCTCTGGTAAAATAAATCATAGACATTCTCTTTGTCCCCGCGCTGAATTTCCAGGACGTCGGCAAACCCCTCCGTAACCAGAAGCGCCGCCTTCACCCCCTTGCGCTCTAAAACCGCATTCGTCGCCACCGTGGAACCGTGGAGCATCTCTCCCATATCCTTCCAGTCCCCAATCAGCCTGTCCGCCCCTTCAATCACCGCCTGTTCCGGCTGCGCCGGCGTCGAGGCAACCTTCATCGTCTTTAGCAGGGATTTTCCGTCCTGTTCCTGAAAATAAATAATGTCGGTAAATGTCCCCCCGATTTCCGCCGCAAACTTACGATTTGCCTTCCCCATAATTTGCTTTCTCTCCTTTCTGTAATCTCATCTATGCTTTAACAATCTGCACCGCCGCTTCAATCTTGCTCCGGCAGATGGAAATAATCCCGTCAAGGTTTTTCTCCGCGATAACCTTATCTACAATAATGGCAGGAATATAATCCTCCTGAATATATTTTGCAATTTCCCCGCGAATATCCGGGATGTCCTCCGGCTTTAAATGCGGCGTTGCCACCACCATTAAATCCGGGTCAATCACACAGCAGATATTCACCATCATCCTTGCCGTAAGCAAAATCAGTTTTTCCCTTCTCTTCTCCTTTTTTGCTTCTTTCAGAGCATTCGCCAGCATAATATCCGCACAGCCGCACTGGCTGGCTTCCCGCTCATGTTCTCCTAAAGCCATGTAGGCCAGTTCCCCGGAGAAGCAGTTTTTACTGTTATAAAGCTTACGGTTAATCATCATCGCCGCACCGATATGATCGAGGATGCTGATGTAAGCCATGTTCTGGTGATCCTGGCGCAGAAACTTGCTGCAGGCACCCATCGTCGCGGATTTAATATCATTCTCTATCCAGATCGTGCAGGAATAATACCGGGCAATAACCTCCTTTAAATCCGCGCCCTCCCACTCCAATATGGCAGGAATATTAAAAATACGCCCGTTTGTCACCGTACCGGGAACAGCAATCCCAATAATTTCCATCTTCAGCCGATCAATCTTTTCCGTCATCTGCTCTAAGACCTGCAAAAGATTCTCCGTCCAGGTCAGCGCCGGATCTTTTTCATACACCCGGGCAAAAATCTCCTTTTCCATGATATTGGTAATCTTACAGTGGAACTGCTCCCCCTGAATATAGATACAGACAATATATCCCTTATTCTGATTAACCTCATACACCCTCGCCCGGCGTCCGCCCGTATAGGTGCTGATCCCCGTACACACCACCATCCCCTTCCCCTCTAAGTTGCGTACCACCTTGTTAATGGTCTGCAAACTAAGTCCGGTATTTTCCGCAATCTGCACCTGCGATATCCCCGGACTGGACGCAATGCTGTTGAATACAATCCCCTCATTAACCTTTTTAATCGTCTGCGGCTTTCCAACATAGGTATTCATCTTGTTTCCTCATTTCCTGCTTGCTGCTTACTGCTATTGCTTATTGCTTATTGCTTATTGCTTATTGCTCAGCCATTATAATTTATCCGTTTAACGGAAAGCAATCTTTATTAACAAACTTTATATACTTTGTTTAGTAAGTTGACCCAATTATAACATATCTACAAATTTTGTCAAGTTACTTTATCTATAATCGTGTATTTTGCTAAAAATAGTTTTGTTTTTTGGTAATTATGCCAGCTTTTTATATGGTTTTGAACTTTTTAAATGATAGATTGCACAATTTGCCTGAATGATACCTTTAGCCTATAAAACTGGTTTTGCTTCTCTGCAAAAATGCCATTTCCTATAACCTGATTCACCTTCACTCTAGTACAACAGCCCCCTTTGCAGGAAAAAAGCAACGCCCTATATTCCCATTTCCCTCATTTCCTTTAGCATAAATTCCTCTAACTTCTTCTTGTTCGGTAAATGCAGCATATAGGTGGATACGAACAACTGATTATCCATTCCTGACAACGCATATTCAACCATCTGCGATCCCTTATCCGTGCAGAGCAGGATTCCGACCGGCGGATTATCACCCTCGGACATTTCATTCTTTTTATAATAACCAACATATGCATTGAGCTGCCCTAAATCCTCGTGCCGGAACTCGTCATTTTTCAGTTCAATAATCACGTTACAATGCAGCAACCGGTTATAAAAAAACGCTCAAATGCATCATCGATTACCATAATCTCTCTTATATGAGAAAAGGAAAGGTGGTTTACTAGCAATTCCGGCTTCGTCATAAATTGGTGCGACGGCGTTGCACTTTTCGCAGCGTTTCCAGCTTTAACATTGATTTCTTTTATGCTGTCCGCAAGCAATTCAAATTTCATATTATCAGCCATTGTCTACCTCAACTTCCTGTTCTGTAGCAAATAATGCTGGCTTCTCCATTATTTTTATCCTTTTATCTTATTTTCGGCAATATTAGTTTTTGCCGAATTTTAATCGAATTATACCGTTTTAAGGATGGCATGTTAAGTATCGTTTTACAATTTTTACCAATTTCGCAAACCTGTTATTACAGATAAAAAATTTCCCAAACTCCAAGACGGCATGGCGTGTCAAAATATTAGAAGAAATGGTCAATAAACAAATCGAAGCACTGTTGCGAAAAGATATTTTATATATAAAAGATGTTTTTATTCCTGAAGTCAGCAAAAAAACACTGGAAAAACCTGCGGCTGCGGGGTATTATGAGAAGGTTACTGACATGATACACAATAATTGAATTGCTTCTTTTACCTTTCTTAGAAAAATCAAATCAAAATAAGCGAACACTACATCCCTTCTAAAAATGCAGTGTCCGCTTTACTTGTTACTGTTCACACGTTCACAATAACGGGCAAAAATCCATAAAAAACTTCTCTCACCCAAAAAACTCTTCCACACCAATCTTAAATTTCCTTCCAACCCTGTTCACGCTATAGATAAGCAGCATATCCAGCCCAAGGCTCAGCAGCCATCCCCAAAAGACATCAATCACCGAATGCTGCTTGATAAACACCGTAGAAAGACTGATTCCCACGGTAACTGCCAGGGACAGCGCCCGTATCTTCCGCTTCTTTCCAAACGCCTCCGAATGGCAAACCGCCAGATGGATAGCCACCGTACTTGACACATGAATCGAAGGGCATACATTCCTGGGCGGATCGATATTTCTGAGGAAACGGATAATCTCCGCACACATAGTTTCACTGCCAATCTCTTCCCGAAGCATCAGGCCGTTAGGCCAGATAAGATAGATAAGCAGACAAATCGTTGCCCCGGCAAACATCACCAGACACAGTTCCATGTACGCCCTTTTCTCCCGAATCATAAAATAAAACATGAAAAAAGGCACCCAGAAATACCATAAAAAATACAGAAAGACAAACCATTCATTAAAGGGAATCCATCCGTCAATCACGGAATACACAATCCATCTTGGTTCCGGTCCAAAGTTTTGCAGCATAAAAAAACCGGCCAGAAAAACAAAAAGATAAAGTCCGGTCAAACAGTAACGATGTGTTTTTATCCATTGTACAATCTTCATTCAATTCTCCAAATCTAATTCTCTAAATCTAATTTTCCAATCTAATTCTCTAAAATTCTAATACTCTATCCGATATTTATCTTAACAGACAGCAGGAAACCACATATTCTCCATCAAGTATCGTCTGGAAAAACCGCCATGGAAGGTTAAGCTTTTCTTCTCCCAGGCGGCAGCAAAGAACTTCTTTCATTAAAAAATATTCCTGCTTTTGTTTCTCTTTTTTCCCTGGAAACAAGCGCCGAATATCCGGATTTTCTGATTTCTTTTCCCCTTCCGTAAGGATGAATTCCAGGGTGGTAAAGTCTACCGACAGCCCTTTTCCAATCGCCTTAACATAGCTTTCTTTTAATGTCCAGAGCCGGAAAAAATCCCGATACCAGCTGTTTTCACCGCCGTTTTTTTCACTTTCTTCCAGAAATATCTGCTCCCCCGGGGTCAGAACCCGCCGGGACATGCTTCGCTTTACCGGGCGGATGGCTTCCACATCCACCCCCAGAGGAGAAGTTCCCACGCCGCAGACCACCATATCCTTCCCATGGCTGATATTAAAATGAATCTGCGGATAATTTTTTAAAAAAGGCTTTCCAAGTTCCTCCTTTTCCAGTTCATCCTCCAGACAAAATTCCGCTTCCGTACAGGAAAACTCACCGGAAAATTCACGAAACAAACTCTCCTTCAGCAATTCCAGCCCGGCACGATGTTCCCTCTTATGTTTCTCATTTCCCTGTATCCGTTTTTCTGTTTTCTCTGTTTTTCCTGTTTCTTCCTCACGGCTGCTTTCGACAGAAAATCCACCTTTTATCAGGCTTCCCTCACGGCTATCTCCGGCAGAATATTCCCCCTTCTCCAGATTCCCACCACCATCCCCCAAAGAATCTGCAAATTTCTGGAAATACACAGCCATCTCAGCTTTCCCACTCCCTGTCCTCAAACTGAATTTTAATGGCAGAAATCCTTCCGCTGATCACTGCCCATTTCCCGTCCAATTGTTTGGGGACTTCGATTACGGACTCGGTGTGTACCTTTACATCAAAAATCATGGACTGTTTTCCGGAAGCTTTTGCCCGGAGCGGCTCCTTTTCATCGGATAAATACAGGGTTCTTTCCCCTAACCATAAGCCATAGATTTTTCGGTCTTTTTTTGTTAAATTATACTCCTTGGGAACCCTTAATTTCGTCCCGGAAACCTTTACTTCTGCTGTGCCGATAGCAAACATTTTCCATTCCCCTTTCCTGTAACCTGTTTCTATTCTAACAAGTTTTTTTCTTTTTGGGAATCCATTTTAGATAAATTTAAGGAATGTTTTTTTCTGCTGCGGTTTACGACATTTTTCTGCATGAAACCTCGCATCGTTTCCCGCGTCCGTCTTTCCAGACCGCATAACCGCCCACCAGATCGGCCAGTATCCACCCTATGGGAATGGCCCACCAGATCCCCCAGACGCCCACGCCCGGCAGGGGTGCTGTTATATAAGCTAAGACCACTCTCGTCCCCAGGGAAATCACGGTAAGCACAACCGACATCTCCGGTTTTCCAATCCCGCGAAAGTATCCGTAGAGCAAAAACAGCACGCCGATCCCGCAGTAAAATGCACCTTCTACCCGAAGATATCCCGCTCCGATTCCAAGAATTTCCAACTCTGTTTCCTTAATAAATATCTGCAAAAGAAGCGGGGCAAAGCAGAATACTGCCACGGAAACTGCTGCGCAAAAAAGCATGGAAACCCTGACCGCACTTAAAATACCTTCCTTTACCCGTTCCTTTTTTCCTGCCCCGTGATTCTGTGAGGTAAAGATGGAGAACGCATTTCCAAACTCCTGGGCAGGCATGTAGGCAAAGGAATCAATCTTCACCCCGGCGGCAAATGCTGCCATAACAGCGGTTCCAAAGCGGTTGACCAGGCCCTGAATCATAAGTATTCCAAAGTTCATCACTGACTGCTGGATACAGGCCGCCGCAGAAAAACGCAGGATTTCTCCCACGCTTTTTCCGGTAAAAGAAAGTTCTTCTTTTCTTGGCCGCAGCCACGCCTCCCTGATCCAGGTATAAGCCCCGATACCCAGGCCGGAAAACATCTGGGCAATAACGGTAGCCGCAGCCGCCCCCCGGATTCCCCAGCCGAACCGAATCACAAAAAGCAAATCCAATCCCACATTCAGCAGCGCCGCACTTCCCAGAAAACACAGAGGAATAACAGAATTCCCCACAGCCCTGAGAAGAAAGGCAAAATAATTATATAAAAACACAAAAAAGATGCCAAAAAAAATCACAAACACATACTCTTCCATCATCAGCCACAGGGAATCCGGCGTCTGGAGCAGCTTTAAAATTCCGGGCAGGGCGGCAAATACCAGCACATTTACGCTGACGCTCACCGCCCCGATAAGCACAAAAGCCGCAGCTATGCTGTTTCGCATCTGCACCTCATCTTTTTTTCCGAAATAAAACGAATACACCGATCCGCTCCCCATACACAGGCCGATAAGAATCGAGGTTAAAAATGTCATCAGCGTATAGGCCGATCCCACCGCCGCCAAAGCATCCGCGCCCAAAAACCTGCCTACAATCAGCGTATCGGCAATATTATAGCATTGCTGCAAAAGGTTTCCCAAAATCATCGGACCTGCAAAGGCCAGCATGGAAGCCGTTACCTTTCCCTCGGTTAAATCCTTATTCATTCCGCATTCTCCAGACGGCTGTCTTTCCAGTCCTTATGCTGATGGTACTTGCGCTTATTCTCCTGTTTGCAGAGGTACATGGCTTCATCGGCCTGTTTCAGAAGCTTTTCCCTGGTCAAATCCTGCTCTTTTCCGGTAACGGCAAGGACACCGTAGCTGAAGCTTACCGGATACTCCTTTTGATTTTCCCGGATAAACATTTCCAGGGCCGTGCCTAACTTTTCCTCCGCGGCGTGCTTGGGGCAGTCCATAAAGATAATCACAAACTCATCCCCGCCAATCCGGGCAAAGATATCGGTATTGCGGATTCTGGTCTTGACAACGGAAACAAAGTTGCTGATATAAGTATCGCCCTCCATATGGCCGAATTTGTCATTAACATATTTAAGCCCGTCCAAATCCAGATAACAGAACGTGTGCGGCTTTCCCTTCCATAGCATATGATCCAGCTGTTCCTCTGCATAGCGGCGGTTAAAAATCCCTGTTCCCGGATCGCTGTAAGCCTTATCCGTAAGCTGCCGGGTTCTCTGTTTTTCCTCGGTAACATTCGCCACGACATGGGCATAGACCAGACCATCCTTCCAGGGAATGGAAAAGGAAAGGATTAAAAAGCACTGGCCGCACCCGTCCTCAGCCTCCCATACCCGCTCGCACTCACTCGGTTCCCACTCCAGAAGATGATGCTGGAACTCCAGACGGTGCTGACAAAAATCGCAGGAGCCTTCCTCCGTATGAAACCTCCCTGACCGCTTATTGCAGTAGAGAATCGATTTATCGTCCGCTTTCACCACCATAATCCACTCGTCCCGCATCCTGGTTAATTCGGTAAGAAGATCATTGTACGACTGGATAACCTCCATATATTTGCCCACTTCTTCTGCCTTCTGCCGCAAATCATCTTCTCTCCTCTTCAGCTGCCGCAAAAAGGAAACCATCTCCTCAGCCACCTCATGCAGCATCGGTTCTTCATCGCTGATATTTTTAGAAAGCCTTTCCAGCGCTTCAATATCCATCTCATTCTTGTCCGAGTCATTTAAAATATTTTTCAAATACGAAAAAAGAATCTGGCTGTTCTGCCCTTCCATAAAACATCTCTCCTCTTTTTTATACAAATGTATAGAAGCCTCAAAAAGTCTTTTGCCGCTTCTGATGCTATGGACTGTTTTGGTTGCTGTTCACACGTCACAGTAACCTGTTTTGCACACAGTGCTTCTTGTTTCTGCAATCCTAAAAACATCAACCCCATTATAACATTATCACTCCCCGATTTCCAGCATATATTTCTTAAAGATAGTGTAACTTTACCTGGGGAACCCAAAGGGCAGACTTTCCCCTGCACTTT
>CAMNRM010000036.1 GCA_946553025.1 uncultured Clostridium sp.
TTTCATTACTATTTGTGCCGCCAACTGAAAGGCGGCGGAATGGAGATTATTATGATCCGTGCGAAAGAGCCGCTGAAGTCGGTGTATGTTCAGATATCGGGAAAGTCGATTGTTTATAATTTAACGCATTTGGGGAAGAGGAAGATTATTTTTATCTTTGGGCCGGGTGCCCTGCTTAATGAGCATGTGCTTAATTTCCATGATTCTTCCCTGTTTTGTGAAACCATAGAAGCAAGCCAGGTGTTCATCCTTCCGGCGGCAAAGCTGCTTGCGGCGATGGAGAAGGATTTTTCACTGACAAAGGCCATATTGGAGGCGCAGGAGAGAAAACTTTGGCGAATGGGGCATCAGCTGAAAAATACCATGGGCAGCATTTACATGGAAAGGAAGCTGGCGGCAAAGCTGTGGAAGCTTTCGCGGGATTTTGGGAAGAATACGGAACACGGGCTGGAGATTGATATTCATATGACCATTACTTTTCTTGCCGATATGCTCGGCGCACCCAGGGAGAACACCTCCCGCCTGTGCAAAACCCTGACGGAGTTTGGGCTGATACGGATGGAAAAGAAGAGGATTGTGATTGTGAATCCTGAAAAACTGTCGCATTTTTATAAGACGGGGGAGATTGGGACGGGATAAATAACATGAAAATATCCCACCATCAAAGTGGGATACTTCCATTGAGTGAAATATTGGATATATTTAATGATTATGGATGGAGAATTTGACCAATGGCTTTAAAATCGATAAAAAGGTCGTCATAAATATTTACCTTAACCGCAGCGTCGAAGGGATATTGTACGGCAACGCGGTTACCTTCAAAGTCATTGACCGTTACCAAAAGTCGGTTTGGATCGACAATCCAGTATTCACGTACACCGTAGTTTTGGTAATAGTACAGTTTTTTGATGTAATCATCGGATGCATTTCCCGGAGATACAATTTCGATAATAAAGTCAGGCGCACCATTGCAGCGTTTTCCATCCAGTTTATTTTTATCGCAGATAACCATCAGGTCAGGCTGTACAACTGTGAGTGGGCGGTGATTTAAAACAACATCAAAAGGAGCAGCATAGGCTTTACAGGAGCCGTTTTTCTTTTTGATGTAATCTGTCAGAGCGTATAAAAGTTCTCTGGAAATATCCTGATGTGCCTGGGACGGGCTGGCCATATTATAGAGGATACCCTGAAAGACCTCTGCCCTTATATTTTCTGGAAGCGTATTATATTGTTCAAAGGTG
Organism: uncultured Clostridium sp.; assembly: GCA_946553025.1. Classification (GTDB taxonomy): domain Bacteria; phylum Bacillota; class Clostridia; order Lachnospirales; family Lachnospiraceae; genus Caccovicinus. Next base: position 1,242 of record CAMNRM010000036.1, read on the forward strand.
ATGATTTCTGGCTGGGGCTGTAGTGCCGGCATGGTAAGACCTTCTTTCTTTGTCAATAAATTTTAAATTATTTGTTACATTATTTTTATCATAACATCTTTTCTGCGGGGATACAATGTATTTTTCGCAGATAAAAAAATCCGTGGCATTTTGTGATCAATGTCACGGATTTTTTTGGTATTTCCTGATAAAATATTATCAATAGCGTGAGGAAAGACCGGGAAAGGAAAAAATTACAGGTAAACTTGCACAAAGAAAAGCAGAAAGGAGAGGCTATGGGCTATCAGTTAGTTAAGGCAGATGCTAAAAAGCTGTTTGGACAATGGGCCAGGCAGTGGGATGTGTATGCGCCGAAGCGGATGGAAGGTGAGGGATGTTTTTCGGATACGGATGTTGTCCGGTACGGGAAGGTTCATTCCCTAGAGGAAATCGAGTGGGAGAAAAAGTCGGACTATTCTTTTAAGGAAGTGCTTCTTCCCATCAATGAAACTTTATTTTATTTTACCGAGGAGGAAACCAGCGTTCCCAAGGGGCCGGAGAAGGAAATTCTGGTGTTTCTGCGGGCCTGTGACGGACATGCGGTAAAGCGTCTGGATGAGATTTACTTAAAGAATGCTTTTGAGGATTTTTATTACCGGCGGATTCGGGAAAAGGTTTCCTTTATCTTAATGGGCTGTCCGTCCACCTGCGATTCGGGATTCTGCGCCAGCATGGGGACGAACCGGTGGGAGGAGTATGACGCTTATATTAAGCCGGACGGGGAGATGGTCTTTTTTGATATAAAGAAGGAAGCGCTTGCAAAGACGCTTGCCGGGGACTTTGCCGCCTGCGGCTCCTGTACATCCTGTACGGTCGTTCCCGATTTTGCCGGGGAAAATAAGGAAAAAGTTATCCTTCCGAAAAATCTTTCCAACCAGAGTTTTTCCCTGCCGATCTGGAAGGAGTACGGCGATCGCTGTATCGGCTGCGGGCGCTGCAACTTTGTCTGTCCGACCTGTACCTGTTTTTCCATGCAGGATATTTTTTACCGGGACAATGCAAAGGTGGGTGAACGCCGCCGGGTCTGGGCTTCCTGTCAGATTGACGGCTATACGGAGATGGCCGGAGGTCACGAGTACCGCAAAAGCCAGGGCGAGAGGATGCGGTTTAAGGTGATGCACAAGATTTACGACTATGAGAAGCGGTTTGGGGTGCCGATGTGCGTGGGCTGCGGACGCTGCGACGACGTCTGCCCGGAGTATATTTCCTATTCCCATTGTGTGAACCGTCTGGCAAAGGAGGAGCAAGCAGATGAAGAATGAATATATTCCTCAGTTATCGACCATTAAAGAGGTTATCCGCCACACCGATTTGGAATACACCTTCCGCATGGAGTATACGGGAGAGAAAGAGGTTAAGTCGGGGCAGTTTTTTGAGGTTTCTCTGCCCAAATACGGCGAGGCTCCGATTTCGGTGAGCGGAATCGGCAGGGGAACGGTGGATTTTACCATCCGCCGCGTGGGAAAGGTGACGAACGAGATTTTTGAAAATTATGTGGGTGATCGGCTGTTTATCCGCGGTCCCTACGGCAACGGCTTTGACGTGAAACATTACGAGGGAAAGGAACTGGTGATTGTCGCCGGGGGAACGGGACTTTCGCCGGTTCGCGGGGTGGTGGATTATTTTGCGCATTTCCCCGAAAAAGCGGTGAGCACGACCTTGATTGCCGGGTTTAAGTCGCCGGGGGATGTGCTGTTTAAGGAGGATTTTGCTTTCTGGAAAAACCGGATTTCCGTGATCCAGACGGTCGATACCGCACCCGAGGGCTATGAAGGCCCTGTAGGCATGGTGACAAAGTACATACCGGATTTAACGTTTAACGATCTGGGCAATGCCGCCTTTATCTGCGTGGGCCCTCCGGTGATGATTAAGTTTACCGTGATGGAGATTTTAAAGCTGGGCGCTGCCGAGGAGAGCATATGGGTATCCCACGAGCGGAAGATGTGCTGCGGCCTGGGCAAATGCGGACACTGCAAGATTGGTTCGACCTATATCTGTCTGGACGGCCCGGTGTTTAACTACGTGGACGGAAAAGATTTAATCGATTAAGGGAGGTGCAGGGATGGGACTGGATGTCAATACAAAGAAATTAAAGAAAAATGCGTTCCGCGTGTCGAAGGTTCGGGGCATCGGGGCCTCCCGGATTCGTGTGCCGGGCGGGTATTTAAACGCTAAAGTTTTGGGGATGGTGCAGGAGATTGCCGAGGAGTACGGCAACGGCTATGTCCATCTCACCACGCGGCAGGGCTTTGAGATTGAAGGAATCCGCTATGAGGATATGGAGGAAATTAATCAAAAGCTTCAGCCGATTATCGAACTTCTGGAAATTAACCAGACTGATCCGGGGACGGGCTATCCGGCTTCGGGCACCAGGAATATCAGTGCCTGCATCGGCAATAATGTCTGTCCGTTTGCCAATTTTAACACAGCCGAAATGGCAAAAAAGATTGAAAAGGCGGTATTTCCCAACGATCTCCACTTTAAAATCGCCTGTACCGGGTGCTCGAACGATTGTGCCAAGGCGAGGATGCATGATTTTGGGATTATCGGAATGACGATGCCGCAGTATGATCCTGACCGCTGTATCAGCTGCAAGGCGTGCATGAAGGGCTGTGAAAAGCTTTCGGTTCGCGCACTGCGGATGGAGAATTACAAGATTATCCGGGACGAGGAGAAATGCATCGGCTGCGGGGTCTGTGTGACCAAGTGTCCTACGCGGGCATTTACCCGGAGCAAAAAGAAGTATTACAAGCTGACGATTATGGGACGCACCGGAAAGAAAAACCCGCGTCTGGGGCAGGATTTTCTGATTTGGGCGGATGCGGAGAATATCATTAAGATTATTTTAAATACCTATGCGTTTGTCAATGCCTATATTTCCCCGGATGCACCGGCAGGGAAAGAGCACATCGGCTACATCATTGACCGGGTGGGGTTTGAGGAATATAAGAAATGGGCGCTGAAGGATGTAAAGCTGATGCCGGAAACGAAGGTGAAGGAATGTATTTACTGGGATGGGATTCATTTTGACCGATAAAGGAGAAAGGACAGGGAAATGAAGAAAGTACAGTCAACGTGTAATTATTGTGCTTTGGATTGCAATCTGGATTTTTATGTGGAAGATAACCGGGTGGTGAAGGCGGTTCCGACGAAGGGCTATCCGGTAAATGATGGTTTTTGCTGCATTAAGGGGCTTTCCCTGGATAAGCAGCAGACCACAGTTAAGCCGAACAGCCTGCCCAAAATCCGCCAGGAGGACGGGTCGATGAAAACGGTTTCCTGGGAGGAAGGGTTTTCTTACGTGGCGGATAAGTTAAAGGAGATTCAGGGAAAGTACGGGCAGGAGAGTGTGGCGGGGATCAGCACGGGGCAGCTTACCCTGGAAGAGTTTGCCATTTTCGGTCATGTGATGAGGAATTACTTAAAGGCAAATGTGGACGGGAATACCAGGCTTTGCATGGCGACGGCGGTGGTGGCGCATAAGCAGAGCTTTGGGTTTGACGCGCCGGGCTATACGCTGAAGGATCTCGAACTTTCGGATACCATAATCTTTATCGGCTCAAATCCGGTGGTGGCCCATCCGATCCTCTGGGGAAGGGTGAGGCAGAATCAGGTTCCGGGGCATAAGGTGGTGGTGATTGATCCGAGAAAGTCGGAAACGGCGATGAATGCCGATTACTGGTACGGGCTTCGCTGGAGGAGCGATCTTTTGCTTTTGTATACGGTTGCGAACCTGTTAGTTGAAAAAGACTGGATTGACCATGACTTTATCCGGGAGCACACGGAAAAGTTTGAGGAGTTTAAATCCTTTGTTAAGGCTTATACGCTGGAGCGGGGTGCAGAGGGAACCGGACTTTCCAAAGAGCAGATTTTGGAACTGGCAGAACTGATTCATCGGGGGAAACGGGTTTCGTTCTGGTGGACAATGGGCGTAAACCAGGGCTATGAGGCAGTCCGCACAGCGCAGGCAATTATTAACCTGGCGTTAATGACGGGGAATATCGGAAAGCCGGGAACGGGGGCAAATTCCATTACCGGGCAGTGCAATGCCATGGGGTCACGCGCCTACAGCAACACGGCGGTATTTTTCGGCGGCGGCGATTTTACCAATCCTGACCGGAGAAAGCGGATTTCCAAGGTGCTGGGGGTTAGCGAGGAGATGCTGGCGGATAAGCCGACCAAGACCTATAACCAGATTATTGAGGGGATTAATGCCGGGGAGATTAAGGGGCTTTGGATCTTGTGTACGAATCCAAGGCACAGCTGGACGAATAATGAAACCTTTGCCTCGGCGGTGAAGAAGCTGGAACTTTTTGTGGTGCAGGATATTTACGATACGATCGAGAGCGCTGAGGAATGTACGGTATTTTTCCCGGTGGTTCCGGGGCTTAAGAAGGAGGGAACCTACATTAACCTGGAACGCCGCCTCTCTGCCATGCGCCCGGTGCTTAAGCGCGGGGAGAATGAGATTTCCGATTATGAGGCGATTCTCGGCGTGGGGAAGGCCCTGGGGATGGGCGATGCCTTAAAGGGCTGGGAAACGCCCAGGTCCTGTTTTGCCTTGATGAAGGAATGTTCGCGGAATATGCCCTGCGATATTACGGGGGCGACCTGGGAAGGGCTGGAAAATTCCCACGGGATTCAGTGGCCTTATCCTAAAGGGAAGGAAGAGGAAAATAAAGAAGAACAGCGCAGGCTGTACGGCGACGGAAGGTTTTTTACGCCCTCGAAGAAGGCACAGTTTGTCTTTGAAGAGGTGAGGGAGAATCCATTGCCCACCACAGAAGAATTTCCATGGGTGCTCAATACCGGGCGGGGAAGCGTCGGGCAGTGGCACACCCAGAGCCGGACAAAGGAAGTAAAGTTTGTCGAGGATGTGTCGGCAAAGAAGGCGTATTTATATATGAATGACCGGATGGCACAGGAGATGGGAATCAGGGAAATGGAAGAAATCCAGGTTTATTCGATCAATGGGGAAAATGCGCGGTTTGCCGTAAAGATTACAGAAAATGTGCAGTACGGGGAACTCTATGCACCGATTCACTATATTGAGTGTAATAAGCTAACCCCTTCGCTGTATGACAGCTATTCCAAGGAACCTTCGTATAAGGCAACGCCGGTGCGGTTTGAGAAGATAGGATGAGCGAAAGAAAACGGGAAAGGAGTTGGAGAAGAAAATGAAACGGATAAAGATTGACCGAAGCCGCTGTATCGGCTGTCTGACCTGTGTAACGGCCTGCGTGGTCAGCCATCAGACCGAGAGCGGGGATGCAAGGAACCGGGTGACGATCGACAGCGGGACAAAACCCGCGCCGATTTTCTGCCGCCACTGCGAGCGTCCGGAGTGCGTGTATACCTGTATGACCGGGGCAATGAAGAAAAATCAGGAAACCGGCTATGTCGAGTATCATAAAGAGCAGTGTGCAAGCTGTTATATGTGTATTATGTCCTGCCCTTATGGGATATTAAAGTACGACAGCATTGCGCAGAAGGAGATTATGAAGTGCAATATGTGCGTCCATCGAAGCGAGGACGGACAGGCCAATCCGATGTGTGTGGAAAAATGTCCGATGGGCGCAATTACGCTGGAGGAGGTGCAGGCATGAAGTATGTAATTATTGGTTCCTCGGCAGCGGGGATTAACGGGGCAAGGGAACTGCGAAGGTTAGATAAGGACAGTCAGATTGTATTGGTTTCCAAAGACCGTGCGGTTTATTCCCGCTGTATCCTCCACCATTACCTGGCAGGAAAGCGCAGTCTGGAAGAGCTTTCCTTTGCCGAGCCGGACTTTGCCAAACGGTTTCGGGTGGAGTGGATCAAGGGAAGAAGCTGTGTGAAAGTAAACCCCAAGGAAAAGGAAATCGTTCTGGACAATGGCGAAAAAATAGCCTATGATAAGCTTTTGCTTGCCAGCGGTTCCCACACCTTCCTGCCGCCCGTTCCGGGGCTTTTACCGGCGGCAGAGGGCGGCAGGGTCTGCGGTTTCAGAAATATCGAGGATATGGAAAAGCTGAAAGAGGCGGTGAAAAATCCTTCTCATCCTGCCAAAAACATCGTTGTGATGGGTGCCGGGCTGGTGGGATTAGACTGTGTGGTTGGCTTTTTGGATCTGGGAATTAAGGTGAGTCTGGTGGAGATGGCGGACTGGCTGCTTAGCCGTCAATTGGATAAAAAAGCCGCGAAGGTCTATGAAGATGCCCTGGAAAATGCCGGTGTACGCCAGTATTACGGCGTGGGAATTAAGGAAGTGCTTCTGGAAAAGGATAAGCAAATTTGCGGGCTGAAGCTGACTGATGGGAGGGAAATTCCCTGCGATTATCTGGTGGTTACTGCCGGAGTTCGCCCCAATATAGAGTATCTGGAAGGTTCCGGGCTTGCCGTGGATGACCATGGTCTGGTTTACGATGCATTTGGGCAGACCAGCGATCAGAATATCTTTGGTGCAGGCGATATTTCCGGGAAAAGCCCCATCTGGCCCGCCGCAGTTAAGGAAGGGCTTATCGCCGCCGCCAATATGGCAGGGGAAAAGCGGGAGATGACCGATTTCTTTGCCAGCAAGGCGACCATGAATTTCTTAAACATCCCTACAATGGCCCTGGGCAATGTCAGCCCGGCAAAGGGTGAGGCCGTGGAAGAAGTTTTGGAAACACCGGATTCCTACAAAAAAATCGTCCATCAAAACGGGAAAATTATCGGTGCCATCCTTCAGGGCGACTTGGCTTACGGCGGGATACTGCAGCAGCTTATTGCCCGGAAAATCGATGTAACCAGGGTGAAAAAGCCGATATTTTCCATTGATTATTCCGACTTTTTCCATCTGAAAGAGAACTTTGAATACTTCTATGAGGATTAGAAACAAGAATTGTGAATGCTTTAATGAATAGGGATATTTTAACGAATAGGAATACTTTAACGAACAGAAAAGGAGTGACTGCCTGTGAAACGATTAGAAAATATGCCAGTACCCCTGCTGCCAACTTTTGTCGGTGCGCTGACGCTGTCCAATGTGTATTCAGGAATGGGCTATACCTGGATTCGGCATTTGACCATGTGGGCGGCGACGATCATTATTCTTTTATATGTGGTAAAGATCATTCAATTTCCGAAAACCTGCAAAAAAGAATATGAAACCGTAGTGCCCTGCAGTCTGTACGCCGGATTTACCATGGTTTTGATGATTCTTGGAAGCTATTATTTTGACTATGTCCCGGGACTGGGCAAGGCTGTCTGGCTGGCGGCACTGACTGTTCATGCGGTACATATTCTTCTGTTTACCTATCGAAATATGATAAAAAAACGGGATATCAACACCTTTGTTCCAAGCTGGTTTGTAACCTATAACGGGATTATGGTCAGCTGTGTGGTCGGCGGCGCGATGAATATGTCCGGTGTATTAACCTGGGTGGTTTACTATGGGATCGGGATTTACTTTGCACTGATTCCATTGATGATCTGGCGGCTGATAACGGTAGAAGTAAAGCCGCCGGTGTACCATACCATGGCAGTTGTATTAGCGCCGTGCAGCCTCTGCGTGGTCAGCTATTTAAACGTAATCAAGAATCCAAGCCCGGCGCTGCTCTACATTCTCTATGCCTGCGTGCTGGCTTCTCTGGCATTTATTGTGCTGAAACTGCCGAAGTTTTTTGCCTTCCCCTTCGCCCCGGGCTTTGCGGGAATGACCTTCCCCATGGCTATCGGAATTGTGGCAACGAATAAGATGACCGGCTATTTTAACGGAACCGGACAGGAAGGTCTGGCTGTGCTGACCGGGCAGTTAAGCGGGATACAGATTTATCTTACCTCAATGATTGTCGGTTTCGTCCTCTTAAATTTCCTGATGATGGCGCTGAAGGTGGAGAGGAAGTAGGAACGGGAAAGGGAAGGGAGAAGAAAGAAAAAGCAGCAAGAAAAGGAAAAGGGAAGGCAGAGAGAAGAAATAAAAAGGAACAAAAGAAAGAAAAAAGCAGGCTGGGAAAGGGTGGAAATATGGTTGCAGGATATATTCTGACCGGCGGAAAAAGCCGTCGGATGGAGGGAAGGGCAAAGCTGTTTTTAAGCTATCAGGGGCGTAGTTTTTATGAGTATATACAGTGTGCGCTGGACGTTTTTCCTGCGGTTTATTTATCGGTTGCAGAGGAAAATGCTTTCCTTTATGCTTCCATTTCCCTTCCCAAAATCGTGGATATTTATTCGGATGCAGGCCCCTTAGGTGGTATCTGCTCCGGGCTGAAATTATGCCATGGGGCAGACGCCCTATTTGTCACCGCCTGCGATACGCCTTTGATAAGCAGAGAAGATGTGAGAGAAGTGATGGAGGTTTATCAGGCATACCAGAAAAGAGGCGAAGAAAAAATCATTGTGGCAGAGAGCGGGGGAAGGGTGCATCCGCTGTTTGGTGTATATCCGAAGGCCGTTCTTGGGGTTATGGAAGCAATGATTTTGGAAGGAGATTATAAAATGCGGAATTTGCTGGATAAGACGAAGGCAGTTTCCGTTTTACTCTCCAAAGGCAGCCAGGTGGGAAGGAATATCAATACGTTGGAGGAGTATAAGGTGTTGAAGAAGGACGATAAAGTGTTGAGGGGAGAAGATAAGGTTCTGAAAGAGGAAAATAAGGTCTTGAGGGGGGAAGTTTTATGTTAGCGTTAGAAGAGGCGGTAGAATGTCTGCTGCGTCACACCCATTCCATCACAGAAACCGAGAGGATTCCCCTCTTAACATCCACAAACCGCATTCTCGCTGCACCGCTTTCTGCCGTAGCGGATCAGCCTCCGTTTCCCCGTTCTCCTCTGGATGGTTATGCGGTCCGCGGGCAGGATACTGAAGGGGCGGAGAAGGATTTTCCTAAACGACTAAAGGTTATCGGGACGGTTTATGCCGGAGAAGTGTTTTGCGGGACGGTAAAGGAAGGGGAAGCCGTCCGCATTACTACCGGTGCGCCCATTCCTGAGGGTGCGGATACCGTGATTCGTCAGGAGGATACGGATTACGGCAGGGAAGAGGTGCAGATTTACCGCGCTTCTTTTCCCTATGAAAACTATTGCCGTCAGGGCGAGGATTACCGGAAGGGGGATGTTCTATTCGAGAGCGGGATGCGGATGGACGGCATTGGCATCGCGCTTGCGGCGGGGCTGGGAAAAGAATTTGTTGAGGTTTACCGGAAGCCGAGGGTTGCCGTGATTTCCACCGGAGATGAACTGGTGCAGCCGGGAATACCTTTGCAGCCGGGAAAAATTTATGATACCAACCGTTATTTGATCAGCGGGAGATTGCTGGATTTTGGAATTACCCCATTGGTATCACTGCACAGAAGGGATGATGCAAAAGAGATGGCAGAAACCCTTCTTGAACTTTCTGGAAAAGCGGATCTTATCGTGACGACGGGCGGGGTATCGGTCGGGGAAAAGGATATTATGCACCAGGTACTGCCCTTATTGGCGGCGGAAAAACTATTCTGGCGTGTGGAAGTAAAGCCCGGGGCACCGACACTTGCGGCGGTTTTGGGAAAGACTCTTCTGATCTGCCTTTCGGGAAATCCATTTGCGGCAGCGGCGAATTTTGAACTTCTGGTTCGTCCGGTGCTTGGGAAAATAACCGGGGATAAGCGTCTGGAGGTAAAGCGGCACCGGGCAGTGATGGAAAATGATTTTATAAAGCCAAAGGGGACGAGGCGTTTTCTTCGCGGCTATACAGAGGACGGAAAGGTATGGGCCAGCGCCGGAAACCATGCTTCGGGAACGCTTGCGGCGATGGCAGGGAGCAATTGCCTGATTGAGATTGCCAAGGAACAGGCCGGGGCAGGAAAGGGGGATGAGGTATGGGTGTATCTTCGGTAGAAGCCCTGAAAGGGACTGTGCCTGTAAAAGAACCAAAACCAGGGGATGTACGCAGGCAGCCTTTTGTCTTTGCCGTAAGCGGGTATAAGAACAGCGGAAAAACCACCATGATCTGCCGGCTGATTCCTGTATTAAAACGGCGCGGCTACCGGGTTGCCGTGATTAAGCATGACGGTCATGATTTTGCCTCCGATGTGCCGGGGACGGACAGCTTCCGGCACAGACAGGCGGGGGCCTGCGGGTGTGCGGTGTTTTCCAAAAAGAGGATATTAATAACCAGAGAAATAGAAGAGGAGGATGAACTGCCGGACGAAAAAATGCTCTTTAAAGCCTTTCCGGGAGCGGATATTATTCTCCTGGAGGGCATGAAAAACAGCAGTTATCCGAAGTATTTCTGCCGCTATCCCCAGGAAGAACTGCCGCCAGCGGAGGAAGTGGCAGACAAGATTGAGGAAGCGATGAAGCTGCGGTAAGCGATTTTACAAAAATTTTACATTCCCATGGTTTTGATTTTACATGATTTTGCTATCCTGAATTGGGTAAACTAAAGGTATCGGATAAAGGTTTGTGCATTAAGGTTTACTCAGCACACATCTACCATTAACAGGAGGGCAAAAAGCATGGAAGGTCTTGGCGTTTTGTTTCAGTTTACAGGCGGCCTGGGAATGTTTTTATATGGAATGAACAGTATGGCGGACGGCCTGCAGAAGTCGGCGGGAAGCCGGATGCAGCAGCTTTTGGGGGTATTGACCTCGAATCGGCTCTTAGGTGTGCTTATCGGCGCAGGAATCACGGCGATTGTGCAGAGTTCGTCGGCAACCACGGTTATGGTGGTGGGTTTTGTCAATGCGGGAATGATGAATTTGACGCAGGCCGTAGGGATGATTATGGGGGCAAATATCGGAACGACGGTGACAAGCTGGATTGTATCCATGAGCGAGTGGGGGGAGATGTTAAAACCTGAGTTTTTCGCCCCCCTTCTGGTGGGAATCGGTGCAGGGATTGTCCTGTTTGCCCGGGATGCGAAAAAAAGGCAGATGGGGGAAATCTTAACCGGGTTTGGCTTTTTATTTATCGGGCTGGATTTTATGTCCTCTTCCATAAAACCTTACCGGGACGCCCCCATCTTTGCCCAGGCATTTTCCGTTTTGGGGAAGAATCCGCTTCTGGGGATTCTGGCAGGCGCGGCAGTAACCGCCGTGATCCAGAGTTCGTCGGCTTCCGTGGGCATCCTGCAAACCCTGGCACTTAACGGAGTGGTAAACTGGAAGTCGGCGGTATTTATCACCCTGGGACAGAATATCGGCACCTGCGTAACGGCCCTTCTTTCCTGTATGGGCGCACACCGGACAGCCAAACGGGCGGCGGTTATCCATCTTTTATTCAACTGTGTGGGCGCGGTGCTGTTCGGCGTGCTGATGTGGGGGATATTTTTCCTCTGGCCTGCATTTTCCGCCTCACCCATCAACAGTGTGGAAATCTCCGTTTTTCATACTATATTTAATGTAAGCAATACCATCCTTTTATTTCCCTTTTCCGCTCTTCTGGTAAAGCTTTCCTGTCTGCTGGTAAAAGACGGAAAAGAAACGGAGGACGAAAAAAAGAACGATTTGGGCCTGGAAGCCGAGATGCAGCGCCGCCTGGACAGCCGTATCCTGGAAAACCCTGCCTTTGCCATCGAAAATGCAGAGCAGGAAGTAGTACAGATGGGGGAAATTTCGTTAATGAACCTGAAGATTGCCGGAGAAGCCTTATTGCAGAATAATGCCGCCGAGATGGAAGAGGTTATTGAAAATGAAAAAATGATTAACCGCATGGAACGGATGCTGACAGACTATCTGGTTAAAATCAACCATCTGTCCTTAAATGAGGCACAGCAGCTTGTGGTAAAAAATCTCTTTTACACGGTCAGCGATATTGAGCGGATTGGCGATCACAGCGAAAACCTGGCGGAACTTGCCGGGGAAAAGATTCAAAACCAGATTCATTTTTCCCAGAAAGCCAGCGCCGATCTTCGGGAGATGCTTTCTGCCGCCGCCGCTTCCGTAGAACACGCCTTAACCGCCAGAAAAGACCACGATATGTCCAAAGTCCGCCTGGTGATTCAAAGCGAAGAGCGGGTGGACAGCCTGGAAGAAGATTTGCGGGAACAGCACATCGAACGCCTGTCCAACCAGCAGTGCCAGACCGAAAGCGGCGTAATTTTCCTCGATGCCATCAATAATCTGGAACGGGTATCCGACCATGCATTAAATATTGCAGGTTACGTGCGGGATGAGGTATAATAGAAGGCAGCAACACTTTCTTAGACGATGGAAACCGACAGGAACCAGGAGAATACAGAAAAAGAACGGCGGCATCATACGCAGAAAGAAGCTATCAGCATATGCAGGAGAACCAGCAGCAGATGCAGAAGGGAATAAACAGAACGTGAACACCATTTATATTGTTGAGGACGATGAAAATATACGAAATTTACTCTCCGTAGCCCTCACAGGTTTTGGCTATCAAACGGAAGCTTTTGAAACCGCAGAGGAAGCCCTTGCCCGTATGGAGGAGGAAGCGCCGGATCTGGCTGTATTTGACTGGATGCTGCCCGGAATGGACGGAACCGATGCCATTAAAGCCATCCGCAGCAAAAAAAATCCAAGCTTAAGCCAGCTTCCCATCCTTTTATTAACAGCAAAGGACAAGGAACTGGATAAGGTTGAGGGCTTAGACGGCGGGGCCGATGACTACATGGTTAAACCCTTCGGCATCCTGGAACTCTCTGCCCGCATCCGAAGCCTTCTGCGCCGAACCAGAAAAGAAGAGGAAAGGGAAAACAAACATCAAATTAAAGTCGGAGCAATCCAGGCAGACAAACAGACACGCGAAGTTAAAAGCGGCCAAAGTGCCGTAGATTTAACCAAAAAAGAATACGACCTTCTTATCTGCCTGATGGAAAACCACTCCCGCATCCTGACCAGGGAAGAACTGCTGAATAGGATATGGGGCTACGACTACGAGGGAGAAAGCCGAACCCTGGACATGCACATCAAAACCCTAAGACAAAAACTCGGCGACAGGAACGGAGCCTGTATTAAAACCATAAGGGGAGTAGGCTATCGGATGCTGGATACAGAGAAAACAGCCCAATAAAATAAAGGATAAAACAAGGAAGTTGAGGAAAAGATTTTGCGGAAAGCCATTTTTATTCAGTTTATTCGTGTACTTTTAGCGGCATTGCTGCTGAACAGTATCATCTTTTACATTGCCAGCAGCAGCCGTATGCTGAAAACAGCAAGAAAAGACATGCTCTACACCTTGGAAACCCTGGACTGTATCCTGGATTATCAGGGCGATCTTAACAAACAGGTAAAACAGATGGAATCCGTAATCGGAAAAAATCAAAGCCGCCTTACCCTGATCCTCTCCGACGGCAAAGTAGCAGCCGATACCGGCGTAGATGCTTCGGGAATGGACAACCATCTGGCCCGGGAAGAGGTGGTGGAAGCCATAAAAACCGGAAAAGGCCACGCCGCCCGCTATTCCCATACCCTGAAAAAAACCATGCTTTACGTCGCCTTCCGCTCCTCCCATCAGGACCTGATTCTCCGCCTTGGCGTCCCTTTCCTCGGACTCAGGGAATACATCACTCTTTTACTTCCCGCCGCCTGGCTCAGCTTTGCCATCGCCGTTTTCGTTTCCCTTGGCGCAGCCGATCGCCTGGTATCCTCCGTAACCAAACCCATCCTCCAGCTTGCCCATGAGATGAAAAAAGTTCACGGCAGCGCCATGGATCTGGAAATCACCCCATGCCCATACGAGGAAATCAACCTTATCGGAAAAACCGCCGCAGAAATGTCCGTCCGCCTGAAACAGTACGTCGAACAATTGGAAAAAGAACGCACCATCCGCCAGGAATTTTTCAGCAATGCTTCCCACGAACTAAAAACCCCCTTAACCTCCATCCAGGGTTACGCCGAACTTTTAGAACAGGGCAATATCAAAGACGAAACCATAAAACAGGATTTCATCTGCCGAATCAAAAAAGAGGCTGTCCATATGACCAGCCTGATCAACGATATCCTGATGATCTCCCGCTTAGAAGCCAATGAAATCAAAGAATCCCCAACCGCGGTAGATCTGCCAAAACTCCTTTCCGAAATCCTAATCACCCTGGAACCCCTGACAAAAGAACTGGAAATTACCATCTCCGTCAACTGCCCGCCCGTCACCATCGAAGCCATCCCCCAGCAGATGCACCAGCTCTGCTTAAACCTTCTCACCAATGCCGTCAAATACAACCACCCCGGCGGCCGCGTCCAGGTAAACGTACACAAAGCCCAGGAAAACATCGTCCTTAAGGTTCAGGACAACGGCGCAGGCATCCCCGAAGAAGCCCAGGAAAGAATCTTTGAACGCTTCTACCGGGTGGACAAAAGCCGGAGCCGCAAACAAGGCGGAACCGGCCTGGGTCTTTCCATCGTCAAACACATCGTAAACCACGCCCAGGGAACAATAGAACTATCCTCCGCCCCCGGAAAAGGAAGCTGCTTCACGATAACCTTACCGATCTGCGCATCCCAAATCCCCCAAGCGTGATTTCTGCCAATAAAAACAAATCACGCTTTTTTCTACCGCTCGTCCATCTCCCCCGATTTCCGATCCGGATTTTCCTTATCCAGCGCCGACACAAACAAAAACTTCCGTATACTAAACAAAACCGCAATCGCAATAATCCCAATCAATGTTTCAATAATCGGCATATGATTGATAACCATTTCCCTGGCAACCGCAAACATCAGCACTTCAACCACCGAATCCAAATCATGGCGGCAGAGCATCTTTAACAGCTCAATTCCGATAATAATATCAAACAAAGCCTGAAGAAAGTTATTAAATCCCCCATCCTGGTACAAAACAAGAAGCCCGTGCGGTACAGACAAAAGGGTAATTCCAATGGCAATAATTACAATAAATGCCAGAAGAATTTCCAGATAAATGGAAATATAGAAAATCATTTTTTGGATTTTCACTGCCTTTGAATGGGTCGCCTTCATGCAATTATTCCTCCTTATCCATTATCAATTTTAACGAAATCTTAATACCAGTATTTTATCGAAAACCAAAAAAACTGTCAATAATTGCAGAAGAATTAACGATAATTTCCCCAAAAAATACAATAAACACAGCATTTTATACGGTAAATACTGGTAATTTTTCTTTCCAATGCCTGCGGTATTTTGTTTGTAATAGAATTTTAATAAATTACCGGTTTCCTACTTTGTCGTCTTGTGGTATAACTAAAGGAGTATTTGGCAATATTCTGTGCGCGGAAAACTTGCCGTATTCAGCGATTGAGGAGTGATGATATGTCAGATAATAAAGATTACATGGCGAGATTAAGCCGGGCCAGGCGCAGGCGAAAGAGAAGGGTGGAACCCCTGCGCATAGCCGTGGCTGCAGGTGTGCTGGTTCTTGTTCTTGGCGGTGCAGGTTTCTTTCTCTTCAGCAAAGGAAAAGGAAAAACCACAGAAGTTTCCGAAACCCAGGAGGTTTCGCCCACAGAGGAAACAACCCCTGCGCCGGAACCGGAAACCGAACCCACGCTTTCCCCGGAAGAAGAGGCGGAAATCGAACGCACCAACCAGGTTCAGGCCGTTTTGGATTCCTACACCAACCTTGGCTTTATCCAGGTCGAAGGTTATTTAAACGTGCGGGAGGCACCGGGAAACGGAAAGATTATCGGAAAATTAGAGCAGAACAGTGCCTGTGAGGTCTTAGAAGAGAGCGGCGAATGGCTGCATATCACCTCCGGCGGGATTGACGGCTATATTCACGGGCAGTACGTTACCCGGGGCGAGGAAGCCATAGAAGCCGCCAGGCCCTACGTTATTCCCCGGGCCGTGGTCCTTGCGGACAAGCTAAATATCCGCTCCGAGCCGGTTACCGACGCTGCCAATGTGGTCGGACAGGTTCTTAAAAATGAGCGCTACGCCATCTACGGTGCCGTGGAGGGCTGGATACAGATTGAGGACGGCTATATTTCCGCCGACTATGTCGAAGTGCGCTATGCCTTAAATGAAGCAAAAAAGCTGGATCTGGTGGCGATGGCGATTGATATGTACGATAACCTCGTGATTTCCAAGGTGGATAATTACCTGAATATCCGGGAAGAGCCAAAGTCCGACGGAAAGATTATCGGAAAGATGACCAGCAAGGCGGCAGGAGAGATATTGGAAACCTTAGACGGCTGGTATAAGATTAAATCCGGCAAGATCACCGGCTATATTTCCGCCGACCCCCAGTACACGGCAACCGGGCAGGCGGCAAAGGATATTGCCATGCAGGAGGCCGCTTTGATGGCGATTGTCAATACGGATATGTTAAACGTGCGGACAGAGCCGACCACCGACGCTTCCATCTGGACACAGATTTCCAAGGAAGAGCGCTACCATGTCTTAGAGCAGCTTGACGGCTGGGTACAGATTGAACTGGATACCGAGGACAGCGATAAAGCTTACATTGCAACCCGGGATAATAATGTCGAGGTTCGCTACGCCCTTGCCGAAGCGATTAAATTCTCGCCGGTGGAGGAGGCAGCGCAGGCAGCCGCTTCCCTGCGGTCAAAGTTAGTCAACTATGCCCTGCAGTTTGTCGGAAACCGCTATGTATGGGGCGGAACCAGCCTGACCAACGGCGTGGACTGCTCCGGCTTTACCATGCAGGTGATGCGGCAGTTTGGCGTAAGCCTTCCGCACTATTCCGGCTCACAGGCCCAGATGGGAAAGGCGGTAAATTCCAGCCAGATGCGCCCCGGCGATTTGGTGTTCTATGCCAACAGCGGAGGTACGGTAAACCATGTGGCGATTTATATCGGCAACGGGCAGATCGTCCACGCGGCAAGCAGCCGAAGCGGAATTAAGATTTCCCCGTGGAATTACCGAACGCCAAAGACTATCCGCAATATGCTTGGGGATTAAGCACTGGAAACCGGGACAAAACTGCAGTTGCGAAGACCTTTGTGAACAGCAATAAATATCCGCGATTGATAATTTTGGATTGACAGATGACCGGATTGCTGATAGGATAAAAGGCAGACGAAGCGAGGGCGCTAGGGATTGGGCGCCCTCTTTTTGCTACAAGGATTGGGGGACAAAGAAAAGGTTACGTTGCTGTTGCCAAGTGAACAGGAACAAGATTACATTGAAGGAAGGAGCTTTTACATGAGCAATACGTATCTGGCACAATATTATGGAAAATCTTCCAATTACACCGATATTCCCAACCATCTGTATAAGGAATATAACGTTAAAAAGGGCCTGCGCAATGAGGACGGCACGGGTGTCCGCATGGGACTTACCCGGGTTTCCGATGTTGTAGGCTATGAGATTGTAGACGGAGTTAAGGAGAATGCCGAAGGTAATTTATTCTACCGCGGCTACAGCGTTTATGATTTAATCCAGGGAAAACCCGGCAGCCAGGGTTTTGAGGAAACCTGTTTTCTTTTGCTTTACGGCTATCTGCCAAGCAAAGCGGATCTTCGCAATTTTATCAGCATTGTGCGCAGTCTTTACGCCCTGCCGGACGACTTTTTAGAGATGAATCTTCTCCGGCAGCCAGGTAAGAATCTGATGAATAAACTTCAGCACGCAACCCTCACTTTATATAACTATGACGAGGATAATCCCGACGATACCGACCCTTACAAAACCATGTTAAAGGGTGTAAATCTTCTGGCGAAATTCCCCTCGATTGCCTGCTATGCCTACCAGAGCAAGGTACATCATTTTGACCGGGGAAGTCTGATTATTCACTACCCCAGAGAGGACTATTCCATTGCCGAAAACATCTTATACATGCTGCGCGAGGATAAGAAGTTCTCGCCCAAGGAGGCCGAACTTTTAGACGCCATCTTAGTGCTTCACGCCGATCACGGCGGCGGCAATAACTCCACTTTTACCAATGTCGTTATCTCCTCCACCGGGACGGATCTCTATTCTTCCATCTCCGGTTCCATCGGTTCCTTAAAAGGCCCGCGGCACGGCGGGGCAAATATCAAGGTTTCGGAGATGATGGAGCAGGTGATTGACGAAATCGGCTATTCCACCGACGAAAATACCATCAAAGCCCTGATCCGCAAGATCCTTGCCGGAGATTTTTACGATCACACCGGTCTGGTTTACGGCTTTGGTCACGCCGTCTATACCATTTCCGATCCAAGGGCGGAAATCCTGCGCCGATGCTGTGAAACCGTAGCCAAAGAGCAGTTTAAGATGGAAGAATTTAATTTCTACCGCCTGTTCGAGCAGTGCACCAAGGAAGTGATTCTCGAAGATAAAAACAAGGTTATCCCAACCAATGTCGATTACTACAGCGGCTTTGCCTACGAGATGCTGCAGATTCCCAGGGATATGTACACGCCGTTATTCGTGATCAGCCGTCTGGTCGGCTGGGTTGCCCATAACCTGGAGAACAAACTCTATGACGGCAAGATTATGCGTCCGGCGACCAAATATGTCGGTGAAAATGTAGATTATATTCCAATGAAAGAGAGGTAAGCAGCATGAGAAGCATTACAGTATTTATGGGAGATGGCATCGGCCCGGAGATTACCGACGCCGTGTTAAAGATTTTAGACGCCGCAAAAGCCCCCTTAACCTATGAGGTTTTTCGGGTAGGCGCGAAAGAATATGAGGAGAACGGGGCATTAATCCCCGATGCGGCATTTGCCTCCTTTGAACAAAATAAAATCCTCTTAAAATCACCCATCACTACCCCCGTAGGCAAGGGCTTCCGCTCCTTAAACGTAACCCTGCGTGAAAAATATGACTTATATGCCAATATCCGCCCCGCGAAGTCCAACGCTGCGGTGGTTACTCCCTTTAAGGATGTGGATATCGTGACGTTTCGGGAGAACACCGAGGATCTCTATGTGGGTGTGGAAAAGCAGATTGACGCGGATACCGTTCATGCGACAAAGATCATTACCCGAAAGGCCAGCACCAGGATTATCACCGACGCCTTTGAATATGCCCGTCTGCACGGGAGAAAGAAAGTTACCTGCGTACACAAGGCAAATATCTTAAAGATGTCGGACGGATTGTTTCTGGAGGTTTTCCGGGAAATTGCCGAAAAATACCCGGATATTGTGTCCGAGGATAAGATTGTGGATGCCGTTTGTATGCAGCTGGTGATGCGTCCGCAGCAGTTCGATATTATGGTTATGCCCAATCTGTACGGGGATATTGTATCGGATCTGACCAGCGGATTAATCGGCGGGCTGGGCCTCCTTCCTTCCAGCAATTTAGGAAAGGACTATGCGATGTTTGAAGCTGTGCATGGAAGTGCGCCGGATATTGCCGGGAAGAATATTGCCAATCCTACAGCACTTTTATGGTCGGCCTGTATGATGCTTGAACATCTTGGCGAACTGGATGTGGCAGCTAAGATTCGCCGGGCCGTGGATGAGGTACTTAACGAGAAAACATGCAGGACGCAGGATGTCGGAGGAACGGCGACGACGACCGAGTACAGGGATGCGGTGATTGCGAAACTGTAGGGTGTGTTTGAAAATTGCATTTTTGAATTAAAGGATAGAAGCGTTAAAAGGCAGAGGGTTCTAATGGCCCTCTGCTTTTTTGTGCCTGTGCCCGTATAAAAACCAGGTTCCTGCCGCATACTGATGAAGGATAAAGAATAAGCACTGACAGCAGATACAGACAACTGGAATAAACAGCAAAAGAAACAAAAAAAGCAGAAAAACTGCAAAAATGCGCAGGAAAGGCAGGGAAATCTATGGGTCAGGAAGGACTTAGCAATGATGATCAGGAGATGGAAGAGTTAGGGCAGGTAACGTTAGAAGAGGGAGAGGGGAAGAAAGGGATTCACCTTCTCAGCATTATCGGTGAGGTGGAGGGGCATGAAAATGCGTCAGGGAACAGCAAGACGACAAAGTACGACCATGTTCTCCCCAAACTTGCCCAGATTGAGGATGACGATCAGATAGGGGGGCTTTTGGTGCTCTTAAATACTTCAGGGGGAGATGTGGACGCCGGGCTTGCGATTGCGGAGATGATTGCTTCATTAAGTATCCCTTCGGTTTCCCTGGTTCTTGGCGGAAGTCATTCCATCGGGGTTCCCCTGGCGGTGGCGTCGGATTATTCCTTTATCGTGCCGACCGGAACCATGATGGTGCATCCGGTGCGGATGAGCGGGATGGTGATTGGGACGTCGAGAACCTACGATTATTTTGAGATGATCCAGGATCGAATCCTGCGTTTTGTGTCGGAACACGCGAAAATTGCCTACGATCAGCTAAAGCTTTTAATGCACAATACCAAGATGCTGACGAAGGATCTCGGCACGGTTTTAGTTGGGGAAGAAGCCGTAAAGGAAGGGCTGATTGACGAGGTGGGAGGAATTAAGGAGGCGCTTAAAAAGCTTCATGAAATGATGGGGTAAGACTGCGCTCTATGCAGGTCTGTGCAGCTGTGAACGGTAATGGGGCAATAAGGGTTTTGAAATCCTTGGTTGCATTTTCAATTAAATTTTTGTATACTGTCAATGGTAGGATTTTGAAAAACCATGATTGATTTTATTTTGCAAGGATTTGGAGGCTTGTTGCGTGGCACAGGGAAGTAAAAAAAGAACGGCCGGAAAGAGTAATTCCGGTGCGGGGAGAACGAAAAGAACACAGGAGGTTTCGGAGATACCGGAGTTTTTACGCGGAGAAGTGTTGATTATTGTATCTTTGGCTGCTGCGGTTCTTTTATTTCTCAGTAATTTTCATTTATGCGGTGTAGTGGGCGACTTCCTGCGGGGCGTACAGCTTGGATTATTTGGCGCGGTGGGCTATGTGTTTCCGATTTTATTGTTTACGGGAATCAGCTTTTATGTGTCAAATGCGGGAAGTCTTAAGGCAGTGATTAAGCTGTCGGGTGTTACCGGTGTTGTGATTACGGTCTGCGGGCTTGCGCAGATGATTTTCGGGTTCTGGCCGGCAGAGGGCGACGGGATCTTAGCCTTTTACCGGGAATCCAGTTTAAGCGGCGGAGGCGGCGGGCTGATTGGAGGATTGCTGTCCTCCATGCTGCGGGCGGTTGTGGGAAATATTGGAACCTACCTTCTGCTGATTGCCTTATTTATTATCTGCTGTGTGATTATCACCGAAAAGTCCGTGGTTAATGCGGTGAAGCGGGGAAGCGGAAGGGCCTACCAGCACGCGAAAGAAGATGTCGCCCGAAGAAAAGAGGAGTGGCAGGAGATACAGGAGGAAAGGCGCAGGAGCAGGGAAGATAATGTGGTTCGGGGCGTTGATTTTGGTTCGATTAAGATTCATGAAGGGATGGGCGGTGTTTCGCCGGCGGCCTATCCTTTAGGAGCGCAGGAAAACCCTGGGATGGCAGATGCCAGAGCCGCCGGACTAGGACAGCCGGCAGCCGTGCCGAATGGGAATGTGCCTGATGCCAGAACTGCCGGATATGGGACAGGGCCGGTAATTATGGGAAACCGTGGATCGGAGCCTGTGGGTATGGGAAGCCGTGAACCAGAACTTTCAGGCATGGGAAGCCATGAACCGGAGCCTGTAGGTATGGGAAGCCGTGAAGCAGTGTTTGCGGGTATGGGAAATCGTGAACCAGAACCTGCGGGCATGGAAAACCGCAAAACCGGAACCTCGATAACAGGAAGCAGCAGGGCAAAAGAGGATACCGGGGCGGGATTGTCCTCTGCGGATGTATTTTCCGGAAAGATTGAGGTTCCGCCGGAGTTTGTGGAGCCTGCGCCGTTTGAGGAAGACGGTGAGGAGGAGAAGGAAAGGCCACAAGACCGTATGGTTTCCTTTGTCGGACGGGCGAACCGGGAGGATCTGCAGGAAAAAGCCGCCTCCGTGGTGAAAAAGAATGAGCCTTTGTATGCACGCCGGGAGTTAAAGACCTTAGAAGAACTGGATATGACTATTTCGGATCTGGAGGATTCCCTTGAAGGTTCGGATTGGATGGATGAACCAGCAGAAAGCAGCCGGGGCGGTTTTTTGGATGAACCGGGCGGATTTTTAGATGAGCCGGCGGAGGAAGATTTCTTAGATTCTGATTACCAGGACGATGAAACGTTTATGGAGGATGACGGTTTTGCAGAGGATGCCCGCTATCTTCGCAGCGATGCTTTGACAGCGATTGACGGGAGCGAAGGCAGGGAGCAGGGCAGCAGTTATCCGAATACGCAGGTGGTCGAAGAAGGGGCGCGACAAGACCTTACGGATGAATATTTAGACAGCGGGGATGATCCTGATTTTGATGATGACGAAGCTTATTTTTCCGCCGATAAGGACAGTATTTTTATGTCGGAAGGGGAAAAACGGGTGGTGACGGCTTCGGGGAAGGTGATTGAAACCGAAACCGAAATGCTACATAAAAAGATTGAACAGCACCGGGAAGAAGCGGCAAAAGAAGATCCCGGGGCTGCAGCCAGGGCACAGATGAAGCGGCCCCAGCCTGTGGTGAAAAAGCCCTATGTCTTCCCGCCGACCAGCCTTTTACAGAAGGGAAGCCACAATCAGGGCGGTTTTTCGGATCAGGAATATAAGGAAACAGCGATTAAGTTACAGCAGACCTTAAAAAACTTCGGCGTGGGTGTTACGGTGACCAATATCAGCTGCGGGCCGTCCGTTACCCGGTATGAACTGCACCCGGAACAGGGGGTGAAGGTCAGCAAAATTGTCAGTCTTACGGATGATATTAAGCTGAATCTGGCAGCGGCGGAGATCCGTATCGAGGCACCGATTCCGGGAAAATCCGCCGTGGGCATCGAGGTTCCCAACAAGGAAACGGCGATGGTTTATCTGCGGGATCTGCTGGAATCGGACGGGTTTTTATCCTCAAAATCCAGGCTTGCATTTGCCGTGGGAAAGGATATCGCGGGCCAGCCGGTGATTACGGATATCGGGAAAATGCCCCATCTTCTGATTGCGGGTGCTACCGGTTCGGGTAAGTCGGTGTGTATTAATACGCTGATTATGAGCATTATTTTTAAGGCCGATCCGGAGGACGTCAAGCTGATTATGGTGGACCCGAAGGTGGTGGAATTAAGTGTCTACAACGGGATTCCGCACCTGTTGATTCCTGTGGTTACCGACCCGAAAAAGGCTTCGGGTGCCTTAAACTGGGCGGTTGCGGAGATGGATGACCGCTACCGGAAGTTTGCCCAGTTCAATGTCCGCAATCTCCAGGGCTATAATGAGAAAATTAAGACGATGAGCGGTCTTCCCGAGGAGGAAAGGCCCCAGAAAATGCCGCAGATTGTAATTATTATCGACGAGCTGGCGGATTTGATGATGGTTGTTCCCGGCGAGGTGGAGGACGCAATCTGCCGTCTGGCACAGCTTGCCCGTGCGGCGGGAATTCATCTGGTGATTGCTACCCAGAGGCCCTCGGTCAACGTTATTACCGGTTTAATTAAGGCCAATGTTCCTTCGCGTATTGCGTTTGCGGTTTCTTCGGGCGTGGATTCACGGACGATTATCGATATGAACGGTGCGGAAAAGCTTCTGGGAAAGGGCGATATGCTTTTCTTCCCTTCGGGGATTCCCAAGCCGCAGCGTGTGCAGGGCGCATTTGTTTCGGATCAGGAAGTGTCCAATGTCGTTGAATTTTTAACGGAGCAGGGACTGACGGTGGACTATAATCCGGAGATGGAAAATAAAGTGGTTTCCGGGAACGGGATGTCGGCAGCGGCGGCAGATTCCAGCCGCGACGAATATTTTGCCCAGGCAGGAAAGTTTATTATTGAAAAAGAAAAAGCTTCTATCGGCATGCTTCAGCGTGTTTTTAAGATTGGTTTTAACCGTGCGGCCCGGATTATGGATCAGCTGGCGGAGGCCGGCGTAGTCGGCGAGGAAGAAGGCACGAAGCCAAGAAAGGTGCTGATGACGATGGAGGAATTTGAACAGATGATGCAATAGCAAAACCGCAGCACGCACACCTGTTTGCACCCGAAGGGTTTAATGTACGGTAAAGCGTGCAGAATGGAGGAAAAATGAAGACAGATATTCAAATTGCACAGGAAGCAAAGATGGTTCCCATTAAAGATGTAGCTGCTGCTTATGGAATTACGGAAGACGATCTGGAACTTTATGGAAAATATAAGGCCAAGCTGACGGATGGGCTCTGGGAACAGGTGAAGGAGCGTCCGGACGGAAAGCTGGTTTTGGTTACGGCGATTAACCCGACGCCTGCCGGTGAGGGGAAGACGACGACGACGGTAGGTCTGGGACAGGCACTGGCAAAACTGGGGAAGAAGGCCATTATTGCCCTGCGGGAGCCTTCTCTTGGGCCGTGCTTTGGCATTAAAGGCGGGGCTGCGGGAGGCGGTTATGCCCAGGTGGTTCCTATGGAGGACTTAAACCTTCATTTTACCGGAGATTTCCACGCGATTACTTCGGCGAATAACCTCCTTGCCGCTCTTTTGGACAACCATATCCAGCAGGGGAATGCCCTGGGCATTGATACCCGGCAGATTCTCTGGAAGCGCTGCCTGGATATGAATGATCGGGTTCTGCGCAACGTGGTTGTCGGTCTTGGGGCAAAGCCGGACGGCTTTGTGCGGGAGGATCATTTCGTAATTACCGTAGCTTCCGAGATTATGGCCATCCTCTGCCTTGCCGATGATATGAAGGATTTAAAGGAAAGACTGGGACGGATTATTGTCGCCTATAATTATGCGGGAGAGCCGGTGACGGCGGCGCAGTTAAATGCGGTGGGAGCGATGGCTGCC
The DNA here is from genome assembly GCA_946553025.1 of uncultured Clostridium sp. Classification (GTDB taxonomy): domain Bacteria; phylum Bacillota; class Clostridia; order Lachnospirales; family Lachnospiraceae; genus Caccovicinus. The sequence continues at coordinate 25,874 of CAMNRM010000036.1, forward strand.
CTCTTAAAGGACGCCTTAAAGCCGAATTTAATCCAGACCTTAGAGCACACGGGTGCCCTGGTTCACGGCGGGCCGTTTGCCAATATTGCCCACGGCTGCAACAGTGTCCGCGCTACGCGGACAGCCCTGAAGCTGGCGGATATTACGGTGACGGAAGCAGGATTTGGTGCGGATCTCGGGGCGGAAAAGTTTTTGGACATCAAGTGCCGGATGGCCGGGTTAAAGCCGGATGCCGTGGTTTTAGTGGCTACGGTCCGCGCCTTAAAGTATAACGGCGGCGTGCCCAAGGACAAGCTCTCCGAGGAAAATATTAAGGCGCTGGAAAAGGGAATTGTCAACCTGGAAAAGCACATCGAAAACTTGCAGAAATACGGGGTTCCGGTGGTGGTTACCTTAAATTCTTTCATAACCGATACCGAAGCCGAATACACATTCATTAAGGAATTCTGTGAGAAGAGGGGCTGTGCATTTGCCCTTTCCGAGGTCTGGGCCAAGGGCGGCGAGGGCGGACTTGCCCTGGCGGAAAAGGTCGTGGAAACGCTGGAAACGAAAGAAAGCCATTTCGCTCCGATTTATAAGGATGAGGCCGGATTAAAGGAAAAAATAGAAACCGTGGCAAAGGAAATCTACGGGGCAGACGGCGTAAGCTACAGCCCTGCCGCGGATAAGGCGCTGAAAAAAGCGGAGGAGATGGGCTTTTCCTCCATGCCGGTATGTATGGCAAAAACCCAGTATTCCCTGTCCGATGACCAGACAAAGCTGGGACGCCCGCAGGGCTTTACCATCCAGGTTAGGGATGCCTATGTATCCGCAGGCGCAGGCTTTGTGGTTGTGCTTACCGGAGCGATTATGACCATGCCGGGGCTTCCAAAGAAACCGGCTGCAGACAGTATCGATGTCGATGAAGCCGGGGTAATTACCGGACTGTTTTAACGAGGAAATAATGAAAAAATAGAAGGGAGGGCACTGTTCCTATGATGTTTAAGGATTGGCTGGAGGATATACGCTGTCAGGTGCTTCAGGGAAGCCTGGAGGCCGAGGTCAGTGAAGTGGTTTACGATTCCCGGAAGGCTTGTCCGGGAGCGGTGTTTGTGTGCATGGCGGGAAGCCGGGTGGATTCCCATGAATTTTGTTCCCAGGTTTATGCGGCAGGGGTGCGGGTGTTTGTCACGGAACGGCCCATTGCGCTTCCTGCGGATGCCACGGTGGTTATGGTAGAGAACGGGAGAGAAGCCCTGGCGCATATTTCGGCTGCCCGGTTTGGCTTTCCGGACAGGAAGATGGTAACGATCGGAGTGACCGGAACCAAGGGCAAGACGACGACGACCCATATGATCAAGACGATTCTGGAAGCCTGCGGGAAAAAGGTGGGCATGATTGGCACGAACGGGGTGTATTTTCCCGGAACCTTCGAGCCGACGAGAAATACCACGCCGGAATCCTATCAGCTTCACCAGTATTTTTCACGGATGCTGGAAGCGGGATGCGAATATATGGTGATGGAGGTTTCTTCCCAGGCCGTGAAGATGCACCGGACGGACGGGATTTTATTCAGCTACGGCATATTTATCAATATTTCCCCGGATCATATCGGGCCGGACGAACATGAAAACTTTGAGGAATATTTTCACTGCAAGTCCATGATTTTTAAGCAGTGCCTGACAGGAATCGCCAACCAGGATGACGAGCTGGTGATGAAGGCGGCAAAACACGGGCTTTGTCCGGTGTACGCTTACAGTTTAATGCATCCGGCGGATTTCCAGGCAGAAAATATCCGCTATCTTGCCGAAAAGGATTTTGTAGGGCTGGAATTTGCCATGAAGGGCAAGGTTTCCGGAACGGTTCGCGTAGGGCTTCCGGGGAAGTTTAATGTGTCCAATGCCATGGCGGCGCTTTGTGTCTGCAGCCTTTTAGGGCTTCCCCAAAATAAGCTGAATACGGCTCTGGAAAAAATTCATGTGGCCGGACGGATGGAGATAGCCTTTGCCTCGGAGGATTACAAGGTGATTATCGACTATGCGCACAATGCCGTAAGTATGGAAAGTCTTTTAAATACCCTGCGTGACTATCATCCGAAACGCCTGGTTGTGGTCTTTGGCTGCGGCGGAAACCGGGCAAAGGAGCGCAGATATGCCATGGGAGAAACGGCGGGAAAGCTTGCCGATTTCAGTATTTTAACGGCGGATAATTCCAGGTTTGAGAAGGTTGAGGATATTTTATCGGATATTAAGTCGGCGCTTATTCCCACCGGCGGGGACTATGTGGAGATTCCCGACCGCCGGGAAGCCATCCGCTATGCCGTTACCCATGCCGAAAAAGGCGATATGATAGCCGTAATCGGGAAGGGACATGAGGACTATCAGGAAGTGAACGGTGTGCGGACGCATTTTCTGGACCGGGAAGTGATTGAGGAAGTACTGCCTGCAATCGGGCAGAAGAATGTTTGACAGGAAGTGATGGGAATGGAAAGGATTACGGTAGGGGATATCACGAAAGCCTGCGGGGGGCATTTGCTGTGCGGAAACCCCAAAGACAGACTTTTGCATATACGGCTGGATTCGCGGCAGGTCGGCGAGGGGGACTTATTCGTCCCTCTTGTCGGGGCAAGGAAGGATGGACATGATTTTATCCCGCAGGTGCTTTTGGCCGGGGCGGGGGCGGTGCTGACCAGTGAACACCGTGCTGCCCAGGGAGAAAAAGCCTGGATTGCCGTGGACGATACAAAAGAGGCATTGCAGAGGATAGGAAGCTTTTTCCGGGAAAGAAATCCCCTTCCCCTGGTGGGCATTACCGGAAGTGTGGGAAAGACGACAACCAGGGAGATGGTTGCGGCGGCGCTTTCGGCCCGTTACCGGGTGTATAAGACGCCCGGTAATTATAACAGCCAGGTAGGGGTGCCGGTTACGCTCTCCGAGATTGGTTCGGAGGACGAAATCGGCGTTATCGAACTGGGGATGAGCGAGCCGGGGGAGATGTGCCGTATTGCCCGCATTGCCCGGGTGAACCAGGCCGTGATGACCAATATCGGCGTGGCCCATATCGGGCAGCTTGGCTCGCAGGAAAATATCTGTAAGGAAAAGCTTCAAATTCAGGAAGGGATGAAGGAGGGCGGAATTCTTTTTGTCAACGGAGATGATGCTTTTCTGCGGGGGGTTAAGGCAAAAGAGGGATGTCAGAAGATCTCCTACGGAATGGGGGATAACTGCGACTATCAGGCGGTGGATATAGGAAAAGAAGAGGGCTATCCTGTGTTTACGGCCTGGGATAAGAAGAGGAATGCCAAGGCAAAGGTTAAGCTTTCGGTCTTTGGAAACCATATGATAAGCAATGCCATGGCAGCCCTTTCTGTGGCACGGGAAAACGGTATTCCCATGGAAGAGGCGGCGGCAGCGCTGGCCGGATTTTACGGGGCAAAGGGCAGACAGAGAATATTTAAGGAGAGAGAAATCCAGGTTATTGACGATTCCTATAATGCCAGCCCGGTATCCATGAAAGCAGGGATTGGCGTGCTCTGTGACGTGCCGGTTAAGGGGGCGCGGGTGGCTGTCCTTGCCGATATGAAAGAACTTGGGCCGGAGGAAGTCAGATATCACCGGGAAGTGGGAAGCTTTCTGGCAGAGCATCCGGTGGACCGCGTTGTTCTTTTTGGGGAACTGGCCGGGGAAATCGGAAGGCAGGCGCAGAAGGAATGTCAGAATTTATCGAAAAAAACGGATTTTATTTATGTTTTGGACAGGGAAGAACTGGTTTTATGGCTGCGTGAGAACGTAAAGCCGGGGGACGCCGTGTTGTTTAAAGGCTCGAACAGTATGGGACTGAGTGCAGTAGTGCGGGAAATATTTCCGGAAAGCTGCAGTCAGGATTAGTGCACCGTATGGAGGAAAAGATGGCGGAGTTTGCCCAGGTGATTATCGATATTACGCATGAAAAAGTGGATCGGCCTTTTCAGTACCGGATTCCCCAGAGGCTTCAGGAAACATTGACCGTGGGCTGCCAGGTAGAAGTTCCTTTTGGCCGGGGAAACCATATCCGCCGGGGATTTGTGGTGGAGGTTTCCGACCGGGCGGAGATTGACAGAGAAAAGATTAAGGAGATTGCTGGGATTTTGGAGGGAAGTGTTTCCGCGGAGTCCCAGCTTATTCAGGTTGCATGGTGGATGAAGGAGCGCTATGGTTCGACGATGAACCAGGCGTTAAAAACGGTTCTTCCGGTAAAACAGGAGGTAAGGCCGCAGAAGAAGCAGTGGATTTTCTGCCTTGTGGATCGGGAGGAATTAAACCGGCTGATTAAGGAAGCTGCCCGAAAGAAGTACAGGGCCAGAGAGAGGCTTCTGCGGGCATTTTTGGCGACGAACGGGATTCCCATGGAACTTCTGGCGAACCAGATGAATATTACCCGGGCGACGATCAAGCCATTGGAAGAAAAAGGAATTCTTATGGTGGATTCCCGTCCCCTTGTACGCAATCCGGCAGAAAGCTATGTGCAGAGCAAGGAGGGCGGATGGGAGGAAGAGGGGCTTACCCTGAATGCAGAGCAGCAGCAGGTGGTTTCGCAGATAAAAAAAGATTATGACGAGGGTATCCGAAAAACCTACCTTCTCCATGGGATTACCGGAAGCGGGAAAACCGAGATTTATATGGAGTTAATTGACTATGTCCGCAGTCTGGGAAAACAGGTCATCCTGCTGATTCCGGAAATTGCCCTGACCTACCAGACCGTTATGCGCTTCTGCCGCAGGTTTGGCAGCCAGGTTTCCTTTATTAACTCCCGATTGTCTGCCGGGGAGAGGTATGAGCAGTTTGAACGGGCCAGAAACGGGGAAATTCCTATTATGATTGGCCCGCGATCCGCGCTTTTTACTCCGTTTCGCCGTCTTGGTCTGATTATTATGGATGAGGAGCACGAGGGGGCGTACAAGAGCGAGATCACGCCCCGCTACCATGCCAGAGAAACAGCGCTTTACCGTGCCTCCTTAAGCGGGGCAAGTGTGGTTTTGGGATCGGCTACCCCTTCCTTGGAATCCTATGTCAAAGCCATGCATGGGATTTACGGTTATTTTAAGATTAACCGCAGGGCCAAGGCAAACAGCGTGCTGCCGCAGATTCAGGTGGTGGACATGCGCCGGGAGTTGCAGGAGGGAAACCGATCGATTTTTTCCCGGAGCCTGGCGGCGCTTATCGAAGATCGGCTGAAGAAGAAGGAACAGGTCATGCTTTTTTTAAACCGCAGGGGTTATTCCCGTTTCTTATCCTGCCGCAACTGCGGGGAGGCCATCAAATGCCCGCACTGTGACGTAACCCTGACCCTTCACCGGGAACAGGGGCAGGAAAACCAGCTCATCTGTCATTACTGCGGCTATCATATCCCGCGCCCCAAAATCTGTCCTTCCTGCGGCTCTCCCTATCTTGCCCCGTTTGGAACGGGGACGCAGAAGGTAGAAGCCATGGTGCGCGAGGTCTTTCCCCAGGCCAGGGTGCTGCGCATGGATTTGGATACAACGTCGAAAAAGGGCGGGCATGAGGAGATTATCGCTGCGTTTGGTGCCGGGGAGGCCGATATCTTAATCGGAACGCAGATGATTGTCAAAGGGCATGATTTTCCGGCAGTGACCCTGGTCGGTATCCTGGCGGCGGATTTATCCCTCTATGCCTCGGATTATCAGTGCAGCGAGAGGACGTTTCAGCTTCTGACCCAGGCGGCGGGACGGGCGGGGCGGGACGAACGCCAGGGCGATGTGGTTATTCAGACCTACAGCCCCAAACATTACTGCATCGAGGCGGCAGCGGCCCAGGACTATGAGGGCTTCTGCAAAAGGGAACTGGAGTACCGTAAGCTTCTGCACTATCCTCCGGTCTGCGTGATGATGACGCTGATGGTCGGGGCAGAGGATGAAATCCTTGCCGAAACCGCGATGGGCAGGGCTTCCCGCCTGATTTTATCCTGGGAGAAGAACGCAGGGGAAAACGGCCAGCTTCAGGTTATCGGGCCGGTAAATGCCCCCGTGTATAAATTGAATGATATATTTAGAAAAATCATCTATATGAAGAGCGAAAATTATGCTATACTAATACAAATCAGAAACCGGACCGAGGAACTGCTTCAGCAGATGGACGAGGTGGGGAAGGTGAATGTGCAGTTTGATTTTTGCTAGGGCATGTCGGTAAAGGTATGCCAAAAAAGCGCAGACAAAGACTGGCAGGATGTATGGGCACAGATGACTGCAGAGCAGAACATATCACTGCCGGTTCGGTGAACGACGACTACAGATGCATAAGGAAAGGAAATAGCAAGGATTATGGCAGTTAGACAGATAAGAGTTTTGGGCGATGACCTGTTAAGAAAGAACTGTAAGCCAATCACAGCCGTTACTCCGCGGATACAGCAGCTGATTGACGATATGTTTGAAACGATGTACGAGGCAAACGGCGTGGGACTTGCCGGGCCGCAGGTGGGCATATTAAAGCAGGTTGTGGTGGTCGATGTGGATGACGGGAATCAGTATGTGCTGATTAACCCGGAAATTTTAGAAACCGAAGGCAGTTTAACGGAATATGAAGGCTGTCTTAGCGTGCCGGGAAAGACCGGGAAGGTGACACGTCCTGCGCATATCAAGGTACGGGCATTTGACGAAAATATGGAGGCATTTGAACTGGAAGCCGACGATCTTTTAGCGCGGGCCATCTGCCATGAGTGCGATCACCTCCGCGGCGGCCTGTATGTGGATTTGGTGGAAGGCGAGTTAAGAGATGTGGAAGACGTAGCCGAGGAAGAAGAGGAAGGGTAAATAAGCATGAACATTATTTTTATGGGTACGCCGGATTTTTCCGTGCCGGCATTACGGGCGCTGGCGGAGGGGGGACATAAGGTAACCGCCGTAGTTACCCAGCCGGATAAGCCTAAGGGCCGCGGAAAAGCCGTGCAGATGACGCCGGTAAAAGAAGCGGCGCTGGAGATGAACATTCCCGTGTACCAGCCGGTGAAGGTAAGAGAAGAAGGGTTTTTACAGCAGCTTAAAGACTTAAATCCGGAGGTTATCGTTGTCGCTGCTTTTGGACAGATCCTTCCGCAGAGGCTTTTGGACATCCCTGCTTACGGCTGCATCAATATTCACGCCTCGCTTCTGCCGAAATACCGCGGTGCGGCACCTATTCAGTGGGTGATTATCGACGGAGAAAAAGAAACGGGAATTACGACGATGCAGATGAACGCAGGGCTGGACACCGGGGATATGCTGGAAAAATGTGTTGTTCCCATCGATCCGGATGAAACCGGGGGAAGCCTTCACGATAAACTCAGCGCCGCCGGGGGAAAACTGATTCTTTCTACCCTTGAAAAACTGGAAAAGGGTCTGCTTACCCCCGAACCGCAGACCGAGGAAAACACCTGCTATGCCAGGATGCTGACCAAGGCTTTGGGAAAGATGGACTGGGAGAAAACGGCTGTCGAACTGGAGCGGCTGATCCGTGGCTTAAATCCGTGGCCCAGCGCCTACACCGGCCTGGACGGCAAAACCTTAAAGATCTGGCAGGCAAGGGTGTTGGAAGAAGAGTATGAAGGAAAGCCCGGGCAGGTGGTCAGGGCCAAAAAGGATGATTTGTTCGTTAAAACCGGAAAGGGGACGCTTGCCATAACCTCTTTGCAGTTAGAAGGAAAGAAACGGATGGATGCCGGGGCATTCCTTTGCGGTTATCCGGTAGAAGAAGGAACGGTACTATCCTTTGTTTCTTCTGAAAAGTAAATGTTTAAATATATTCCAAACTGCGTTTAACGGCATTAATCTTGAAAGGAGAATCGGGCAATGCAATACGGAGGATACAGGTACGGTTATTTCAGCTTTGACTGGACGTATCTTTTGGTGATTATCGGTGCAGTGCTTTCCATGGCGGCATCGGCCAGGGTGAACGGGATTTTTAACCGGTATGCGGCGAGCTTTGCACGCTGCGGGATGACCGGGGCCGATGTGGCCAGGAGGATTTTAAGTCTTAACGGAATTTACGGGGTGTCCGTGCGCCAGGTTCCGGGAAATTTAACCGATCACTATGATCCGCGGTCGAGGACGGTGAACCTGTCCGAATCGGTGTATGGTTCATCTTCGATTTCCGCTATCGGTGTGGCGGCGCATGAGTGCGGCCATGTGATCCAGGATGCCAAAGGCTATGAACCTCTGCGGATACGGGCGGCACTGGTTCCCTTGGCGAATTTCGGAAGCCGGCTCTCCCTGCCGTTAATCCTTATCGGGGTTTTTCTGGGCGGATTTGCGCCGCTTTTAAAAATCGGGATTTTTATGTTTGGACTGGCAGTGCTCTTTCAGATCATTACCCTTCCGGTAGAGTTTAATGCTTCCGCCAGGGCTTTGCGCATTTTAACCGACAGCGGAATGCTGATGGAGGAAGAAACCCGGCAGGCCAGGCAGGTTTTACAGGCAGCAGCCCTGACCTATGTGGCGGCGGCAACCGCTTCCGTTCTTCAGCTTTTCCGCCTGCTGATACTTTTTGGAGGACGTAAAGATCATGACCAATAGCATAAACAGCCGGGAACTGATTGCCGATATTCTGACCGAGATTTTGGAAAAGGGCGCTTACAGCCACGTTATCCTTCGCCAGGCCCTGGATAAATACCAGTTTCTGGATAAAACGGAAAGAGCCTTTATCACGCGGACGACCGACGGAACCTTAGAGCACCTGCTTTCCATCGACGCGATTCTCAACCGCTATGCAAAGACAAAGGTGGAAAAGATGAAGCCCTTTATCCGCACGGTTTTGCGGATGTCCGTCTACCAGATACTTTTCATGGATCGGGTGCCGGATTCTGCCGTGTGCAATGAGGCGGTAAAGCTTGCCGTAAAGAGGAAGTTTGTCGGTTTAAAAGGGTTTGTCAATGGGGTTCTGCGCTCGGTTTCCCGGGAAAAGGAGCAGCTTCTTGATGAACTTGACCCGCAAAATTTACAGAAGATGGATTTGCCGGACAGGAAGAATCCGTCTGTTTTTTCTGCCTTTCTTTCGGAGGTTTCTCTGGTGTCCGCCCTTCCCCAGTGGCTTCTTTGTCTGTGGATTAAGGAACTGGGCTGGGAGGAAACAAAAAAAACCATCCTGACGTTTTTTAAGGAAAATCAGGTCAGTGTGCGCTGCAACCAGTCCATAGCTTCGATGGAGGAGATTGAAAAAAGCCTTCGCCGGCAGAATGTTTCCTGGGAAAAATCTCCTTATTCGCCCAAGGTTTTGCAGCTTTCCCACTATGATTATCTGGAAAGCTTAGAGGCGTTTTCCCGTGGCTGGCTTCAGGTGCAGGATGTAAGCTCCGTGCTGGCAGGGGAGGCCACAGACCCGCAAAACGGCGATTATATCCTGGATGTGTGCGCGGCTCCCGGCGGAAAAAGCCTTCATATGGCGGATATGCTCTCCGGAACGGGCATGGTGGAGGCGAGGGATCTGACGCCGCAAAAGATTGAGCGAATCGAAGAAAATATCCGCCGCACCGGTTTAAAAAACATCCGTGCCGTGTGTCAGGACGCAAGGGTTTTAACGCCGGAATCTGTGGAAAAAGCCGATATTGTCCTGGCGGATCTGCCCTGTTCGGGGCTTGGGATTATCGGAAAAAAACCGGATATCAAGCTGAAGATAAGTGAGGAAGCCTTAAAAGAACTGGCAGTTTTGCAGAGGGAAATCCTGTCTGTTGTCTGGCAGTATGTCAGGCCGGGGGGAACCCTTATTTACAGCACCTGCACCATCCACCAGGGGGAAAATCAGGAGAATGTCCGGTGGTTTTTAGCCAACTATCCCTTTACCGCCGTGGATATCACCGACCGTTTTGTGCCGGAACTTAGAGAGCCGTCGATGAAGGAAGGCTGGGTACAGTTTCTGCCGGGAAAACACGGGTGTGACGGATTTTTTGTGGCTGTATTTAAGCGAAAAGCAAAAGAAAAGGATGAATAATCAATAAGCTGCCGTGAACGTGTGAACAGGAACATAATCTGCAGAACATCAGGGAGGAAAATAGAAATTCGTGGACAGACAGGATTTAAAATCCATGACGATGGAAGAATTAACAAAAGAAATGGAAGCTTTGGGTCAGCCCTCGTTTCGGGCGAAACAGATTTATTCCTGGCTTCATGAAAAGACGGTGCAGGACTTTGACGAGATGAAAAATCTTCCCAAAACCCTGCGAAAAGATCTGGCCGGGCGCTATATTTTATTCGGTGCAAAAAAAGTGCAGGTGCAGGAGTCGAAAATCGACGGGACGAGAAAGTATTTATTCGCCCTTGCGGACGGCATGGTGATTGAGAGTGTGTGGATGAAGTACCATCACGGAAACTCGGTCTGTATTTCCTCGCAGGTGGGCTGCCGTATGGGCTGCCGGTTCTGTGCCTCCACGATTGACGGCTTAGAGAGGAATCTTCGCCCTTCGGAGATGCTTTCCCAGATTTATGAGATACAAAAAGACACCGCAGAGCGGGTATCGAATGTCGTTATTATGGGTTCCGGGGAGCCGATGGATAATTATGATTATGTCGTCCGCTTTATCCGTCTTCTTTCTGCGCCGGGAGGGCAAAACATCAGCCAGAGAAATATCACGCTTTCCACCTGCGGCATCGTCCCGGGAATACAAAAGCTTGCCGGGGAAAACCTTGCCGTTACCCTTGCCCTCTCCCTTCATGCGCCTAATGACGCCGTGCGCAGGGAACTGATGCCCATTGCCCAAAAATACCCCTTAAAGGAGGTTTTAGCGGCCTGCAGGGAGTATTTTCAGATAACCGGGCGGAGAGTGACTTTTGAATACAGCTTGGTCAAAGGGGTGAACGACAACCGGAAGGAGGCCGCCGAACTTGCCGCGCTGTTAAAGGGCTGTCAGGGGCATGTGAATTTAATCCCGGTGAATCCGATAAAGGAAAGAAATTTTGTGCAGTCCGATCGGAAAGCGGTGGAAGAGTTTAAAAATGTATTGGAAAAAAACGGAATCCATGTTACTATTAGAAGAGAGATGGGAAGAGATATCGACGGAGCCTGCGGGCAGTTGAGAAAGCGCTTTTTGGACGGGAGCCGGGGCGATGGCCATGAAGATCGTTAAATGGTGGGCCGAAAAAGGAAAAAAGCGGCCTTTGGAGAAGAAGGAAAACCATGGTTGGGAAAGGAGTGGTTCGGTGCAGGCAATTGGAAAAACCGATACCGGCATGGTGCGGGATATTAATCAGGACTATATTTTCGTTTCGACAAAGCCGGTAGGGCCTCTGCCTAATCTTTTTCTTGTGGCAGACGGGATGGGCGGCCATAATGCCGGAGATTTTGCCTCACGTTTTCTGGTGGAAGAACTGGTGAAGACGATGAAAAAACAAAAAACCGGTGTACCGCCAGTTAAGGCATTAAAAGAAGGAATACAGGCAGCGAATCAGTTACTTTATAAGAAATCAACAGAAGAAATTTATCTAAGCGGCATGGGAACCACGCTGGTTGCCGCTTTTTATGAAGAAAATACGCTTTATGCGGCGAATGTCGGGGACAGCCGTCTTTATCTGATTGGCGGAGGAATCCGGCAGATTACCCGCGATCATTCCTACGTGGAGGAGATGATTGCTTCGGGAAGGATGGTGCGGGGAAGCCTGGAGTACTGGAGAAATAAGAACATTATCACCAGGGCAGTGGGAACATCGCCCCGGGTAGCGATAGATTTTTTTGAAACCGAAGTAAAGACAGGGCAAACCATTCTTTTATGCTCGGATGGCCTGTCCAATATGATTGAAAACGAACGTCTGGAAAAAATTGTTAAAAATGCCCCCTCCTTAGAGTCCGCTGCCCAGATCCTTGTGGATCGGGCCAATGCCAACGGGGGAAGGGATAATATTTCCGTTGTTCTGGTAAGACCCAGTGGAAGCGGGGTGAGTTCATGCTGAAACCGGGAACCTACCTTCAGGAACGCTATGAAATTATCGAGCAGATTGGGTCCGGGGGGATGGCTGATGTCTATAAGGCCAGATGCCATACCTTAAACCGCCTGGTTGCCGTAAAGATGTTAAAGAATGAATTCAGCCGGGACGAAAACTTTGTCAACCGCTTTAAGATGGAAGCGCAGGCAGCCGCAGGGCTTTCGCACCCGAACATTGTCAATGTCTTTGATGTTGTGGATGAAGGCGACAGCCACTACATTATTATGGAACTGATTGAGGGAATTACCTTAAAAAGCTATATTGACAAAAAAGGGCATTTGGAGAGCAAGGAAGCTATCGGCATAGCGATTCAGATGGCGCAGGGAATGTCTGCCGCCCACCAGCAGAAGATTATCCACCAGGATATCAAGCCGCAGAATATTATTATTTCTATGGACGGAAAGGTGAAGGTTGCCGACTTTGGCATAGCCCGGGCGGTTTCTTCCAACACCCACGGCGACCATGCCATTGGTTCCGTGCACTATGTTTCACCGGAACAGGCCAGGGGCGATTTTGTGGATGCCCGCAGCGATATTTACTCTCTGGGAATTACTATGTTTGAGATGGTGACCGGACGCCTTCCCTTTGACGGGGAAAATACGGTGGCTGTGGCGATTGCGCATCTGGAAAATCCCATGATCCCTCCAAAGGAATGCAACCCGGATATTCCGGAAAGCCTGGAGCAGATTATTTTAAAATGCACCGAAAAGAAGCCTGAAGATCGCTACGATACGGCTGAGGCAGTGATTGCCGATCTGCGGAGGGCGCTGATCAATCCCAATGAAAGCGTTGTCGAGCCGGATGAACGGAAAAAACCGGAAAAGATTGTAGAAATTCCGGAGAATGAAAAAGAAAGGCCAAAGAAAGAATTTCCGGAAAGAAGGAGGCCAAAGGACGGCGGCACCGAGGAATTCGGACGTCAGATTGAGCGGATTTTTGCTGCGGCCGGCGTGATTGCGGCGATACTCATTATTATCGTGCTTTTATTTGTCTTCCTTCGCCTTGGAAGACTGTTAAAGTCCGGGGGCAGTCAGAAAGAGCCGACTGCGCCTACCGAGGAAACTTATGTTCCGGAAGTGACCACCGCGGCGATTGCGGAGGGGCAGGTCTATATGCCGGATGTGCGCGGGCTTACCAGGGAGGAAGCGCAGAGGGTGTTAGAGGCGCTGGAGCTGCGGATGACCGTGACCAGCATAGAAAACTCGGATACCTACGATGTGGGCTGCATTATGGCCCAGGAATATCCGGAAGGGACGGTTCTTGAAAAGAATGTCGTCGTAAGCGTGAAGATGAGCAAGGGAACCGGGGCGATTGACCTGACGGTTCTGGGGCTGGAAGGCATGGAGCTTCAGGCGGCGCAGCTTTTGCTCGCGGGGAAAAACCTGGTGGTTGCCGTCCAGGAGGAAACAAACGATCTGGTTCCCTTAGGCTATGTTATCCGCTATGATCCTCTGGTGCTTCGGGACGGGGAAACCGTTACCCTTACTGTCAGCCTGGGTCCGGCGATGCTTCCGGTGCCGAATATCGAGGGAAAAGCCCAGGAGGATGCACAGAAAGAACTGATTGCCGCCGGATTTTTGCCGGAACCGGCAGGAGAAGCCTATCACGATACCGTAGAGCCGGGGGCCGTTTTTAACCAGAGTGTACAGGCAGGGACTATGGCAATTCCCCACACCAAGATTTCCTATGTGGTCAGCCTTGGGCCCGAGAATCCGGAAAAACCGGAAAATACGGAGGAAGTAACCATCGGTGCGACCCGTTATATTGCTTCCATCGACAAACAGTATAATCTGAACGTGGACTTGGGGCCGGGCTACAGCACGACCAGCATCACCATAGCTATCCGGCTTCGCCAGGAAGTGAACGGACGGGAGGTTAGCCGCAATCTGATGGAACCGCGGACGGTGCTGGGAGATACGCTGATTCCCATTTCCTTCCCGCGGATAGAAGGGGCGGACGGCGTGGAAACGGGCTTTGTAGAATTAGTGGATGTGGATCGGGATAAGGTTTTGGTATCCTATCCGGTATCCTTTTTTAAGACAGAAGAGTAGGGCGGCGCGGGGAGGTACTGTTCACGCAGGTCTGCGCACTTGCTGAAGATTTGAGGAGAGAATGACAGGAAAAATTATTAAAGGAATTGCAGGTTTTTACTATGTCCATGACGGAAAAGAAACCGTGTACCAGTGTAAGGCCAAGGGGATATTCCGCAACCGTAAGATTAAGCCTTTAGTTGGCGATAACGTGGAATTTTCCGTTCTGGACCCGGTGGATAAGGAGGGGAATATCGAGGAGATCCTTCCCCGGAAGAACAGCCTGATCCGCCCTGCGGTGGCCAATATCGATCAGGCGGTGGTGCTCTTTGCCCTGGTCGATCCCGAGCCGAACCTTCACCTTTTAGATCGCTTTCTGGTGATGATGGAAAAGGCCGGGGTGCCGGTGCAGATCTGCTTTAACAAGCTGGATCTGTGCACGGAAAAAAAGAGTGAAGAGTACCAGAAAATTTATAAGGATGCCGGATATACCGTCCATCTTTTAAGCGTAAAGGAAGAAATCGGCACAGAGTGGATCGCTAAGGCTTTGCGGGGAAAGACAACCGTTCTTGCAGGGCCGTCCGGTGTGGGAAAGTCCTCATTAACCAACCGGCTTCAGCCGGAGGCAGGGATGGAAACCGGAAAAATCAGCGAAAAAATCAAGCGGGGAAAGCATACCACCCGCCATTCCCAGTTGATTTACGTGGAGGAGGATACCTATCTTTTGGATACGCCGGGCTTTAGTTCTCTGTTTGTGGACGCGATGGAGCCGGAGGAATTGCAGACGTATTTTCCGGAATTTTCGGCATTTACGGATGACTGCCGCTTTTTAGGCTGCGTCCATATCGGAGAGCGGGTCTGCGGGGTGAAGGAAGCGGTGGAGTCGGAAAAGGTGAGCAAAAGCCGCTATGAAAACTATTGTTTAATTTACCAGGAATTAAAAGATAAGAGGAGATATTCATGAAGAACATTTTAGCACCCTCCGTTTTGGGAGCGGATTTTTCAAGGTTAAACGAGCAGATTCAGAAAACAATAGAAGGAGGGGCAGCGTATCTGCACCTGGATGTTATGGACGGGGCCTTTGTCCCCAGCATTTCCTTTGGTATGCCGGTGATTGCGGCGCTGCGCGGGTGTTCCAATCAGTGCTTCGACGTTCATATGATGGTGCAGGAGCCGGGGCGCTATGTGGAGGCGATGAAAAAGGCCGGAGCCGATTTAATCTGTGTCCACCAGGAAGCCTGCATCCATCTGGATCGAACCATCCACCAGATTAAAGAAGCCGGGCTAAAGGCCGGGGTAGCCTTAAATCCGGCAACGCCCATCTCCGTGCTGGAAAACATCCTGGAACTGCCGGATATGTTTTTGATGATGTCCGTAAATCCAGGTTTCGGCGGACAGAATCTGATTCCCTATGTGCTGGAAAAAATCAGGAGCCTGCGGAAAGTCCTTAACGAGCGCGGGCTGGATAAGGATATCGAGATTGACGGCGGTGTTACCTTAGAAAATATCCGTCAGATTCTGGACGCCGGGGCAAATGTTATCGTGGCGGGGTCTTCGGTATTTCAGGGCGACGTTCTGGAAAATACCAGGGCATTTATGGAGATTCTTAGATGAAAACCTGTCTTTTAATTACCGGCGGAAGGCTGGATATAACCTTTGCCAGGGACTATTGCAGAAAACATGCTTTTGATAAGCTGATTGCCGTGGACTCCGGGCTTAAAGCGGTGAAGGAACTTGGCCTGGTTCCGGATATGGTTGTCGGGGATTTTGACTCGGCGGACCCGGCGATCCTTGAAGAATTTAAAAAAATCCCCTATATTATCTGGGATGTGCACGATCCGGAAAAAAATGAAACCGATACGGAACTGGCCTTGCGAAAAGCCGCCGCTTCTGGATGTACCCGGGTCGTGATTTTAGGGGCTACCGGAGGACGCTTTGACCATATGCTTGCCAATGTCTTTTTGCTCTATGCCTGCCTGCAGCGGGGGATGGATGCCTGTATTGTGGACCGGCAGAATAAAATCTATCTGATTGAGGAAGAGCATCATTTCTCGAAAAAAGAGCAGTGGGGGAAGTATATCTCGTTTCTGCCGCTGATGGGAAAGATTGAGGGGATTTGCCTGGAGGGATTTTCTTATCCTTTAACGGATTATGATCTGGATGTGGGAAGCAGCAGGTGCATCAGCAATGAGTTAAACGAAGAGGAAGGAACGATCCGCTTTCGGGAAGGGATTGCCATCTGCGTTGAATCTAAAGATGTTTGAAAAATAAACCTTCCGGCACGCCAAACTGGACTGGTTAAAAAAGATAAAACTGGATGTTTTTTACATTCCATTTCTGTGCTATGATGTGGGACATAAGGTTACAGGGAATGCATATGAACCGTGCCCCTGTAAAACCGTATAGAGAAAGAATTATCATTTCCCCACAAAATAAAGGAAAAAAGGAGTAAAAAACATGGAACGGAAGAATGAACAGATTTATAAAATTGCACTTACGGGCGTGATGGCCGCCCTTTCCTATGTGGTGTTTACTTACCTGCAGATTAAGATACAGCTTCCCGGCGGCGATGCCACATCCATTCACCTGGGCAATGCCGTGTGTGTTTTGGGTGCCCTGCTTTTAGGCGGTACTTACGGCGGACTGGGCGGTGCAGTCGGCATGGCGATTGGCGATTTATTTGACCCGGTATATGTGACCTATGTGCCGAAAACCTTGCTGTTAAAGATGTGCATCGGACTGATTACCGGTATAATTGCCCATAAGATAGGGAAGATTAATGAGAGCAAGGATGAAGCCCATGTCCTGAAGTGGACGGTTTTAGCCGCGGCAGGAGGGCTGCTGTTTAATGTTATCTTTGATCCGCTGGTTGGTTATTACTATAAGCTTTTGATTTTAGGAAAACCTGCGGCTGATTTAACACTGGCCTGGAATATTACGGCAACATCGATTAACGCGGTAACTTCGCTGGTTGCCTCCGTAGCCGTATATATGGCACTTCGCCCGGCACTGAAAAAAGCTGGGCTGATGAATGTTTTTCTCCGTCCGGTGCATAAAGGCGCAAAGGCATAACCGGGGCAGGTGACGTTCATGGATGTTTGTCCGCTGCTGTGCCCAAAGACCCGATGAACAGCAATATTTTGACCTTAAGCTTAGAATGAAATTAAAGGAATGATTATGGGAAGTATGCATCAGAGAAAGATAGCAATGATTAATGATATATCCGGGTATGGCCGCTGTTCGCTGACAGTGGCTATACCCATTTTGTCTGCCATGGGGATTCAGTGCTGCCCCGTGCCGACCTCCATCCTCTCGAATCATACGGGCTTTCCGGTATGGTTTTTTGACGACTACACCGATAAGATGGAAGCCTATCTGGAGAAATGGAAGGAGTTAAATCTTCGTTTTGACGGGATTGCGACGGGATTTCTGGGCTCGGAGCGGCAGATTCAGATTGTTATGAATGCCATTGCCGACTTTAAGACGCCGGATACACAGGTGATTGTGGACCCGATTATGGGCGATCACGGAAAGGCTTATGCGACCTATACGCCGCAGATGTGCCGGGAGATGGGAAGACTTGTCAGCCTGGCGGATGTGGTGACGCCGAATGTGACCGAAAGCTGTATATTGACAGGAAGAGAATATAAGTCCTGGGGATGGAGCCGCAGAGAACTGGAGGAAATGGCCCGGGAAATCCAGGCGATGGGTCCCGGCTATGTGGTGATTACCGGTGTGGGGAGCCGCCCCAAGACCGAGGGATGGATCGAGGGAGAAGAAAACAGGAGCGGCAAAGAGCAGGGGGCAGAAGAGAGAGGCAGCCGGGGGAGCCTGACGAATGTGATTTTAAAACCGGACGGGACGATTGATTTTCAGCGGAGCCGGAAGGTGGGCAGGGAGCGTCCGGGAACCGGAGATGTATTTTCTTCGATTGTGGCCGGGGCGGCGGTGCAGGGCTGGGATTTGCCGTATGGCGTAAGGCTGGCGGCATGGTTTGTGAAGCTGTGCATTGAAAAATCCGATGCGCTGGAAATTCCGGTGACCAACGGGGTATGTTTTGAAGTCGTACTGCCGGAACTGATTCGCAGATGTAATCGGTTAAATTTTTAGAGAAGGTCAGGTTACTGTGAACGTGTGAACAGTAACTCGGTCAGGAGATTCCCGTTATTTTTTGTTCAGGGGGCTTTTCATTCGCTGAAAAATGTGGTATCGTAGTAACCATAATAAATGATAAAACATACATGGTGCAGGGCGGGAAACTGTTTGACGGCGCTTTCTGTATGGGATGGAGGAAATGATGTTAGATATTAAGTTTGTCCGCGAGAACCCGGATAAAGTAAAGGAAAACATTAAGAATAAGTTTCAGGAGGAGAAGCTTTCTCTGGTGGATGAGGTTATTGCCCTGGATGAAAAAAAGCGGAAAACCCAGGTGGAAGCCGATGGAATCCGTGCTTCCAGGAATAAGCTTTCTAAAGAGATTGGAAAGCTGATGGGCCAGGGAAAGAAGGAAGAGGCCGAGGCGGTGAAAGCGCAGGTAAGTGCGAATGCGGCACGCCTGGCTGAACTGGAAGAGGCAGAAACCGAGCTGGACGCCAGGATATTAAAGATTATGATGACCATTCCCAATATTATCGATCCCAGTGTTCCCATCGGGAAGGATGACAGTGAGAATGTGGAGATTGAGCGGTTTGGCGAGCCGGTGGTTCCCGACTTTGAGATTCCCTATCATACGGACATTATGAAGCGGTTTGACGGGATTGATTTGGATGCCGCGGGAAAGGTGGCAGGGAACGGGTTTTATTACCTGATGGGCGATATTGCCCGGCTTCACTCGGCGGTGATTGCCTATGCCAGGGATTTTATGATTGACCGGGGCTTTACTTATTGCGTGCCGCCGTTTATGATCCGCAGCAACGTGGTAACCGGCGTAATGTCCTTTGCCGAGATGGATGCGATGATGTATAAGATTGAGGGAGAGGACTTATACCTGATTGGAACCAGCGAACATTCCATGATTGGAAAGTTTATCGATACCATTACCCCGGAGGATCAGCTTCCCAAGACACTGACAAGCTATTCGCCATGTTTCCGCAAGGAGAAGGGCGCTCACGGGATGGAGGAGCGCGGGGTTTACCGGATTCACCAGTTTGAAAAGCAGGAGATGATTGTGATTTGCAAGCCCGAAGAATCGCCGATGTGGTACGATAAACTCTGGCAGAATACCGTGGATTTATTCCGCTCGATGGATATTCCGGTGCGTACCTTAGAGTGCTGTTCCGGGGATCTGGCTGACTTAAAGGTAAAATCCTGTGACGTGGAAGCCTGGTCGCCAAGACAGAAGAAGTATTTTGAGGTCGGCTCCTGCTCGAACCTTGGCGATGCCCAGGCACGGCGGTTAAAGATCCGTGTAGACGGGGAAAATGGAAAGTATCTTGCCCACACCTTGAATAATACCGTAGTGGCACCGCCGAGAATGCTGATTGCCTTCCTGGAAAATCATCTGCAGGAGGACGGAAGCGTGACGATTCCTGAGGTTCTGCGGCCTTATATGGGCGGGAAGGACGTTTTGATTCCGAAGAATTAAGAAGTGACGGATTTAAAGGAAAATAAAGATAATAGAGGGAAATCGAAGTTGCTGTGAATGTGTAAACAGTAACAAATCGAATAAAAAGAAAGAGAAAAACCGGTAACCTGCGGGTGTGCACAGGATGCCGGTTTTTTGCTTTGTTTGCTGTTATGAACCAGTCGAACAGGAAATTTTTTGCTGGAATGTAAGCCCTTAAATTAACGCTAATGATAAAATAACTTCCGAAATGGGAATATTATTTGCGTTTTTGAGAAAAATATGCTATATTGGGAAAAAAGAGGGGTGAAAATATGGCTGAAGGCATGATTGAACGCAGGGAATATTTACAGAAGCTTCTTTTGTGGAAGGATGAGCAGGTGATTAAAGTAGTGACGGGAATCCGGCGCTGCGGGAAGTCAACACTTTTAAAACAATACCAGGAATACCTTCTGCGACATGGGGTAAGTGCCAGGCAAATCATTTCTATTAATTTTGAAGAACTGGAATATGAATATCTCCTGGATTATCAGGAATTGTACCAATACATGAAAAAACGGCTTTGTCCGGGGGAAATGACCTATATATTTTTAGATGAAATTCAAAAAGTGGCTGCATTTGAAAAGGTAGTGGACAGTCTTTCGGTTAAGGAGAATACGGATATTTATATTACGGGTTCTAATGCCTATATGCTTTCCGGTGATCTGGCGACCTTTCTTTCCGGGCGTTATGTGGAGATTTCCATGCTTCCTTTGTCTTTTCGGGAATATGCGCAGCTTCGGAAGATACCCGCCGAAGAGGCATTTGCAGAATATATGAATACCGGGAGTATGCCTTATATAGCTACAATGAATCGTACCGAGGAAAAGGTAGATATGTATTTAGAAGGAATCTATCATACGGTGATTGTGCGCGATATTGAAGATCGGCAGCTTCGGAAGGAAAAAGAACCGGGGAAACGAAAAATTACGGATATTGTACTGCTCAAAACCATTGCCCGTTACCTTGCCAGTGTGATTGGGAATCCGGTATCGGTTCAAAGCGTTACCAATTATCTGGTTTCTTCCGGACGAAAGGTTTCGCCCAATACGATAAATGATTACATGGAAGCATTGACGGAATCCTTTGTCTTTTATCCGGTTGAACGGTTTGATATTGTGGGAAAACAGATTTTAAAGGTGAATAAAAAAATGTACATGGTAGATCTGGGGCTGCGAAGCCATATTTTGCCCAGAAAACAGTATGATCTGGGTTTTTCGCTGGAAAATATTGTTTTTTTTGAACTTTTACGCCGGGGATATAAAGTGTCTGTGGGAAAAAATGGTACGGCCGAAGTGGATTTTGTTGTACAAAAACAGGGCATTTTAACCTATATACAGGTAACCGCAGATATGCTTGCAGAGGAAACGTTTAAGCGGGAAATGCGTCCGCTGCAGAGCATCCGTGATAATTATGAAAAAATTATCCTTACCATGGATCGTTTTACACCGGGCAATTATGAGGGAATTAAGGTTATTTATGTGTTAGATTGGCTGATGGAGAAATGAAAATCAGCAAAAGACCTTTTGACGCTTCTATCATTTTATGAGTACAGTATAGATTTACAGGATTATTGTATGCCGGCGAATCATCTTTTGTGTACTGCCTGTTATTGTTTACATGTTCACAGCAACGGGCAGTACACGGGAGGTTAGAAGGGATATATGCGGGCAGCAATGATGTGAAGCATTAGCTTTATTTTACCGGGTGGGAAAGAACATATCTTCTTACCTGCGCATAGAGATCGACCGACTGGTTGGCCAACTCACGGCTCTTGGGAACAGCGGTCAGCCACACTGCCGTCAAGGTAATCAGCAGGATAAGAAGCCAGGAGAGGACGTCCAGCCCCACGATAAACGGATATTCGGTAAATCCATGGACATAGGCGTTGATAAACATGGTAATCTCCCTGCTTCCTCCGCGGGATAATGCCCTAAAAATCTGGAGAAGAAGCTGGACGGCCGGGAAGTAGAGGACGAAGGAAATCTTCCATTTCGGCGTCATGGCGGCAAGCAGGAAGATAATGTTCGGTCCCATTCCGACAAGTACGCCAACCAGGATAAAGATCACGGAAATGCCGCCGGTCATGGAAGAATACACGCCCGCTTTGGCCAGATTGATAAGAATAAGGTAAAGAAGCAGGAAGGTAAGCCGCTTTTTTTTCTTATCTTCAAATTGTTTAACCTGCGGGAAGTCGGCATAGACCATATCACGGTATTCCCGATAGGAAGCTTTGATTTCCTTTGTATTATTCATGAGAAACTCCCCTTTCTGTTTATGGCTTTTATTTCTTTTCTTTACTGATTATGCTAAATCGCCAGCGGCCTCTTCGGTAAGCATGGAAGTGCAGTGCGCACAGCGGGTAGCTTCTAAGGGAATTTCGCTCTTACAGAAGGGACAGACCTTTGTCGTGGGGGCTTTTGGCGTTTCTTCTTCTTTTTTCTTTCCGATTCCTGCGGCTTTATTAACCACCTTCATCAGACAGAACAGGATAAAGGCCATAATGATGAAATTGACGACAGAGGAAAGGAAGGCAGAGGCAAAGCCGGCAACATCCTGAAGCGTGTAGGTGGCGTGACCGGTGCAGAGGTCTAAGACGGGGTTGATAAAATTATCGGTGAGCGCGGTGACAATCCCGGAAAAGGCACCGCCGATAATCACACCGACAGCCATATCCATAACATTGCCGCGAAGGGCGAAGGCTTTAAATTCTTCGATAAACTTTTTCATGGTATTCCTCCTAATGGATTCTTTTGTCAGCGTCGGATGGACGCTGTTTTTTATGTACAGACCCGCATAGGGAATCTACCTTTCCAAGTCTACCACAGGCAGAACAAAATTTCAATAACTTCAACAAAATATAGAAATTTAAACAAAAAGTTTAAAAACTGGTCGCTTTTTCTTTTTATCTGTGCTATAGTAAAAACAGCAGGAAGATGAACATCTTTCGTACTCGTATCATTTATCCGTGAACAAAGGAGGATTGGTTATGACGATGTTGGACTATATCGGCGAACAGCCGGAACTTTTTTTGAAGGCGTTGGAGGAGAGAAAGGCATTGACCGAAGAATTTTGTCAGATCTTTGCCAGAAAAAAACCGGACAGTATTTATCTGATCGCCAGCGGCACATCGGGCAATGCAGCCAGAGCGGCAGCGCCTTTTTTGGAATGGGTGTGGGAAAGGCCGGTCAATGCACTTGCCCCGTCGTGTTTATCGCGGGTGTGGGGGAAACGCCCGCTGCTGCTGTTGATTTCCCAGGGCGGGAAGTCTGCGAATATGCTGGATGCGGCAGAGCGCATGGAAGGTTATCTGCGGATTGCCGTGACAGGAAATGCAGATTCAAAATTAAATGTATTATGTGAGCACCAGATGCGGATTCCCTGCGGTGAAGAAGCCATCGGGCCAAAAACCAAGGGCTATACGATGACGATATTGCTGCTGTATCTTTTGGCGCTGGAAAGCGGACTTTTTGAAGGGAGTCTGCATCAAAAGCGATATGAATACAGCATATCCGCACTGGAAAGGGCAGCGGGGCAGTTTGCGGAAAATATTCACCGTACCAGGGCGTGGGTCGGGGAAAATGAGGATGAGCTTTCCAGGCTGTCAAAGCTTTATCTGGTCGGGGAGGGACAAAGTGCCCTGATTGCCGCAGAGGGCGCATTAAAGGTTATGGAAACGCTGATGATTCCCGCCTCTGCCTTTGAGTTTGAGGAATATCTCCATGGGCCGTCCTGCTCGCTTGGGGAGGATGTCGGGGGATTTTATTTTCTGCCTTTAGCTGAAAGCGAAGAAGGCAGCAGGATAAAAAAGATGGCTGCCTACCACAGGGAAATTTCGCCGATGGTTTTTGTCTGCGGAAAGGAATCAGGCGCGGATGCATCGATTTGCAAAAAGGATAAACGGGATCTTTTCCTGCTTTCTTCCGGGCAGTGGTTTACCAGACCCTTTGAGGAGATTTTGCCCTTGCAGATGATCAGCGCGGTAATCCCCGGAAAAAAGGGAATCGAAGGTATGGGGATGAAATGCTTTAAGGCGATAGACCAGCGGCTGGGTGTGAAGGAGAAGTGAGAAGAGGGAGATTAGGAAATGGAAATTGTACTTGGAATTGACAGCGGCGGGACGAATTATCGGGTAATGGCGGCGGATAAGGACGGGCGGAAGCTGGGACTGTATGTCGGGCCGCCAGCCAGTCATCATTACCTGAAGTTAAACGAGATGAAGGAACGCATCGAACAGGCAATCGATCAGTGTCTTATGTCGTTTGGCGGGGGCCGCAGGGAGATAGCAGGAATTGTCTGCGGGAGTACCGGGATTGACAGTGCACGGGATTTAAAAATTGTGGAGGGGTGTTACCGCAGGTTAAGGGATGTCAACTGTCCGGTGAAGGTGATGAACGATGCCGAACTTGCCCATGAAGCAGTGACGGGCGGCGAGGGCGTGCTCTTAATTTCCGGGACAGGGTCGATAGCCTATGGAAGGAACCAAAAGGGAAGGAAGGCGAGGGCGGGGGGATGGCCTTTGTCGATATTTGGCGATGGCGGTTCGGGTGTCTGGTTAAGCAAGATGGCGCTGCGGCATTATGGGCGGTGGTTGGACGGGGCTGTGCCGGAAGGGCCGCTGACGGTGCATATCCGGGAGGAACTTGGACTGATCAGCCGGGAAGATTTGATTTGTCTGGCACTGGAGAAGGGAAATACACCGGAAAAGCTTCCCGGACTTGGCAAGCTGGTGAATCAGGCAGCCCGGGAAGGGGATAGAGATGCAAAAACGATACTGTGCAAGGCAGCCAAGGAACTTCTTTCTTTGGTTGAGGACGTTGTCTGCAGTCTTTCCATGGAGGAAAGCGAACCAAACTTTCTGCTTGGGCTGTGGGGAAGCACGCTGCTGAAGTCGGAAATGATGATGGAATGTTTTTCGGCGCTGGTGCGTGAACGGTTTCCTCAGGCCGTGATTCGTACTCCGCAGAAAGAGGCCGTGGAGGCCGCAGTGGGCCTGGCGCTCCGGCTGGGCTGATTTTCAGCAAAAGGAAGCGCGGGGCAGTATGGGTGGAATTTAAGTTAGGATTGAGCTGCGGTTTCTTGCGGTAATGCGCCACTGGGCAGTGTATCGTCCGCCGGAGATAAGATAAGCGTATTCGTGCAGGGCGCAGGTGGGGCAGATATGCCAGGGAATCAGGTAGAGAACAGAGCCAATCGCCGGGCGCTGCATTTCCCATCCCTCCTCCATGGAAAAAGTCCAGTGCTCCTCGCTCTGAAATTCGGGCCTGGCATGGGGGAGTTCGGGCAGGATGCCGCTTATCTTTTGTTCCGCGGAAATGGCTTTGTAGCCGGTATCTAAGGTAAACCAGCCCTCCTTTGGGTGGCTGACCACCCGGGTTAAGACTGCGGCACCCGGAGTAAAGGGAAGGTCAGGAAATTGCGCGGAATAACCGGCATCATAGAGAAAAACGGTTCCCGGTGAAAAATAGCTGTCTGCGGGCAGGCTGTGTTTGGCATAGCAGGGGAAGCTGGGGCTTCCGCCCATAATTAAGACGGGGCAGGGAAGTCCCTCTTCTTTCAATTTTTCCAGGATAGCATTCACCCTGGCGATGGTTTTAAGCACCTTTTCTTCGCGTTCTTTGGCCTCCTTTTCGTGGCGGTCGCCGTCGTAGCAGTGCAGGCCCGCAGCCAAAAGTCCGGGAATCTGATGCAGCTTACGGTAAACGTTTAGGAGATGAGAAAAAGAAACGCCGGTGCGGTTCATACCGGTATTGACATCGATAAGGCAGGGGATGGTTAGCCCGTGTTTACAGGCAGCACTGCCCAGCAAAGTCAGAACTTCCGGATCGTCGCCCAGGGCATAAAATTCTTTTTCCGGGAAATCCTGCACAAGCCGGATAAAGCGTTCGATATTCGGTCCAACTAAGGGATAGGCCAGCAGGATTTTTTCTGCGCCGGTTTCCGCGGCCATCTGCGCTTCGGCGATAGTGGCGCATTTGAAGCGGGTAATGCCAAGATCCACCTGCATTTGGGTAAAGTCTTTCGACTTATGGGACTTGACATGGGGCCAGAGCCGATCCGGGGAACCGGCAATCTGAACCGCGGTTTTTGTGTTGTTTAACAATAGGTCCTGATAGAAAATCAGTGCCGGGGAAGGGATCTGGGCTTCTTCCGGGAAATGATAGGAATGCTGCATAATAATCTCCATTCCGCCGCCTTTCAGTTGGCGGCACAAATAGTAATGAAAG